>NZ_JBIUCI010000019.1:3661-176856 GCF_044593635.1 Streptomyces sp. NPDC051913 | reverse complement strand
CGCGCTCACGAAGCTCGGGCGGGTAAGGGGACGGACGTGCCATGGCTCGATCCTCTCAGGGAATCGAGCCTCCATCAGACCCGGAGCGGTTCACACACCACCCCGGGGGACCATCGGATGCACGACGACCGAGACAGGCGTGCGGCACACGCCGAACTGCGCAGACGACTCGATGAAGCACGTGCCCACGCCAACCTGAACCAGACGCAGCTCGCCGCCAGGGCAGCGCTCGGGCGTGGGACGGTGTCCAAGACCCTCTCGCCCCAGGGGGATGTGCCATCAGTGGACACGGTGACCAAGCTGGCCCGTGTGCTGAAGCTGCCAGTGGGGGAATTGCTGGACCTGCGGCGGACCGCGGCTGGAGAGACAGGCGCAGTGACTGCCTATGGGTCGGGGCCCGGCCGCCCCATCGGCCAGTGGGATGCACACGAACTGGAAGTGCATCCCGCCGGGCCCGGCCCAACTGCATCGGACGCCGGTGGGGTGCGGGCGCTTCCCGGGTATGTGAGACGCGCGCACGACACTGTGCTGGCCGACGCGATAGCGGCGGCAACTCAGGGGTTCAGCGGGATCGTGGTCCCGGTGGGGTCCTCGTCGACGGGCAAGACCCGGGCGTGCTGGCAGGCCGTCCAGGAGCTGGCCAAGCACGAGTGGCGGTTGTGGCATCCCTTCGATCCGACCCGGGCTGAGGCCGCGCTGGAGGACTTGCACCGGGTCGGGCCACGAACGGTTGTGTGGCTGAACGAGGCACAGCACTACTTCGGAAACCAGAAGTTCGGCGAGCAGATCGCTGCAGCCGTGCACCGGCTTCTGACCGACAAGGAGCGCGGTCCGGTCCTGGTGCTGGGCACACTGTGGCCCGAGTACGCAAACGCCTACACCGTCCTGCCCGAAGCGGGCGGCGATGATCCGTACAGCCGGGTGCGGGAACTGCTGGCCGGCCACACCCTGAGTGTCCCCGACGCGTTCGACACTGCAGCCCTGGCCACGGCAACGGTCCTTGCCGAAAAGGGGGACGAACTGCTTGCGGATGCCCTCAGTCGAGCGCGGGGCGCCGGCCGGATCACTCAGGACCTTGCTGGGGCTCCTGAACTCCTCAACCGCTACCAGCGCTCCACCGGGCCCGTGAGAGCGCTGCTGGAAGCAGCAATGGACGCCCGCAGGCTCGGCGTCGGTCTCCACCTTCCTCAGGCTTTCCTGACCGACGCTGCCCTCGGCTACCTCAGCCAGGACGACTACGACCAGCTCACCGACGACTGGGCAGAACAGGCTTATGCCCAACTTGCCGAACCGGTCCACGGTAAACAGGCCCCCCTGCGGCGCACCGCTCCCCGGCCCTCATGGAGCCCGCCCGCTCCATCCGCCGATGCCGTTCTATCTGTCCCGCCCTCCAGAGGACCGGTGTTCAGACTCGCCGATTACCTCGAACAGCACGGCCGCACTACCCGCCGGCCTCATTGCCCGCCTGCATCTTTCTGGAGCGCCGCCTACACTCACCTCACCCACCCCGACGACCTCTACAGCCTCGCTGAGGCCGCCGAGATACGGCACCGCCTGCAATGGGCCCACCACCTCCGACACCGCAGCGCCGACCACGGCAGTAGCAGCGCTCTGGCCCATCTGGCCACGGTAGGTGAAGAGGTTGGGGCTCGGGCAGGGGCCGAAAGCCTGGCCCGGCAGGCCGCAGACTACGAAAAGACCGGCGCAGTGGTCCGTCTGGGCACACTACGGGAGAAGGCCGGAGACCGAGCGGGCGCCGAGGTTCTCTACCGGCAGGCCGCCGACAACGGCAGCACCATCGCTCTGGTGCGTCTGGCCATGCTGCGAGCGGAGACCGGAGACCAAGCAGGCGCTGAGAACCTGGCCCAACAAGCCGCCGACCATGGCAGCACCATCGCCCTGTACAGCCTGGCCGTGCTACGAGAGAGAACCGGAGACCAGGCACAGGCTGAGTACTTGGCCCGACAGGCCGCCAACCACGGCAACCCCAGAGCCCTGTACAGCCTGGCCATGCTGCGAGAGGAAGCCGGAGACCAGGCGGGTGCCGAAAACCTGGCCCGACAGGCCACCGAGCATGGCAGCACCATCGCCCTGTACAGCCTGGCCATGGGGCGAGAGAAAGCCGGAGACCGAGCAGGTGCCGAGGTTCTCTACCGGCATGCCGCCGACTACAGCGACGGTATCGCCCTGTACAACCTGGCCATGGGGCGAGAGAGAACCGGAGACCGGGCACAGGCTGAGAGCCTGGCCCGACAAGCCGCCAACCACGGTAACTCCATCGCTCTCTATCACCTGGCCATGGGGCGAGAGAAAGCCGGAGACCGGGCACAGGCTGAGAGCCTGGCCCGACAAGCCGCCAACCACGGCAGCATCAGGGTCCTGTACCGCCGGTCTGGGGAGCAGGACCTCCTCACGAGACTGTGGCCTCATGGTCTGGACCCAGACGGCACACCGACCCCTCCGTGGTAACCATCCCTGCCTGCTCAGGCGGAACATGAGCGCCGCCCGCCAGTTCCACGCCCGCGAGGGGCATCTGCGCGTACCGCGCCAACACCGCGAGAACGTCGACGGCGAGCTGCTCGGACTGGGCTCGTTCATCTCCAACACACGCCGCCGCGCCGACAAACTCAGCCCCGAACAACGCAACGCCCTCACCGACTTGGGAATGCGCTGGTAGACACCAGGGAAGGGAAGCAGGCTGCCACAGAAAGGGTGTCGAGGTCACCCCCCTGAGACCGGACGCTCCGGATCTTCGACTTGCCGCCCTTTGATCCACTCCAGCACCTCAACAGCCTGCCTAGTGTCGGGGTGATCCTCACCCAACACCTCGCGCCGCCGCGCCAGTGTCTCCTCACCCAGCGTCAGCGCCTCCTCCACCCGACCCACATCCGGCAGACGGACGGCCAGGTTCAACGCCGTGCGCAGGGTGTCGGGATGCTCCTCACCCAACACCCGCCCCTGTTGGGCGAACGTCTCCTCACCCAACACCACCGCCTCCTCCACCCGACCCACCGCCGCCAGATAGACGGCCAAGTTGGACGCCGTGCCCAGGGTGTCGGGGTGGTCGTCTCCCAGGATCAGGCGGCGCCGCTCGAGAGTATCCGTCTCCAGGTCGCGCGCCCGCTCGTGGTTCTGGGTGTCGTCGTAAGCACGGGCAAGGTGATTGGCGGTCCGCAGGGTTTCTTGGTGGTCTGGGCCCAGCTGCCGCAACCAGGTGTCGTGCAGCTCTTCCAGGCGGTCCCGGGCGGGGTGGGCCTGGCCGCGGTCCATCAGGTACCAACAGGCCTGGCGTACCACGTCCCGTCCCGCCTCGGTGGCGATCGAGGCTGGGGCGATGGCGAAGAGATGAGGCAGTAGTTGCCGCCAGCCGGGCCACGTCGCGGGCTGTGTGACGTCCCCGGGATGGGCGGAGGAAAGGAGTGTTTCGGCGTCCTGGGCGGCCTGCCGGTGCTGGTCGGTGGTGAGCTGGTCGGCGAGCACGGTCTGGGTCAGCCGGTGCAGCTGCACGCTGCCGTCCTGCACCCGGGCCAGACTGTGCCGGCCGATCGCCTGCAACAACGGGCCAGCCGCAAGAGGAGACCGCAGAGCCTGCGTCAGCGGTGCGGAGGCCTGGTCGGGCAGACGGCCCGCGCAGGCCGTGACGGGAAAGGGCTCAGGGGCCAGCAGCGCCAGCGCCGACAGCAAGATCAGTGCGCCCGGCTGCTCGGCCGCCAGACGGGAGGTGGTCAGACGGATCTGCGCGGCCAGCGACACCGGATACCTGGCCGGGCAGCCCTCCGCCAGCACCGCCGCGCTGTTCGCGGCCAACTCGCTTTTCAGGTCCGCGGCCGACAGGCCGCCATTGAGAAGCGAGCCGGCCTGCGCGAGTGCGAGGGGGAGATCCTCCAGGGTCTGGGCGAGGTCGTCGGCATCCGCCTCGTCCAGGGCGTGGTGGTGCGTGCCCAGCAGGGTGCGGGACTCGGTGCGGGAGAAGACATCCACGCCCAACGGGGTGACCCATGCCTGCCAGTTGGGGTTCCGGGAGGTGATCACCACATGTCCAGTGCCGCCGGGCAGAAAGCGCGAGAGGGCTTCGGGGTCTTCGGCATTGTCGAAGACCAGCAGCCACCGCGACCGGGTCCGCAACTCCTCCATCAGCAGCTCCACGACTTCGGCCGCTGGCGTGCCGGCGGGTGCGGCGCCGATCCGGGCTGCGAGGACGGCGAGCTGGTCGGGAATCAGGGACGGGTCCTCCGCGGCGATCCACCACGCGAGTTCGTACTCGCCCGCGAACCGGTACGCGTACTCGATCGCCAGCTGGGTCTTGCCCACCCCGCCCCGGCCATGCAACGCCCTCACCGCCACCCGACTGTCCGCCGCCAGGGCCTGGCGCAGCTGGACGAGGAGGGTGTCGCGGCCGGTGAAGGACGCGTTGCGAGCCGGTACATTCCACACCCTTGGCAGCATGCCCGGCAGGCGTGGACCGCTGCCGCCCAACTGCCGCAGCGCCCCGCCATCATCGGGGAAGGGCGGCTCGGCATCCGGCCGGGCCGGACCGTTGACCGCTTCCAGCAACACCCGCCGCGCCTCGGGCTGCTCGATGCCGAACAGGTCCCGGGAGATCAACGCGCGCAGGATCGGTGGGGCATCGACGTTGGACACGCGGACGGGGGTGATCTTCTGCCGCATGGCCACCATCGCGGTCCACTCCGGCGTGGTGAACCGCTCGGGTTCGAAGTAGGCCGGGGAGAACAGGGCCAGGAACCGGCCGCGTTCCAGGGCGGCGTTCATCTTCAGCACGAAGTTGTCGCCGGCGCCCCAGTCCCAGCAGTCCAGCTCCACTTGGTAGCCGGCGTCCAGGAGCTGCCAGGCGATCCACTCCGCCCACGCCCGATCCGCACCCGCATGACTGATGAACCACACCCCGCCCGACCCGCCGTCAGACGCCCCCGCGTCAGCCATCCGTGCCCCCGAACCGTGCCGCCGTACACCACCAACCAGCCTAGGAGCAGCGGACCTTGACCGGCACCGCCTTCACCACCATCCGTCCACGGCATCAAATAGGGTCCAGGTGGGTCCGCGTCGCACGCCGTCGGCGCGGGCCCGCTGTGTTGGTCGATCCGGCTTCGCACCGCGCTCCTCCGCGGCGCATGCAGCGTGACGTCAGCCGTCGGTCACTCGTTGAACCGGCTGGTCAACGAAGTGCAGCGCAAGACCCCGGCCGGCTCGTCATGGCAAGGCTAGGGTCTCGTGCCGCCGGACGCGGCGCCGCAACGCACAGCGGTTCATCGGCCGAGCCCGGCGCAGCGGCGCCTCAGCCGCCTCACGTAGCCGGATAGGGCCGCGGGAAGCCCCGCCGGACAAAGTCCTCAGCCGACGCAGCGACGAACTCCAGCGCACCGTGACGCCCGTGGGCCTCCAAGAGCATTACGACCATGCACACCGTCAGCGCATGGACCTGTGCCGCCACCGCAAACTCCTGAAGCCTGCTGGACAGGCCGGTGCCCGCGGCAACTGCCTCGCGCACCGCGGTCGTCATCACGAACTCGCAGTCCACCGGTGCCAGAGCCGAAACCTCATCCAGAACACGCACGGACATCGACGGCTCCCCCAGATCATCGAACAGCATGTCGTGCTCCAGCACCTGCCAGACCAGCAGATGCTCCACCTGCACACTGTCCAGCCCATCCAGACACGCCCCCACACGGACCCGGTCCTGGTCGAGGTAAGCCCGGGTCAGATCCGTGGCCCGCCACATCCCCTCCGCCACAGCCGCCTCATCGCCCGCTGCCCCCATCGCTGCCATACACCCCCTTGTAGCCCACGCTCACCTCAGCAGGAACGGCGCTGTCTCTGGCTTGTCACTTGTCGGGAGGCGTCTCGCTGCTCCTGGGGACGGCGCGGTCTCGGGCTTTGCGAGCCGTCCAGGTGCCGATGGTGATGACGAGGGTGGCGCAGAGGCTGCCAAGGAACTCGGGCAGCGCCTCTAGGAACAGGCCGAACTAGCATCTGGCCGGCTCGTGGCGACGGATCCGGTCAGGCGTCAGTTGAAGGTGAAGTCGGCTGACCGCGTGGTCTTTGAATCACGTCCGGTGGCCCTGACCTCTACCGAACCGCCAGCGCAGTCGACATCGGTATACAGGCGGAGGCTTGCTTTGACCGCGCCGTCGGAGTCGGCCGATACGTCGCGCAGGACGGGACGGTCGTCTTTGGGAAAGGGGACGTTACAGCCGCCTTCGAAGATCTCAAAGCGGACCTGTTCATGCGCGGTGAACCCGGAGGCGTCGAGGGTGACCATCGTGCGCTGCGGACCGGAGGTCCGGCTCAGGTGCAGCAGTTCGTCGTCCGTGGCCGGAGGTCGGCTGCCTGTGGGATCCGGGCCGCGAAGACTGCTGGATTCTGGTGCGGTGCTCGTCGCTGACGGGCCGGGCGTGGCGCCTGATTTTCCTTGGCTTCCGTCCCCGTCGTCCCCCAGACCGGGCAGTGTGATCACACCTGTCACAACGGCCAGCACGAATGCCGCTATCCATAGGATGTGCGCGCGCCTGGCTGCTTTCCCGGGGATGGGGAGCCGGATGGTCATGGGGAACCGAAGGCTCACGCCTTGCCGGTCCACCGTGAGCACGGTCCTTCGCGGGGCCTCCTGACCACTGGCGCCTTCCTGATCATCATCCCCCGGGGATGGCGAAGCCCGCTGTTGGAACGCTTCTCGGAACTCCTCCCAATCCTTCCATCGCGCCCTCCACTGCGCCTTCTCCTCATCACCGAACGACTGGCGGGCGGCCATGAAGCAGGTGTCGACGAAGGCCAGCAGTTGTGTCTCGCTGGTGACCCGTTTGCCCTTGGCGATGCCCAGTGCCGTGTCCTTGCCGATGAACAGGTCGTCGCCACTGACTCCACGCTCAAACTGACGGCCGCTCGGTCCCCCGCCGTCCTTGTACAGCGTCACCAACGCGGTACGGAGGCTGTGTCGTTGCCAGGCCTCATCGACTGGCGTGGCAGGCCCATTCGTTGCCATGTGCACATATCCGATCTACGTACAGTCACTGAGCCACAGCATGCACTAAAACCCCAACTACCCCCACACCAGGGCGGGTCGGGACCAACAGTGATCACCAAGGATAAAAGATGATCAAGCTTCTACCTGCGTCGACACTGTCGGCCGACACACCCCAACACATCTGAGGAAACCGCCGACAAGCCCGACACCCTCACCCGACACCCGCCGACAACACGGCACTGTCGCGCCAAAAGATCCCTTGTCGATATCGACCACCACCTGCGCATCGACAGATGACGTAGTGAGCACCTGCGCCGCACACGCGCCGCAGGGAGCCAGAGCCCAGGCGCCGGGCCCTGGCTGC
Source organism: Streptomyces sp. NPDC051913 (assembly GCF_044593635.1). Taxonomy (NCBI): domain Bacteria; kingdom Bacillati; phylum Actinomycetota; class Actinomycetes; order Kitasatosporales; family Streptomycetaceae; genus Streptomyces; species Streptomyces sp. NPDC051913. The sequence goes on along the minus strand of NZ_JBIUCI010000019.1, from coordinate 169,513 downwards.
CCACCGTTGTCTCGCAGAGGAACACCCCATGAACGGCCTGATGCTGCTCGCCCTGATCGTCCTGGGCGTGGTCGCCTACCTCGCCCTCTCCAAGGCGCCCGACACTGACCGGCCCGCCATCGTGCACACGCTGGCCCGCGCGGTCGTCATCCTCGTCCTCGCCTACGTGGCGCTGCGCCTCGTCAACCCCGAGGACATCCCCGCCATCCTCAACGCCGTACTGCGCTACCTGAAGTAGTCCGGGCCGGCGAGACCCTCGCCCACCGCACAGGGCCGAAACAGCGGCGGGTTCGTACCGAATATCAGCGGTACGAACCCGCCGCTTTCCTGCATGCCGAACTAACGGGGCCAGCGCAGGTCAGCCTCGCTTGAGCTGAGTGATCTTCTGCTGCGCGGCCACCACGGCCCGGGCCAGCTCGCTGCGGGCGCTCTCCTGCTTCATCGCCTTCACCAACTGCGTACGGTGATCCAGCAGGGACACCTTCAGCGCTGGGCCGGGAATTCGGGTCAACGGCCGCCAGCGAGTTCCAGGACGCGCGGGTCGCTGGGTCGGCCGTCGCCGCGCTCCACGAGATCGGCCCTGCCGTCGACGCGAAGCGCGCCCGGCAGATCCTGCGCGACCTCGCCGCGGTCGGCATCCTTCAGCGCCTGGACACCGGTCGAGCTGTCTACCGTTCTGCTGACGACCCAGAACAGTAGATCACCGGGAGGTCGAACCCGCCCGGCGTCGGCCAACCCTCGGTGCCCTACAGGCTGGCCGTGGCCGAGGTGGTGACCAGCTGCCCGGCCTCAAGATGGTGGGTGAGGTCGAGACCGCTGTCGATCATGGTGAGGACGGCGTGATGCCGGGCGGCGGGGATGGCGGCGATCTGGTTTCCGTCGCGGTTGACTCTGATGGTCGCCGGCTTCTTGCCTGGGTGGGTCAGGGTGACCGGCCCGTCTCCGGTGCCCGGGCCTATCCGTGCAAGAGGGATGGTCACGGGGCGGCCGCGCAGCAGTTCGTTGAGCGGGTTGGCCGGCTTGCTCACGTAGTCGAGTAGGTCCTCGACCTCGTACGTGTTGGCCTTGTACGCGGTGATCCAGCCGTCGATCTGCTGATCGGCGAGCCAGGTGCGGAGTTCGCCGGAACTGATGCGGGCATCTGCCGCGGCGCGGCCGATCTGGTGGGCCAGGCGGCGGGAGGTGATGCCGGAGGTGAGCAGGGTGATCGCCTGTTCGGTATCGACGCCGTGCCGGATGTGCCAGGCCGTGTGTGCGAAGAGGCGGGGCGTGGTGGGGGTCAACAGAGGGTGGGTATTGACGAGGTTGACCAGCGCGCCGGCTGTCCAGCTGATCGCGTGCTCGAAGGCCTTGCTGATGCTGTGCACGGCCTGCTCCAGCGGCCGGGGATCGGCCGGCAGGCTGTCAGGCATCCAGGTGCGGGCCAGTTCCGGGATGGAGGTGCCAGAGATCCAGTCCCGGATCGCGCCGCTGATCGGCACGTCGGCGGCGAAGCCCCCGTTGGGCCCGTTGGGCGTCCCGGTGAACTTCCAGCACCCGAAGGTCTCGGGCATCACCAGAAGGCTCTCGAAAACGGCTTGCTCGGATAGGAAGCTCAGGGTCTGTTCTAGCGGCCATTCGGGCGGTCCCAAGAAGACACTGATCTCGTCCAGGCTGTCTGCGGGAACCGCCTGGGCGACCAGCTGCTCCGCGAGGCGCTGGGCGATGCTGTCGAGGAAGCGCGCGGATCCGATGCTGGTGCCGGTGCTGGCCCAGCGACGTGCGGAGCCGGGGTCGGTGGCGTCGTAGACCGTGGCCACCTTCTCCGCGAGTGCCATCCAGCGGGCCGGGACCTGCTCGTCGTCGGCCTGTTCCATCGCGAGTAGGGATCGCACCGGGTCCAGCCGGTCGCCGGGGGCGTGGAGGGTCTCGGCATGGGTCTGCAGGACGAGCCACACGAACGCGGCGAAGTCGGCCGCGACAGTCCCCATCACGCCGAACAGGTTGTCGAGGGAGTTCTGCAGCTGCCACTCAGCAAGGGCAAGGGCCCGCAGAGCTTCCTGGCTGAGCAGTTCGGAAGTGACGGTGAGCTGCTCGGTGTCAGGGGTGAGGGTCTCGAACTCCGCTGGTCGGGGCGGGTAGGGGCGGGTGAGGATGACCCACCCCTCGCTCTCACGCCCCGCCCGGCCCGCCCGGCCGATGGCGTTCAACAGCTCCGCAGGACTGAGGCTGCGCTGGTTCCCGCGCGTGTGATCACCCTCGACCGTGTGACTGATGATGACAGTGCGTACCGGAAGGTTGACGCCGTCGGTGAGGGTGGTGGTGCTGGCGATGGCCAGCAGGTCCCCGTCGCGAAGCCCTTGTTCGACGGCGTGGAGGACGTCGTCGGGAAGGTCACCGTGGTGGAAGGCGACGCCGTGGCGGGTGCAGTCGACCAGGGGGTGCTGCTCGCCGAGGGTCTCGGCCAGGAACTCAGTGAGCGCCGCCGCCTGGGGGCGGACATCCAACCGCTCGGCCATGGCGTATGCGGCGTTCCTGGCAATGACTTTGCTGGCGACGACCATCAGGACGCTGCCCGCACGGGTCAGGCCAGCGGCGCCGGCGGCGAACACCTCGTAGTCCGCGATGCCACCGGTCAGTCTGGTGTCCTTGTTCCACTGCCAGGCGTTGGGGGAGGCGTACGCCCTGGTGCCGACGCCGGGGATGGTCCGACCGAAGGTGCCACTGGTGGCGGTCGGCCGGACGTCGAGCTGGGAGGCCACCGGCACAGTGGCCCGGGTGGTGGAGGGGTGGTTCTTACTCGGTCTGCGCGGGGCGCGCTCGGCCCGGCCCTTGAGCAGCCGCGGGTACATGAGGCCGTGCAGACGCCGGGGGCCGCGCCAGTCGTCGGTGAAATAGATCTCCTCCGCCGGCCGCGTCGGGTCCAGCCACGAAGCCAGGGCAGCCCGGTTACCGACGGCGGCGGACAGCAGCACCAGCCGGACGTCGGGGCGGGTTCGCAGGAGAGCGAGCAGGCTCTCCAGCACGAAGCCGCGCCGTCCTTGCGTGAGGTGGTGGGCCTCGTCGACGACGATGAGGCTGACGTCATCCAGCGCGCCGCCTGGATTGTTGCGGATCATGTGCATGAGCCGTTCCGGGGTCACAACGTCCACGTCCCCGACGAGGGACCCGCTGCCGTCGGCGAGCGGGAAGTCCGGCTGCTCGGCGACCAGTTTGCGTTCCATCAGCCGCAGTCGGCCGCGCAGCGCGGCTCGCATCTCCCGGCCGAGGCTGCGCATCGGCGACACGTAGACCACGCGCCCGGGCTTCTGCGCCAGATGGGAGCAGATGACCAGCTGAGCCATCAGCGTCTTGCCTGCGCTGGTGGGCACGCTGATCAGGCTCCGGCCGGTGCCGGGGTCGACCGGGTTGCCCCGCTCCAGTTTCAGCAACTGGCGCTGCGGGCGCCACAGGGTCATCACCGGCGGGTGGGACACCGCGAAGGTCCGGGCAACCGCATCCGGCGTCCCCTCCGGGAGCAGCGTGTACAGACTGCTGGCGGCCATCTCGCCGCTCAGACCGAGAAGGTGAGCCGCAACCCACCGGGCGGTCGGGTCACCGCGGCCGGCGCGCCCGTCCAGCACGCTGCCCAGCAGGTCCTGCGCATCGTGTAGACGGTCCAGATCGCCGAACGAGAGGAACAGGCGCAGGAGGTGGACCGCTTCGACGACGGCTTCGGCCGGTCCGTACATGGTGCCCGCCAGCGGTTCGTCGTTCATCAGCGTGCGCAGCTCAGCGAACTGGCGGCGCCAGGCGGACAGGGCCCGGTTCAGGTCGGGCCGGTCGAATGCCAGGAACACGACGCCGGCCTCCAGGGCCAGGGTGTCGAGGTGTGCCGGAAGCGAGGAGGTGAAGTTCACCAGGTTCTTGACCTGGCGGTAGACGGCGGTAGCGTTGGGCTCTTGCTCGCACCTGCGGTACCCGGCCTGGGCGGCGAAGGCGATCCTCAGCCGCTCGGTGGGCGAGTGTCGCTCGTCGGCCAGGGCCAGGTCCATCACGTGCGCGCTGACCGCGAGAGCCTGCCGGATCCGCATCGGGTCGAACCCGGGTGTCTCGGGCTCGACCGCGGCCAATCCGTGCAGGAGCCACGCCGTCGCCAACACGTCGTCCGGGATCTCCTGGTCCCTGCCGAAGGCGGCGATCTCCAGTTGGGTGATGGCCGCCAGCAGTTCCTGCGCCGAGGGCAGGACCCCGCCGGAACGGTACTCGCCGAGGGCGGTCGCGAGTACAGCCGGATCTAGAGTGCGGTCCACACGTACTCCCTCACCTCATGGGCGAAGCCCTCGAGGTTGTCGATCGCCACCACCAGGCCCTGCAGCGCGCCGGGGTGCTTGTGGGTGGTGAAGTGCTCGTGCGCGAGATGGAAGGCCTTCGTCGGGATCGCCGTGGTGTTCAGCGCGACGCTAACGCCGCCGCCAGCCGACTCTTCCTCATCGACCCACTGCTCGGCCAGACTGCCCACGAACTCCCGGGTGTCGTCGGCGAGCAGCTTGTCGCCCCAGGAGAGCATCCCCAGGTAGGTCGCCCCCTCGGTGCTGAGCTGCGTCCAACCCTTGTGGATCGCCCCATCCGGACGGTTCGCCTCCCCGGTGTACTTCTTCATCTCCCACAGACGAAAGGAGAAGCCGCGGGCCGTTCCCCCTTCCCGGTAGACGATGAGTCCGTCGCCGCCTCCGTCGTTGACAGCGGCCTTCGGCGGTCCGAGGATCTCCACGGCGCGCGTTGGATCCTCGGGCAGGTCGCGGATCAGGAGGTACCAGAGCCACTCGCCCACGTACCCGGCTAGCCCGTGGTTGTGCTTCTTCTTCGCGGCTGCCGCTTCGAAGACGGGCTCCGCGAAGGCCTTCACCAGGACGTGATCCTTCCCGGTCAGCTTCACCCCGTTCAAGGTGGCCTCGCGCCACTTTCCGTACGGCCGTGGACGCCCGCCGGTACGCTCCCGCATGATTTCATCGGCGATGATCCACGCGGCGGCCGCCCGGTCCTCGGGGCTGCCGCTGAGGGTCATGACGAGTTCCCAACGGCACGGCTGGTCTTCTCCTCGGGGCTCCCGTCGTACCAGGTCGGCCACCCGCCCACCGACGGCCGTCGCACGGGCCAGCGCCTGCGCGGGCGAAACGTCCGCCACCCGAACCCCCTGCTCGTCCCAGACCACCCACGCCGTACCGCTTGGGTGCAGGAGGCCGAGGCGGCCCTCGGCACGGTCACCCTATCGAGCGGTCCGCGCCGGTCCTGGAGGACAGTCGGCAGCTGTCGTCAGCCAGCACCTCTCGATCGACGGCACTCGATTCAGGCTGCTCTCCCGCATGATGCGCTCCACCGTCTCCTCCAAGGTGCTGTCCGCGCCGACACGGTCGCGGGCGGCCTGACCTCGTGCCGGGGTCAGCGCTTGGCGGTTGCCGCAGCCCGCGCCGGTTGTACTGCGACAGGTTGAGCAGGGACCCTGGCGGGAAGCCCGATGTCTGTGTCATCGGCGGGAGGGACGAGAAAGTGACCGCAGGCAAGCAGCGCATCGGTTGGTCCGGCAAGGTGTGGAGCGCGTGGGCTTCGCTGCGTGGCCGGAACTGCTGGTACGTGGTGTTCTGGCCGGAAGGCGAACCGTACGACGACGAGCGGGCTGTCGTCCTACGTCGCACCCAGTACCGGTGGCAGGCAATCCACTGGCTGCGTCACTTCGGCAGAGGACTGCGCACACCCCTCATGGTCACACCGCACGACAACGACCCACAGTACGCATCCCGCCAGCCTCTCTACCCATACGCCCACAATCCTCTCGGGATGGACGAGAAGGCCGTCGGACCGATGCTCGGCACGCCCGACACCCGAGAGTCCTGAGCCTCTTTGGTCTGCAGCTGGCTGCTGCTTCCCCGGGGTGATGACAACCTGCTGAGCCCCCTACCGCCGGGAACTGCGGCCGGACTCCGGCGAGACGATGGCGCGCGACGAGCACGGCCTGCTCCGACGTCTCCTGGTCCGCCTCGCGAAACGAGTGATCTACAGACGGGCACATCGAGCAAGGACGAGCGACGCCCAGCGCGGTGCCGTAGGACAGGCCAGATACGGTCTCCAAGAACAGCAACTGGTCGCGACGTGCGCCGGCCGCTCACGTGCCGGCCGGACCCGTCGCAGCCCGGATCCGGGCTGCGCACGGCCGCACGGAGGAGATCGGGTGACGGAGCTGATGCGGGAACTCTCCATGGCGTGCCATCAGCCCGCTCACCAGATGGCCGGCTGCTCCTCGGCCGGCTGGTAGGCCGGACCGCGGAATGCCGGTGGCACCGTCGCGGGACGGGGCGCGTGATCGTGCCGGTGCACAGGGCCGGGACGTCCATGGGCATGATGGCTGTGCGCGGCGACGTATCCGCCGTGCTCGTCCCGCCCGTACACGCCGTTCGCGAAGAGACCGGCGGCCCGCTCACGCAGAGCGGAGAAACTGGCCGGGACGTCCTCCAGGAACGGGAACCCGACCGGGCACTGCTCCAGCCACGCATGGCAGATCACCATCAGGATGTCGGCGCACGGCCCGGTGACCTCCTCATGGACCACGGCATACAGCGACGCGATCAGATCGAAGACGGTGTCATCGTCCTCCACACGCATCCGTGCGGTGGGCGGGTACATCCGGCCCTGGATCACGGCCGGCTTGTCCCGGAACACCATGGGTTTCGGCACCACCCCGTGCGCGTTGCACTCATGAACAACCGCGGACTTCGACTTCCTGTTGGCCACGCCCGCCCAACTGAGCTCCCGGCGCCCGGGAAACGGCACCGTCGTCCCGGTTCACTCCAACAGCACGGCGGTGTACACCATCCGCACCGGGCCTGAGCCGCAACTGCAGCTCACCGCTTCGTTCCGCCGTTGCCGTGCCACGATCACGCGCGGAGCCCGAGTCCGGGTACACGAATCCGCCGCCGGTGTCTGCTGTAGGGCATGTCGCACGCCGCGGCCGCTCGCACCGGCAAGAAGCCGGGCACCATGGCGCTCCCCTCCCTCGGTAGCGCAGGTTGGAGCCTGTTGTGGCTGTCCCGAAGTTCCGCATCTCCTGCTGCAAGTGCAGCAGGCCCATTCCGCTCGCGCAGGACATTTACGCCCTGGACCGCGAGTGGCAGCGCCGGTTCCCGTCCATGACCGGCATCCTCGCCTGCCCGAGATGCGCTCTGGAAACGGCGTGGTCATGCGAGAAGCCGAGCGGGCGGGAATACGTGGACGGCCACATCCCTGCCCTCGGCAAGCCCCGCATGCAAGACTTCGACGCGTGGAGCCATCTCCGTGGCAAGGGCGCCCATAATGCGATGGCCCTGATGCACCCGCGGTCCGCGCTCCTCCAGGCAGCCGAGCCCTATCTACGGCATGTCGCACAGGGCAAAGATGTGCGCTCTGTCATCGTCGTCGAGGTTCGTGCCGTGCTCAGGGAGTGGGACGCCGCTGACGCGAAGCCCGACCGGGTCTCCTGGCTGGCGGCCGCGGCATAGGCCCGGCAGCTCGGGTCTCAGCGATCGACGGACAGCGCACGGTCCCGCCCTGTCCCGCGCATGATGGGCTCCGCCGTCTCGTGTCAACCGGTCATGGAGCCTCGTGTCCGAAGCCTTCGCGCTCTCGCTGCTTGGGGGGTCGGCCGGGCGAACCGGTACGAGGTCGTCGCGTGGTCGAGAGCACGTTGCTCGGACAGCGGAGCGTTGCGTGACCTACTGACCGATGGCGGGTTGATAGGGGTCGTGGACAAGACCCTGAGCGACGCAATCGATGTTGCCATCCGGCTGCGCCGGGCCCAGGGCGCCTACGGCGTGACGGCTGACAACCAGGAGGTAGGACTGGACGAACTCAACAGCGCGTTCGACGCGTACGAGGCCTTCGCCGAAGAGTTGAGAGAAGGAGGGCACTCAATCGACATGGGCTTGGCGCAGGCCGTGGCCATCGAGGTGACGACAGGGAAGCAGAACAGCTACATCCAGCGGGACGCGGAGGGGAACCCTGTCGCGTTGGTGGAGCCACGGAACCTGTCAGACAAGCAACTCGCGCGAGCACGAGAACTTCTCGACGACCCCCGCCAGACGATCACCAGCGTCGCGAAGGATCTCGGCGGCTCGCCCTCCCCCACATACGGGTCGGGCATCCGGTAGCGGGGCCTCGGTCCGGCCGCACGAGCCCACGAGGACATGCTGTCGTCTTCGGTCGCGGCGCGCGGGTCGTAGTCGTCGCCCCCGACGGCCGGGCCGGCGGGGGTGGGCCCGGCGTATTGGATGCGCTCGAGAATGCGGCGGGTGTCGCACCGCGCGTAGCGGTCGGTGATCTCGGACAGATACACATACCTCTGGCCGTGGTCGTCGTTTCCGTCCGGCCGTCGTCGTCCTTCACCACGCCTCAACATGATGTTGGAAACCCTCCGTCTGACGTTGCCGTCAATTACTGCCGTCAGACAGCCGAGAGGCCCCTCCGGAACCTTCAGAAGGGCCTCTCGCTTTGCTTTTGCTACAGAAGCGCGTTGATCATCTGACGGAACCAGACCGACATCTCCATCCCGTCCTGGCGCGGGTCGTAGCAGGCTCCAGCCCTGTCGAGCCAAAGCGCAGCTAGCTCCTCCTCGCACCCACCCGAACTCAACACCCTTTCCATAGCACTTCTCAGTTCCTCGACCACCTCGGGAGGTTCACCGTCTCGGAACTCCGTCAAGATGTGAATAGGATTCTCCGCCTCCAGGTCATAATCTTGATGGAAATAAGCCTGTGCAAGATATTGAATTCTCTCCATGTCCATCACAGACTCGGGTATGAGGTGACGATGTTGTACCCGTTTGGCATCGAAGGATTCCGCTGCAGGACGGTGGTCACCCCCGAAGGCTGTACGAACGTCTGCGTGGCACGCACGTACACCCTTCCATCCGTACGACTCATCGGCCCGTTAATCACCAGACGCCTTTCACTTCCCGAAAGCCATTGAGAGATTTGCCCTTGATTGGCGGCAAGATTTCCACCCGTAGCCCTCTCCGCTGCTGCCAAATCAGTGAATGTTGAGGAGTGGCGAATATTCCGGGCTACCAGTTCAGCATCAGTCTTGCCGACGTGCCGTGCGATCGCGTGGCCACCCGCAGCCTCATGCTGGACAAGATTGCAGTTGCTGTTGTGAACCAGCACCGGAATCTTCCCCGCCAGCACATAATACGTGTGCAGGTCGTCAACGGTGAGGTTGTACGTCTTCGCGCGGTCACTGTAGGCCCGGTTGGCCGTGACGATGACAGTTTCGCCATTATCAGTGAGCAGGGTCATTCCGGCGGTGAGGTCGCCGGCCTCGATCCAGTCGTTCTCGGACGGCGACCAGAACGGATGCTCGTATGTCGCCGTCAGTTTTTCTATGCCGTCGCCCGTTGCGATGGACAACTCGTTGAAGAGCTTGTCGCCTTCGGTGATGATGAGTCGGGTGACTTCTCGGGAACCGGTTTTTCCGGTTTCCGGATCAGTGGCTTGGACCTTGTCCCCTGGCCGGACATCCTCAATAGCCTTGGTGGTGCCATCTGCCATGAGAATTTCAGTTCCGGCCAAGAAGCACTTGGTGCAGCTTGCAAATTTCAAGGCCCCCTTTAGCAATGAGCCGTAACCGAAACTGAAAAGCATCGTGAATTCGCTGTAGCCTATTTCATTTGTCCGTTCCCAAATCCGGGCGTCTTTCGCGCATTCGTCGGAATTATTCAGGCAGTAGGTGGCTGCAATTTCCTTTGCTCCCGCAACGTCCTCTGGATGCTCGAGGAGGTGGTTACGGGCACGGCTGCAGGCACGGCGGCCAAAGCAGAGTACTTCTGGTACACCGAAGGCGTTGGTTTCGGGCAACCAGTAGCCGCCCGCCATGTTCGAACTTTGGCTGGGGCTTGCAAGGGCGAATTGGGTGAGCAGCCCACGGCTGTCCTCCGATGACGAAGTTACCGAGTCCTCCCAGCTCTCGCTGTTCTGGCTGTCGTCATAGGGATCGTCGCCGCCGCTGATACCAATGGGTTCGGTCAGAAGACCGGTGGGGTCTGAGTAGTTGATGGGGTCGTTGGCGCTGTAGCTGTAGGCGGAGAGGTTTTGCGGGTCGTAGGGGGTGCTGAGGGGGTCAGCGCTGAGGAAGCGGCCGAGGAGCGGGTCGTAGGCGCGGGCGCCGAGGAGGGAGAGTCCGGTGCTGGTGTCTTCGGTTTTGCCGAGGAAGCCGTTGTCGGTGCCGGTGGGCAGGGTGCCACCGCGTTCGTCGCCGAAGGGGGTGTAGCGGCGGCGGGTGGTGGTGCCGGTGGTGGCGTCGACGGCGAGTTGGGTGGAGGCCTGGGTGTCGGCCATGAGGTAGGTGACCTTGCCGCCGGCGGCGGCGGTGCCTTCCGTGGTGCGCATCGCGACCGTTGCACCGCCGCTGGTGTAGTAGCGGGTCGCGGTCACCTTGTCGTCGGCGATGCGCACTTCCATGCCGCCCAAAGAGACCACCTTCTCCTGCGGGGTGGTGCGGAGCAGGAGGTTGCCGTCGGCGTCGTAGGCGTAGCGGGTCAGTTCGCTGCCGCCGCTGGTGGTCGTCTTGACGGTGGCGAGCTGGCCGAGCTTGGTCCAGTCGTAGTCCGTGGACTTGCCCGGGGCGACCCGCGTGTCCATCTGGCCGGCATTGTCGTAGGTGAGGGTCTCGGTACCGGTTGTGGTGCCTGCGGTGATGGTGTTGATCTTGCGGACGCCGTGCGGCTGTGCGGCGTTGGCGGTGGTCCAGGTGCCGGCGTCGTCGTAGCCGGGGTAGAGGTAGTCGCGGGTGGTGGCCGTGCCAGCCTGGTCCGTGTCGGTGACGGACTGCAGGTTGCCCATGCGGTCGTAGGTGTAGTCCGTCTCGTAGGGGTCGGGGCCGGTGAAGTCCGAGACACCCAGGAGACAGCCGGCTCCGGTGGAGCGAGTGTGGGCGCCGGTCAGGCGGCCCTGCCGGTCGTAGAGGAAGCACTGCGACTGCGCGGTCTGGCCGGTGGCCTGCTCGCGGAGCTGGGTGAGCTTGCCGTCGAAGTCGTAGGTGTAGGTGTCCTGTTGCCGCTCCAGCTTGGTGGGAGTGACGGCGGGGCCAGAAGCCGTGGTCGTGATGATGCTCTGCAGACGGCGGGTGCCGTTGTCGTCGTAGTAGCCGTAGGTGCGCTGGGCATTGGCGGCGGTGCTGCTGGTGAGGGTGGGGCCATAGGAGCGGCTGGTCAGGCGTCCGTAGGCGTCGTAGTCCGTGTCCCGGACATACGTCTGCAGAGGAGAGATGACAGTGCGGGGCCGACCGTAGTCGTCGTAGCCAGCGGTGACGGTCTCCTCGGCGAGCCCGCCCGCCTCGGGATAGGTGACCGAGGTGAGGTGGTCGGCCGCGTCATAGCCGTAGCTGGTGGTGTAGTCGCCTGCCAGCCCGGTGACCTCGTCGGGGATGGTGACGGTGGTGCTCAGCGGCCGGCCGCGGTCGTCGAAGCCGCCTGTCTTGGTGGTGTAGATCCTGCCTTCGCTGTCCTGGCTGGTCGTCTCTGTGATCTGGCCCTTGCCGCCGGTGACACCGATTCCATCCCATTTCCAGGAGGCGAGCTGGGTGCTGCCGCTGGATACCGAGGTCCTGCGGCCCAGGTTGTCGTAGCCGTAGGTGAGCACCGTCGACCGGTTGATGACGGGGTAGTTGTAGTTGCTGGTGACGGTGTCGATGCGGCCGTTGTTGTCGTAGGTGGTGTCGCTCTTGCGCGCGTCCGGATCGAGGGTCGTGATGCGCTGGCCGGCCCAGTCGTAGGTGTACGTGGTGGTGTTGCCTCGGGCGTCGGTGATTGTCTCGAGGTTGCCCTTGGCGGTGTAGCCGTACGAAGTGGTGAAAGTCGAGGTGCTGTTGTGCTCGACGACCTTGGAGGTCTGCCCGTACACGTCGGTGTAGGTGTCGGTGGGGTCGGCCACCGCGGGCGTGACGGTGGTGTAGTCGCCGAAGTACTGCGTGACCACCCGTCCGTTCAACGAGCTCGTGGTCGTGGACCCGTTCCCGACGAGGATCTGGGAGACCGTGGTGCGGCCGGCCCAGTCCAGGGTCAGGTCGGTATAGGAGGGCAGGTCCTCAACCTTGGGGCTGGCCGGGCCGCCGGAGCCTGCGGTGCCCACGTTGGCGAAGACGGCCGAGGTTCCGGTGACGTTGCCAGCCGTGTCGTAGCGGGTGACCGCCACCTGCCGGTTCGCAGTTCCCATATTGCCGTCGGGGAGGGGCGTCTGTGTTTCACGGGTGCGGCCGAGGCCGTCGGTGTAGGCGTAGGCCGACAGGTAGGTGGTCCCGGACTGCAGGGTGTGGGTGGCCACCTTCGGGAAGCCGTTGACCGAGTCGGGGATGCCGTTGCTGGTGGCGGTGGGGGTGCTGTAGCTGAACTTCAGCGACGGGGACGTGCCGGTTTCGGTCGGCTTCCACACCTCGGTCGGACGGCCCGCCGCGTCCAGGGTGATCTTGGTGATCTTCCCGTTGGGGTCCTTGGTCTGGTACAGCACACCCCAGAACCGGGACGTCCACACCGTGCTCGACAGAGCCGGCCGCAGATCACCGACGACACTGCTGGGCTTCGGCGTCGTGGTCGTGACGCCGTCAACCGGCCAGGTGTTGGTCGGGTTGTAGGTGGTGGTGGTGCGGTTGCGGTCGGCGTCCTCGGTCCAGGTGACGCGGCCCGCGTCGTCGTAGTCGGACCGTGCCTTGATGAAGTCGGTCGTGCTGGCGCTGGCGTACTTGCGGGTCTCGGTGGCGTTGCCGTCCACCGGCTTGTTGCTCGCCACGTCGGCGGCCTTGTCGTACAGCGAGACCGTGTAAGCGTCCTGGTTGGCCGCGGCCCGATCCGTACAGCCGACCGCGTAGTGGCGGGTCTCGTCGGTCAGGATCATCCACCGCTGGATTTTGCTGCCGTCGTAGTAGTCGGTGTTGTAGGCGCGGCCGTAGGTCGTGCACTGGTTGTCGGCAACGTCGGCCTCGCCCTGGTCGTCGGTGCGCAGTGGCAGGCCGTAGGTTGCGGAGGCTGGTTCGGTGGCGTCGTATTCGTTCTGGACGACGTGGGTGCGCCAGCCGGTGGAGATCTTGGTGAGGGTGGTGGTTTCGTCCTCGCGGACGAAGCGGGCGTCGGGCAGGCCCTCGTAGGTGGAGGTGACGTGGTCCCAGTAGTGGTGGAAGACCCTCTCCTGGGAGCTGCCGGTGTCGTCTCTGTTGGAGGTTTCGATGGTCTTGCCCTGCAGCCAGGGTGAGTCGGTGTATGCGGTGCCTTCGCCGTCGTAGACCTTGACCGAGCGGGTGGCCGTGGTGTCCTTGGCGGTGCGGTCGCCGTCCAGGCCGCGGTAGAGCCAGTGGAACGTGGAGTGTTTGACCGTGCCGGTGCCGGAGGTGACTTCGACCTTCTGGTAGCCGCGCCAGTCCGTCCAGGACTCGTCGGCGTCCTTGGTCAGGGGGTCATTGCCGAAGCGCCAGCCGGCGCCGCCCTGGTAGTCGTAGCTGGTGGTCATCGTCGGGGCGCCGTCCTGGCTGTCGGTGACCGTCGGGTCGACGGTCACCGACATGACCAGGAACTTCTTGAACCAGCCCGTCTTGGCGTCGGTCTCGCCCTCCGGGGTCCACTTCTGTCTGAAGCAGTCCTTGGTGTTGGAGGCCTCGCTCGGCAGGGCGTCGATGCTGCACGGGTTGGGCGAGCCGTAGTCGACGGTCGTGGTGGCGCCCAGGTCACCGTGGATGGTGTTCACGCGGCGGAAGTTGAGCTCGGTGGAGCCGACCTTGTTGTCCAGGTCAACGCCGTTGAAGTTGATGACCGGCAGGACGATGTCCGTGCCGTTGCCGTATGTCTTGCGCTGGACGTAGTCCAGCCACAGCGTCTTGCCGATCGTGCCCTCGGGGTTGGGCAGGCCGTGCTTGGTCTGGTACTGCTGCACCAGATCCCAGCCGCTCATGGCTGTGTTCAGCACGAACGTCTTGATGTCCCACAGCATGTCCTTGCTGAAGAACGTCGGGTAATAGGTTTTGCCCGCGCAGTAGTAGTCCGCCGAGGTGCCGTCGCACATCAGGTCGACGGGCACGTCCGGGTACGAGGTCGGCTTGGAAGCGATCGAGGGGCAGGCGCCCGGCTCGCTGCGCAGCGGATCGGCGTCCCCCATGCGCTCCACACACCGGCCCACATGCGACAGCTCAACCCGGCCGGTCGGCTTGGACCCGGTGATCTGGGTCGGCCAGCCGTACTCGACCGCCTTCAGGTAGCCGCCCGCGGTGTAGGAGCGGGCCTTGTCGGTATTGGCGACCGAGCGGTAGTAGTTGCTCTCCTTGTCGTAGAAGTAGACCGACTCGACCTCGTTGGCGTCCACCGTGCGGTCCAGGCTCCACCGCCAGGCCTGCGTGCACGGCTCGGGGAACTGGTCGTGGCAGGGCTCCCCGGCATCGTTGCCGACCACCGGCACCGTGAACACCGAGCCGGTGGCGGCGCCGGTGCGCTCTGAGCGGCCCCAGCCGAAGTAGTAGTGCTTGCCGTCCGGGGTGGAGATCACCCAGTACTCGTCGTCCGCGCCGTGCCCGCCGTCCAGGTGCTGCACCCGCCAGCCCGGATCGTCCCGCAGGTGGTAGGAGCCGGTGCCGGTGTTGTCCTGCACCAGCGTCGAGGACACGCCGTTGAGGTTGATGACATAGACCGCACCGTCCGGCTCATCGGTGCTGTTGGGCGAGTCCCAGCACAAGTCCCCGATCGTGGACAGACCGTCCTGGCTGCAGTTGCGGTATTGGCGCTCGATGAAGCCGACGCTCAGGTCCCAGCCCATACCGACCCAGGACGCCTGATTGTTCGTCGCCGACGTACGGCCGTCCACGGACTGCGAGTTGTATGTCATCGCCAGCGACGGCGCCTCGCCCATGGCCGGCTTCGGCAGACTGACGGGAAGGTTGTAGGTGAAGGCGCCTGACCCGGTGGCCACCTCCCATGAGCCGGTCGGGGAAAGGGTGGAGGCCCGGTAGTCGCCCTTGTCCGATGACGAGCCCGTGTTCAACAGGAACGCAGAACCCGAGGCCGCAGCCAGCTGCGTGGACAGGCCGTCACTGTCCGGCTCCGCAGTCACCGTCGCCGTCAACGTGCCCGCGGCGGTGTCGTTCTCGACCGGAACGAACTCCCGGTCGGTGCAGCCTTCGGCCTCCGGCGTCTGCAGCGCGCAGTCCGGGACCTTCACCAGGCGGAGCCGGGAGGCGAAGTCACCGCCGTAGGCGTACTTGAAGCCCGAGTAGTCGATCGCTACCTGCACCTGGCCGGGCGAGGTCACTCCGTCGGTGCGGGTGACTTGTACACCCAGGCCAACACCGCCGGCCGGAGCGACCTCAGCGCGGTCCAGCACCCGCACATCCACCTGCTCCGGCGACACCACATCCCCGGCAGGCTCGCCGGCACCATCCGACGCTGATGGCGACGGCTGCGACGACGGATCGGTGCTGGGGTCGCCGCTGGCAGGCGCGGCCGTCGCCTCGGCGCTCCCCGACGCGCTGGGCTCCGGGGAGGGCGAGGGCGGCTCTTCTGCGGCAAGCCGCTTCCCAGCGAGCTGAGTCGTGGCAGCGCCGTCGCTCTCGGGCAGCGGTGCCACCTCGACCACGTCGGCAACCTCGGTGGCGGCGTCCTGGCTGGGTGTGGCGGAGACAGGGGCGGTCGGTTCCGGTGTGACCGTGCCCGGCTCCCCGGGCTCGGCCTGCGACAGATCCACCGTCGCCTGCGCCGCCGCCGGCCAGGACGGCTCCGGCAGCGCCTTACCGGCCTCCTCGGCCTCCTGCGCCGGTACCGCTCCCAGCGACTGCGACGGCACCAGGGGCGTGGAACTCCCCGAGTCCGCGGCTGCCGACGGTGGGGACAGCACCGTCCCGGTCGACAACAGGCCCGCCATCACGGCGCCCGCAATCGTCACGGACAACCAACGCGCACGCCGAGCAGCCACTCGAACCCCCGCCCCACCCAGCCCCGCACACGTGTGCACGAGCCACAGACCAATGAGAAACACCCGACCACCGGCTCCGAACGGCCGTGCTCCCCAGCACGATGACGCCGCCCCGACCCGAAAGTTGATCAGTGAAGCGAGACAGTAACTGCCATGAACATCCTGCGAACAGAGGACCAAACGGACGGTTCCACCCCCCGGTCGGTGACTCTGATCACAACCGCACAACCCCAGGTCACAAGCTCGCGCCGACAGGCAGACGGAAGGTTTCCGGTGAAAACGCCGCCCGCCGCACGCCTCCCCCAGCTGGAACTGACGGCGTCTGTACCTCGCGGCCCGACGCTTTCGGACGACATCCGCGCTCTGACGCAGCCGAAGCGCCCGGCGCATCCCCATGGCGCTCCAGGGGGCACAGGGGCTGTGCCCTGACCAGGGCTCAGCCCCCGTTGCCCTTCCTGCTCACACCAGGTCAGGCGAGCTTCTTCAGCTGTGCATCCAGGACGTCCTGGGGGATGGCCGGCGGCTGGACGGGATTGAGGGACAGGAACGTGGCGATCGTGGAGTCCTGGCGAACGACCAGGACCGTCACAGGAATCTCGAGCCCGGCACCACTGCCGACAATCACCTGGGTTGCGTCAAAGGCCACAGCCTCATCGCCGTAGCCGGAAACCGGGCGCGACTGGGCACCGGTAAATCCCAGCCCGGCATCGGGATGCGCGGCAGAGGGGCGCATATCGGCGGTCGTGCACTGCGCGAGCGCCGTCCGCAGCTCGCTCATCACCGACTGGGCGTCGGCACGGGTGTAGGACGCCAGGCTCACACTCGCATGCTGCCCCAGTCCGTCCGAGTCGGACACCACGTCCTGGACGACCTGCGCGGTGAAGTCATGCAGGCTGCCCAGCTGCGCAGCCGCGTAGACAGGCCGGCACGGCGCGGGCGTGGCGGCACGGTAGGCCGTCACGCTGCCCCGATCCACCGGACGGCCCTTGCCCGAGACCGTGGTGACGCCGTAACCAGGCACGTCCTGCGCGCTCAACGCCAGACGGTCCAATGCCTTCTGACTGAGCCCCTTCCCACCCTCAGAAGCCTGCTCCCCCAAAGCCCCCTGCGACGCCGCACCCGCAGACACGCCGGACCCCGAGTTCACCCCTCCCCCATCGTCGCCCCCGCCGGCCTTGCCGCACGCGCCGGCCAGCGCCAGCAGCGCCGCCACACCCGCCACCGCAACGACCCGTCTTCTGGCCGCAGAACCCCGCATCATCCACCCCTCCCCAGGTACCCCGTCCGGGCGCACCCGCAGAACAAGCCCCGGCATATGCCGGGGCTCAAGTTGCAGGGAGCCTAGTGGGACACCAGAGGAACCCCTTCACCTGATCCGACACCAAGGCGAGCACTGCACACCCAGGCTGGCGGCAGCCTGCCGGCAACGCGGGTGAACCAGATGAGCCCAAGCACGACGGTTGTCACACCGGCAGGCTCGTCACCTCGCGTCCGTGGCCGCATCGGGGCGACGTCCGCAGTGGATGGCACCGGTCGATCGAACTCACACCGGCCTGGTGTGGATCGACGGACAGGAAGCCGGGTCGGACAAGCTGACCTCCCAGAAAGCCTCGGCGTCGGCCCCCCGACACCACGGCGACACGTGCGGTCGGCGCGGCGGTCCCAGGACGAACCGCCGGAGCGGAACATGCCGCAGCTCCTAGCAGTTCCACACCTGAGTGGTGGGAAGCCTTGTGGTCCCCAGCCCGGCGCTACCCCAGCTGCGCGGGCGTGAACGCGGCCGCGTCTCCCTGCCACTTCTTGTGCACCCAGAGCCGCTCACCGGCCAGCTCGATGGGGGCCCAAGTCCCGGACATCGGACCGATCCGCGTCCCTTGAGGCAGTCGGGCAATCACCCGGATCGGCCTCACACCAGCGAACCGCCCGTACTCCAGCACGACGACGTTGCGGTCCGTCACAAGCACCCCGCGCCGAGTGGTGAACCCGTTGGCAAGAAACGCCCCGGCGAGCCCGCCCAGGAAACCGCCGAGAAGACCGGCAGCACCTTCAGCCTCTCCCATCGCAGTAAGAAGAACCCGCACCCCGACCGCCGCGACCATGAAGAACACGATCCGAAGTCGAGGATTGATCCCGCCCTGAGCCAACACCACCCGCCGGACCCGCTCATCGGGCTCCAGAAATCTCTGCGCCCGCCCAATTACCTTGCCTGACAACGTCGATATCACGACACTCCACACATAGAGAAACAAGTAATACAATTACCGACTAACAGCACCTACCAGAACGGGCGTTGGGGGCCTGTGCTTACAGGCATCCCGCATCGCCGCCAGCGCTGAACCCTGTCAGGACGCGTTCCAGCAACTCCAGGAACTGTCGGAGGTCATCGGCCACCTTGTCGAACTCCG
Organism: Streptomyces sp. NPDC051913; assembly: GCF_044593635.1. Taxonomy (NCBI): domain Bacteria; kingdom Bacillati; phylum Actinomycetota; class Actinomycetes; order Kitasatosporales; family Streptomycetaceae; genus Streptomyces; species Streptomyces sp. NPDC051913. The sequence continues at coordinate 151,185 of NZ_JBIUCI010000019.1, read as the reverse complement.
GGTTATCCAGCGACGCCGTCCGCGTCCGGTAAACGGCCCCCTCGGGCCCCGCGACGTAGATCAGGCCGCCGCCGTTCGAGCCGATGCCCAAGCCACAGGCCTCTTGGTCCGTACCGACGTCGACAACGCCGTGCTCCTGGAGCCACAGCAAGACGTCGCCGGCCGGATCGAGGAAGTAGCCGTTGCCGACGTCCTCCCAGCTGACATCGCCGACGCTCTTGTAGAGGGTGAGCAGGTCAGCTGGTGCAGTGGTGAGTTGGGCGAGCGTATGCGCCGCGGCTTGATCGTCGTGGTCGGCCAGCCGGACCTGGTTGGTCCCAGGGGGAAAGCCGTGCCGATGCTCGAACTCGCCTGTCATGGCCGTGAGAGTCTCGGAAACTCTGTCTGTCCACGAGGCCAGCCAGGCAGGCGAAAGCGATCGGTCACTCATGAGGCCGGATCATGGCATGAGCCACGGACATCCATGGAGTGCCCAGCGATTCCAGCGCCAGCGCACGCCCTGAGCTACACGCCCTGAGCTGCCGAGCGATGTTGAGGCAGCAGGCCTGACTCCGCTCGGGACCACGTTCGCGTTCGTCGTCGTCATCGTCTGGCGCCTCTTGCCCGGCGGACTGCCCGACATGCTGAACCGCCTGGACGCGGTACCGCACGACCGCCACTGTGCGAGCACTGGTCGAGGACTCGGATGCGGACAAGCGCCAGGCCGGGGTGGACATGGTGCGCGCCGTGTACGGGGTGGGCGGCGGCCCGGAGACCCAGACCGCGCCCGCTGCCCCGGAGCAGCTGCCCGCCAGCCCAGGCGATCCCCCGCCCTGACCACCCGACAGCAGTGGGGTGGGGTCAGTCCTGTGCGTGGGGGTCGTCTCCGGCCGGGTGGAAGACGAAGCCCATGGCTTCCATGGTCTCGGTCTCCCACATCTCGAACAGCAAGGGCAGGTCGACCGCGCGCCGGGCGGGATCGCGTTTCCAGCGGATCAGGTCGGCTGCGGCCGGGCGGTGGCCGTCGCAGTCCTCGCACAGCTCCATCATCACGCCCGGCGCCGGCGCCCTCCAGTACAGCACCACCTCCCGGCCGCACCGCGAGCAGGACACTCGTTCCTTGTCCTCGCGGCGCCGGTCCACGGCACTGTCCAGGCGGTGGAGTTCCCCATCGGTCACCGCGTCGAGGGACCCGTCGATGTTGGGCGTGCGCCAGAACGAGCCGTCAGGACGGACCAGCTAGCGCCACTCGAAAGACATGATCGTGCCCCCTTGGAACAGATGTGGTGCAATGCGCCACGATGTGCCCGCTCTGGAGAGACCGTCAAGAGCGGTGAGGCCCGGTCACGGCGGTGTGGCTGATGAAATGCAGTGACACATGCGCTCACTTAGCATGATCAGGCGTGGACACTCCGTTACGGTGTCGCGCGTTCAGGCCCTCAAGCGACAGGGCTGAGCCATGGCACCCGTCATCACCCACCTGAGTCCTCCTGGCGCCTCACCGGCTGGAGGCGACGAACTGACGATCACTGGGTCGGGATTCACCGGGGCCACGAGGGTGTACTTCCGGGATCAGAACCGCAAGGAAACCAACGCGAAAACGTTCCGCGTGATCAGCGACACCAAGATCACCGCGACCACTCCTGCCGTAGACGCCGGCACGCACCACGTCTACGTCGTGGCCGGGGGCAGCACGTCCACCACGCCATCGACAACGGTGATCGCACCTGACGGGGACGGCATGGCCGCAACAGGAACGTTCGGAGTCAATGTGACGTCGGCCCCGTCCGACGCCAACCGGCTGCAGTTTTTCGATGCGCCAAGTTCCGAGCTAATGGACGCCGCCGTCAGGGACGACCCCTATGACGAATTGCGTAAACAGATGGGCATTCCCGGATCGGGCCAATGATCTGACACCTCGTACGGCGCACTGAACCCGGGGCCGCCTGGACGTCGACCGGATGCAGCCCAAGCTGTCCGGCCTGCCGCTGCCCCATCCCGCTGACAGCCCCGTGGTGCTGGCGGCGGACCGTAGCTTTTGGAACGGCGTCGCCCGTCTGGGAGAGCGGGAGCCGGTACCGGGTTCAGGTGTGGAAGGTGTCGACCACGCCCTCGTCTTCGCCCTCCCGCTGGTCGCTGCCCGAACCCATGCGCGCCGTGCCGGTCAACGACCCGGCCCTGCCCCAGGGGTGGGCGGCTCAGCCCAAGTGGGACGGCTACCGTGCACTTGCCGGACTCTGTTGGGGATCTTGGTGTCGGCGGATTCAACTGCCCAGGGTTCGCCAGGACTTCGGGCGAGGGATCTCGCGCTGGTCGAGGTAGTTCTGGAAGGCAGTCGGCTGGCGGGGTGTGGGGGTTTCCCCAGCCGGTGGCAGTCCGCCGAGACGGTCGCCCGCGCTGACCTGTCCCTGGTGGCAGGTGACCTGCTGCTTGTCGTAGTCGATGTGGAAGTCGTCCCAGGCGAAGCCTTCGCCTCAGCGGTGCTGGCGGGTGGGGTTGCTCTTCAGCGGACCGGAGACGGTGACCTGGTGTTCACGGGCGGCCTGTTCCAGGTGGGGCAGAGAGGTGTAGCCGGCGTCGACCAGGTGCCCGGCGGGCAGCAGGCCGCGACGCGCGAGGCGGGTGTGGATGCCGGGCAGGACTTGACTGTCGTATGTGGTGGCCGCAGTGGTGGCGACATCCGTGATCACGTTGGGGCCGTCGGCAGCACAGGTCTCGGTCAGATGAGCGGCGAACCCCTTCCAGCTGAGATGTGTCCGTGCCGCGCGTAGCGGGCCGCCGGGCTCGCGCGCAACGAGCGGGATCGGGAGCTGCTGCTGGGGCGAGCGGCCGCATGCGAAAGGTAGGACCCTTCCCTCGAAACTATGTTCCCATGCGTCCCCGTGGCATCTACAGTTACTCCGCCCCTGTACGGGGCCTGTGTTCGTGATCCATGGGGGGTCAACAACTTGAGACAGTTCACGCGCCGCCGTGCCGCGGTGCTCGCGACCGCGGCGGCGCTCGCCGCGGTGGGCACGCTGGCCGGCGCTCCGGGCGCCGCCGCCGACGACGCCGGGCCCTGGCCGGGCACCGAGGGCAAGATCCTCACCGACGGCCCGACGCTGGTCGATCCGGCCACCGGGACCGCCACCCAGGTGGGCACCCACACGGGGGACTACGCGGTCTGGGCTCCGGACGGCAGCCGGATCGTCTCCGAAGGGGGCCGGCTCGCCAGCGAACGGCCCGACGGCAGCTCGCGGTTCAGCCTGCCCTGGGCGACGGGCGTGCGCTCCAGCGCCGAGCAGAAAGACATCGCCTTCTGGTGGGGCGGCCGCTACATCGTCTACTCCACCGGCGGTCAGCTCGTCTACGGCCCCTCCGACGGCGCGTGGGCCCCCAAGCCCCTGCTGTCGGCCACCCAGGAGCCGGCCTCCGTGTGCGACGAGGACCCGACGGTCAGCCCGAACGGCCTGGTGGCCTTCTCCCGCCGCATCAACTACGGCTGCTATGACAACGACGGTGTGTGGGTCTACGACTCGTCCGCGAAGACGGTCAAGCGCGTCATCGCCGACGCCGTGCAGCCGGCGTTCTCCCCGGACGGCACCAAGCTCGCGTTCGTGCGGAGCGTGAACGGCCAGCTGTTCACGGCGAACGCCGACGGCACCGACGCCAAGCAGATCACCACCGACGGCCGCGGCTACGCGAACCCGTCCTGGTCGCCGACCGGCGCCCGGATCATCGCCGACGTCCACACGTCCGGCGACAGCTCCGACGTGCACACCACGGAGTACGTCGACGTGGCCACCGGGACGCCGACCGCGATCCCCGGCACGCCGAAGGGCAGCAACCCCAGCTGGCAGCCGCTGCGCAAGAACTCCGCGGGCCGTGTCTGGGGCTCCGACGTCTACGCCAGCAACATCGCCTCCTCGCGCTGGACCTGGAACACCTACGGCGGCACCAAGGTCCCGGGCCTGATGGATGCCAAGGCCGCCGTGCTGATCAACCGCGACGACTCGGCGTACTCGCTCACCGCGCCCGCCCTCGCCGGCAAGAAGCACGGCCCGGTCCTGGGCACCACCAAGAGCGGCCTGACGACCGCGGTGAAGAACGAGCTCAAGCGCACCCTGAAGCCGGGCTCGAACGTCTACCTCATCGGTGGCACGTCCATCCTGACCAGTACGGTCTCCTCGCAGGTCAGCTCGCTCGGCTTCACCCCGAAGCGGCTGTCCGGCACCGACCGCTACGCCACTTCGGTCGCCGTCGCCAAGTCGGTGACGAGCAGCCCGAAGTACGTCTTCCTGGCCACCGGCACCGACTACCACTCGGCGCTCGCGGCCGCCGCGGCTGCCGGGGCCGACGGCACGAGCAGCGCGGGCAGCGTCGTGCTCAACAACGGCAACTCGCTGACCTCGTCGGTGAAGTCATACCTGAACAGCCTGAACCCGAAGAACACCATGATCATCACGGTGGGTTCCTCGGCGAAGTACGCCCTGACGCACACGTACTTCTCCAACTGGCCGTCGACGTTCTCGTACTACCCGATCACGGCGCCGACGAACGAGGCCACCTCGGTCGCCATCGCCAAGTTCTGGTGGTCCGCGCCCAGCACCGCCGCACTCGCCTACACCAGTTCCTGGCGCGGCGGCGTCTCCGCTGGTGCGGCCATGAACGTCTTCGGGCCCGTCCTGTGGACCGCCAAGGACAGCCTCTCCAGCGAGGTCAAGAGCTACCTGCTGCGCGAGTCGGCGAGCACGAACTCCGTGATCGCGTTTGGCGGCACCGGTTCGGTCGCCAAGGCCGCCCTGGACACCGCGGGCGCCGCGATCAGCGCGAGCGCGAGCCAGTTCGTGTACCACCCGTACTACAACGGCGTCATCCCGGCAACGTCCCTGCAGAGCACCTACGCGGCCCGGACCAACGGCGGTCAGCCGGACACCGTGACCCGCACGGGCCCGACCGGCTCGGACCCACACCTGGAATCTTTCAAGACGGTCCAACACCAGTAGTCCGTCAGGTGGCGGGGGCGCCGATCAGCCGATCGGCGCCCCCGCCACCCGGGCCAGGAACACCGTCGCCGCTTCACACCTCCCCTTGACCGCGACCCGAGGGACGCGAGACTCACGGTCAGGCTCATGGGTCGGCCCGCGTCGCCGAAGTCAGCGTGGATGTCGCCAGAGACAGCGTCGGCCGCTGGCGCCACCCAGCACCCGTCGCCAAGAGGCCCTACTGGCGCAGGAATACCGCAGCCCTGGAATACGTGCCTGGTACCAGCTAGCCGCACCGACATCGCGCCGGGCGACGTGCCACTGTTCGGGACAGCGTGACGCCAGCCGTCGGTCAGTCGTTGGACCGGCTGGTCAACGAAGTGCACCACAGGACCCCGGTCGGCTTGTCATGACACGGCCGGGGTCTCGTGCCACTGAGCACGGCCTCGCGCGCCCGGCCCGGAGCACGGCTTTGCCCGCCAAGACGAAGGAGCCTGGCGGGCACCCGGCCAGTCTGGCACTAAAGCGCCCGCCTCGCGCGGCGAACCAGCACCTTCTCCCACCCCAGCCGCCGGGAATTCGTCGCGTGCCGCCGAACGCTGAGGACTGGCCGGCGCCCCTACCAGCAGCAGGGCGCCTGGGAACACGCGGATCGATGATGCGACTTACCCGCCCAGGAGAGTGAGCCAAGCACCGAAGCCCGCACGCGAGGAGTCCCCCTGCCGCTACGAAGATCCCGGACCTGTTGGTGATCTTCGAGAGGAACCCTGCTCCGTGCGTCTTGCCCGCACCGCCGCCGCGGCCGCCGCCGTCTGCGCTCTGACCGCCCCGCTCACCCCCAGCACCGCGCACGCCGTCGGCGGCGCGCACGCTGCTCCCGGCGACACCATCGCCGCACCCGTCCGCGAGGCGCTGGCCGCCCTCCCCGTCCAGGACGAAGACCGCACCGGCTACGAACGCACCAAGTTCCGCCACTGGATCGACGCCGACCGCGACGGATGCACCACCCGCGCCGAAGTGCTCCTCGACGAAGCCGTCACCGCCCCCGAACAGGGCCCGAACTGCGCACTCACCGGTGGCAGTTGGTACTCGCCGTACGACGACACCTACTTCACCGCCGCCCGCGCCCTCGACATCGACCACCTGGTCCCGCTCGCCGAAGCCTGGGACTCCGGCGCCTCCGCCTGGACCTCCGCCGAACGCCAGGCCTACGCCAACGACCTCGACGACCCCCGCGCCCTGATCGCGGTATCCGCCACCAGCAACCGCTCCAAAGCTGACCAGGACCCCGCCACCTGGCAGCCCCCGGCCGCCGGCTACCACTGCACCTACGCCACCGACTGGATCACCATCAAAACCCGGTGGGGCCTGGCCATCGACACCGCCGAACAGGCCGAGTTGACCGACATCCTCAGCGAATGCCCGAACAGCCCCGTCGAAGTCACCCTCGCCCGCTGAGAGAAGACGGCTGTCATCCAGGGACAGCGCGCCCCGGGCGGTACCCCTGGACCCAAGCCAGTCCGACTATGCCTCGTCCGCGCCTTCGGTGAGGTTTCCAACTCCCGGGGCCGCCCGGACTGCGGTCCGGCGGACTCGCCGAGGAATATCTGCGTCAACCGGACCGACGAAGCCGGCGTGCGCAACGCGCCAACCGCTCGTTGAGCCCGGCAGATGTGTCAGGGACACCTACCGTCCCCCTGGGGAAAGGTGAACAGGCATGACCGATGCCCGGATCATGACAGCCGAGCAGGCGCGGGGCATTTTCGGCGGGACGGCCGGGGATTCTCTGCGTACCGAGGCAGGACTCTGGTACGACTTCTTGCAGTCGCGGTTCGAGGAGGCCGAGCGGGCGCCGAAACATCACCGGCTGCTTGGCGAGGCGTACGGCCGCCTCACCGCGTCCCTAGTCCACAACGACATTGAGGCGTCACTGGAATCCCTCAACTGGATGCGTGGCGAGGCACAGTTCTTCGCAAACCATCCCGACTTCCCCGCCAATCTCATGGGGGTGTAGGTCTTTGGGGCATCCGCATCGCACTGCGATCACGCTCGAGGCTCCGTCGGTTCCCGGCCAAGCCCCACAGCTTGGGGGTGAAGTCGGGGTAGGTTGCCTCGGGCAGCGGACGGCTCCCGTTCAGCGCAGACGATCGACATGCAGTCGACGTCGAACGGCTACTTCCAGACCGCGCTCAACATCAAGGACGTCCTCACCGTCGTTAACATGCAGTACTACAACAGCGGTTCGATGCTGGGCTGCGACGGCAAGGTGCACTCGCAGGGCTCGGTCGACTTCCTCACCGCGCTCGCCTGCATCCAGCTGGAGGGCGGACTCGCCCCGTCCCAGGTGGGGCTGGGCCTGCCCGCCTCGACGAGCGGCGCCGGCAGCGGGTATGTGTCACCGACCGTCGTGAACAACGCCCTGGACTGTCTGACGAAGGGCACCGGCTGCGGTTCCTTCAAGCCGTCCAAGACCTATCCGGACCTGCGGGGCGCGATGACCTGGTCGACCAACTGGGACGCGTCGGCCGGGAACGCCTGGTCGAACGCGGTGGGACCGCACGTGCACGGGTTGCCGTAGGACTTGCCAGAGCCAGATTGAACGGCGGTTACTGCTGGGCCGAGGCCATGCGGCGCAGCAGGTCGGCTTTCGCACGCACGGCAGTGCTCCGCAGGATCGTATCCTTGGCGAGCCCTCCGCGCCGGTTACGCTCCTCGCGTTCCTCGCGGGCCTGGTCTTCCTCGATCGCGTCGGCGGCCTCACGCAAGATGGTGGCCCGGTCCGCGTGGGGCACCGTGTCGGCGTCGACCACCTCATAGGTTTCGGCGAAGATGGCGCCCTCGCAGGCGTAGTGCTCGCCGCGCACCCCCTCGATCAGCACCCAGCCGGGCGGGATCTCATCCGGCTCCGCGCCCCGCTCCATCGTGCGGATCCTCAGGACCAGCACGCCACCTCGCTCGTCAGCGCGGACGAGGTCGTCCCCGAGGAAGGTACGCACCGCAGGCAGATCCCCCTCCCGACCGGCCCAGAGCAGCGTGCGCACGGTCACGGCACGCTTGCGGGCGAGAACGACTGTCGCAGTGGCTCCTGAGCAGCGAGTAGGACGGCCAGCAGTCACTTCAACTGAGGCGTTGATGTCGCAAATTCGGGTATGACGCCACGAGCTTTGCACACGCCGTCCTCACCCGGCACTCCGCAGACCCTTGGAGCATCGGCGCAGCCCATTCACTCGCTCGGTGTCGATGGCGGTCCCAAGTCATCAGCACCGAGCTGCGCTTGCGTTATCGGCCGATAGCCGTCGACCGATCGGCTCCACCAGCTGAGTGTTCTGCCTCTGGGAAGGAGGTTGGGCTGGTGGTCCCGGATCACGATTGGTCGGGCCGGATCCACTCACGAGCACCGGCTTCCCGCATCAGGCGCGCAGCTGTGACAGGGTCGGCTAGGAACGGATGCACACGCCGCACGTAGTCGGCCTGCCCTCGCAGCGATTTCTGCAACTGATTCAGGTTTCGGGCACTGTAGGAAATACGGCCGCGCTTTTCAACAACCCCAGTTGCTATGGCCAGCGGCTCGATGTCCACTGTCAGGTCGACGGTGTCGGTGGCGATTTCGACGTCACAGGAAGCAGTCCCCTCCATGACATCGAGCAAGATCCGATACTCAACTCTAGCGCCCTTGTAGTGAGAACTCGGTGCGATTCGTTCGCTCTCCTCAGGCCCTGCGAGCCTGAGGTCGTCTGCCAGTTCAGCGAAGGCTGTACGAACCTCGTCGAAGAAGTTGACCTTGCGTCGAGCCACGCGCCTCCACCCTCGCTTTCCTTGTGCAGCCGCAAATTATCCTTTTCGCTCCCCATGAAGCCACAGCCGCAAGACCGAAGCATGGATCACGACGTACCCTGTCGACGCCATTCATCAGCCCCGGCTTTGCGCATCAGGCTCCCGACTTTGGACGGGTCGGTGCAGTTGGCCCCACTCCTCTGGCTTGGCCCAGCTCTACGACAAAACCGGGCACAGCCACCTCCGTTCAGGACAGGCCCTGACCTGCCCGCGGCTTCCAAAACAGCCTGCCGTCGCCACCCTCGAGCACCTCCGTCTGGAGACCGGTCCCGACGTGGCCTTACTCGGCGAACTGGTGACGAGGTCCGTGGCCCTTCGAATTGCCTCGCTCGACGGCGGCTTCCCCAAAGCCCTCCTACCCCGCCGAGCCGGCGGCATACTGGTGCTATGCCTGCTGACGAGGACTGGCTCGACCGTCTCCTGAACTTGCCACGCGACTACAAGGAAGGCTCCAAGAGTCCACTGCAACTTCTTGAGGAGGCCAATCCGCCTCGTCTGGAAAAAGCAGGATTCACCCGGTTGGTGACCGAACGCCTGCGACGCCGACCCGAGCTGATCAAAGACTGGCAGCTCTACTCCGATAACAGGAGGACCACCCCCCTCCTGTACATGAAGGAGGACGGAGAGGTCGGCGTTTACGACCACGGGTACACGGACGTCGTTCGGCACGACAACAAGGTGGACGCCTGCGCCGACTACGTGGTCCGCCAGACCGAACGCCTGCTGGAGATAGCCGGTGGCTGACCCACGCCAACGGGCCATAGTTCATCTCACCTCCTCGCACCGATGCCTGGGACCATGGCGTTCCTGCTCGGGGTGAACACATATCCCTTGCTGAGGAGATAGAGATTCTCCTTTTGGAATCCGGTCCCCGCCTTTGCCCTGCTGGGAGAACTGGCGAGCCGGAATCCGTGGCCCTTGGAGATACCTCGGTCAAGGAATTTCATGTTCTCCGCCCAGATGGCATCATCCGACATCCTCGCGGCGAATCTTTCCGGTATCTGTATAGCCCTCCTCAACCCACTCTCCGTAGAGGCTTGCAGCGACGCCTTCATGCCCTGCCGGTGGCCTCACGGTCGGACGGCAGCTGGGCTAGTGCTAGAAGATCACAATGGGGCGCGCCAGCTCCATTCGCGGGCATCGGCATTCCGCATCGCGTTCTCGACTGTGGCAAGGTCCACCCGGGAGCGGTGACGCTGAATGGCTCATTGCGTTACTCATTCTTACGCCTCTTCATGTCAGGACCCAGCCTCAATCGATCCATTACTAGCTTACGATTTATAGCGCGGAGCTTATCGCCAACGTCGCTGTCTCGAGCCGCAACTTCTTCTACCTCCGTCAAACGGCTGTAGATAAATTCAAGTTGCCATTCCAGACGCTCCGCGTCGCGAACATCAGGCTCCACCCCATCTAGATAACTAGCCCATACGCGAGGCATCATAACTGGCCTGCCACCCTTGGGGGCAATACCGATATACCACTGCAGCTTCTCCCTCCCTGTAATCACCTCACACTCTTCACCCTCGAATCGGATCAAGATATTTCCGAAAGGACCATCGAGTTCGACATCTACGCGTTCATATCCGGCAGCCAACAGCCAGCGCGAGAAGCCATCCAACCAGTCTTCCTGCATTCAACTCACCATTCCTTTCGGGTTCATGGCGTCCCCAACCGACCGTGGCGGCGATGGCCGCGCTACTCTCACAAGTGCTGTCAGCGCGGACTAACGTGCGGGCGGCGACCGACACGGTGGGGCGGCTCCTATGGATCTCGCCTGCGCCGCCTGGCCGCGCTAACGACCTGACGGTGGCCCTCGCCAGGAGCGCCGAGGTATCCCGGGTCTTGCCGACATGGCCTCCATGGGCACCGACCGGTGAGCGACCATGCCCCTCACACCCCGGCCGAGCCGGGGAGCTCACCCCGCTCCAGCGAACCGTCAACGGTGAGCTGTCCATGTCGTGGCTTCGGTGAACGCGTCGCTCTCAGCCGTGGCCTGGCGGATTAGGCCGTTCGGTGTCGATGGCGGTTCTCTCACCGCGATCGACACCGAACTGCACTTGCGGGGTCGCCGCAGTAGCCATCTACGGATCGACGCCCCTAGGCGGGTGTTCCGTCGATGAGCAGCAGTGCCGCCTGACTCCGGTCACGATGAATCGCGCCGAATCCGTTCACGAGCATAAGCATTACGCATCACGCTCTCGGCTGTGGCAGGGTCAGTGAGGAAAGGATGCACACGTCGTACGTAGTCGGCCTGGCCTTGGAGTGATGCCCGCAACTGATTCAGGTTCCGGGCACTGTAGGAGAGGCCGCCGCGCTTCTCCACAAAGCCGACGGCGATGGCCAGTGGCTCGACGTCCGCCGTCAAGCTAACCGCGTCTAAGCGTTGTCCCGTAAATGATCTCTGACGTGTCGGATGACCTGCTGGCTTCTCCGTCACCCGGTGAGGGTGAGGTTGTGCAGGCGGGCGATGCCGAGCATGGCGTAGCGGACGCCGTCGCCTTTGAGGCGGCAGTCGCGGAGGATCTTCCAAGTCTTCATGCGCGAAGGTGTGCTCGACGCGGGCCCGGACCTTGCGGTGGGAGGCGTTGTGTTCCTCTTTCCAAGCTGGCAGTTCGGTCTGGCCGCGTTCGCGTCGATGCGGGATGACCAGGCCCGTGCCGCGGTAGCCGCCGTCCGCGATGACCGTGGTCTTGCCGACGGCGTCCTTTGCGCCGGAAAGCTCCCATGCCTTGCAGTCGTTGCGGTTGCCGGGCAGGGGCTGGCCGACCGCGACGACCAGTCGGGTGTCAGCGTCGATGACGACCTGGTGGTTGGTCGAATAACGGTAGTTCTTCGACTGCTCGGCGATGGTGTGATCGCGGGTTGGCACCAGGGTGCCGTCCACGATCAGCACGGTGTCCTTGCGGAACCGCTTGCGCTGTTGCAGAGCCAGCGAGGGCCCGAGGTGGTCGATGATGCGATCCGCTGCCGACTTCGAGATGCCGAAGAGCGGGGCGAGCTGCCGCAATGTCAGGTTCGTCCGCCAGTACGCGGCGACCAGCAGGACCCGGTCCTCCAGCGGCAGGCTCCATGGCCGTCCCTTGCGGACGGGGTCTACGCCCTCGCGTCGTAACGCGGTGATCAGCTTGCCGAACTGCCGCGGGCTCAGGCCGCTGAACGGGGCTATCCAGGAAGGTTCCGACGCCGTGATCACACCACTCACTGCGCGATCATTCCATTGCTTCAGGTGCTCCCTGCTCGAACGCGAGGCGGCAGCGTTCAACCTGCTCGGCCACCTGCTCCATGAACCAGCGCATGATCTCGTAGGGGATGACGTGCTCGTCGTGGCTGTGGATGTGAACGGTCGGCTCCAGACTTGAGTCCTCGTCAGGTATCACCGCCACCACGAACGCAGTTCCTGGCAGGTGCGTCTCTGCATTGGGAATGTCAGCCCACGAAGCCGGCGCCGGGACGGCCTCGCTCAGCTCCACACACCAGGCGTCGTCCGGCAAGGCGTAGTGGAACTGGACGGCGTAGTGGCGGCCTGCATGAACGCGCAGCTCTGGCATGTCCGCAGGCTGCCACAGCTGCCACGTCGGAGTCTCGCGAGTATCCGCTCACCACCTGGCGCCACGCCCCACCGACCATTTGCGGGACAGCTCTTAGGTACTCGACGGCTCTCCTATCGGCGAAGCCGCGGCCCGGTACGGCACTTCACGCCAGACGCTGCACAACCGCCCGCGCAGACACTCTGCGCTGGGCAGGCTCACTCAGTGGAGTACGAACTTCGCCCACGCCAGTAACCGGAAACCAAAACTCGGCTCCACCCAACTCGGGACAGTCCGGAGCCTCCATGAGGCCCGGAGCGGCTCACAGAGCTGCATCCATCCATAGTTCGCCTGGTGGTGGGACAAAGAAGTAGCCTCCTCCAATGGTGAGAACGTATTTGGCCATGGCTTCTCCCTCCAGTCGCATCTGCACGGCCTCAAAGCCCTCGGCCAGGTCTCTCTGGAAGCAAGAGAAGATGAGGCCCTGATCTTCGGGGCCTCGGTGATAGTTGTAGCCGCGCCGCACCATCATCGGAGGGCTGCGTCGATCTGGGGCCGCCCTGCGGACATGTGCGTCAAGCGGTGTGTTTCTGCCGTGCGGGTCAGCGGCAAAGACCGGCCGTTCGGTGTCGGGGGTGCCATCGAGCCAGCGTCCATCTCTGTGGCGGCCGATCACGCGTTCTTGTTCATGGCCGGTGTCGCGGTCCCAGAAGGAAGTCGCCAGCCTGATGATCCGTATGACTTGGTAGCTGCCTCCCACCGCCCAGGCGGGCTCACCGTGCCCATCCTGGATGGTGGACCGCTCTATGGTCTCGGCACGTGTATCCGGATTCCCATATCCCTCAGTGAAGTGGAACGGATTCCGGAACAGCCCCTTCCCGTCTTCGATGCGGTTCTCCGGGCGATCCCCTTTCATGCTCCATCGCACCTGCCATTGCGGCAGGGCGCGTAGTATCTGCTCGACTGTTGCACGCAGAGCACGGGCGGAAGTTCCGGTGATCTGAAGGAGGAGATCGCCATGAGACTGCTTTGGATCCAGCACATCGCCCGCGAACGCTGGCATGCGTTTGAGGTATCGCGGCTTGTCCGAAGTTTCGGAAATTAGGCTTTCACCTAACGCCAGCCAAGCGATTGTTGACTTGCCGTCGAGCGCTGCGACAGTGCGCTGTGCGGAACGTAGTGCTCGGTCAGGGCGGTCTCGGCCTGGCACAAGATCAAGAGCGATGATCTGGGCGTAGGGCAGTGGTGCTGTGCCGCGCAGATGGGCCGGCGTTCCGTCTTGGTCAGCGGAGTCGCCGTGCAGCGCCATGGCTCCGGCAAGTGCGAGGCTACCGGTTCCAACGGCGGTGGCGGCGATCGAGGCACGGAGGATCCTCCGTCTACTTGTCGTCACAGAGCGCCCTTGATCGCAATTCTTTCTGAGTGACTCGCTGACATCGTGAACCGACTCATCTCAACGACCTCACAGCCCGGGCTTTGACGTGGCTACACCCATCACAACTGTCACTACGCGCCGCCTTTTCGCCACTCACGGGCACCGGCTTGGCGCATCAGGCTCTCGGCAGTGGCGGCGTCGGTGAAGAACGGGTGTACGCGCTGGACGTAGTCGATCTGTCCTTGGATGGATTTCCTGAGTTGCTTCAGGTTTCGGGCGCTGTAGGAGACACCGCCGCGCTTTTCCACAACTCCAAGTGCCATGGCCAGAGGCTCAATGTTCAGTGTCAGCATGACGGTGTCCGTCTCGGTCATGGCGCTGCATCTCACTGTTCCCTCTGATTCATTGAGAGAGAGGCTGTATTGGACAACTGTGCCCTTGTAGTCGGAACATGGCATGATTTCATCGGTCTCGTCGGGACCACTGAGTCCCAGGCTGGCCGCCGTGGAGGCGCAGGCCGTTCGGACCTCCTCGAAGAAGACCTTCGCTGTCGGAACCACGGGACCTCCTGCATTCGGTTTTCTCGGCTGGACTAGGGCCTGACTCTGAAAACCTCCCAGTATTCACCCACCTTGCGCCAGCCGTACCCCTTGTCCCTGAGGTACTTGAGTTCCCGCTGGTAGGCGTTACCTCCGATGTAGAGAGGCTTGTTGGGATCGGTCACCAGACGGATCGTCTTGCCACTGGCCAGTGCATCGTCGATGAAGCGCTTGTTGCGTGTCCAGTTCCAGGCGCCGACGCCCTTGCCGCCCCTTGCGCCGTTCATGGTGCCGCGGAGGTTGAGGATGTCGTCCCCGAAGTCGACCTCCGGCCTTGCGTTCCTGTAGACCCTGATGTCGTCTGTGAGTCCCAGGATGCAGGTGGCGTTGTGGGTCAGGAGGTCCAGGCCGCCTGCAGCGACGAAGTAGGTGTGGAGGCCGTCGACGGTGAGGTTGTAGACGGCGGTCAAGCGGACCTGGTGCCGGACGGCTGTGATCTGCACCCAGGTGCCGGCGCTGGTCTGCAGCCACTGCCCAGATTCGAGGTCGCTCGCGTCGAGCCACTGGTGGAGTGCAGGTACCCAGAACGGGTGCCCGTCGGTGGCGGTGACCGTGGCGGTTTCGGATCCGGCGTCGCCGTCGGTGTCGACGGTGATGTCGACGAGTTGTTTCTCTCCGGCTCCCCTGATCAAGGTGGTGACCTTGCGGGGCCCGGTCTCCCCGGTTTCCGGGTCGGTGGCGATCACGGCATCGCCGATGGCGACGTCGCTGATCGGCTTGCGGGTGCCGTCGGCCATGAGCACCGCGGTGTCGCCGGTGAAGCTGTTCGGCTTGACGCAACTACCTGCCCTCGCCCCCGCCTTAGCGGCAAGTCCCGCTCCCAGCATGCCGCCGAGGCAGCCGGCTGCGGCGGCTTTGCCGACCTGACCCCAGTTGACCTTGCGGCCGGACAGGCGCTGGGAGAGCCAGTCCAGGCCACCGTCCACGAGGCCGCCCACGATGCATCCGGCGACCATGGGGTTGTCGCCCGTGGGGTCGGTAAAGGTGGTGGGCGAGGACAGGGCGTACTGGTAGAGGTTGGTGCCGCCGGCCTGACCTATGGGGTCCTGTGAGATGAAGCGGCCGGTCTCGGGGTCGTAGTAGCGGTCGCGGTAATAGAGCAGCCCGGTGCCATCGTCCTCGCGGCCGGTGAAGGTGTACGGGTTGGACGATGTTGCGCCGGAGCCGGTGGGCGCTCCGTTGGGGTCGTAGGCGTACGTGGTGGCGATCGAGCCGTCGGTGTCGGCCAGGCCGACCACGGTGCCGAGTGCATCGGTCAGGTAAATCTGGGTTTTGTCGCTCTCGCTGCGGGTGAGGAACTCGTCCAGTCCCGACATGGCCGTGGTGGCAGTGGTATCTCCTGAACTGGTCTGTTCCGCCAGCGGGTTGGAGCCGTCGGTGAGGTATCGGCTGGTCACGCCGCCAATGGCCTTGGAGATCCGGGCGCCGAGCGGGTCGTATCCGAACGATGAGGTGGCCCCACTGCGTGTCAGTCCGGTGAGCTCGCCGCGTGCGTTCCAGGTGTAGGTGCGGAGACCGTCGTCCGTGAGCTGGCCGTCGCTGTCGTAGTTGAAGGCCCTCCCGTCATAGGTGGTGATGCGGTTGTCCTTGCCGAACTGTGTCCCGGTTTCGGCTGCTGGCAGGGCAACTTGGGCCAGCGAGCCGGTGAGGCCGGTCTGCAGGGCGCGGGTGTCCCGTGTGTAGGTGAGGTCGCCGATTGTGTCTGAGCCTTGGGTATAGGCGATGGACATAACGATTCCGGCGTCGTCATAACCGGTCGTGCGGGTGATGCCACCAGGCAAGTGCGCGGTCTTCTCCAGGCCCGTGGCGTCCAGGCCAAATGTGACTTCCTGGCTCCCGGTCTTGACGGAGGTCAGGATGCTCGATTTGTCGTAGCCGTAGGTGGTTGTAGTGCCGGCTGCGGTCATGAGGGTGCGACGGTCGGCTGTGTCGTAGCCGTAACTGACCGTGCCCGTAGGGCCGGTGATGGTGGCGGGGCGATCGTAGGCGTCGTAGGTGAAGCTCTGGATGCCGGCTTGGCTGTCGGTTATCTGCTTGAGCAGGTCGTTGTCGTAGTAGGTGTAGGAGACGGTTGATTCGGCTTGCCCCAAGGCGTTGACCCCGTAGCTGGCGGTCTTGGGACGGCCGAGCGGGTCGTAGGTGGCTGTGGCCGACAGTCCGGACCGGCTGGTGGCCTTGTTCATGAAGCCGGCTGCGTCGTATTCGAACAGGGCTTGTGCGCCGACGGGATCAGTGGCCGATGCAAGGCGATCGGCGTCGTCATACGCCCAGCTGGTGCTGTTGCCACGCGCATCGGTCAGCGTGGTGAGGTTGCCGTTCGCGTCGTAGCCGAAGGCGGTGCTGTTGCCAAGCGGGTCGGAAACCTCGCGGACCTGGTTGAGCTTGTCGTAGGCGACCGCGGTGAGCGAGCCTGCTTCATCGGTCAGTGCGCTGATGCGTCCAGCCGCGTCGGTGAACTGGTGGGTGACACGGCCCGTGGGGTCTTTTACAGACGCCAGGTCACCGTGGGTGTAGGTGTATTCGGTGACGGCGTTCGCTGCGTCTGTGACCGTTTTGATCTGGCCGTCGGTACCGAAGGTGAAGGCGGTCGTGCGGCTTTCCGGGTCTGTTGAGGTCTGGAGATCGCCCGTTGTGCCATATGTGAGGACGGTTGTGTTTCCCAGGGCGTCGGTGATCTTGGTGGGCTGGTCGTACGGGCCGTCGAAGGATGTGGTGCCCGAGGAGCGGGCGTCGGCTGTACCGGCCAGTTCCAGGGCGGAAGTCAGGTGCCCGATCGTGTCGTATGCCAGCTCTGTGCGCCGTCCGTGCGGGTCGACGACGGCAGCGATTCGGTGATTCGTGCCGCGTTCGTAGCTGGTCTTGCGTTCCAGCGATGTGCCGTACGCAGTGGTGTCGGAGACGCCGTAGCCGGCGTCGTCGAACTCCGTTCTGCGCACTGAGCCGCCTGGTTGGACGACCTGTGTTGCGGTGATCTGGCCGGTGCCGGTGTGGGTGTAGTCGTAGGAGTACTCCGCGCCCTCGGTCAGGATCTGGTTCTTGACCCGGCCGTCGGCGTCGTAGGTGTTGGTCATGTAGACGATGCCGCGGGCATCCCTGGCGGTCGCGATGCGGTTTGAGGTGCCGTCGTAGGTATAGCTACTCACCTTCCCTGTCGGGTCGGTGACCGTCTCCAGGCGTCCCCTGCTGTCGTAGGCGTACGAGGTCGTGCGGCCGGTGTTGTCCCGTGCGCTGGTGACGCGGTGCTTGTCGTCGTACGTCAGAGTGATCCAGCGTCCACCCGGTGTCACGATGGTGGTGATGTCGCCTTTGGAACCGTTGGAGCGGGTGAGGCGGATCGTGTTGCCGTGGCGGTCGCGGATCTCTTTCAGCGGGCCGTACCAGGGGAAGATGTAGTCGGTGCCGTCGCGTAGGCGAAGATGCCAACCGCCCGATTCCTGTTGGATCTTGGCGCCGTTCAGGGTGGTGGGGGTGCCTTCGGGTTCGAAGACCGCGTCGCCGTAGGCGCCACCGGGTGATGTCCGGACGAAATGAACCTTCTGGCCGCCCGGGATGTACAAGTCCACCTCTGTGTAGAGGTGTCGGGAGTGCAGGTACAGGTTGTACGACAGGTCACGGCCTATGCCGAAGGCGCGGGAGCGGCTATCGCCCTGCCAGTAGGTGCGGGTGACCTCGGCCGAACCCAGCGGGTCGGAGACGCCAAGGTCGGTGCGGGAATCGGTGAGCAGTCCGGTCTGCAGGTCGACCGGGTCGCCCGACAGCCAGTCAAAAATGTCCGCGACGGCGGACAGGTCGAACGGGATCGCGTCGGAGACGCTGAGCATGGCGCCGTGGAAGGCCCATATCCGCGTCTTCTCATCAGGTACGACCTGCTTCCCGTCACGGGTGACCGTGCCGTGGCCGTAAGTGTGCCAGCCCTTGTTCCCTGGGTCGTAGGCCAGGAAGTCGATACGGGCCCCTGGTGCTTCGTGCGTGTAGTTCGGGTAGACGATCTGCGCGCCCTCGGGGAAGACGTACGTGCCGCCGGGCTGCACTGTGAAGAAGACCGGTACCACGCTGTTCTCGGGCAGCGGGAAGGGCGAACGGTCCACCGGGATGGCAGTGATGCCCAGTTCGGTGACGGTCTTGCCGTGTTCGTCGCGCACGACAGAGCCCTTGGGGAGGCGCACCTCCAGACCGGGGATCTGCGGGGTGGTCAGCGTGATGTTGGTCTTCGCGGGGGCGTCGAAGGTCACGGTGTGCTTGGTGTCCAACGGGGTCATCCAAACCGGGAACCCCAGGTCCGTGCTTTTGTCTGCCACGGGATGGATGCGGATGTCGTAGCGGCCGTATGTGCGTGTTCTGGTGTTCGCGCTCGTACCGTCCACGACGGCGGTGGTGGAGTCCGCTCTGATGCCGGCCAGGACGAAGCGGCCGTGGGCGTCGGTGCGGACGGTCTTCTTTCCGACCCGGACAGTGACCTTGGCGAGCGGCGTACCGTCGAGTTTCAGGACATGGCCGGTCAACGCGGTGCTGCCAGGCGGGGCGCGCAGCCGGGCCGGAGCCTGAGGGGCCGCTCCGCGACCGGTGATCCAGTCACGGCCCTTCAGGTTCGCCGCACTCGGCTGCCAGGCATCCGGGCCCTGCGGAAGTGCACCGGCCGCCTTCTTGTCCTTCTCCGCTTTTGCCTCAGCGTGCCGCTCAAGGTCATCGCACCGATCGGCCCGGACCTCGAACCAATCCGGCAGTGGGACATAGAAGTGATCCGCCATGTACTGCACTCGGCACGCGGCCTTCACCGACAGGCGCGGCACATTTGCGGTGAAGGCGTCGGCCATGGCAGTTGTCGTCGCTGGCGCGAGGTTCAGCTTGATGGTGCCAGTGGCGAGACTGCTGGGATCGATGAGGATCTTGTAGGTGCCCGATTCAGCGACATCGGTCAAAGCGATCGTGCCCGAAGCACCAGCTGAGATCCGGCGGTTGCTGATCACCGTGGCGCCGGACGGCGCCAGAATGGTGACCGGCAGGCTCTGGGTGAACGTGTTCGCTGTCAAACCCAATGAAAGATCATCACCTGCTTGCGCAGTGAAGGAGGCGAGCATGTCCTGCCCGGGCCGGGTCGCCGATGCCGTGACAGCGGCTCCGCCCAGGGGGACCAGGCCCGCATCGGACGCCTTCGACAGGGTCAGCGTCGTCTTGCCGGTTTCGATAAACCTGCCTGCGACACGGACTGTGTAGGTGCCGCTTTGCGTCAGCACCCCGCTATCCCAGTCGGTGTTGCGACCAGGTGCCGAGGTGAAGCTGGCGATATAGGTGCCGTCAGGCGCGGTCATCGACGTTGTGGCGTAGGTCGGCATGGTGGTCCCGGTGCCGGCCACACTCACGTAATCGCCGGCCTGTGCGGTGAACGTCGCGATGCCGTCCTGGCCGGGTCGTGCGAGGGCCACGGTCGTGGATGCACCAGTGGCACTGAGGACACCCGCTTGAACGTAATGAGAGACGGTGACCTGCACAGTTCCGGTGCCGCCGTTGTTGGGGTCACAGCGGAACGTGTACCGACCGCTTTGCGGCAGGGTGTCGATGTCTCTCGAGTAGGTGTCTCCGTCCGGGACCGGGACGTAGGTGGATCGCGTCCCGTCCGGGAGGTACACGTAGCAGACCAGATAACCACCCATCGCGGTGGCGTCGACTCCGATACTCAACGAATCGCCCTGGGCGGCAGTGAACGTCCATGCGCCGTCTTGGCCCATCCGGGACAACTGGGTAGTCACCGTCGGTCCGTCGAAGGCCAGTTCCCCCGTAGCTGGCTTGGACAGCAACACGGCTACGGACCCTGTGTCGCTGGACTGGGGGTCGATGACGAACTGATAGGTCCCAGACTCAGGAAGGTTGAGCACCTCCCAGTCGGCAGCCGTGGACAGGAAGGTGGTGGAGTCGAGAGTCGTTCCCTGGGGGGAAACGAGGCTGGTGGTGGCACGCGAGGAAAAGGACGCTCCCTCAAGGCCGAATCCGATTGTGTCGCCCCGCTCGGCATTGAAGAGAACCCGCGCCTTGTGCTCGGCGGTCACTACCGCGACCTGAGACGGGTCCGGATCCGTGGTCGAAGCGCGCACTGTGGTGTCGAACAGGGCCTCGGTTGCATCCTGAGTGACCGTAAAGTCTCCCGGCGCGGTCGCTGAGCCGTCCGGAGTGTCCAGCTCGACGCTGCCGGTACGGGCGGTTGGCGGGACTTCGACGGTCAGCGACGTGCTGGTGTGGTCCTTGATCGCGGCAACGATGCCGTTGAACCTCACCACGTTGTCGGTAGCCGTGGCAGCGAAGCCCGAACCGGAGAGAACAATGTGATCCCCGGGCACGCCGGCGCTGGGTGCGACCGTCAAGATCACGGGGTCGGCCGTGGCCACCGTAAACTGCTCCACCGCCTGGGCATTTGAACTTCCCACGGTCACAACCACTGTTCCGCTGGCTGCGTCTGATGGAACATTCGCGACGAGACGGGTTGCAGAGGCCGTGACGACCGTAGCCGCCCTACCTCCGAACGTGACGGTGTTGTTGGCAGCGGTGGAGGAGAAGCCGGTGCCCGAGATGGTGACTGTGGCGCCGGGCGCCGCGCGCACCGGCACAACTGACAGCACGGTGAGAGTGCTGGAGGCGTACCGGTCAATGCCAAGCCGATTGCCGGCCTCGTCGTAGCGATAACGGGCCGTCTCACCGTCGGGATCGGTGACACCGACAAGACGGCCCGCCGCATCGTAGGCGTAGACGGCGTTGTCGGTGGTGGTCTGGGTGGCCGCGGCCTCCGCCTTTGCGAGGGGGCCTTGACCCTGCGCCGGAGACGCTGCTGCGTTCGTCGATACGGCGCTCTGGGAAGGCTCTGGCTCCAGCTCTGGTGGCGAAGCCTCAGCCGTCACAGCTCCTGCAGCCAGCGCAAGAACCAGCGCACCCGCTGTCACCAGCCGATGCTTGCCA
Organism: Streptomyces sp. NPDC051913; assembly: GCF_044593635.1. NCBI lineage: Bacteria > Bacillati > Actinomycetota > Actinomycetes > Kitasatosporales > Streptomycetaceae > Streptomyces > Streptomyces sp. NPDC051913. The sequence continues at coordinate 129,962 of NZ_JBIUCI010000019.1, read as the reverse complement.
GATCTCAATGCACGACAAACTCTGGCCCGCGACCGCATGCGCCCTCCCCCGAGCACGTCACAGAGCAACTACGGCCCCATGAACCCCCACCCTCAACGCACGAGCAGTCACACCGTAGGCACCATGGGTCATGTACGCGACATTCATCTCTGCTTCTGGCCGAGACTCAGCCCCCATGGGGGCTGCCTCGAGCACTCTGAATACGCGTGCGAGCTCCTAAGCTGATCTGGGGCGTCCGCACACCCAGGCGAAGAACTGGTGCTGCCGAAGATCCTGCCCTCTGAACCAGTGCATGGCTCGAAAGCGGCGAAGTCCTGAAGCGAACGCCCGGATGACCTGGCCACGCCCCCCACACAGCGGCGCCCGCCCTCGGCGATGGTTTTCGACGACGGCATCAGCGGCACCGGCCCCGAAGCGTGCTCGGATACTGCACCGTGACTGCTCTGCTCGCCTCGAGGGCGCCAGGGGGTGCAGGGGCGGCTCCAGGGAGTCCTCTCACGGCTCTCGCTATCGGCGGTGACCGGCGCGGGGTGGAGTGGCGGGTGCAAGGGTCCATTGCAGGTCTCCTGATTCCGGGCAAGCCCGCCAGGTCGCGAGCAGCCGGGCGGCGGCCAGCTGGTCCAGGGTGGTGGGCAGGTGTGCGGACTGGGTGCCGCAGGCGCGGGCCATCTGGTCGAGTTCGGCCAGGCCAGTGCTCGTGTGCGGGTCCGTGTGCGCGGCGAGGTAGAGGCCTGCCAGTTGGGGCAGTGGAACGGTTGCGCGCGTTGCAGAGGGGGAGCTGCAACGCAGGGCCCAGTCGGCGGCTTGCCGCCGGTCAGGGCGGGCGGGGGCTTGGCCGAGGAGTGTGACATCGAGGAGTTCTGCAGTGATCTCGGCGGCGGCGTGTGCGGCGGTAAGGCGTAGCCAGTGCGCGCGTTCCAGTTCGCACCATGGGTCGGGAGTGTTGCCGAGGCGGAGGCTGCGCAGTACGCCTTGTGGCAGCCGGACCTGCATGGTGGTAGTCATGCGCAGTGCGCATTGCAGGGCCAGCAGGCGTGCAGTGGCTGAGGTGTTGTCGGGGAGCGCGGCAGCGAGGTAGCTGAGCATTTCGCAGACCCGGGTGCGTTCTCCGGGTTCTTTGGGGTGGCGTCCGGTGCGTCGCCGGGCGGTGGCTGGTGACGCGGGTGCGGCGGCAAGGACGGTGTTGGGTACGACGGCGGCCTGGGCGGTTGCTGCGGCGCAGGCGCTGCAGGCGTCGGCGAGGCGCCATAGGCGGCCGCCGCGTTCACAGGCGAGCAGGAGGCTGATGGGGCCATTGCAGCCGCGGTGGCGGGGGTGCCAGCGGCAGCCGCGTTCGTGGCACTGGCAGATGCGCAGGTGCGGTGGGCGCAGGTCGCCGCGTGCGTGTCGTGCGAGGTGGGCCAGGGCGGTTGAGCGGGCGGAAGCTGCGGTGATCTGTGTGGCGCCCGGCGGGCAGTGCTGGCATACGAGGGTGAGCCCGCGGGGGTGCGGGCGCAGTTCCACGGTCCAGGCGCGGGGTGGTGCCGGACATGCTGTGCGCAGCCTCATGGGCGTGTGGTCCTCCAGGTGGTTGGGGCTGGCACCGTCCTTGGTTGTGGGGGCGGCCGGGACACCGTAGTGCAGACCTCTGCCCTGTCGTGACGCTGCCACCTGGGAAAAGTAGGGCAGAGGTCTGCACTGACAGGGCAGGGGTCTGCACCGTCGGATGGACGGGTGACGATCTTGCCGCCCGATCCGGACCTCGACGCGCTGCGGTTGGAACTCGCGCGCCTGCGGGCCGCGCGCGGGTGGAGCTACGACGAGCTCGCTGCCCGCAGCGGCCTGGCCAGACGCACCCTCATCGAGATCGAGCAGGGCCGCACGATCGGCACTCTGAAGACCTGGCACGCCCTGGCCCACGCGCTGGCCACGCCACTGGATGAGCTGTTCAGCACGCTGTGCCGCGGGCATGACCTGCCCGGCCCCGCCCCGGACTGACGACCCGTCCGTGCGGCCGTCGCAGACCACCCGAACCGGCGAGAGCACCTCGAACGCATGAACTGCTGTTCGCGCAGGTGTCTGACCTTGTGCGGCCGGTCGGGCGATCTCTCAGCACGGCCGGCGCCAAGTCGGCGTGTTGGCTGGCAGGTTCGCCCGCATGCGCTCCTTTTCATCTCGCCCCGCCTGGCACCCGGACGGCAGGCCTCTGCCTCTGCGGTCCCTGCGTGTTGCCCCCGGCAGTGCCAGCCGGCTGCTGCGCTGCGGCCAGGGCGACCGGTGTCGCGAGTGCGGCAACCGGATCGAGTGGTACCACCTCGGCACCGATACACAGCAGCCCGTCCGCCTCCACCCTCGCGAGCTGCCGGCCGCCGGGGTACCCGAAGGATGCCGCTGGCACGTCAGTTCCGGGGCCGCCTACCCGGCCGGCGACGGCAGCAACTGGTGCCGCGTGCGGCACGCGGTCGTGTGCCCGGCCCGGGAAAGCCTGTCCACTCCTCCCGGACTGGCCGCACTGCGCCGGGCGCTGGCCGTCAACACTCGCCGCCGGATCGACACTGGCGCCTTCACCCCTCCCCCGGCCCCGGTTGACGGTGCCACGCCTGCCGCAGCGGGCCCGCGGGCCTGCCGCCCGGCCCGGCCCATCGTGCAACTGCTGTACGTCCGCTACCTCGCCGCCCGCCCGGTGGACGAGATCCAGTGCGTCGCCCAGACCCGGCGCCGCCACCGGTGCACCAGTCCCCTGTTCTCCCCCGGCGCCCCGGCCGGCACCTGGAGACTGGTACCGGCCACCGCGACCACAGGTCAGCTGGCCCTGCCCGCTGAGGTCATGGCGGTCTACGACCTCAGCACCATCCCCTACGCGGAGCAGCTGCGATGGCGCGCCCAGCGCTGCCAGCAGCACGAGGCCGTCTCTGCGGCTCCCGACCTGGCGGTGACCGAGTGGGAGCCTTTTGACCCGTTGCGCCACCACGCGTACCTCCACAACCGGCTGCCCGCCGACGTCCGGCGCCCGCGCCCTGCCGGACCGCCGCCTCCCTGAGGACGGCGACCGCAGGGTCGCTCAGCGCTGCATGGCCACGGGCCTTGCGCGCCTGGAGGGCCCCCTCGCGGGCCAGCCCACCCATCACAGTCTGGGAAGAGGTCCTGCTTGCGCGGCCCGCACCCGGGCCGGGCGGTGGCACGGCCCTGGCCTGACGGCGCCGGCGGTGCCCGTCACCCGCCGGGCCTGCCGCGATAACTACGGCCCTCTTCCCCTCGCAGTCTTCTCCTGTCCCCTGGTGTTTCTCTTCTCTCGCGGAGCCCTCATTGCATAAGCCCACCGACGAACAGGCGCACGCCTGCGACGTGTTCCAGGCAGGTCACCATCTCGTCCTGCAGGCCGGCGCCGGTACGGGGAAGACCAGCACGCTCGCTCTGCTCGCAGGCGGCACCCGTCGGCGCGGCCGCTATGTCGCCTTCAACCGAGACATCGCGCGGGATGCCGCCGCCCGTTTTCCCCGCACGGTGCTGTGCAAGACCGCACACGCCCTCGCGTTCGCCGCCGTCGGGCACCGCTACGCCCGCCGGCTCAGCAGCCCCCGCCAGCCTGCCTGGAAGACCGGCCAGGCACTCGGCATCACCCGCCCCCTGCGCATCAGTTCCCGTGAGGTCAGCCCTCGGACGCTGTCCCACACAGTGCTGCGCACCGTGACCCGCTTCTGCTACTCCGCCGACCGAACCCTGACCCACCAGCATGTGCCGCGTCTGCGCGGCCTGGACGCGGACGAGGACTACGGACAACTCGCCGACGAGGTGATGCCGTTCGCTCTCAAAGCCTGGGCCGACCTGCACCATCCCGATCACGGTGTGGTGCGTTTCGAACACGACCACTACCTGAAGATGTGGGCGCTGGAAAAGCCGGTCATCGACACCGACTTCCTTTTCCTCGACGAGGCCCAGGACACCAACCCGGTCCTGGAGAAGGTCTTCGCAGCCCAGCGCGACCATGCCCAGCTGGTGATGGTGGGGGACTCCGCCCAGGCCATCTACGGCTGGCGCGGCGCCCGCGACGTCATGACCGGGTTCGATGCCACGGCGCTCACGCTGACCCGCTCGTTCCGTTTCGGGCCTCGGATCGCGCAGGAGGCCAACCGGTGGCTCGCGCTCGCCGATGCGCCCATCCGTCTGACCGGCACCGAGTCTCTCGCCGCCCAGGTCGGCCCGCTCGCGCATCCTGCTGCTGTGCTGTGCCGGACGAATACCGGTGCCGTGGTCGAAGTGATGCGGCTGCTCGGCGCCGGCCACCGTGTCGCCCTGGCCCGCGGCGGCCGGCAGCTGGCCGCGCTGGCCGGCGCCGCCCGTGATCTCAAGGACGGCCGTAGTACCACCCATCCCGAGCTGGTGCTGTTCGCCTCCTGGGGCGAGCTGCAGGACTACGCCGCTTACGACCCCGCAGGGCGCGACCTGCAGCCTTTCGTCGACCTCGTGGACACTCATGGTCCTGATGCCATCCTCGCGGCTGTCGCCCAGCTCGCTGACGAAGCTTGTGCGGACGTCACCGTCTCCACCGCTCACTCCGCCAAGGGACGTGAATGGCCCACCGTCCAGATCGGCGGCGACTTCACGCCGCCCAACGACACTAACGAGCACGACGACCAGGGCCGCCCGGTCCGGCAGCCCGTCAGCGACACCGACGCCCGTCTCGCCTACGTCGCCGTCACCCGGGCCCGCCAGCACCTCGACCTCGGCGGCCTGTCCTGGATCGACGCTCACCTCTCGGCGCCTGACGCGGACGACCGCCCGGGGCAGCCTTGAGAGGTCGGGGCTGCCCGTCAGTTTCCGCCGGGCTTCGCTGCGGGCAAGGGCGTGTTCCGCGCAGGTAGTACACGGCGCCGTCTCGCCGGATGTGTTCAGTCGGCGAAGCGCTGGGTGGGGTCCAGGCGGCTGAGGACAGCACGTACCAGGTCGCGGCTGTAGTGCGGGTGTCCGAGGGCGGCGGGGTTGGTGGGGTTGGGGTTGGTGGGGTCTTGGCCGCCTTGCTGTTCCTGGATCAGGTAGGTGATCTTGGCCCATTGGCGGAAGTTGCCGTGGCAGGCCAGGTCGTCGATCCACAGCAGGTCCTCGGTGGGGACGCCCGCCCACAGGGGGTGGTACTGCGGGATGACGGTGAGGACTTCGCCGGGGGTGAGGGGTTTGTAGCGCTGCCAGATGAGAATGCGGGAGTCGAGCGCGGGCCGGTTCTTGATCTTCTGGTAGCAGCTTTCGGCGCCGACGAGGACGACGGCAAGGCGGGTTTCGTCGTCGTCCCACAGCTCGCGGATGAATTCGAAGGTGCGGGTGTCGAGCCATTGGGCTTCGTCGACGACGAGTACGCGGGAGGTCTCGCGCAGCGCGTCTTTGATCGCCGCTTCGCAGCGGGTGCTGCCGGCCGGTGGCTGTCCTGGCAGGTCGAGTTTCTTGTACAGGGCTTCGCGCAGGGCCTGGATTTTGGCGGAGCTGAGTTTGATGCGCAGGGTGGTGTGGGGGGCGAGTTCGTCGAGGTGGCTGTTGACGGCGAAGGTCTTGCCCAGGCCGACGCCGCCGTGGACGCACATGATGGCGCCGTTGCCGCCGTCGGCGCGCAGGGTGGTCAGGAGGTTGGCGTAGGTCTCTTCGCTGGCCTTGGTCAGGATGGCGCGGGCCCCGGGCAGGCGCAGGTAGTGGTAGTTGGGGCCGGTGGCTGGCCGTTCGTCGGGGCTGGTCGTCATGGGGTGTCCTTGGTGTCGGGCAGGGGCTGGGTCCAGCCGGTGGCGGAGGGTTTGGGCCGGTGCAGGAGGTCGGGGCGCGTGTCGCCGGTGTCCTCCTGCTCGGGGGTGCGCAGTTCGCGGAGTTCGGCGGCGGCCTGGCTTGCGGAGATCCGGTTCAGGCGCTGGGGCGGGCCGGGGGTGGAGGTGGCGGCGTAACGGGCGGTGGCGCTCTTGCGGGCGCGTCGGGCCTTGGCGGCGTAGCGGTCGGCTTCGCGTTCGCGGGCGCCTTGGAGGCGTTTGGCTTCGCGGGGGCTCAACTCGTCGCTGCGGTAGGCGCAGCCGCGGTAGGCCAGGGTGTGGGCGTCGTAGAGGTGGACCTCGTGGAAGTGGTTGGCCTCGTGGCGCAGGCGGACGAGTTCACCGGCGGCCGCGTAACCGTGCATCCAGTCCCCGACGTAGTAGGCGCCTTTCCAGCGGACGCCCTTGCTGGTGATCTTCAGGGGGTGTCCGGGGTTGCGCAGGGTGTAGGTGTGCAGGGCTTCGGGGGCGATGGTGTCCAGGGGGGTGAGGTCGTCGGCCCAGGCCTGGGCGGGGGTGCGGCGGTGCAGGCGGGCGAGGGTGTGGTCGTTGTTCCACCACTGCACCCAGTCCAGGACGAGTTGGACGAAGGTCTCGAACTCGAGGAGTTCGTGCAGCTGCCACAGAGGGTGGCCGCGTTTGTCGCGGCGGCTTGCCGGGGCGTGGCTGTAGCCGGGCAGGCCTTTGAAGAGGGTGTGCTTGACGGCGGCGTTGAGGGATTCCACCGTGCCTTTGAGGTGCGGGCTGTAGGGCGGCAGGACGATCAGTTCGGTGCCGAATTTCTTGAACGCTTCGTCGACGGCGTTGCTGAGGAAGTCGCGGCCGCGGTCGACGCGCACCTTTTGGGGGACGCCACCGAAGGACCGGTGATGCTGGCCGCACAGGATGGCGTCGCGGGCGGCGGCGAGAACGGATTCCTGGCTGGGGTGGTGGGGAGTGATGGCCAGGCCGGTGATGACGCAGGTGGCGTGGTCGACGAACCAGGTGATCCACGGTTTGCGGCGCCGTCCGTCGACGTTGACGAAGACGCTGGCTTCGACGTGGTCGGTCTCCCAGACCTCGTTGCGGTGCCCGTGTGGACGCAGCCGGTGCACGTCGTGGCGACGCCGGGCCCGCTCTCCCCCGGCCAGGGCGGCGCGCTGGCCGGGGGAGAGTTCCCGGTGCACCGCGCGATGAAAGGTCGCCAGGCTCGCGGCGGGCGGATCGCCGAGCAGGCCGTCGGCTTTGGCTTCCCGGTAGGCGGCGGTGACGTTGCCGTGCCAGCGGGCCAGGGCGTCGTGCAGGGCCGGGGTAAGGGTGAAGCGTCGGCGGCCTTTGGGGGTGTAGGTGCCGTTGTGGGCATCGGCGTTGTCCATCCAGCCGCGCACGGTGTGCCGGTGGACGTTGAAGGCGGCAGCCACGGTGCGGATGTCCTGGTGGGTCAGGCGCTGTGCATCGCGCAGGCGTATCAGTCGGCGCACGGATTCGGCGCGCAGTGAGGTGAGGTCGTAGGGGCCGTCGGGGGATGGTGTGGCAGGCACGGTGGAGGAATGTCTTTCTGCTCCGCAGGAGCGGCTGGGGGGTCAGGCCGGGGCGAGGGAGAGCAGTCCGGCGCCGTGGGACTTGGCGCGGCCGATGCCGGCGAGTACGGCGTGGCGCAGCAGGTCGGGCTCGATGATGGTGGCCTGGCCGTCGAAGCGGGTCAGCGCGTAGCGGAAGTGGGCTGTTTTCCCGTCGCTGCCGTGCTCCTTGCTGATGGGGTGGCGGGATCGGCTCATCGGGGTGAGGGCGGCGCTGTCCAGGGCGAGTCCTGCGTAGGCGGCTTTACGGTGCCACCACAGGAGGGCGGCGTCGCCGTGCAGCGGCTCGTCCGTGCGGCGGTCTGGGTTGTCGGCGGCTTTGCGGCGGACGACGGCGTTGGCGGTGATGCGGTAGCGCACGCGCCGGCCGGCGGTCAGGGCCGCCAGCATCGGGGTCAGGTCGCGGGTTTCTGTCTGACCGTAGGCGGGGGACAGGTCGGCGAGGTCGGGCGGCAGCTGGGACTGGACCAGCAAGGTGGGCGGCGCGTGGCGGGTGGCCTGGTCCAGGCGGAAGAGCAGTCCGGCCTCCTGCCGGTGGCTGTCGCCCAGGCCTGCGGGGGCCAGCGTCATGACCGTCTTGTGGAGGCTGTCCGGGCGGGCCAGGTCGCGTCGGACCTGGGGGCTGTGGACGTTGAGGCTGATACGGACCAGAGTTGCGATGCCAGTGCCAGTGCCAGTGCTGGTGCCGGGGGCGGTCGGGATGCTCATCGCGGGGTGTCCTGCTGCAGGTGGTAGGCGGTCAGGGCGTGGAGGGCGGGCGGGGCGGCGTACAAGGTGGCGGGCAGTGGTTCGGTGGTGTGCCAGATGCGGCGGGCGTGGTGGAAGCGGTGTGCCGGGGTGAAGTCGACGGGAACGTCGGCGACTTCACGGTGGGCGAGTGCGGCGGGAAGGTGCTCGGGCGGGCGGTCCCAGACGAAGTCGACCGGCACGGTGTCCTGTTCGGGGTGGGGCGGGGCGGGCAGGCTGAGCGGGACGCGGGCGCGCAGTTCCCGCACCGGGTCGGGATAGGGACCGCCGAGGACGAGGGGTTCGTCAGGGATACAGGCGCGGCGCCCCAGGTAGGGGGCGAAGGCGGGCTGCTCCAGCCGGCTGGCGATCTTTTCCAGGAGGGGGTCGGGGCCGTGGACGGCGACGATGAAGACGGCGTCGGCCAGGTAGACGCGGTGGCTGATGAGAGTGGACGCCTTCTGGCTGCGGTAGTTGCCGCTGCTGGTGCGCAGGCCTTGTTTGTGAGCGCGGCCGCCGCCGACGGTGTGGTAGTCGGTGTGGCGGTGGCCTGGCCGGTCGATGCGGACGGTGAAGCGCAGCTCGCTGTAGGGGATGGTGCCGGTGGCCGGGTCCGGGGCCAGTGCTTCCTCACGCGTACGGCCGTCGGCGGCGGCGAACATCCCGATGAGCGCGGAGCGGGTGGGGAAGTAGAGCGTGTCGCGGTAGTGGAAGGCGGCGTGTTCCCCGAACGACATGAGCGGGGCGGACAGCCGCAGCAGGAGCCCGTTCATACGACTGCCGGTGCGGGTGAGGGCAGGGCTGCGGCCTGGGTGAGGGCTTCGGTCAGGTCCTCGTAGGAGGGGTGCAGGGTGCCGAGGTCGTCGACGGGGGTCTCCTGGAAGCTGGCGTAGCCGTGGGCGATGCGGCGGCGCTCGCCCAGGAGCCGGTTGATTGCGGCGGCGTGCCGGGAGAGCGCGGCGACGGCCGGCAGGGTGTGGCCGCCGCCGGGAGCGTGGCGGACGGGCTGTTCGAAGGCGGCGGCGTAGGAGACCGGGCGGCGGTCGCGGACGGCGTAGTGGACCAGGTGGGGCAGGGTGTGGGGGGCGGTGGAGGTCTTCTTGGCCTGGGGCAGGGACTCGATGAACGTCTCGGCGAACAGGGTCAGCAGGCGCAGCGCCTGGTCGTGATCGCCTGTGTTGCGGGTGAGTTCGGTCAGGTTGACGGTGGCGTAGCGGTACAGGACACCGGTGGTGAAGAAGGCGGTCTGCAGGTGCGCGCTGCCGGCGCCGTGCGGGTCGCCCCAGTCCTCGACCGCGGTGAAGTAGTCGGGCTGGGCGTCGCTTTGGTGGACGGTGAAGGCGTGGGCGACCTGCACGGCGCCGTCCACGTGGGCGTCGGGAATCTCGGCGAGCATGCGGCCGAACAGGTTGATGGTCGCCGTGCGCCGCTTGATCAGTGCGGCAACCGTCCGGGTGGGCAGGACGGCGGGCACGGTGGGGGTCTTCTGGTTCCTGCCTTTCGGCGCGGGGCGGTCAGCCGCGGCGGCGGCTTCGGCGCGGGCCTCTTCCAGGTCGGAGCGGTGTTCCTGGCACAGCTCGACCAGCTCGGTGAGGATGCTGCGCGGCAGGTAGAGCAGGGCGGAGGTGATGCCGCCCTGGTCTTCTTCGGTCTTCAGGCCCTCCCGGCTGGCCGAGCGGGCGATTTGGGCGCCGGTGAAGGCAGCCAGTTCTTCGGGCCAGCCGTCGGCGCGCAGGGCGTCGGCCACGCGCAGGGGCAGCATGCGGGTGCGGGCGGCGTGCTCGTCGAGGTCCTCCTCCATCATCATGCGCATGGCCCGCTTCCAGGCCTGCGAGGAGACCATCGCGCGGACGGCACCGCCCAGCAGCATCGTCTTGGGATCGTCGTCCTCGCCCCGGTTGAGCAGGGAGGCGGGTATCGGTTGCAGGGCGTGCAGGTCGATGTAGCGGGCGGGCGCATAGGCGGCCATGTCAGTTCTCCTGGGGGGCGAGACGGTCGAGGGTGCGGAAGTAGGACTCGCTCCAGCGGTCGGCGGTGTGCAGCCGGTCCTCGTCCCACCAGGCGAGGTCGTCGAGGAGGACGGCGAAGTCGAGGCGGGCGGCGTCGCGGCTGGCGAGGTGGGAGGTGAGCGTCCACAGCCGGGGGTGGAGCATGGGGGTGGGCAGCCGGGTGAGGACGCGAAGGCGGTCGTCCATGCGGGACTGCTTGAATCCGTGCCGGATCACGGCAAGGGCCAGGGTGGTGCCCAGATTCGGCCGGGCCCGCCACGCACGGCCCGCCCACGGCGACGTCGGCTTTCCCCCGGCCCCCTCCCCCAGCCGGTCGCCCATCTGCTCGTCACCGGCCGTTCCAAAACCGGGGCGGGCGGGCTCCTCGATGCTGTCGGTGGGCGAGGGTGTTTCCGGTGCGTAGGGGCCGTCTTCGTGCGCGAGGTGGCGCTGGGCTGCGATCAGGCTCGCGACGGTGTAGTGGGCGCGCCGTGCGCCGAAGGAGCCGATGCGGGCGACCAGGTAGGGCTTCATCCGGGCGCATTCCTCGACGGGGCGTCCGCGGCCCGACGCAAGGGCGGCGCGGGCGCCGTTGACGGCGCACACGTCGATCACTTCGTTGACGAAGGTGTCGTAGTGGGCGCGGCGCTGCGCGGTGGTGAGGGTGGGCACGGTGTCTTCCTTGATCGGGGAAGCGGGCGTTGGGGCAGCCTCGAGGGGCGGCGGGATCAGCGGGCGCTGCGGCGGCGGGGGCGCGGCGCACCCAGCAGGGTGGAGACGGCTTGGGCGACGGCGCGGGCGGCCGGGAAGTGCCGGGCGACGACGGGGCGGGTGACTTCGCGCAGGACGGCAACGGCCTCGGTGGCGAACGCGGTCCGCGCGTCAGGTTCGGGATGGTCCAGCAGGTGCCAGAAGACGCGCTCGGCGCGCGGCCAGTAGGAGGTGCTGGTGTGTTTGGTCCACAGGGGCAGCCGTTTGGGGGCGCGAGCGGGGCGGGAGCCGCCGGAGGGCGTGGTGATGGTGCGCCAGGCGTCTTTGGAGACTTCTTCCAGCAGCGCGCCGACCGCCTCGGCTGCTGTGCGGCATTCGGCGATCCGCTCGGCCATGCCTGGGTCGTGCTCCTGCGTCCAGGGCCAGATCGGCGGGGTCAGGGCCGTGTACCAGGTGCGGTTGCGGGTCCAGCCTTCCTGGTCGAAGCCGTGCACGCGGACGCGGAGTTGGGCGCGCAGGCCGGCCGGCAGGTCGTTGAGGGTGGTGAACGCATCGGGGCGCTGGACGGCGGCGTCTTCGTCACCGGCGAGGCACAGCGCGTCGAGGTCCCGCCACAGGGCTTTGTCGGCGTCCGCCTCGCGCGGGATGCGTTCACCGGTGCCACGGGCGGTGGCCTCGTGAATCAGATACGGGTCCAGGGCAGGGAGCTTGGTGTCACGTGCGGTGGTCACGTAGGCGTCGGTGACCTGTCTGCCGTCGGCGGAAGGAATCAGTAACAGGGCGTGGTTCGAGCGGCCGGTGAGCAGCTGGCCCGGCCAGGTGACCGGGGATGGTGGTGCCAGCGGGTCGGGCAGTTCGGGCTCCTCCCACGGGCACCGGTCGGCCGCTTCGGGCCAGTGGTCTGCGGGTTTGGGCAGATGGGCCAGGAGCGTCTCGTACAGGGTGCGGCCCAGCGGGTGGAAGGAGACGCTCGAGCGCAGCGGCCCGGACTTGGCCTTGCTGAGGGAGCGGCCTGCGACGGTGCGTACGGAGCAGGTGCCGGCACCTCCGTAGTAGTGGTGGATGAGCAGATGCCACAGAGCCTGCTCGGTGGGCACGGGGTGCGGGCTGGTGTCCGTGTGCGGGCTCAGCCAGGCCAAGTTGTTGCCTTCCGGTCGGCCGAAGACAAGCTTGTTGACGCCTGCCCTGGCCGTGCACTGGGTCCTCAGCCGGGGGTCTTGCAGGAAGGGCCGCACCGGATCGAACAAGTCCCAGGTATAGCGGTCGAAGTAGGCGTGGATCGCGTCCGCGTCGAACCCGTGGGGCTGTTCCAGCAGCGCCCGGCGGCAGGCCGCCCAGGCCCCCGCGCTCATCTCAGGGTCGTCCAGTTCGGTGATCCGGGCGACGATCGCGGTCAGCACCCGGAGCAGCCCGGACGCCGCGGGCGGCAGGGGCAGGGCCAGGTCCTCGATGTCGTGGGCGTGCAGCAGCAGTTCACGCAGTCCGAGGTATTGGTGGCGTCCGTCGAGAAATAGGACGGGAATGCAGGGTTCTTTGTCTATTGGATATGACGGCGCAGGCACGGGGGAACTCCAGATGCCGGGCAGGGGAAGAGTGAGGAATCAAGCGGCTTCCTGATGCCGGAGATTCCCGCGAACCTGCCCGGCTGCGAGTGACGGCCGAGGTCTGGCCGTGCCGGAGGAGCCGGATGTGCCGACGGCGGAGCCCAAGGAGGGGTGCAGTGCTCAGCCGTGCGGCAGCGCAGGGGAAGAGGCGCAGCGACTGGTTCTGCTGTGCGCCCTGTCGTCGCATTTCCATATTAGCCACTGATCGGAGAACTATTGACCATGCGGTTCATCGTTTGATTACCGGCTGGTCCACCGGTTTTTCGTCACCCTGGAGTCCAGATCATTTACGTCGGCCGGCGCTCGCCTTCCGTGGCATGCCCCGCGCGCAGCGGTGTTGTCTAATTGGTGGCGTGGACCAGGCCGAGCACGGGGTCGACGTGCAGGCTGTGGCGGCCGAAGGCCACGCTCTGGCGGGGCAGATCGGCGGAATGCGGGAGCAGGACGAGGTCGGCAAGCAGGGCGTGCTCGCGCCAGGCCGTCGGGGCGTGGTGTTCCGGGCGCAGGTCGGCGACCCAGGCCGCGGGGACGGGCAGGGTGTGCTGGAGGATCGTGCGGATCTGCGCGAGGGCCGGTTTGCGGTCCAGGTTCAGCAGTTGGGTGCCGACCTCGTCAAGGGCCAGGCGGCCGGACGGGGTGCGGTACAGGGGCAGCAGGCGGCGGGGCATGACGCCCAGACGGGTCGCGGCGTCGCGGGCGTGGAGGCGCTCGCGGTACAGGTCGGACAGCGACAGGGTGTGCAGCGGGGTGGGGATGAGGTGCAGATCGCTGCGGTGTTCCTCGACGCGGAGCCGGGTCTGATAGGCGCGGTAGCGGTGTTCGAGGGTGGGTGAGGTGCGGGCGAGTTCTTCGGCGTCGCCGTGCACCGTTTCGACGAGGCGGTGAACGTCGTCGGGCAGCGTGATGGCCAGGGTGGAATCCGGTCGACGGGCCAGGAAGTCGGCGGTGGCATACGGCAGGAAGGGCTCTTCCAGAGTGCGCCAGGCGGCCGGCAGGAGGGTGTTGCCCTCGTGGTCGGTTGTCTGCAGGACACTCAGCAGGGGCCGCGGACGCCGGCGCACCCAGGCGGGTCTGCGGGTGCCAGCGGCTCGCAGGTGCTCGAAGCGCCAGAGGCGGCCCAGGCGTTGCAGGAGGGTGTGCAGGGCGGCGAGGTCGCTGACCATCACGTCGACGTCGATGTCGAGGCTCATGTCGAGCAGGCTGGTGGTCACCACGATCAGGCGCTCGGGGCGTTGCCCGGTGCGTCCCAGACGGCTGCGCAGACGGCGGGTGAGGTCCTCGCGCCGGTGGCCGGGCAGGCGGGCGTGCAGCAGCACCAGTGCGTCGTCCGCTCCACGAGGCCAGGGGAGGCTGTCGCGCAAGTGCTGGTACGTGCGCTGGCTGTCGGCCACGGTCGCGCACACGACGGCGGCACAGCCGCCGCTCTCGACGACGGGAGTGATCTCGGCGACGATGCGCTCGAGCCGGCTCTCGCGGGCGGGGCTGCCGTCGGGGTCGGTGTGCGTGTCGTGGCGCACGGGGTGCAGGCGGATGTCGGCGCTGCGGCGAAAGCGCTGGGCGTGCGCCACGGCCACCAGCGGGTCGATGCGGGTCACGGTGGCGTCGGCGGCCGCGGCAAACAGCCAGCCCGGATAAGGGGGCGCGAAGTCGCGCTCAGCCAGCTGCTTGCGGGAGTTTCCTGCTCCGGCGAGGTAACTGCGCACCATCTCGTTGCAGGTGCGGGCCGGGAGGGTGGCAGACAGCAGGACGACGGGGCAGCCCAGCGCGCCCAGCCAGTTCAGCAGGCGGCCCAGCAGGCGCTGCATGAACGGGGTCAGGGCGTGCACCTCGTCGACGACGATGGTCCGGCCGGACAGCGCCAGCTGGCGCAGCATGCTGAAGCGGACCGGGAGCGCGGCCATGAGGGCCTGGTCGACGGTGGCGACGGTGAACTGGGCCAGCAGCGCCCGGTCCCAGCCGCGCAGCCAGCCGTCCGGCACGGTCACCCGCTCCTCAGGCCGCTGCTCCGCCCTCGCGTCCTGGTCCTGGATCGCGTCTAGGTCTTCGGTCCAGAACTCGTCGGTGGTGGACGGTGCGTGGGCGGCCAGACGGTGGTCGCTGTAGGCGCTGTTGCGCCAGTCGGAGCTGTGCACGAGCGAGACGGGGGCGTGCTCGGGTCGGTGTGCGGCCACGTAGGCCTCGAGCACGTCGTAGGCGGCGTCCGCGGTGGCGGTCGTCGGCAGCAGCCAGGCGACGCCGGCCGTGTCACCGCCGGCGTTGAAGACGCGGGCGGCTTCCAGCGCGGCGACGGTCTTCCCACCGCCGGTGGCATCGGTGACCACCACGATGCCCGGCCCCTTGTCTCCCATCACGGTAGCCAACTGCCTGATCAGGGAGGCCTGCAGGTCGTTCGGATGTGTGACACCGCGATGGGCCTGGGCGAAGGATGTAGTGGGCAGCGAGATGCGGGCCAGACCCGAGGCGTCGAGCACGCCGGGGGCCTCCTTGACGGCCTGAGCGTAGTGCTCAACCGGGGCGAAGAGCGGGGCGCGCGCCTTGGGCAGCCAGTAGTGGCCCTGGCTCGCCAGACGGTCAGCGATCACTCCGACCCCGGTGATCAGCACAGCGGCCGGTATCGAGACCCGGTGCGGCACCGTGGTGGCCCCGGTCAGGTGCCGCAGCAGGGCGAAGTAGCGGCGTCGCAGGTCCTGCCAGAGCGGACCGCCCAGCGCGCGGTTGACGCGTTCGGTGCTGGCCGCGCCGTCGAGGTCGAGTTGCAGGAAACGGCCGTGATGGCCGCCCAGGATCTGCGCGAACCGCACCCCGGGACTGTCCGAGGTGTCGGCCCGGTATCCGACCTCGGTCAGCAGCTGAAGCACGCTGTGCATGGAGGCCCGCTCGTGTGGCATGCGCTGCCAGTTGCAGGTGTCGGCGCGCAGTGCCTCGCTGATCCGCGCCCAGGGATGCGCCTCCTGCTGCTGGAAAGCCGAAAGTTTGCCCAGGTCGTGCAGGCCTGCCATGAACATCACCAGGCAGCGGGCCTGTGCCGTGCTCATCCCGAGTCCGCGCGTGATCAGCCTTCGTTGACCACGCGTCAAAAACCGGTCCCACACCTCTCCGGCGATCGCCGCAGTGTCCAGAAGGTGAAACAGCAGTGCGTACACCGCCCGCTGACCTTGGTCGAACTTGCCCCACGGCGTCTGGTCAAGCCCGCCGGACCGGGCGTCCTCCCGCACTCCCACAACTTCCCCCGCGCTCCAACCACCGTCCACAGCCGCCCCGTTGACACCATCCTGCCGCAGTCTTCAGCAACGCTCCGCCAACGACTGCCCAGGCTGGCCCGGCCGCCCTGCTAAAAATGACCGCCGCCAAGCCAGCCTTACGTACGTCCGACCGAGGTAAAGTGAGCAAAAGCCGACCTGCTGATCTTCAAAAGACCAGGTCGCTAAGTGTCTTCCCCACACGCGTGGGGGTCTGTCCGCCGGCAGGTCGCCCTGCTCACGCATGGCCGCGTCTTCCCCACACGAGTGGGGGTCTGCTCTGCAGCGCATCACCGTTCTCGCCCAGGCTGCCGTCTCCCCCAGATACGTGGGATCTGTTGTCAGCTCCACCGCCCGGGACCGGCTCTCGATTGCCGGCCCCGCACACAGGGCGGGTCGGGGCAGGTGCATGATCGATGACGGTTTCTGTCAGGGCGATCAGCTCGCTCCGGTGACAGAGCGCGCGAGGCAAAAGCTTCGGTCTTCTGTACTTCCTGCGGGCAGCCAGCTCCCCGCAGGCACCCCCCCTCGGGTCCGGTCACGGATTCGGGGAGCGGGTTGCTTCTATGCGCAGTCGCCGGGCGCGAGCCAGAGTCTCGTGTGCGCCGGAGTGCGGCGTTCTGGTTTTTCACGCGACGGCGCACCCTGTATCAGAGTCATTCCCTTTCAGGGATGCTCACTTTCTTTCAGGTGTTGTCGGATTCTGAAATAATCAGGGTTGATGGCTGCTGGAATGCGCGCTTCCGCAGATTTTTTCGCACGGTAATGCGGCCACTTACCCGTAAGTGACTCACTCCGATAGCCGAACGGATCGCCAGAACGCTAGGGTCACGCCGAAGGTGGGCCCCGGCTCAAGGCTGGCTACCAACGGACCAGGGCCCCTCCGCATTTTGAACAGCCGTCAATTCCTTGAGGAGAAAGATGACTGCCTCCAATGTCGTCCAGGGCACCGTGGTGTCCGGGACGCACGCGGACGCTAGCAATGCAGCCGGTTTCCGCGCACGTCTGCGTGCCCTCCTTGTCACGGTGAGCCTGGGCCCGGTCGTCGTGCTGATTCTGTCCTTCGTCCTGCCGTCCGCCGACGCGTGGCCTGCTGAGGCGTGCGTGGCGTTCGCCGCCATCGCCGCGGCCGCGGGGCGCGGGTCACGGATCGATTTTCTGTGGGCCCGGCTGGACTGAGGCTGCCTCACGGGACGGACCGGTGCACTGTGTGCGCCGGTCCGTCCCCCCGGCGGTGGCGTTGCCCCGCGTGGGCGCAACGCTGTGCGGCCTGCAGAAAAATTCAGAAGCAGAGAGGAAGACGTACGTGGCGACTGGAACGTCGCAGGCTGATACATGCGCGACATGCAACGGCCCGCTGGTGCAGACGGCGGGTGCCGGCCGTCGCCGCAAGTACTGCGGCCCCGGTTGCCGTCGGCGTGCTCAGCGGCACCGGCAGGGACACCGGGCTAAGCGTGCGGACCAGCAGGCTCCGTTGGGTGCGGCGGTGGCCGCCGAGGTGCGCCGGCTGGCGCAGCAGCTGCTGGACAGCGAGATGCGGGAGGAGGAGCTGGGCTCGCTGCTGGAGCGGGCCGAGGCGATCCGGCGGGAGCTGGAAATTTATATCGCGGGTGCGGTGCAAGATGCCCGGCACCGCGGTGAGAAATGGGAAGACGTGGCCAGGGCCGCTCATGTCGCGCCGGAGACGGCGCGGGCGCGCTGGGGGCCCGAGCGGGTGGCGCGGATGATGGATCTGCATGCCAACGAGAAACAGGCTGCTCCGGCGCGCTGGCGTGGAACGGGTACGGCCCGGGCCGCGGATCTGGTGGAGGGTGAGAGTGCCGAGGCCGGCGGCGAGGGGACTTCCCCGGCGGACCAGTTGGCTTCGGCGCTGGCGCAACTGCAGGCGGCCAGCGGGCTGACCATCCGCGAGGTGGCCAACTCCACCATGCTGTCGCCGTCGTTCATCTCGCGTGTCCTGTCGGGTGACCGCCTGCCGACCTGGGACCTGGTGTGTTCGCTGGCGAGGTTGTTCGGCTCCGATCCGGCGGAGCTGCGTGTGCTGTTCGAGGCGGCCCACGGGCTCACGGCTCCGGCGCGGCAGCCCGTCCCCCAGGCCCTCGCGCAGTTGCACGCGGCGGTGCGCGGACTGTACCTGGCGGCGAAGTCACCCTCGCCGCAGCGGATCGAGCTGCTGACGGCCCGCGCGGTCGATGCCGCAACCGCGCGCCGGGTGCTGGCGGGCGTCGACGTTCCCGAATGGGAGGTCCTGGCCGCCCTCGTCCATGCCCTGGGCGGGCGTCCGGTGGACTTCCAGCCGTTGTGGGAGGCGGTGCACTACACGTTCTTGATGTGCGACGATCCCCGCCTGCCGGAGGGCACGGTCCACATTGCCCTGCCGGGGCAGGTGCCATGAGCGCACATTCCGCCGTGGCAGGTGCCGCGTTCCCGGCGGGCGCTATCCATGCGTCAGGCGGCCGAACTCCTCCCGCTGCCGGGCAGTTGCGGGCCGAGCGGGCGGCGCTGGCGTCCTATGCCGCCTTCCGCGAAGGCCACTACGAGCCCTATTTGCAGTTCGCCGCCTTGTGTCTTGGCAGGAGCGGCCCCGCGCAGGTGGCGGTCACCGCGGCTTTCACCGAGCTGGCGGTGGCCTGGACTGCGATCCTCGGCAGCGCCGCTCCGGCCGCGGTAGCCTGGCGCATTCTTCACGACCACATTGATCGCGCACGCGGTGTGCAGGCCGCCTGCCCAGACGGCGGCCCGACGGCACGAGAGCTGCGCGACGATGTGCAGGTGCTGAGCCGGCAGATGGACCTGAGTTGTGAGCGCATCGCCGAGGTGACCGGGGTGCCGCCTGAGCAGGTGTCAGGCCTGTTGCTGCGTGCCTCGCTCGAGTGATGAGGGGTTTCGTTCACGCCGAACCGCTGCACCATCGCCGCTACACTCTGTCACCCACCGGGTGCGTTGTCGGGGCGCCCCGAAGCGGGAGGGGGCGCGGGTGTTGCCGTACGGGGTGGATGTCACGGTTCCGAGCGTGGCGCGCATGTACGACCATCTGCTGGGAGGGCGGGACAACTATCCCGCGGACCGGGCGGCCTGCGACGAACTGCTCCATCATGTGCCGAGCATGCGGGAACTCGCGCTGAACAACCGGCAGTTCTTGCGGCGTGTGGTGCATGTGCTGGCGGCCGAGTATGGCATCCGCCAGTTCATCGACCACGGCTCCGGCCTGCCGACCCAGGACAATGTCCATGAGGTGGCACAAAGGGTGGACCCGGACAGCCGGGTGGTCTACATCGACAACGACCCCATTGTCCGCAGGATCGGCGGGCTGCTGCTGGAGAGTAACGAGAACACTGCCGTGCTGCAGGCGGACATGCGGGACACCGACGCGATCTTCAGCAGTGAGCCGGTGGACAGGCTCATCGACCCCACTGAGCCGGTGGCGGCGCTGTTCGTATCGGTCCTTCACTGCCTCCCGGACAGCTCCCAGCCAGCCCGGCTGATCGCCCAGGTCGCCGATCGGCTGCCGGCCGGCAGCATGATGGTGGTGTGCCAGCTGGTCAGCGACTCCGCTCAGGTGCGGGACGTCGTCACCCGCCTCATGGACGTGCAGACCCAGGGTCATTGGGGGCGAGTGCGGGAGAAGGCGGACGTGGCCGCGTTCTGCGCTCCGCTGGATCTGGTGGAGCCCGGCCTGGTGGAAGTGTCCGCGTGGCGGCCCGGGCAGGACGATGTGCCTGCCCAGCTCACCTGGGAGTGGGAGGAGTACGGAGGCGTCGGCTTCGTACGCGGCTGACGCCCGCTGCCGCGACGGTGCTCAGCGCCATGCGGCCAGTGCCGCTGTCAGCAGCGAAGGGCTCTGCGCGGGCGGGCTGGCCACGCCGCACAGGTTGTTCAGCACGGCCAGATAGCGCTCGGACTCCGCGGGCTTTTCCCGGTAGGTCGCTCCCTCGTACTGCTCGAGGTACACCATGTCGGGCAGGTAGTCGGATGCGAAGAACCGCAGGTGCACGATCGGATGCCCGATGGCGCCCGCGGCGCCCACGCTCAGCGGGGCGATCTGCAGGCGCAGGCGGTAGGGAAGCTCTTCCAGCAGCGCGAGGAGGTGCTGGATCTGCCGGTACATCACCCCCGGCGTGCCGACCTGACGACGGAACACTTCGGAGTCCATGACGGCCAGCAGGACCGGCGGTGTCGTCTCACGGCGCAGCATCTCGATGCGCTGCACGCGCAGCGCCACGCGTTCTGCGATCTGGCGGGCCAGCATGGTGGGGTGGGCGGCCCGCATCACGATCTCGGCGTATTCCTCGGTCTGCAGCCAGCCGGGCACCAGTTGGGGCTCGTAGGAGATGATGCGCTGGGCGGCCGGCTCCATGGCGAGCAGCGGACGCAGGAGTGCCGGAACGGACTGGGCGTAGGGCTGCCAGACGTCGGGTTTGGCTGCTTCCTCAAGGAGGTCGGCGATCCGGTGCCGTTCCCGGGGATCGTCCACACCGTAGGCGTCGAACAGGTACTCGACCTCCTCCGGTTTGAGTGCGGACAGGCCGTTCTCCATACGGCTGATGGTCGACTCGGAGGCGTTGATGCAGCGGGCGGCCTGGCGGGGTTGGAGGCCGGCGTGGTCCCGGCAGCGCCGCAAGTGTCCGGCGAGCGCCTTGCGGTGGGCGGCCGGCCCCCACTCCGGGCGGTGCGGAAATCCGAGGATCGACGGCGGCTTCCGCGCGGCTGCCATACGAGGTGCTCCTGTTCCTGCGACTGAGGAGGCGAGTATGGCAGCCGGCTTGCGGCCACGTCAGGAATTGGCCATGCCTCTACCTGCAGTTACTTGACCGCGAAATCAAAATCGCCGTCCCTGACCCCTCCGAGGAAAGCCTCGATCTCCTCGCGGGTGTAAATGAGGGCAGGCCCTGTGGGGAACCTCGAGTTGCGCACTGCGACGGCGCCGCCTGCCAGGACGGCCATCTCCACGCAGTTGCCGTTGCCTCCGCTGCGCCCGCTCTTACGCCACTGCGCGCCGTCCAGCGTGTCCGCGCTGACGCCGTTGTCCACCTGTGCCATGCCTCACCGTGCCTTTCTGAAACGGTCCGGGGCCAGCCCGTTCCGCAAAGCGAATGACCGTTCACACGTACGAATACACGGGCTCTGCAATTGCAGCCCCTCGCTTGCAAGAACGACGAGCGGGCCGCGATAGTGACGGTCAAGACGGCACGCCGTGCCCGGCACGGCATCAGTTCCGGGGGACGGACGATGACGCCAGGTCACGACGAGACTTTTCTGCCAGACATCGCGCCTTGCGCACACGAGCCCCGAAGACAGCCGTCCCTCTTCCTGGGCCAGCCGCCGGCGTCCACCGAGAACCTGGCCGTCCGCACCGCACTGGGCAGCACTCCGTTCACCGCCCGCCGCATCCCGGCCACGACCAACTGCTGCTACATCGCCCGGCAGTTCACCCGGCAGGCCATGCTCCGCTGGAGCCTTGCCGACATCAGCGACGATGCCGTTCAGATCGCTTCAGAACTCGTCGCCAACGCCGTCCGCCACGGCCGAAGCCGGGCCTCCGCACGCGACAGTACGCAGGGCGCGGTATGGCTGGGCCTGGCCCTGCGCCCGCAGACGCTGCTGTGCATCGTGCGTGATCCCAGTCGGCGCCGCCCTGTCCTCGCCCCTCCCCCACCGCTGGGCGAGCGCCATCGCGGACTGCCCATCGTCAAAGCCCTCAGCAGCACCTGGGGCTGGACCACCGACGGCCAGGCCCCGGGCAAGACCGTCTGGGCCCGCGTCGCCCTCCCGGCCGCCTGACGAGCCAACGAGGTGCGCAGCGCCGACGCACCTCGTTGTACGCGCTGCTGGGGCTGACCAGGACAGCCACCACATCGTGCTCGTTGCAGCGGCGCCGGACCAGGCGGGACTACAGCCTCGCAGCCCTCTCAGCAGAAGTTCGTCCCACAGCACATCCAGCCCAGGTAAAGTGAGGCAAGCAGCGCCCGGCTGATCTTCAAATGCCAAGGCTGTCAAGGGACTTCCCCATACACGTGGGGGTCTGTCGTTCACCTCGCGGGCGATGACCTTGCGGAGAGCCTCTCCCCACACATGTGGGGGTCTGTCCTCTCAGGGACGCCGAGGTCGATGCCTACCGGGCCGCCCGGCCCCTCAGCTGTCACCTGACTGTTGGCTCGGCTCTACGTGAGCCCCCCGCTCTCGACGGTTTCGCCTCGGCTTGCAGGACTGGCGCTGCCGCGAACGCCCTATACGGTGGCCTCTTTGGCAATGGTCTCCAACGCGCTGATGTCTTCGTCTGAGATCGAGTCACGCAGCCGGCTGACCAGTCTCCAGTTGTCGGTCAGGTTCCCGTGACGTCCGGCGACCATCGGGACTCCGATGCCGAGCCGCGCAGCGATGATGATCATTTCGCGGTGGGATGTTGCGCGGGCGATCAAGTTGCTGGTGTCACCGGGGAACAGCAGGTCGACCGCGAAGTCGTTGGCTTCGGCTTCGGTCTCATCGGCGGCGCCTCCTCCCTCTAGGTCGAGGAAGCTGGTGCGGCGGGGGTGCCGCACGATGTGTCCGATCTCGTGCAGGAGGTTGAACCAGAAGGTGTCGTGGCGCCGCTGGCGTTCCGTGATGCCGATGGCCGGGCGGTCGCCGTCGATCCACCATGTGGCTGCACACACGCGCGTGCCTGGGACCTCGCGCACGAATGTGAGGGCGACGCCGGCCTCGGCGAGGGCGGCGCGCGCCGCGACGAATCCATTGGGCACGGTCATGGTGGTCATGGTCGGGATCGTCTTGGCGACAGCACGCAGTTTTCTGGCGTTGAACGGTTCGACGGAGACATCGCGTGCGGAGCGCTCGACCAGGCGCAGCCATAGTGCGGTGTTGGGCTCGCTGATGGTGAATGCCTGGCTGCGGCGGAAGGACACCGACGGTCGTAGCCATGTCTGGGTGAAGGCGTCGGGCGTGGCGACCTGGAAGAGCTTGAGGATCTTCTCTGCGCGCGTGATGCCGGTGTCTGCGGCATCGATGATCCCGTGACGACGCAGGGTGGCGGTGTCGAACCGGCTGGCCCAGGTGCCGTATTCGCCGAGCGTTGCTTCGGCACGGCGCCGACTTTCGAATGCCTGGTACTGCGTGTCGAGGTTGATCCAGGTGGAGGCAGGGACCTCGAGCGCGCGCTCGAGGAGAATGGAGACGTCCGGGCTGATCCCGATCGTCTGCTTGACGATCTGGTTGACGTGTTTTGCAGACAGTCCCGTGCGCTGTGCAAGCTCAACTTGCCGCATCCCCCGCTCGTCGAGGAGGGCGCCGAGGATCTCGCCGGGGTGGACTCCCCAATTGGGCTGGAACTCCTTCGCGGTGTCGCTCATGACTGCACCCACAAGCCCGAGCGCCCTTCGGCGCGGACATCGTGTACCTCGAGGCGAGTGATCTCGGTGAGGTGGGAGTGCGGAGCCTCCACCGTGCTGCCGTCGGTGCGACAGCCTGTGGCCGTGAGCGCGGCCCGCCGGTGACTCAGTTCGATGCGGGACATCGATGTCGGTGCGGCCATGGCGATCAGCCCGATGGCGAGGGCGTCGGCGAGCGTGGGCATCGCCGACCTGAGGAGTTGCAGCAGCACCATGACCTCTCGGGCGGCGTCTGGCCAGACCTTGAGGAGCAGGGTCTGCGAGGTGAGCACCTCGCTGAGGTCAGCGTCGGGGATCGTCAAGAACACCGTATCAACGTATCCCGTCGCCGGTACGTCATCCAAGCCGCCCCACACTCTCCTTGACTCTCGATATCTTTACCGGTCTCGCGACTTTTTGCGGTATGATCGCTTCCAGATGCGGCCTTGATCTTTCTCCTGGCCGCTATTTCTGGAGAAAGGTGCAGGTCATGAGGGTCCACACCTACAAGGGCGGCCAGGGCGGCGCGGAGACCCGGGAGGTCGAGGCGACGGCCCGGCTCGCCGACGTGGTGATGATCGAGGCCGACGCGAAGGCCTACCGCGTCGGCGACGAAACGGAGCTGGACGCACAGCTGACGGTGGCCGAGCTGTTCGGAGAGCAGCCGGGCCACGTCGTCGTCCACAAGTGCCACCGGATCGAGGTCACCGTCGCCTACGCCGGCACGGAGAAGGTCGTGCAGGCGCACCCGGCCACCCGGGTGCGGCAGGTACGCAAGGAGGCAGTCGAGGCCTTCGGAATCCCGTCCGCCGACGCGGCCGACCTGGTGCTGCGCCTGCCGGGTACCACCACGGACCTGCGGCTGACCGACCCGGTCGGCTCGATCGTCCCGGCCGGCTCGTGCGCGGTGGCGCTCGACCTGGTCCACGCCGGCAGGTCCCAGGGATGACCAGCGCCACGGAGCCGGGCGTCGACCCGTGCAAGGCAGGGCTACTGCGCGATCTTCAGGATGCGGCAGTTGACGCCGGGATCGACGCCGGGCTCTGGCGCATCGTCAGCATCGCCTGGCCGACGATGACGGTTGCCATCGCTGTCGGTGGTGGCGCGGAGTGCGGGATACGCCTCGACGTACAGAACTATCCGGCCGCCGCGCCCGCCGGGCAGCCGTGGGACCTGGTGGCCGATGCGCCCCTGCCGGTCGACCGCTGGCCCGTCACGGGCCGCAACCCCGAGGTCTTCCGCCCGGACTGGTCGCCCGGCAACGGGAACGCCCCCTACCTGCCATGCGACCGGGTCGGCCTGGCGACACACGGCCAGTGGGCCACCGAATCACCGGCGCGGGCCTGGGACTCCAGCAAAACCATCGTGTTCTATCTGGAGGAAATGCACCGCATGCTGTCCGAAGCCCGCCTGCCGTCAGGCGGCGTCTCGTGACGGACGCGCGGCTGGTCTTCGACGCCTCCCTGTTCCGGAGCATGATCCGCGAGCTTGCACGCCGCGGGGCGGGCCGGCGTGAGTCGGGGGCGTTCCTGCTCACGGCTCGTGACCACCCTGCGGACTGCCTCCCCCAGCCGGTGACCGCGATCGCCTACTACGACGACCTCGACCCGGGCTGCCTCACCGGCGCCATCACCTTCCGCGCCGACGGGTACACCGCGCTGGCCGCCCGCTGCCGCCGCGACCGACTGCGCGTCGTCGGCGACATCCACACCCACCCCTCCGCCCGCGTGGTCCAAAGCCGCACCGACGCCGCCAACCCGATGGTCGCACTCGACGGCCACGTGGCGCTCATCGCCCCCCGCTTCGCCAGCGGTGTCACCGACCCCACGGCCTTGGGCGTGCATGTACGGGAGAACGGGGGCTGGTCGTCCTCCTTCGGGCCGCAGTCCGCGGCCCTCGTCCGTATCCGCGAGCACGGCCGCCACCGTCTTCAACGGGCCCTGCTCCACCATCTGGCCGCGGGCTGGAAGCGCCTTCGGAGGAACACGTGAACGTCCCCAGCAAAGATATCGTCCACCGCACCGCCCTGCTGGGCGTGCACGACGGGACGCATCCGACGCTCGAAGCCGCGCTCCACGCCCACGCCGACACCGGCGTTGTGATCGTCGCCGGGTCTCAGTCTGGCCTGCATGTTGCGTACCAGGCTGCACTGTGCACCGCGATCGCCACGGCCGTGCGGGCCTTCGGCAACACCACGGTGGTGGCGGACGGCGACGGCGTGATGACGGCCGGCCCGCACCGCGGGCGCACCGTCGCCGATGTCGTGGCCGCGGAAGGCGGCACCCTGGCGACGAACCTGCGGGACGTTCCAGCGCACTGGCCGGTGGTGCTCCTGGGCACACCGCTCCCCGCTCTCTCCCTGAGCCTGTCCACTCGTGCGGTCGTGCTGCACGTGGGCTGGAACAGGTGGACTGCCTCAGTGCGGCCGGCTGCGGGAACGGCAGCCGGCGCGGACACTCAGGAAGAGGATGTGAGCGATGCCGGGAACGTGCTGGCCGCGCTCTGCGCGGCCGCCCTCGGTGTCCATGAGGCGTTCGGCGCCGTGCAGGCCCGTCCCGGCAGCGACGTCGGCCACCGCCCCATCAGCCTCAACCTGTGGTCCCCAGCCGGAGAAGGCAATGAGGGACCACCCCTGACCCATGTGCCAGCCGCATGGTGGCTGATCGGACTCGGCCATCTCGGACAAGCCAATGCCTGGGCCCTGTCCTGGCTGCCCTACCCCAGTCCCAGTGGGGTCTCCATCCTGCTCCAGGACGTGGACAAGGCCGTCGACGCCAACCACAGCACTGGCATGCTGACCCCCCGCCAACCCGCCCAGGTCCGCAAGACCCGCCTGGTCGCCGCCTGCCTCGACGCACTCGGCTTCGACACCCACATCGTCGAGCAGCGCCTTCAGCAGAACACCCGCGTCCCCCCGAACGACACCCACGTCGCTCTCCTCGGCGTGGACAACCTGCCGACCCGACGCATGATCAGCGCCGTCGGCTGGAGACTAGCCATCGACGCCGGACTCGGCGCAGGCCCGGCCGACTTCAACGCCATCCAGCTCCGCCGCTTTCCCGCGGCACGCCCTAGCGACCAGGTGACCGCCTGGGCCGACCCACCGGCCGACAGCGTCGTGCTGCCGCGCAACCACGCTTTCGATGACCTGTCCCGCCGTGACGCGTGCGGCGCGGTCCAACTCGCCGGGACCGCAGTCGGCGCTGCCTTCGTCGGCGTGATTGCCGCCTGCCTCGCCGTAGCGGAGGCGACGCGCCAACTGCTCGGCGGCAGGAGTCT
The DNA here is from genome assembly GCF_044593635.1 of Streptomyces sp. NPDC051913. Classification (NCBI taxonomy): domain Bacteria; kingdom Bacillati; phylum Actinomycetota; class Actinomycetes; order Kitasatosporales; family Streptomycetaceae; genus Streptomyces; species Streptomyces sp. NPDC051913. The sequence continues at coordinate 103,730 of NZ_JBIUCI010000019.1, read as the reverse complement.
GGACGTGTTGAGCCTGCACCTTGGCACAGCCGACCTCGACGTCGCGCCGGCCACTCGTGAGTCCTGCCCAATAGCGGTCCGGCTCACCACCAGCTGAAGCTGGCCTACGGGGCCCAGCAGCTGATCCCGTCGCACCATCACTGCCGAGGACGACGGCTCACAGACAGTCAGGCGCCGATGTGCGGCGGGTGCGGGCACAGGGGGAAATCCTTGCCGTACAGGTCGGCGAACGCCGGACACGGATGCTGATGTGCGTGGTCCGTTGCGCGGCACGCGCCGCCCCGCCGATCCCGAGGACCGTACCCATGTCGGCGCTCTGGTCGGTGAGGGCGAGCACGACGACGGCCACGATCAGAGCCAGCGCCGTCAGCCCGTTGATCCACCGCACCATCTTGGCCGTACCGTGCACCGGTGCGGGTGCTGCTTGGGGGTCAAGCGACGTCATAGTCATGTCTTCTTCCTCCGAGTGGCCCGATGGGCTTCTCAGCCTCCTGCGGACGTCAGGGGCGCGGTCAGCCGTCCGGGCCGTCCGGCGGATGGCCCCGGACGGCGTCGCGGCCCGGCAGCATGGAGCTGGGCAGGCGAACCAGATGAAAGGGAGCCACCGGATGCCAGGGGCGGGAACGAAATGGGGACCGTTGTCCGGGCCGAGTGCCGCGCACAACGAGGTGGCTGGCCTGCTGCGGTCGTGGCTTGACCTGGCCGGCTGCACCGTGCCTGCTCTGCTCGACCGGCTTACCCCGGAACACTTCGGCGACGCTCAACCCCCGCGCCGGAGCGCAACCTATGCACGCCTCGCGGGAAGCGGCCTGACGTGGGAATTCATCGAGGCCGTCGTGGACATCACCACCGACAGCGCTGCAGTCCAGCAACAGCGCCTGGCCGAGGTGCGGGTCCCCTGGGAACTGGCGCTGCAGCATGCGGCCCCCCGCAACGAACGAGCAGACAGTGCCCTCGCGCACAGGGCACTCGGCCTGGGCGAGCAACTGCGCCAAGCAGAGCGCCGTGAGGCGGCACTGCTGGCGGAACGGGACCGCTTGCGGCAGGTGGCACGAGCGCTGACCGTGCTGTGCGAGCGGATCCGGGAACGCGTGGATGATCTGCAGCTGGCCCAGGCGCGGGGACGGCTGGCGCAGGACGACCCGTCCGTGCCGGCCTGGATCCGTCGCCTGCAGGAAGGCACGTCCCAGCAGGTCATGGCGGAGCTGGAGCGAGAGCGTGCGCAGCGCATGCTGGTGGAGTGGTCGCAGCACGTGGCCGATCTCAGCAGCTTGCTACTGCCGGAAGGCCGCTTGGGCGAGCCAGCGGCAGCCGTGACCGGGCCAGGCCTGTCGCCGGCTCTTGCTCTTCACGTCGGCGACCTTGCGGACGTCGACCGCACCTTGGGTCGCGCCCGGCAAGAAGTCGAGGCATGCGGAGAGTGCCTCGACGACCTCGCCGATGTGTTCGCTCACCAGACAGGTGCACCGGAGGGGTTCGTGCAGTCGGTGCAACTGGCCGTCGGGGACCACATGGAGCTGCCCCGTCTGCCGATCCTGCGGAGTCTGCAGGAGGGCTTGGCCCTGCACTCCGGTATCACCGTGCTGGCGGGTGCGAACGGCACAGGAAAGTCCAAGGTGCTCGAGGCGCTGGCGCTGCTGACGGGCTGCCAGTTCAGCAACCCCGGCCTGCCGCAGAGAATCAGCCCGCTCAGCCATGCACTCGCCAAGCTTTTGCAGGCACGCTGGTCTTCGTCCCGGCAGCCCGAGAGCCGCCTGTTCGTGTCCTACCTGGGTACCTCGCCCGAGGGGGCCAGTGCCCTCCTGGACGGCATGGACGGTCCCAATCGCCTGTTCCTGCTCGACGAACCGGAGGCAGGCCTGCACCCGGACGCAAGCGCCCGGCAAGTGCAGTGGATGTACGAACGGGTCGCCCAGGGCTGCCAGTTCGTGATCGCAACTCACAGCATGACCCTCGCCTCACTGCCACGCGCACGAATCATCCGCTTCCAAAAGGAGCCTCACCCCGAGGACGCTGCCTCATAGGAGCCGCCGCTCCCCGGCTGTTCGGTGGCTGGGCCCACCGGCCCAGGCGGCGTGGGAGCACATTCAGAAGGCGACCTGCTGATCGTCACATCGCAGGGCGGAGGGCCTTCCCCGGATCGTGGAGGCTGGTCGGCCCTGGCAGAGTCCTTCCCGCACGTGCTCAAGTGCCCTAGCGGTTCTGTTGCTGATCAGGCAAGTCCCTGTCACTCAAACGTGTGCAGACTCCAGCCAGTTCGCGCCCCTCCTGTGGGGCAGGACGTACTGTCACATGCCTGCAGCATGAACCGCCAGGCCGCACGGCGGCCAGGACTAAGGAGAGGAGTACCGGGGTGATATCGGATCCTCACTGGAGTGAGCGCGGGCTATGCCGGACCGGCGATCCAGACGACCTCTTTGTCGAGGGGGCCGCGCAGAATCGCGCGAAAGCGCGGTGCACCGGCTGCCCCGTGCACACCGAGTGCCTGGCTTACGCCCTGGACAGCCGTATCGAGTTCGGCGTCTGGGGTGGCATGACCGAGCGTGAGCGACGGGCGCTCCTGCGGCGTCGGCCCACCGTTGCGTCATGGCGGCGCCTGCTGGAGGCCGCCCGCGCGGAGCAGCAGAGCACTCCCCCAGTACCTGCCCACGAGGCGATCTCCACGCAGCGTGTGGCCTGCTCCCTTTCAGCGCGCTAGAGGGCATCCGCAGCACCTCGGCCACCGCGACGATGCACGCAGGGCCAGACGACCACCCCGAGAGTCATCCGGACGGCTGGCCCAACGTGGCCATCGCCTGCGCCGTGCGCCCCGGCAGTCCGGCTTTGCTGCACCGCTGGCGCCGGGCCGGGAGCCGACAGTGAGGAACACGGATGCCGGCGGGCCTACTCGATCGGACACCACGGTCGCCGCACCCGACAGGTCCTGTGCCGGCCGCATCTGGTACGCGGCGTGCAACGGCGTACCGGTCCGGTGCGTCGACGTCAGCAGCGCGGCACGGCGCGGCGGCTGGCACCTGCACGCACGATCCGGGAAGGGCATGACGGGGCATGAGAGCAGCCGCAGGCGTGAGTCCCTACGCCACTGGCGGGGGCGGGACTGTGCTCGAGCATCACTTCGGCGCCGTGCTGCTTTCGCATCTCCTGACGCAGACGCCGGTGCCCGGTCTGGGTGACCATGTCACGCCCGTCGAAATACGGTTTCAGGCTCGCGCCGTGACAGCGGTGGACGACTATGTGGTGACGGGCCGTGCGGGCAACGGGGCGTTGCACTATCTGTCGATCGGCGTACGGCGCCGCCCCCGGCTCGCTGTCAGCGACTCCTCATCGGTGGAGCTGATGCGGGCTTTCCTGGCCACCCTGCAGCAGCAGTGGACGTATCTCTGCGCGGGCCGCTGGCATCTGGCTCTGGCCGTGGCCGCGCCTTTCCCGCGGGCGGCATCGGTGCAAGCCCTGACGACAGCTGCTGCGGCTGCCGGAAGTGCCGGCGTGTTCCGGCACCGCGTGGCCGAGCCGGGACGGCTGAACAAGTCTGCTCACCGCGCGCTTTCGGACCTTCAGTCCCTGATCTCGGCCGCCGTGGCTCATGGTGCTCCTGATTCGGGAGTTGCTTGCGATGCCCTGACGTGGCGGCTCCTGGCGCATCTGTCTGTTCTTGAGCTGCGCTTGGAGGGTGTACGGCCTGTTGACCGGACCGCGGCGGTGGAACGGCTGCAGTCGATGGCTTGCCTGACCGGGGCAGCCGATGGGGATGCGCTTTTCTCCCGGCTGCGGGAGTGCGCAAGTGACTACGCGCCCGCCGGGGCGACCGTAAACCGGGAATCCTTGCTCCGGGCTCTGCGCGGCGCACCGTTCATCCGTGACGAGACGCCGAAGGTGGCAGTGCCGCTGCCCCGGCCTCGCCGCGGGCGAGCCACTACGTCGAGGCTTCCTCGTGTCGTGTGGTCGCATACCGGTCTCTTGCGGCCGCATGCCCGCCAGCCACGCGTTCATGACGGCACTCTGCTGGTCGTGGACGGCCACGTTCTGCACGCCCTTGATGCCGCTTCCGGCAAGCCGCTGTGGAAGCCGAAGTCGATGGGCTACGACAATCAGCCCCCGGTGGACGGCACCACGGTGTTCGCCTCGGCGATCGGGAGCACGCTGCGCCCTCGCAGCCTGCACACCGGAGTGGAGAGCGGTCCCCGGATCGACAAGTGCGCGGCGGGACAGGCGGTGTGTGCTCGTGGCACTCTCTACGTGCCCGATCTGCAGGGCGTCTTGCACGTGTACGACACGGCCTCGGGGCGGCGCCTGTGGAGCTGGCGGCCGGAGCCGGCGGTGTCTGGTTTCCTGGAGACTCCGCGTGTGGTCGGTGACGGTGTGTTCGTCACCTGGACCGGCTGCGACGCGTCCAGGCCGTGGACACTGCTGGCTCTCGACACCGAGAAGCGCCGCCCACGCTGGGCCGAACCGATCCGTCTCGCTTCTGCGCAGCGGTGGCTGGTCAGCGCTGACAGCGTGTACGTGATCTCTCCCGGTGAGCGAGGAGAAGCGCCGTGGCTGAGCACCTACGACGTGCACAGCGGTGCATTCGTGCGGCGGGAGCAGCTGCCCGGTCCTGTCGTGGGCATGCTGTCATCGAACACGACGCTTCGTCTGGCCCACCAGGACGGCCACGTCTCCTCCTGGAATGCCCTGTCCGGTGAGAACCGATGGACAGTCAAAGTGGCCAGGGCCCTTCGGGCCCGCCCGGTGGCTGCGGGTGAGGAGATACTCGTTGCGGCTTGGGACCCTGGCCGGCTCTTCGCGCTGTCGGACGCGACGGGAGAGAAGGTGTGGGATGCACCCGCCCGGCCGACGGCATCATTCGAGGCGCCGGCCTACGTAGCGGGCAGCGCTGCCTGGGCGGTGAGCCGTGCGGGAGTACTACAGGGATGGGATCTTCAGACCCGTCGCCGTCTTGGGGACATCGACGCAGGCCTGGTGTGGGAGCCTGCCGAGCAGGGCGTTCCTCAGCTGTCGGGCGGCGTGTTGTACATCGTGACCAAGAACGGCAGCCTTCATGCGATCCGCCTCGAGGAAGCCTCATAACTGCGTCGGGCGGCCTGGAGAAGCCCCCTCACCGGCGGGCGTTCACGGTGGGCGGCGCGTCTCGGCGGTAGCGTTCGGCGAGCGCGTTGCCGATCGGGGCTAGGTGGTGTCGCACGTCCGGAGGGCCGGTCACCTCAAGCCATTTGAGCAGCCCTGCGAGTTCGCCGGCGAGCGTGTACTCGTCGCGGCCGCGGATCACGACCTCGATGCGGCCTTCGGTCGTGGTGCCGCCCGCGTCGAGTCGATCGCCGAGTCCGATGCGTACGTCATCGCCCCGAAGCAGCGGGGCTACGGCACCTCCTCCCGCCCGGCCGAAGTGACGGACTGACGAACCGAGCGATCACGAATGGCTGGAGCAGCAGGACCAGCCCTGCCGGCAGGCTGGCTGAGACAGGGCCAGCACCTGACACCTGACACCGCTCGGTGGCCTGCGGCTGGGCTGCCGATGGAAAGTGCTCTGACCACCAGCTGCGAGCGGGCCCCGTCATTGTCCACGGCGGCGCACAGCACCGTTAAGGATCAAGATGGTGTGGCGGGACCACGCGTCGTGGCAGGGATCGCACACCGCCTTAATCCAGCCGTGCTCGGTGTCGCCGCGCCGCCGACGGCGTCCGGGCCCTCGCACTGCCAACGATCCTCGAATCTGCCCATCATGCCCTTTACTGCGGGGACTGCTGAAAGAGTTTTCCCCACAAGCCTGAGGGCCCGAGGGCGATACAACGCGCTTCCAGGCCCGCTTGAGGGTCTGTCATCTGGCAGGCAGCTCCACCGACAGATCTCAGCGCTGGGTCGCCCGCTCACCATCTAGCTTGCTTGCCCAGTCGCGGACCTGCTCGATTGTTTCGTCCGGCGTCGGCATCGCCGGGTACACGACGAACTCCGTGTAGTTCGGGTCGCCGATCGGCAAGGGCTGCAATGGATGCTCGCGCAGCCTGGCCAGCAGGTATCCGGCGGCAAGCAGGTCGCGGGACTTCTCGGTGTCGAGGTCCGTCTTGTCCGCGTGCCAGTAGGCGCCGTCGTACTCGATGGCGAGTTTTTGCTGCCCTGCCGTCTCGACCGTGATGTCGACTAGCCAGCTCGCGCGCCGGGCGAATGCCTCGTGCCGGACTGGCTGACCTGACGATGCCCGGCCGAAGGCGCACTCCGCGGCTTCCCAGTAGTCGAGTTCTATGCGGGACTTGCCGTGTTGCCGGCACTCGGGGCAGCCGCTGCCGTTAGCCCGTGAGGACAAGGGCGCCCGCCATACGTGATCCGGGTAGGTAGGGCATATCCAGGCAGGCGTGAACTGGGTCTGGCCGGTAGGGCGCACCTGCCATGCGGAGAGCGGATTAGCTGGTGACCACTGCGCTGCCAGATCGGGGAAATGGTAGGCGAGGGAATCGAGAATCGTTCGGCACTGCGGGCAGCGCAGGCGCTGGCCCTGCTCCCGGCGGGCTGGTGTCTCCTGCCACTCGTGGCCACAGTCTTCATTCCGCCACCACACGAGCTTGCGTGAACCAGGCGACACCGTCGCCAGCTGGGCGTTGCCGTTCTTGGTCGGGTGCCACTGTGCGGCGATCTCGACGCTGAGTCCGAACGCTTCTGGATCGCTCTCGATCGCCTCTAGACGCGTCGCGCGTGTGGCCTGGCCGCGGCAGGAGGGGCAACCGTTGCGCAGATAGGTCAGCGGAGTCTGGCGACAGCGGTGCCCTTGTGGGCAACGCAGGTGACAGCGCTGGTAGTCCGCGACCATCACGGTCTGGGGATCCGCCTTGTCGTCCCAGGCGGCGAGCATCTCAGGCACGTTGGCGACCGGCGTCGTCTGGTAGCGCGCGTGCTGTGCCTGCTGCTCGGCGCGTCGTTTCGGTTCGCAGTGCGGGCACTCGCGCAGGTTGACCATGTCGAGGATCCGTTTGGTGAACCGCAGTCCGCAGTCGGGGCAGCGCCAGGCTGCCTCCCGGCGGGCCTTGACGGTGGCGGTCTCCCAGGTGGCGGTGTCGTTGTTCTCGTGGTCCCACCAGTCAAGGACGGGTAGGTCGCTGTCCTTGAGGAGGTCGCGCTTTGGGGCTCCGGCGCGCTTGGTCGTCTGCCGCTCGCGGCGGGGGTTGGCCTGGCACTGGCAGCCGAACCCGATGTCCCCGAGTCGTGCGGCGCTCAGCCGACCGCAGTAGCGGCATCGGACGTGGTGCGGGTCGTCGGAGAGGGACGGCGCGGTCAGCGCGCTGAGGTAGTCGAATCCGTTCTTCTCGGCGTGTTCTCGCGCCGTGGCCTGTGGAACCGGGGTCAGGTTGGCGTACGCGCCCATGGCCTGGCGAGCCTCAACTGCCCACTGTCGCCAGTAGCAGGCCCGGCACGTCGCTTCCCCGTACGCGTTCTTTTCCAGGGTGTACTCGAAGCGGTAGTGCGCCTCACAGCCGCATGCAAGGCACTGGGTCAGACGCCAGGCTGTCGGTTTCGTGAAGGGCTCCAGGGGTTCCAGGCCGCCCTCGCGCAGCATCTGTGTGATGTGGGCATCGCACCAGGTGCTCTTCGTACGGGTAGCGAACGCGGCAGGCTGACCGCAGTCCGTCTCACAGCACAGTTGGGTTGCCTTGCGAGGCGGTAGGGAACTCACGTGCGGATTCTTGCAGGTGCCGTGCTGACGGATCGAAGTGACGTAATGGCTGCTTCGTCTAGCTGGGCGGTGGGGCCACGGCCGCGGGCCCTGGGGGTGCCGCAGCAGCAGCGGCGGCAGACGCACAGCGTGCCGAAGTGCCAATACTCCCGGCACGAGAACCTCGCACCTCGTCTCACCGGCGGTGCCACGGGGATGGTCCGTCGAGGGCGAGCAGGAGAGAGATGGAGTCAATCAGGGCTGCGACCGGCACGGTGACCTCGTAGCGGATGGTCGACCTGTCCTACCTGAGTGCCCTCGCACGGTAGCACTCAAGGCGAATGGGCCCGCCCGCATTCGACCGCATGGCGTTCGCGGCAGTCGAACTTCGGCGAACGACCGTCGTACGAGCCGCGCTTCTTGTGGCTGCTAACCCGGCCCGCCAGGACGGGGACCGTTGCCTCACTGGACACCGCACTAACGAGCTCGTGCATGGTTGGCGTTGGCACGTCGAGGACCCTGATCGTTGATCATGGTTGGTGTGGTGGGGAACCGTGCACGTGCAGCGATCATGCGAAGCCAGCGGATCACGGGGCTGACGCCCGGAGTGATCGCCGAACTCGTCGCCGAGATCGGCCCGTTGTGGCACGAGCGCCATCAGGCTGGTCTCGCGTCGCGTCCCCGTCGCCGAGCCGTGGGTGCCGGGGCGAAACACAAGCTGGTCTTCGTCGACCGACTGTTAGCCACCCTCGTCCACCTTCGCCATGGCGCCACCCATGACGTGCTGGCCTGCTGGTTTGGCGTCGACCGCTCCACCATCACTCGCGCAATCGGTGAAATACGGCCGCTGTTGGCGATGCGCGGCTGCACCGTTGCCCCCGACGTCCGACTGCGTACGCTCGCCGAAGTCATTGACCATCTCGGTGCAAGCGGGCAGACCGGGATCATCGACGGCACCGAGATCCGGGTCCGCCGCCCGGCTGCCGGACGCAAGGACCGGGAGAAGTTCATCTCCGGCAAGAACAAGCAGAATGCCGTGAAGTCCATGGTCATGTCGGACGCTGACGGGCGGGTGGTGTTCTGCAGCCCGGCTGAACCCGCGAGCTGCGCGGACATCACCCATGCCCGGCAGTTGGGCCTGGTCAAGCTCCTGGCCAACGGACCGGCCGTGGAGATTCTTGCCGACGCCGGCTACCAGGGACTGGGCGCTCAGACAGGCGGGCGCGTAGTGACACCACCGCACCGCAAGTTCAAGAAGAACGCCCCGGACTGGTACGAGGAGATGCATGAACGCCAGCGCAAAGCCCACTCCTCACGCCGTATCCGCGTCGAGCACGGCATCGCGCACTTGAAGAACTGGCGAGCCCTCGCCCGGCACCACGGCCGCCGCGAGCACATGACCGACATCGTCCAAGCCGTAGCCGGGCTCCTCTCGCACCAGCAGACCGCCATGCTCTCCGGCAATCAGCGAAAGTGAACCTGGAGGCAAGCCGCGGTCCTCGACGTGCCAACGCCAACCATGCACGAGCTGGTTAGAGGGCGCCGGCATCCAGCCCGGTTACCGGCGTCCAGGCGAGCGTCCCTCAGTATGATCATTAGCCTCAGCGGCCTGAGAGGGAGAAACATGAGCGATGGACTGCAATGGCTACGCGCTTCCTTCTCTGAGGGGTTCAGCGTGGCCTTTTGCGAGGGGACGACTCCGGAAAACTTCATCCGACGGATGGGATCTGATCCCGACGGAGCGCTGATGCTGACGAGGGATCAGGCCGAGGCGATTGAGTTGTGTAGTCGCTACCCGGAGGAAGGAAGCCTGGAATTCCACGACTTGGACGAAGAGGAATTGCGTGAACTGAATTTTCTCCGCCCTAATGTGGAAGTTCTCAGGTTCGGTTCGATTGCAGGGTGGGCCTTCGCGATTCAGTCGTTCGGATCGTACGCAACGAATCGTTCCGTTGGACTCGAGGTGTCCCGAGCGACTCGCTTCGTCTCGTTCACCCGCACCGCTAACATGGCCAGTTGGGTGCAGTATTTCATCAACGGTGAAGTTATTAACTCGTTTGACCCGATCCATCCGGTAGGGGGAGTCGCAGGCGGGATTTCGATCGAGGGTCTCGCAGAATCTGATGACCCTGCTTCTACTGTACTGGCACGCCTGGAACAGGATTTCTCACTCGAAATCCCGCGGGCCACAGACTTCGAACCGTTGAAGTCCGCTGCTTTCGGCTAGGCGACGCGACCGTGGGTTCGCCGCAGAAATGCTGGCGAACCCACGCTAGACTCCTTTAGGGACGCCAGGTCGGCGCTTTCACCCAGAACGGATCATTGTCGATCATTCGGTTCTTGGTATAGAAGCGACCGAGATCACCTCCAATTCCTTCATTGTCTGGCTTGATCATGCTGGCCCGGGCGCAGTTCGCAGGACCGTGTGGCACACCCAGGGCCTGTGTTGTCCAATTTTGGCGAGGTTCCTGGTCTTTGAACCCTGGCATGGCAGAGAACTGCTTGCATTGGCTTCCCGAAGTAATACCCAGTTGCCCACCGCTTTCCTTGGTGCGGGCGAAGGGGTACTCGTCGCATTGGATCTCGTACTTCTTGTTGAAAAAGTCCTCGGGCTTGAAACTGCTGTCGCACACCCTGTTGCGGTTCTTTGTCGCAACCGTGTCGTTTGCCTCGCGGTGCAGAGGCTGGCCGTCACCTTCGCGGCCCGGATGGGTTTTGATGTACTGCATGGCCGAGTTGACGTAGTCGCTGCCTGCCGGGTACTTGGCGTAGTCCGTGACGAACGTCGGGATGAACGCAGGGACAACGCAGCCGGCGTACTTGGTGATTTCGTTGTCGCAGCGCACCTGCCAGGCGTTGGATTCGTTGACTCCCCAGGAGTAGCGGGCCCTTTCTGTACCCAGAGACGCCGTGATGGTGTACCCCAGGGCCAACGTGTCGTGAAGTGTCGTGTTCTTCCATGAACGGAGCCAGGTTCCGTCCTTCTCCGAGAGCAGCGTGACGGGCGCCGGGCCGGTCCAGGGGCCGGGGCCTTGTTGGCACGCTGACGTGGGAGCACAGTCGGCGTCGATGGCCACGTTGAAGCCCGCCACTAGGGCTCCGGAGACGGCTTGCACCCGCATGTAGAAGTACTCGTCGAAGTACACATTCATGGGCGAGCCGTCCACGTCCCGCGTGTTCACCTCTTGTTTGACCGTCAGGTATGCGTCCCCCAACGGCTCTCCGGTCTGGGTGTTTATGAGCACCGCATGTATCAGTTGATGCTCACAGATCGAGGTGCGGGTCACGAAGACCTGACCCAGCTCCTTCTCATCGCACCACACGACCCCTGCTCCGGCAGCAGAAGTGCGCACAGATTTCAGCCGTTTCGGCACCTCCGAGGCGCTCAGGGTCTCGATGCATAACGCCTCGCCCTTGCCGTCGGCGGCAGCCTGCTGCTGGATGGCATGGCACGACGCCGACGCCTTTGCGTCCGTGCGTTTCGGGACGGAACGTGGTCTGTTGGCGGCTGCTTCTCTCTCCTGGTACGAGGGGGCGGGCTGTGCACTGGCTGGCGGTGCTTCCTCAGCTGTAGCTGAGACTGTGGCCATACCTGCCGTGACAACGGCTAAGACTGCAGTCGCGGCAAACGCCCGTCTGAGACGCATATGCTATTTCCCTTCCTGTGTCTGCTCACCTAGTCCCGTCATGCGCCCAGCAGTTGAGCGCTAACGGACAGTGGGCGGATGGATCTGATCACGAGTCACAGGAGGGGTCAACGACGTTTCAGGGGTGATGATCGAAAAATGGCCACAGTTCCGAGGGCGTTCTTTGGCCACCAACGGCTGAGAAAAGTGGATTGCACACCGCATTGGCGGGGTGGACCCGGCCAATCCGGGCCAGGGATTCGACCGTGCCGAGCCCCCGCTGCCTTGGCGCGGGTGATCTGCCGGACGCCATACCGGCGTTGGAGTCACGAGCCCTCACCGGGCTCTACGAGGAAGGTAATGGGCAGGCCCGTGTCGTTGCGTAAGGGCGGTGCGACGGCAGATCCTCTCAGACGGTCGTTGGCGGAATGGGCGCTCGGCCTATCTCAAGGACGAGAGAGCGGGTTTCAAAATCAGGAGTCAGCGCCGTGCCCGTTGTTGGCGAGATTGTATTCAGGTTGCCGCTTTCGAGGAATCGAAGCAGGAACAGGGTGAAAATGCGGCTGGTGCGGCCGATCCGGAGCACGCGGCAGGGGAAGTCGGCGCGGCAGACGAGTGCTTGGCTTTTCGACCTGGAGATTCCCAATGCTTGGGCTGCGTCTTCGACACTCGCTGTTCCGGTCCAGGTGGCTCGGATGTGCCTGGTGTACTGCACCGGGCCGAGGTGCTGGTGATACTGACCTACGGCAGGATCACCCAGCCCGGTCGCGCACGGTCCGTGCTGTTGAGGACCTGTAGTTCCGGGGTACTGAGAACGGGTCCAGCAGCGTGTGGGCCGGCTCGCCCGAATTGTCGTGCCCGCGTCTGCTTGCCGTCCGCGTGTAATGTTCTGCGGATGCATACGGCGCGGAGCACCACGGCACGCGCATCCGGACCTGGAGCCGATCCCGGTCAAGGCGGTATGCGAAGCACCGGGCCGGCTCAGGGCGTTGGGGAGTTCCGCACAGAACTGCAGCACCCTCCCTTGAGGGGTTGTTACGGGGTGCTTTCGGGGGCGCGGGTGGTGGGAAAGAATCCGGGCCTGCCGTCGTCGGAGCCGGTGAAGCGGTAGGAGGTGGCGGTGGTGAGGATGTCGGCGGGCGGGTCGCCGTTTTCGATGATGATGGCCTGCCCGGGGAAGGTGGCCATGTGGCGGTAGAAGTGTTCTACGACGTTTCCGGTGATGTCGACGTCGTCGCCCACTGGTTCCCGGTAGGTGACCACCGGGGAGTCGAGCACGATGAATCCGGGGTGGGGCCGGTCCTGGTCGATGCAGTACCGGGCGAGAGCGGTGGTGAACGCCGAGTGCAGGACTGAGCGGACGCCTTTGCCCCGTCCCTCACGGGGCCGGCTTCCGGCACGGACGTCGGCCGTGTACTGGTCGTATTCCGCGAAGTCGACCGCGGGTACCTTCCATGCGGCCAGCGTTTCCCTGAGGACGCTGTCGAAGTCGTTGAGCGTGCGGGTGGGGATGTGCTCGGCCGGACGGCTCGAGGCAACGGCGCCTTGGCCGTCGAGTTTCGAGCGGCGTTCTTGCAGCTCGTTGATGCGTGAGTGCAGTTCCAGTTCCCGCTCGATGGCGGAGCGCGCGGTGAGCAGGTCGTCCATGTGCGCGCGCAGAGGCTCCAGTTGGCTCTCGGCGCTGTCGATCTGTGTGTCGAGTTCGCTGCCCTGCTGCAGTAGGGCTTGCCGGCGCTGCACCAGGTGGTCGAGCTGATGGCTCAAGTCGGTGATGGTGGGCAGCAGGTCGGCGAGCAGAGCGGTGGTCTTGGCTGTTTCGGCCTGGACGGCGTCATGTAATTGGGTGGTTTCCTCAGCGCTGTGGCCCGGGTGCTGGTGCTCGGGTGCGGCGCCGCAGAACACGCAGGTCCCCACCCGGAAGAAGCCCAGGAGACTGCCGGCTTCGCTGACCATGGCAAGGCGGTCCAGGTCGGACTGGTACTGCTGCTCGAGGAGCCTAAAGCGGGTGAGGAGGTCGCTGACCTCGCTCAGGCGGCTCTCGAGCGCGGCGAGGTCCTGGGATGCCTGCATGCGGGTGGTGACGGCGCTGAGGTGCCGTTCGGAGATGACGCGCAGGGACTGTGACTGCGTGTCGATGGTGGTCTGGATGCGGGCGAGGCGCTGGCGTAGCTGTGTGTCGTTTTCCTGGGTGGTGAGTTTCGCGGTGAGGTCGAGGACGATCTGGTCCAGGAGGGTGATCTGGCCTTTGTTGACGCGGCGTTGGCCTGCGTTGGGGCCGGTGTTGATGACGGGGTCGTCTTCGCCGGTGAGGAGGAGCTTCATGACCGACATGGCGGCCGTCTTGGTTGAGGAGGCCGCGGAGCGCAGGACCGGGGAGAGCGGGTCGACCATGCGCGTCTCGGTGATCACGGCCAGGTGAGCGAGGTCGGGCAGGGTCAGCGCGCGGGTGCCGCCGGCCTCGTTCTTGCGGATGGTGATGTCGCCCAGGCCGAGTTCGTCGAGCAGGAACATCGACAGGCTTCGGGTGCTGCGGGCGGTGTGGACTGCGGTGAGTTCCCGGTCGGCGGTGCGGGTGACGAGGTCTCTCAGATCGGCGAAGTGGGCGGCGACTGCGGTGCTGTGGGGGCGGCGCACCAGCGTGAGCGGCCTGCCGTCCGGCATGCGCAGGCCCAGGAGGATCTGGCTGTAACCCTCGGCCTCGGGGATGTGTGGCAGGGTGGCACCGCCGAGCATGTACTCGATGGATTCGACGATGAAGGACTTGCCGGTGTCGGAGGCACCGTAGATGACCGTCATAGCGTCGTCGAAGACGACCTGCGCGGGCGGTTTGCCGGATCCGGCGTAGGTGAGGTGGAGCAGGCTGAGGTCAGTCACGGGAGGCCTCGGTCGGCAGGGGCGTTTCCGCAGGGCGGCTGATCAGGGCGCGGGTGGCGGCATCGACGTCGACACGGGGGGCGTACTCGTGGACGGCCCATTCCGCGCGGTCGCGCAGACGGTCCGCGTAGGGCGCTTCGAGGATGTCGATGAAAGCGGGACCGCGTTCGGTCGCCCGGTACTTCAGGCCGTCGTGGTGGGCTTCGATGCCGGCCAGGCCGGCCCGGACGAGGACGAGGAGGCCTTGTTCCAGCAGGCGGCGTTTCATGCCAAGTTCGCCGGGGCGGGCGGGCAGGTCCGGGTGCAGGCTCTGGGGTCCGTCGAACTCTGCGCTGTGCAGGAGGGCGTAGTCGAGCAGCACCAGCTGGGTCAGGTCCATCGGCTCGGGGTGGCTTTCCGCGAGCAGGGCGAGCGCGCGTACGCCGACTTCGAGGGGGCTGTTGAGCGGGTTCATGCGTGACCTCCCTGGCACCAGGTGAGCCGGCCGTCGTTCGCCAGGTGGTGGCATACCCCTTTTCGGTCCAGGGGTCTCACTTGCCGGGCCAGGTTCGTGTCGGTCAGGACGACTGCGCCGGCTGCCGTCAACACGGCTATCAGCCGGTCCCATCCACGGGGGTGCTGGCCGTCGGCGACCTCCACGACGATGGTGTGGACGTCGTCGAGGATGGCCTGGAAGTGGCCTTCGGGGGTGGCGTCGCGGGCGAACAGGCGCAAGGACTCGGCGCTGTAGAAGGCCTCGCGTTGCCGGTGGAGGTGCTCGCGTGCTTCCGGGTGCTTCGCGGCGCGTTCCAGGGTGTCGGCTTCGTCTCCCCACCGCTCCCGGTACACGTCCACGAGTTTTTGGACGTAGCGGGCTTCCTCAGGGGTGTGCTCGCTGGGCGGCTTCAAGATCTGGGGGCGGGCAGGCAGGGGCTGGGTGAACCGGTCGGCATGGTGGCGGGTGGTGCGATGCAGGTCGAGCATGTCGTCCATGTCGATCGTCTCGAACATGGAGAAGTCGGTTGCGCGGGCCAGTTCCGTCACTGCCTGGCGCTGGGCGGGGCTGAGTGAGGTGATGGCGGGGTCAGTGGTGGAGGCGAGCTCGTCAAGGAACTTCGTGCGCGTCTGGGAGGGCACCGCGAACTGCCGCACGAGACTCCGGCCGATGATCGGGGCCGTGAAGATGTAGCGGCTGGGCCGCGTGTAGTGGCCCTGGACGATCGCGGCGAACAGTTTCCGCATCTCCGGTGCTGCCTTCGACCAGTTCAGCGCGTCCCCGTAGTGCTTGCACTGGTAGTTGTGCCACTCCCCCTCCATGGCCTGCGCCGTCAGGTAAGCCGCGACATCAACACCATGGTCACCGGAGCCGCCGTGCCGCTCCACACGCACGTACCGAGTCTCGAGAGCGGGCACCCACTCCTTGACGAACTCCTCGAACTCCCCCGGGTCGTAGGCGAAGACCTGCTTCTTCGGGCTGGGCGGAGTGGGGAAGTGCAGCTGCGAACCAGCCAGCCTCAGCTTGGGTGGCCCGCTGGCCTCCGCCGCGATCTCGCCGTCCAGCATCCTTCCCCCCTGTCACCTTTACCCCGAGTGATCATTACGGGACAGTGAGGCAACAGATATCACCGTGCAGGCATTGATCAAAGACCCCCAAACGCTGCCCGGCTGAATCCGGCCACGCCCCGTGCACCATGGCAACTCCACAAGCGAGGGTGGACCACAGCTCAACCAAGGGAGGTAAAGTACAGCCTGGCCATCGTCAAAGACGCAGGTCGTGAAGGGTCTTCCCCACACACGTGGGGGTCTGTCCCGCCAGGAACAGGGCGACATCACCGCGCAGATGTCTTCCCCACACGCGTGGGGGTCTTTCGGAAGTGAGGCTCCCGTGCTGCAGGTTGAACCGGTCTTCCCCACACGCGTGGGGGTCTTTCCATGCCCTTGCCGTTGAGGTAGACGCGATCACCGTCTTCCCCACACACGTGGGGGTCTGTCCTCGCCGGACCAGGTGTCCTTGCTACCGCGGCGGTCTTCCCCACACGCGTGGGGGTCTGTCTGTAGTCCGGGGTGGGCTGCCCGCCGATCGTCTGTCTTCCCCACACGCGTGGGGGTCAGTCCTCGAGGTAGCAGGCATCCTCAACCCCCGGCGTCATCGTCCCCATACAGGTGGGAGTCCCTACGCGCTCCAGGGAGCCCATTGGCCTTCGCTTGCGGGTCCATCGCCTGGGGGACCAGATCAACGAACCAGGACCTCTGCAATATCCCCCGCAATGCCACGTTTGGCCTCCAGCAGGCACAACCCGGCCCGACTCTTGCAGGCATCGAAGCACGCGACACTTGAGCCGGACGCGCAGCGAACGAACAGCGAGGCCAGGCCACTTGATACCCCCGACGAAGACGTCCCAGGGCGCCGCCAGACGACCGGCCGCCGAACCGGCATCCACTGGGATCGGATAGAAAACTGCAGGTCAGGCAGCCACCTCTATGGGCTTCTCATCTCGGTGCGCTGGTGATTCTCAATCGATGTCACCAATCCTTCTCATCTGATGTCACTACGTATGCGCCGTGACCAGCAGGAATCCATGGCATCCAAGTGAGAACTGATGGTGACACTGAAATGAGAAATCGCAGCCTGCCGCTGCCCACGGCCAAGGAGCTGAAGGACGCTCCCAATGCCAAGGTCACGGCCGACTTCACGCTCAAGAACGGCGAGTTGGCCCAGGTCGACCTCGACCTCGCCAAGCTGGCCGAGAACGCCAAGGTGAAGAAGCTGGGCCTGACCCTGCGGATGCGCGAGGGCACCAAGCCCACCGCCCCCGCCGGCGCCACGACGCTCGACATGGAGGAGCTCATGAACGGCCTCCTCGGCGGGGTGGCGATGCCCGATGCCGAGTTCGAGACGAGCGGTCTTGAGGACATCCCGCAGGACCAGTAGGACCAGTAGGACCAGTCGCACCAGTAGGACCAGTGCTGATCGCGGGTCCCCGCTGAACGTACAGCGGGGGCCCGCGGTGTGGAGGGCGGCCGTCTGGTGGCGGTCTGACGGGCCCGGTTTAGTTCAGGTGGCGTGTGAAGAACCTGGCCGCGCTCTCGCCCGCGAACTGCGGGACGCCGGTGTGGCCGCCCATGTTGGCCTCCAGGGTCTTCTCCTTGGAACCGAAGGCGTCGAACAGGTCCAAGGCGGCCTGGCGGTCGTTGCCTTCGTCGTCCCATTGCAGGAGGACGTGCAGCGGGATGGTGACCTGGCGGGCCTCTTCGAGGATGGCGCGCGGGACGTAGCTCCCGGCGAAGAGGCCGGCCGCCTTGATGCGCGGGTCGACCGATGCCAGCCGGACGCCGATGGAGATCACGCCTCCCGAGTAGCCGACCGGGCCGCCGATCTCGGGCAGTGCGAGGAGGGCGTCCAGGGTGGCCTGCCATTCCGGGACGGCCTTGTCGACCAGCGGGAGGACCAGGGCGTCGATGAGTTCGTCGCCGACCGGTTCACCGGCCTGCAGTGTGCGGCGTAGTTCGGCGCGGGTCTGCTCCATGGCGGGCCAGCGGGGGCGGTCCCCGCAGCCGGGGAGTTCGATGGTGGCCGTGGCGAAGCCCTGCGCCGCGCTGTGCCGGGCCCGGGCCACGAGCCGGGGGTACATCCTCGTCAGTCCGAGAGTCGGATGGCCGAGCAGGATCAGTGGCACCGGTGCGGCCGCGGAGGCTGATGCGGGGGTCCAGAGGAAGCCGGGGATGTCGCCGAAGGTGAAGGCGCGCTCGCGGACTTCGTCGTCGAGACGCTGGTCAGAGGTGATGTGCATGGTCGTGCCTTTCGGGAGTGCACTGGGGCGGCGCTCCCGGACGACCTGCCTATCGTCCGCCCGTGACTCCTGAGGAGAGCACCCATGTCGATACGTTCACGGGTACCACCTCCTCGATCTCTCGCACGGCCTCCGCGAGGTTAGCAGCGGCCGGCCCCGGGCCGCCAAGCGGTTTTCGGGGACTTGTGTGGCCGAGTCACGCTTCCCTGCCTGATCTCGTCACAAATTCCTTCTGGCATCCGTCAATTCAGTGAACACCTCGACGTTGATGCGAAGGAGAGCAGCCATGACACACACGGACCCCGCCTCGATCTCCCGGATGCCCGACCCGACCGCCTACGTGCCTGAGATGAAGGACATCAGTGCCGCGTTCTTCCGGGCCACGGGCAACCAGTCGGTGCCGCGCACCACGATCAACCTCGTTCATCTGCGGGCCGGGCAGATCGTCGGGAACACCTATCTGACGGTTCTGAACACCAGCTTCCTGCGTAAGGCCGGGGAGTCGGAGGAGCGCATCACCGCAGTTGCCTCGTGGCAGGACGCGCCGTACTTCACCGGGGCCGAGCGAGCTGCCCTGGCTCTGGTGGAGGCCACCCTTCAGGCTGCTCCGCACGGTCGGGAGCGTGTCACCGACGAGTTGTTTGCCGAGGTGGCCCGGCACTACGACAAGAAGGCGCTGGCCACCCTCACCATCGCCATCGGGCAGATCAGCTTCTTCATCGCGCTGGCCGTCATCGGGAAGCCTCAGCCGGTCTCCTCCCTCGCGGACCAGCAGTGGGACTGAAGCTCGTGCTCTCCGCGTAGCGTTCACCTCCAGCCCGTTGCAACGTACCGACTGAGACTCATTGCATTACATCCGCGTTCGTTGCAACGAAATATTGGCATCTAGCTGGAGTGATGGGATTCAGTGGCAATAATTCGGTTGCCACATCTTTGAACGCAACGTAGCTTTTCCAGCATCGGAAACAACGTGTCGGCGCGCTCGGCGCCCTCAGCCCGGAAGGACACCGCCATGTCGGCGCTCTCGGACAAGACCCTGGTGGAGACCTCGTCCGCGCCTGGGCCGGTCGCGTCCTTCGTGCGGTTCGTGGTCTTCGGCGGGGGCGTGGGGGTGCTCAGCAGCTTCGCCGTGGTGATGTTGGCCGCCGTGGTGCCCTGGGGCGTGTCCAACGCTGTGGTCACCGCCCTCTCCACCGTGCTGTGCACCGAGCTTCACGCTCGCTACACCTTCGGCAAGAAGCGCGGTGCCGGATGGCGTGAGCACTGGCAGTCCGCCGGATCTGCCGGTGTCGCCTATCTCGTGACCAGCCTTGCCATGTTCGTTCTCCATCTGGTGCAGTCCTCGCCCGGCGTGGTGACCGCGCAGGTCGTCTATCTCGGTGCCTCCGGGCTTGCGGGGGCGGGGCGGTTCGTTGTGCTGCGGCTCTTCGTCTTCGCCGGGCGGCGTGACCGGAACGCGCCGTCGTCGGTGCAGGCCGCGAGGGCCGGCGCGCCTGTTCTCCTGGCGGCGTAGTGGGCCCGGGCGGCGACGTGGCCGGAAGGGATTAGGTTCTTCCCTAAAGGGTTTTGGTCTGGGGTGATCGTCGTGGCGCGTGTGGGGCTGAGTGTTGAGCGGGTGGTGCTCGCCGGGGCCGAGTTGGCTGATGAGGTCGGGTTTGAGCACGTGACTGTTTCCGGCCTGGCCCGGGGGTTCGGGGTCACCGTGGCGAGTCTGTATTCGCATGTGCGGAACTCGCATGACCTGAAGGTGCGCATCGCGCTGCTGGCGCTGGAGGAGCTTGCCGACCGGGGGGCCGTCGCGCTTGCGGGGCGGGCCGGGAAGGATGCCCTGCGGGCGCTCGGGGATGTGTATCGGGACTATGCGCGGGAGCATCCTGGGCGGTATGCGGCGGCTCAGTTGCGGCTCACGCCGGAGGAGGCGGCTCGTAGTGCGGGCGGACGGCATGCGTTGATGACTCGGGCCGTGTTGCGGGGGTACGACCTCGTCGAGCCTGAGCAGACGCATGCCGTCCGGTTGTTGGGCAGCACTTTTCACGGATTTGTCAGCCTGGAGGCGCAGGGCGGGTTCAGTCACAGTGCTCCGGAGAGTTCGGAGAGCTGGGACCGGGTGATCGATGCTCTTGATGCGGTGTTGTGTGGCTGGCCCGGTCCTGCGCGGGGCTGAGGTCGGGTCAGCTTGCTGTGCGGATGCGGTCGTGGGCCTGTGTGGCCAGTTGGTGGTACGTGGCGAGCTTGTAGTACTCCTCGCTGCGGGACAGGGCGCCCGCGTAGACGAGGACGCGGTCGCCGTCGTAGGTGTACGGGGCGTTGGCCGCGAACTCGCCGAGCTTCGGCTCCAGGAGGGCGGGCAGGGCCCTGGGGTCCGTGGTGCGGGTGGAGAAGCTGAGGCGTTCCACCTTCGTGGAGTCCCAGCCGAAGGTGGGGTAGAGCGCCGATGACGTCTCTATGAAGGAGAGGAGTTGGTCGCTGGGGTCCGGGAGGCCTAGCTCGCGGATCAGGGAGAGGGCCGACTCGCGGGTGACGTGGTCGGGGGAGAGGCCGTTGAAGTAGAGGTTCCAGGTGCGGCGGGCGTAGTCGATCGCTATCGCGGAGACCTTGTTGTCCAGGCCGTGCGCGGTGAACGTACGCAGGTGTTCTTGCAGGCCGCTGGGGGCGGACGGCAGTTGGTCCGCCAGGCGGGCCGGGTCCTGGAGGTCGCTCAGGGGGAAGAAGACGTAGGCCTTGTTGAAGCCGCCGTTGAGGCGGTGGTCGACGCCGTAGGACTGGATGGGGAAACGGGCCTGGATGTCCGCGAAGAGGGTGCGGATGGGGTGGTCCGTGTCGTCCACCAGGCCGTGGGTCAGGGCGCGGGTGTAGGGGTCGCCGGCGGTGGTGGGCATCGTGAAGTCGAAGGAGAGGTCTCCGATGTGGCCGCCGCTGGTGACCATGTTGAAGACGACGCTGCCGTCGGTGAGTACGTCCTGGAACGCGGTGAGAGCCGGCCACATGGCGTCGCGTGAGCAGTCCACGCCCAGCAGGGCTGCTGCTTCTTCCACGGCCGTGTACAGGCGGGTTATGTCGGCTTCTCCGGACGTCATCGGGCCCCCAGGTGTGTGTCGGTGGAACGGCGGTCCTCCGCAGTTTCCGTTTCTCACCTTGGCTGGGGGTGGATGGAGAGTCGGGTCCGGCTTGGGCCTGTCCGGCGGATCAGGTCGCAGGAAAGCCGCGGTTCGTCATGTGGTGCGGGTGAGCGGGGTCTGGTGCGTCGAGCTGCAAGGCGGAGGAGGGAGTCGACGCGGAGCGTCGGCGACCGACGACAACGCCGCAGATCGGCGCACCAGACCCCGCGTCTGCGGCATGATCCGCCGGGCAGGCCCTCAGTGTCAGTTCTGGCGTTCGGGGGTGTGGACTATCAGGCCGTCCATTGCCTCGGTGATCTTCAGGCGGCAGCTGAGGCGGCTGGTGGGGCGGCGGGGGCAGACGGTGTAGTCGAGCATGTAGTGCTCGTCGGGGTGGGGGGGTTCTGGTTTGTCGAGGGTGGTTTCGTCGACGTAGACGTGGCACGTTGCGCACTGCATGTTGCCGCCGCACTGGGCGACGATGCCTTCTACGTCGTTGAGTTCGGCGGCGCGCATCACGGTCGTGCCGAGGGGGGCGTCGAGGGTGCGTTCGGTGCCGTCGGCGGAGATGTACGTGATCTTGGGCATGTGGACCCCAGTGAAGAGGCGTGGAGGATCGCTGGAGAGTCGGTGGGGACGCGACACCTCTCCGGCTCTTCTGTTCGCCCGCCGGGCGATACGGCGCGGGGCGGGCGGGGAAGGGCAGTGAACGTACCAGAGGACTTTGGGCGGGCCAAGTCCAGTTCCGCTTGAGGTTCGGTCGAGAGGGTCTAGGGGTTCGGTCGGCGCGGGTCCGGGAGTCGGTGGGTCATGAAGGGGCGGGATGTGATGAATTCCCGGAATTTCACGGCCGCTTCGGAGAGGTAGGCGTCGCGGCGCCAGACCAGGGTGAGGACGCGGTGGCAGGCGGGGGCGTCCAGGTGGACCCAGGCGACGGGGACGCGGGTGTCGGTGCCGGCCTGGCGGGACATCGCCGGGATGAGGCCGATGCCCAGGCCCGCGCTGATGAGGACCTGGCTGGCGCCGGGCTCGTCGCCCTCGCAGGAGATCACCGGGGTGCGGCCTTCTGAGGCGAACAGGCGGTCCAGCAGGGCGCGTTGCCAGTGGCTCCTGCGGGTGGTGACGAAGGGCTCGTCGGCGATCTCGGGGATCGTCACGCTGTCGCGTCCGTCCAGCCAGTGACCTCGGGGAACGGCCAGCAGGACCTCCTCCCGGGTGAGTTCGAGGGAGTCCAGGTGGGGGTCGGGAAGTTGCTGGGAGGCTACGCAGAAGTCGACCTCTCCCGCGCGTAGTTGGCGTTCCATCTCCTCCGCGTTGGACTGGAAGAGGCGGACGTCGGCGCGGGGGTGGGCCAGGCGGAAGCTGCCGAGGACCGTGGTGATCGTCAGGAGGGTCTCGCAGGCGATGCCGACCCGGCCCAGGCCCAGGTCACCGGCCTCGCGGACGGCTCTGACGCCGTCGTCGAGCTCGCTGAGGGTGCGGTCGACGTGGCGCAGGAACATGGTGCCGCTGGCGTTGAGTTTGATGCCGCGGCCGTGGCGCTCGAAGAGCGGGGAGCCCAACTCGGCCTCAAGGCGGGCGATAGTGCGGCTGAGCGAGGGTTGGGCGATGCCCAGTTCCTCCGCGGCGCGGCTCATGTGCTCGAAACGGGCGACGGTCTGGAAGTAGCGCAACTGCAGCAGATCCACGGTCCACCTTCACCTATAACTGTCGAGGCATCGTCACATGGCAAAACCGGTCTTGGAAATGCATGAGTGTTCTTCTCTACCGTCTTTCCGGGGCCACCGCACAGGTGGCGGGCTTCACCGCCCGACGCCTGTACACGCGACGCGAGGGTCCCGCACTTCTGTCCTTGTCCCGCCGCCCTCCCTCAGGAAGGTCGCACCATGAGCGCTGCGGAGCTGGCCCGACTCCAGTTCGCGGCCACCACCGGTATCCACTGGCTGTTCGTGATCCTCACCATGGGGCTCGTCCCCCTGGTCGCGTTCATGCACACCAGGGCCGCATATACCCGTGATCCCGCCAAGAGGGCTGTCCGTGAGCGCATGACGCGCTTCTGGGGGCAGCTCTACGTCATCAACTACGCGGTCGGTATCGTCACCGGCCTCGTCATGGAGTTCCAGTTCGGCCTGAGCTGGAGCGGACTGAGCAAGTTCGCCGGGAACGTCTTCGGCGCTCCCCTGGCGCTGGAGACGCTGATCGCGTTCTTCGCGGAGTCCACCTTCCTCGGAATGTGGATCTTCGGCTGGGGGCGGCTGCGGCGCGGCGTGCACGTCACGCTGATCTGGCTGGTCGCCCTGACCGCGTACGCCTCCGCGTACTGGATCCTCATCGCCAACGGCTTCATGCAGCACCCGGTCGGCTACGAAGTACGCGGCGGTGTCGCCTACTTGACCGACTTCGGGGCGCTGCTGACCAACGAGATGTCGCTGGTCGCCCTCGGTCACATCGTGCTGGCCGCGCTGACGACGGGCGGTCTGTTCGTCGCCGGTGTCAGCTGCTTCCACTTCCTTCGGGGGACGAAGGAGACGGAGCTGTTCCGTTCCTCGCTGCGGCTGGGGACGTGGGTGGCGATGCTCGCCTCGTTCTTCGTCGTCGTCGTGGGTGAGCTCCAGCGTCCGATCATCGAGCGGACCCAGCCGATGAAGAACGCCGTACTGGAGAACTCCGGCGTCGCCGAGGTCCAGCGGCGGCTGGTGGAGCAGTTCGGGCCTGGCGACTACGTGCCGCCGGAGGGCTGGATCCACCTGTCGATGAACGCCATGACCATCATCGGCAACACGATCTCGACCATCACCTTCATCGCCGTGTTCCTGCTGTGGAAGGACCGGCTGGTGCGGTGGCGTCCCATGGCCTGGCTGATGGTGGCGGTCATCCCGTTCGCCTTCCTCGCCTCGGTGGCCGGCTGGGTGGTGCGTGAGGTGGGGCGCCAGCCCTGGATCGTCTACGGCCATCTGACGGTCGAGGACGCCCTGTCCCACGTCAGCAGGACCTCGTTGATCGTGTCCTGCACGGTGTTCATCGCCATCTTCGTGGGGCTCGCGGTGACGAACTGGACGCTGATCGCCCGGTTCGCCGTACGCGGTCCTGACGCCACCCAGCTCGGCGTCACCGAGCCGCTTCCCGAGGGCCTGCCCGAGCAGCCCACGGGCGGCGCCGACGACAAGCGGCCGGTCCCGGCTTTCTAGAGGGAGAGTTGAGCGAGATGTCTCTGGAGATCGCCTGGTTGGGCCTGCTGGGCCTGATGCTCGCCGGGTACTTCGTGCTCGGTGGATACGACTACGGCGCACAGATGCTGCACCCCTTCCTCCGTGCCTCGGACGAGGAGGAGGCGCGGGCCGAGAAGCCTGAGGGTGGTAATGCCGCGCTCGACGCCATCGCGCCGTTCTTCCTCGGCAACGAGGTGTGGCTGGTGGCCTTCGCCGGGGTGATGTTCGGTGCCTTCCCGCATCTGGAGGGCACCCTGCTGTCCGGCCTCTACCCGCTGATCGTGGCGATTCTGGCCGGGCTGGTGCTCGGTAACGCGGCGGTGCAGCTGCGCCGGCGGGCCCGAGGGGCCCGGAGCCGGCAGGTGTGGGACGCGCTGGTGGTGTTCGGCGGTGCGCTGCCCGCGCTGTGCTGGGGGCTGGTGGTGGGGCTGCTGCTGCACGGGGTGCCGCGGCGGGCCGACGGCAGCTTCCATGTCGGGTTCGGTGAGGTGTTCTCGCCGTTCGTGCTGGTGTGCGGCATCGCCACGATCCTGCTCTTCGCGGCGCACGGCGCCGGCTTCGTCGCCATCCGGTCGGAAGCCGAAATGGCCGCGAAGGCGCGGGAGTTGGGTGCCCGGCTGCTGGTGGGTGCCGGGGGCGCGGCCGTGGTCGCGCTGCTGCTCACGTTCTTCGGCTCGGGTGCCTCGATGACCAATCGCGGGGTGTCGGGAGTCATCGCGGCGGCGCTGGTGGTGGCGCTCGGTGTCGCCTGGTGGTCCTTCACCGGCGGGCACGAGGTGCGGGCGTTCGTGGCGACCTGCTGTGCGACCGCGCTGCCGGTGCTGCTGGTGGGGGCGGGGCACTACCCGTATCTGCTGATCAGCTCGGCCGGGCACGGACTCGACATCCACGAGGCCGTCACCGACGACGCCACCTTGAAGATCCTCAGCGTGTTCGGGGTGCTGGTGGTGCCGACGATCCTCGCCTACCAGGCGTGGAGCTGGTGGGCCTTCCGCGGCCGTACGGGTGTGCGCCACCCCAGCTACTTCTGAGCAGCGGCCGTACGGGAACGGGAAGGGGTCGGGATGAAACCGGTCGAACGTCGGCTGATGCGGGAACTGCCGGTGCTGCGGCGCCACTTGGTGACCTCGACGGCCCTCGCGCTGCTCGGCGCGGGGCTCGTCGTCGGCCAGGTGACCCTGCTGGCGACGGTGCTCGCGGACGGGTTCGGCGGGCATGCGGTCGCCTTCGGGACGCCGGCCGCGCTGGGTGCCGTGGTCGTGGGACGGGCGCTGCTGGCGTGGGCGCGCGGTGTGCTCGCGCAGCGTGCCGCGTCCGGCGCCAAGCACGCCCTGCGCGAGCGGCTCACCGACCGGCTCGGACAAGGTGCGCCGCTCAGGCTCGCGGCGGGCCGGCACGGGGAGACGGCCACCCTGCTCACCCGTGGCCTCGACACCCTGGACCCGTATGTCACCGGGGCGCTGCCCACGATGGCCGCCGCCGGTGTGGTGCCGGTCGCGGTCGTCGGGTGGCTGTTCGCTACGGACTGGACCTCGGCGCTGATCGTCGTCGTGACCCTGCCGCTGATCCCGGTGTTCGGGGCGCTGGTCGGCATGCACACCGCCCAGCGCACCGCGCGGCAGTGGCGGTTGCTGGCGCGGCTCGGCGGGCACTTTCTCGACGTCGTGGCCGGGTTGCCGACGCTGCGGGCGTTCGGGCGGGAGCACTACCAGGCCGGGCGGGTCGGTGAGATGGCCGACGCGCACCGGAAGGCGACCATGCGGACCCTGCGGGTGGCGTTCCTGTCGTCGTTCGTGCTGGAGACGGTCGCGACCCTGTCGGTGGCGCTGGTCGCGGTGCCGGTCGGGCTGCGGCTGCTGGACGGACACCTGGATCTGCGGACGGCACTGATCGTGCTGTTCCTGACGCCCGAGGCGTATCTGCCGCTGCGGGCGATGGGGGCCGCGTTCCACGAGAGCGCCGAGGGGGTCACGGTGGCCGAGCAGGTCTTCGCGGTCCTCGACGAGGGCGAGGACGGCGGTGCGCGGTCAAAGGAGCGGATCGTGGTGCCCGAGGTGCGTGCCGTGTCGGTGCGGCTCGACGGGGTCGGCGTCGTCTATCCGGGGCGCGCGGCAGCCGCCCTGGACCGGGTCTCGCTGCATGTGCGGCCCGGGGAGCACATCGCCCTGGTCGGGCCCAGCGGGGCCGGAAAGTCCACGCTGCTGGCGCTTCTGCTCGGGTTCACGCGGCCCTCTTCGGGCCGGATCACGGTCGGCGGCATCGACCTGGACCGCCTGGACGCCGATGAGTGGCGGGAGCGGCTGGCGTGGGTGCCGCAGCGGCCGCATCTGTTCGCGGCGTCCGTCGCCGACAACATCCGCCTCGGGCGGCCCGACGCGAGCGAGGCCGAGGTACGGCAGGCCGCCCGCGACGCACACGCCGACGCGTTCATCGAGGCGCTGCCCCACGGCTACGACACCCCGCTCGGCGAGCACGGCGCGGGCCTTTCCGCCGGTCAGCGGCAGCGCATCGCGATCGCCCGGGCCTTCCTCAAGGACGCCCCCGTGCTGCTGCTCGACGAACCGACCGCCCACCTCGACCCCGACAGCGAGGCCGCCGTCACCCACGCCACGGTGCGGCTGATGCGCGGGCGCACCGCGATCGTGGTGGCCCACCGCACCAGCCTGCTGCCGTATGCCGACCGGATCGTCACGCTGAGGGGCGGGCTGGTCGACTCCGATGTGGGCACGGTCGTGACCCGGCACGCTCTCAGCGATCTCGTCTCGTCCCAACTGGTGCCCGTAGAAGGGCCGGTGGCCTCATGACCTCGCACATCTCGGCCATGGGCCACACCGACTCCCGCCTGGCGGCCGTCCATTCCCCCGTCCGGCCGTCAGGCGGGTCCCCTCATCCGACGCTGCGTCTTGCACGCCAACTCCTGCCGTACTGGCGCCGGTTGCTGCCCGCCGGGCTCGCCGCGGCCGGCAGTGAACTCGCCGCGGCGGCGCTCATGGCCACCGCGTCCTGGCTGATCACGCGGGCCGCCGAGCATCCGCCGCTCGCGTCGGTGAGCCTGGCGATCGTCGCCGTGCGCGCGCTGGCGCTGGGGCGTGGGGCGTTGCGCTACGGCGACCGGCTGCTCGGGCATGACGGGGTGCTGCGGGCTGTCGCCGGGTTCCGGACGAGGGTGTACGAGGCGCTGGTGCCGTTGGCGCCCGCGGGGACGCCCGCCTTTCGTCGTGGTGATCTGCTGACGCGGCTGGTCGATGACGTCGACGCCGCCCAGGATCTGCTGCTGCGGGTGCTGCTGCCGACCGGCGCGGCGGTCGCGGTGGGGATCGCCGCCACGGTGACGGCGTGGATGCTGCTGCCGCAGGCAGGGCTGATGCTCGGGCTGATGCTGGCGCTGGCTGTGCTGCTGGTGCCGGCCGCGGTGCTCGCGGTGGCCCATCGCACCGGGCGGGAGCAGGCGGCTGCTCGGGCCGAACTCGCCGCGCGTGTGGTCGACTTGACGGAAGGGGCGGCGGATCTCGCCGCGTACGGGGCGCGGGGGCGGGCCGTGGGGCGGGCGCAGGATGCCGCCGCGCGGATCGCCCGGCTGGAGCGGCGGCGCGCGCTGACCACCTCGCTGGCCTCGGCGGTGCTGCTGCTGTTCCAGGGGGCGACGCTGGTCGCGGTGGTGCACGGTGCGCTGCGCGCCCATGCCGACGGGCGGCTGCCCGCCGTACAGCTGACCGTGCTGGCGGTGCTGGCGCTGGTTGCCTTCGAGGCGTTGGAGCCGCTGCCTGCGGCGGCGTTCCGGCTGGCCGAAGTGCGGGTGCGGGCGCGGCGGTTGGCGGAGTTGTTCGACACTCCGGCCCCGGTCGTCGAGCCGGCTGCGCCGGTGTCGCTCGTCGTGGACGGGGCGGTCGGGGTGCGGATCGAGAATGTGACGGTACGCCATGAGGCGGGCGGCCCTGCTGCTCTGGACGGGCTGAGTCTGGAGTTGCCTGGCGGGCGGCGCACGGTGCTGCTCGGTGCGAGTGGGTCGGGGAAGTCGACGCTGATCGCTGCGCTGATGCGGTTCGTGGAGTACGAGGGCGGCAGCGTCCTGGTCGGTGGCCGTGAGTTGCGGGAGTGTGCCGGTGACGAGGTGCGGCGTGTGATCACCGGGATGACGCAGGACGCGCATGTCTTCCACGCCAGTATTCACGCCAACCTGTTGCTGGCGCGGCCGGATGCCGGGGACGCCGAGCTGCGGGAGGCGGCGCGGCGGGCGCGGATCCTGGACTGGATCGAGTCGCTGCCGGACGGCTTCGACACGGTGCTCGGACCGGACGGCACGCAGCCCTCCGGCGGTCAGCGGACCCGGTTGCTGCTGGCGCGGGCGCTGCTCGCCGATCCGCCGGTGCTGGTCCTGGACGAACCTACCGAGGGGCTCGACCCGGACACCGCCGCGGCGGTGCTGGCCGACATCCTCGATGCCACGCGGGGGCGTACGACGCTGCTGGTCACCCATGAGCGGGAAGGCTTCGGCGGGGCCGATCAGGTGGTCACGCTCGATGAGGGACGAGTGCGCGCCGCGCGCTGAGCGGTCCGCCCTAAAGTGCCGTGTGGTGCCGTTCGACGGCGGCGCCGTTGCCGCTGGTCACGTCACGCCGTTTCCCCGTGCTCCCCTATGGGCGGCAGCTCGGCGCCCCAGGAAGGGAGGCCGTAGAGATGCTCGTGTCGTGGGCGGCAACGGATCTGGAATCGGGACGGTTCTGCGCGCGGGAACGAACCTCCGCCGTGGCGGAGCTGACGGAGCACTTCACCGCGCTGCGCTCGCGCGGCCGGGGGTACCTGGAGGTCAGCCTGCCGGGCGATGAGTTTCCCTGGCTGACCCTTGGCTTCCAAGGTGATCAAGCAGTCGTCCATCTGTTCAGCGGTGCCGAGAAGTCGGCTCTTCTCCTCGGTGACGGAACCGCCGCGGCGGATGCGGTCGTGCACGTACCGATCATGGACGACTCGGCTGGGTTCAGTGGGGACTACGTCCTCGCCACCGATCGCGCGTGGGCCCTCATCCACCGATTCATCCAGGTGGGAGAGCCGGGCGAGCTGGGTGAGTGGCACGAGTTGTGATCACGGTCCGGCCACTCGTCGCGCCACGCACGACGGACGCGGCCTCTGGTGGGCAGAGGCCGCGTCCGTCGTGTGTCGTCAGTTCTTCGTGTTCCACCTGTCGAGTTCGATGTACGCCGGCACCCAGGCCGTGTGGTACGCGGTGCGGACAGGCTCGGGGAGGATGGCGAGCATTCCGTCGATGGTTTCCTGGTCGGCGCCGTCGAGGACCCAGGGGGTCAGGAGGGGGCCGTCGGGGCCGGTCTTGGCGCCGTGGATCCTGCCGTAGTGCTGCCACTGCTCAAGGGTGAGGACCTCCTGGATCAGGGGCAGGGCCTGGTCCTCCTCGTGTTTGAGGTGGCCGGTGAGGTTGGTGGCCAGGGAGTCGACGGCGGCGGCGAGGCGGTCGGCGTCGGCCTCCGGGTCGGCGAGGGCGGCGTCGATGGTCTCGACGAGCGGGTCGATGGAGGCGTGTTCGGCGTCCATCGCGTCCAGCAGGGCGAGGTCGTCGGGGCGGTCGGCCACGGTCTGGCGCAGTACCGGCCACAGCGCCTCGTCCTCGGCGGTGTGGTGGATGTGCAGCGCCTTCTTGAAGATGTCCCAGCCGGCGGCACCGGCGAGGGTGCGCCGCGGGTCGTCGTCGACGCGTGCCGTGATCGTGGCCATGATCTCCAGCTCGCGCCGCAGCGCGTTGTGCATCGCGTACATCAACGACATGTCGAGCCTGTCACCCATGGTCTCTCCCGATCTGTTCCGGTGTCTCGGGCCGGATTCCTCGCATCCGGCCTCGTCCGCCGTGTGCCTCGGCTCCGTGCCGCGCGCGACCGCGCCGATCCGCGGTCTCACCCCCATGACAGTCCGCGGCGCCGAAATGTGACCGGCGGAGAAGACGAACGTAGCCGGAAAGTCCGGTAGTGGCCCGTGGGCTGGACTCGGGCGCAAGCGGGGGACGAGCAGCGGGAGTTGGGGCGCGGAGGCGTCAGGGCTCGGCGCCAAGTCGGCGCCAAGTTGATCGGCAGTCATGAACAAGCCATGTCGTTGATGCTGAGGCGCCAGAACAAGATGCAGGGGGCGGGTCATACCGCATCAGTGCGAGTCGGTCCCGGTGCGTCCTGTCGTGAACACCCGTCAGCAAGTCGTGGTTTCGACCGGAGGGAATGAGTCCAAGATGCGGCGTCTCAAAACGAGCAGGATGCTGGTCGCCGGAGTGGCGGCCACAGCAGCGCTCGTCGGCCTGGGAGTCGGACCGTCGGAGCAGGCGGCCGAGGCCGCCACTCAGAAGGCCCGGCCGACCCGCCACCTCACCAGCGACGCGCCGGTCACCGTGGTGGCCAAGGGTCTGAACTCACCGCGGAGCCTGGCCTGGGGCCCGGACGGTGAGCTTCTGGTCACCGAGATGGGGGCCACCCCCACCGCGTGCCAGGGCACCGGCTTCGCCACCAGGTGCTACGGCCAGACCGGTTCGGTCGCGGATGTCTCGTCCGGCACTCCGGTGCGGATCGCGGAGAACCTGCCGACCGCGTTCAACCAGGAAGAGACGATCGGCCCCAACGGCATCACCGTCGACCGCAAGGGCCACATCTACACCTTGCAGGCCGGCTCGCCGGAGCAGGTTCCGGCCGGGCTGGACCCGGAGCTGACCAAGACGCTGAGCAAGCAGTACGGCTCGATCATGGACATCACCGACGGGCAGCGCAAGGTGATCGCCAACCCGGGTACGGTCAACTGGAACTGGACCAAGAACAACCCGGACCTGTCCGACACCTACCCGGCGTCCAACCCGTACGCGCTGACGACGAAGCCGGGTGGCGGTTTCTACCTGGTGGACGCGGGCGCGAACACGCTCAACTCGGTGGACCGCAAGGGCAAGACCAAGGTCCTCGCCTTCGTGCCCGAGACGCCGGGCGGCTCGGACGCCGTTCCGATGTGTGTCGACGTCGGCCCCGACGGTGGCGTGTACATCGGCCAGATCACCGGTCACGGCAACTCGGCCACCGCGGCCAACGTGTACCGGTACTCGCCCAAGACCGGCAAGCTCAAGGTCTGGCAGAGCGGCTTCAGCGCCATCAGCGGCTGTGGCTTCGGTGCCAACGGTGACTTCTATGTGACCCAGTTCGACACGACCGGGTTCCTGCCGACCGGTGACCCGATCGGCAACGTCATCCAGATCAACCACAAGGACAACTCCCGTACCGTCCTGGCGGACGAGAAGCTGTTCGCGCCCACCGGCTTCCTGGCCGGCGCCGACGGCTCCATCTACGTCGCGGACAAGACCATGATGTGGCCGGCCTGCACGGACGCCCCGGCCTGCACCAGCTCCACGGACATCCACGCCACCGGCGACGGACAGATCGTCAAGATCGGCTGACCGTCCGGTCGTCCCGCTCGCGGGCCGGACCGGGCCTCCAAGGGCAGTCCGGTCCGGCCCGCGACGCATCAAGATCCACCCCGGTCGTGACAGACCGACAAGATCCATTGTGTTCGTGATCGAACTCGTGATCGAAGGAGACAACGTGCGTGCTGGCATCTGGTTCATCGGTGCCCGCGGTTCCGTCGCCACCACCAGCGTGATCGGGGCGCTCGCGCTGCGTGCCGGGCTCGCCGACCCGGTGGGCTGCGTGACCGCTCATCCCGCGCTGGACGTGTCGGCGCTGCCCGGCTTCGGCGACCTGGTCTTCGGCGGTCACGACGTGACGACGGTCCCCGTGGCCAAGAAGGCCGAGCAGCTGGCCGCCGCCGGCATCGTGCCGGCCCGGCTGGTGCAGGCGCTGGAGCAGGACCTCGACGCGGTGGAGGCGAACCTGCGGACCGCCCCGGCCGCCGCCACCCAGGCCGAGGACGCGGCGCTGATCGCCGCCGACCTCAGGGCGTTCGCCGAACGGCACGGCCTGGACCGGGTGGTGGTGGTCAACGTGTCCTCCACCGAACCCGCTCCCCCGTCGCACCCCGCGCACGCCGACCTCGCCGCCCTGACCGCCGCGCTCGCCGTGCCCGGCAAGGTGCTGCCGCCCAGCTCGCTGTACGCCTACGCGGCGTTCGACACCGGCTGCGCGTTCGTCGACTTCACCCCCTCCACCGGAGCCCGGCTGCCGGCGCTCGCCGAACTGGCGGCACAGCGCGGCCTGCCGTACGCCGGCCATGACGGCAAGACCGGCGAGACGCTGCTGAAGTCGGTGCTGGCGCCGATGTTCGCGATGCGCAACCTCTCGGTGCGCTCCTGGTCCGGCATCAACCTGCTCGGCGGCGGCGACGGCGCGAGCCTCACCGACCCTCAGGCCAACGCCGCGAAGACGGCCAGCAAGCAGCGGGTGCTGCACGAGACCCTCGGCTACGCGCCCGACGGTGACACCCGCATCGACTACGTCGCCGACATCGGCGACTTCAAGACGGCCTGGGACCTGATCACCTTCGACGGTTTCCTCGGCACCGGCATGTGCCTGCAGTTCACCTGGCAGGGCTGCGACTCGGCGCTCGCGGCGCCGCTCGTCCTGGACCTGGCCCGGATCACCGCCGCCGCGCACGAGGCCGGGCACACCGGACCGCTGGAGTCCCTGTCCTACTTCTTCAAGGACCCGCTGGGCGACGTGGATCATGCGCTGCACGCCCAGTGGGAGACGCTGCGCACCTATCTCGCCGGGCTCGGCACCGGCTCGGGCGGCGGCCGATGACCACATCCCGGGATCTCGTGGAACTGGTCCGCGCGCCCGCCGCGCTGTCGGTGCCGGGCGACGCCGTCGCCGGTGCCGCCGCCGCGGGCGCCCTCGGCCCGCGCACCGCCGGGCTCTCCGCCGCCGCGGTCTGCCTGTACTGGGCGGGGATGGCGGCCAACGACTGGGCGGACCGGGACCTGGACGCCGAGGAGCGGCCCGAGCGGCCGATCCCCTCGGGCCGGGTCAGCGCCAGGGCGGCGCTGGGGGTCGCGGCCGGGCTCAGCGCGGCCGGGCTCGCGCTCGCCGGGCTGTCCGGGGGGCGCAGGGCGCTCGCGGTGGCGGTGCCGCTGACCGGTGCGGTGTGGGCGTACGACGTGAAGCTGAAGGGCACCGCCGCGGGGCCGGCCGCCATGGCCGCCTGCCGTGGGCTGGACGTGCTCCTCGGTGCGAGTACCCGCCGGGGCGGCTGGCGGGGCGCGCTCGTGCCCGCGCTCACCGTCGCGGCGCACACGTACACGGTCACCGCGCTCTCGCGCCGTGAGGTGTCCGGCGCCGGCCGGCTGCTGCCGGGGGCGACGCTGGCCGCGACGGCCGGGGTCGCGCTCGCCGCCTCGGGGCGGTCGCCGCGGCCGGGGCTGGTCGGGTCGCTGGCCGCCTGGTACGCGGCCGGCTACGGCGACGCCCAGGTACGGGCGTTGGCCACGCCGGACGCGGGCAGCGTACGGGCCGCGGTCGCGGCCGGGATCACCAATCTGCCGACGTTGCAGGGCGCGCTCGTCGCGCGGTCGGCGCGGCCCGGTGCGGCGGCGGCGGTGGCCGCCTGCGCTCCGATCGGCCGGGTCCTGGCGGGGCGGGTGTCGCCGACATGAGCCCTGTGAACTCCCCTATGGACTCCCCCATGAACTCCCCTGTCAGCTCCCCTATGACGTCCTCGGACATCCGCTTCGGCTACGGGACCAACGGGTTCGCCAACCATCGCCTCGAGGACGCCCTCGCCGTCATCGCCGACCTCGGCTACGAGGGCGTCGCACTCACCCTCGACCACGATCACCTCGACCCGTTCGCACCTGAACTGCCGCGCCGCGTCGAGGCGTTGGCGGCGCGCCTCGACCGGCTCGGGCTCGCCGTCGTCATCGAGACCGGCGCCCGCTATCTGCTCGACCCGCGGCGCAAGCACGCCCCCACCCTCCTCGACGACGAACCCGCCGCCCGGCTCGACTTCCTGCGGCGGGCCGTGGACATCGGGGCGGACCTGGGCACGGAGGCCGTCTCCTTCTGGGCCGGTGTCCGGCCCTCCCCGGTCTCGCGGGGGCTGGCCTGGGACCGGCTCGTGCGCGGGTGCGCCGAGGTGGTGGAGGCAGCCGACGCGGCGGGCGTACGGCTGGGGTTCGAACCGGAGCCCGGCATGCTGGTGGAGACGCTCGACGACTGGTTCGCGCTGCGCGGCAAGCTGGGCGCGCCGGACTGCTTCGGGCTGACGCTCGACATCGGGCACTGCCGCTGTGTCGAGCCGCTGCCGGTGGCGGACTGTGTCACCAAGGCCGGTCCGTACCTGGTCAACGTGCAGATCGACGACATGCGGCGGGATGTGCACGAGCATCTGGAGTTCGGCTCCGGCGAGGTCGACTTCCCGGCCGCGCTGCGGGCCCTGGCGGAGACCGGATACCGCGGGCTGACGGCCGTGGAGCTGCCCCGCCACTCCCATGCCGCCCCCGCGGTCGCGCGTACGTCGCTGGCGTTCCTGACGCACGCCCGCGCCGCGGCCGAGTTCCTGAGCGCGACCCGTGTAGCGGAGGAGGTCTCCCTGTGACCGGCCGACATCTCGCAGACGTCATGACGGACGTGGTGAAGGACCGGGTCGCCGACCCGCAGTGGCTGGGTGACGCCCGCTGGCAGGTGGCGCAGAACCCGGACGCGATCACCATGCTGTTCCCCGCCGTGGGCCGGCGGTGCGGCCGGGGCCTCCTCGCCGACGCCGGTCCGGAACTCGCGGACTGGAGCGTGGACGACGCGGCCCGGGTGCTGCTGCTGGCCGTGCTGCCGTTGCGCGGGGCGGCGCTGGCCCGGCAGGTCGCCGCGCTGTACTGGCAGGGGGGCGCGGCGGAGAAGCGGGCGGTGCTGCGCGCGCTGTCGGGGCCGGGTGTCGGGGTCGGTGCGGTGGAGCTGCCGCAGCACATGGACACAGGCATCGGGTCCGGTGCGCGGGAGCTGCCGCAGGGCCTCGACATCGGAGCCGCCGCCGTGGAGTTGCTGCACGACGCGATCCGGACCAACGACCCGCGGCTCGTCGCCGCCGCGGTCGGGCCCGCCGCCCGGCGGCTCGACGACGGGATGTGGCGGCAGGCCGTACTCAAGTGCGTGTTCATGGAGATACCGCTGACCGCCGTGGCCGACCTGGACCGGCGGGCCGACGGCGAACTGGCCCGGATGCTGGCCGACCTGGACGACGAACGGCGGGCCGCCGGACGGTCCCTGCCCGACGACGCGACCGTCCTGCTGGCGCTGATCAGCGACCCGGAGTGGGCGCGATCCGCCGTATCCGAGGAGAACCGGCACCCGGAGTCGGCCCGGACCGCACACCAAGGGGGGATCGGCGACACCGCGTCGGCACGGTCCGCAGACTTCAAGGAGAAGACAGTCTGATGCGCATCTTCGACCCGCACATCCACATGACCTCACGGACCACCGACGACTACGAGCGGATGGCGGCGGCCGGTGTGCGCGCGCTCGTCGAGCCGGCCTTCTGGCTCGGCCAGCCGCGCACGAACGCCGGTTCCTTCACCGACTACTTCGACTCGCTGACCGGCTGGGAGCCGTTCCGCGCGAGCCAGTTCGGCATCCGCCACTACTGCGCCCTCGCGCTGAACCCCAAGGAGGCCAACGACCCGCGCTGCCGTGAGGTGCTCGGCGCGCTGCCGCGCTACCTGGCCAGGGACGGGGTGGTCGCGGTGGGCGAGATCGGGTACGACTCGATGACCCCGGCGGAGGACGAGGTGTTCGCGGCCCAGCTCGCCCTGGCCGTCGTCCACGACCTGCCGGTCCTGGTGCACACCCCGCACCGCGACAAGCAGCGCGGCACCCGGCGCACCCTGGACGTGGTGCGGGAGTCGGGCATCGACCCGGGCCGCGTCGTCGTCGACCACCTCAACGAGGTGACGGTCGCCCAGATCGCCGACAGCGGCTGCTGGATGGGCTTCTCCATCTACCCGGACACCAAGATGTCGCCGGAGCGCATGGCGGTGGTGCTGCGGGAGTGGGGGCCGGACCGGATCCTGGTGAACTCCGCCGCCGACTGGGGACGCAGCGACCCGCTGCTCACCCGCGCCACCGGGCAGGCGATGCTGGACGCCGGGTTCAGCGAGGACGACGTGGACCGGGTGCTGTGGCGCAACCCGATCGAGTTCTACGGGCAGTCCGGGCGGCTGGATCTGTCGGACGCGGCGGGTGAGGCGGCCTCCGCGTTCGCCGGGAACTCCATCGCGCGCGGAGGCAGCTGATGCGGCTGGCGCACCGCGACGGGCAGACGGTCCATCTCGGTTACTGCACCAACGTCCACGCCGGTGAGGAACTGCCGGAGATCGTGCGGCAGTTGGACACCTACGCGGTGCCGGCCCGGCGGAGTCTGGGCGTCGAGCGGCTCGGGGTCGGACTGTGGCTGGCCGCGCCGGTCGCCGCCCGGCTCGCCGCCGACCCGGCCGCGGTGCAGGGACTGCGCCGTGACCTCGACGCGCGCGGCCTGGAGGTGGTCACCTGCAACGGCTTTCCCTACGGCGCCTTCCACGCGCCGGTGGTCAAGCACGCGGTGTACCGGCCGGACTGGCTGAGCGACGCACGGATGACGTACACGCTCGACCTGGCGCGGGTGCTGGCGGGGCTGCTGCCCGACGACGCCGCCCGCGGGTCGGTGTCGACGCTGCCGCTGGCCTGGCGTACGCCGTGGACGGTGGCGGACCAGGCGGTGGCCCAGGGACGGCTCGACGAGCTCGCGGAACGCCTTGAGGGCGTGCACGCGCGCACCGGGCGGCTGATCCGGGTCGGGTTCGAACCGGAGCCCGGCTGCGTGCTGGAGTCGACCGAGCAGGTGGCCGCGGGGCTGGCCGGTATCGACACCCGCTACCTCGGGGTGTGCCTGGACCTGGCCCATCTGGCGTGCGGGTGGGAGGAGCCCGAGGACGCGCTGGCCCGGCTGGCCGGTGCGGGGCTGCCGGTGGTGAAGGTGCAGGTGTCCGCCGCGCTCGGTGCGGACCATCCGGAGCAGGCCGCTACGGCCGACGCGCTGCGCGGGTACGCCGAACCCCGGTTCCTGCACCAGACCCGCTCCGCCGCCGGGCACGCGGCCGACGACCTGGGCGAGGCGCTCGACGCGCGGCTGCCCGGGCCGTGGCGGGTGCACTACCACGTACCCCTGCACGCGGCTCCGCAGCCGCCGCTGCACGCCACGCTCGACGTGCTGCGTGACGCGCTGGACGTGCTGGTCGGCGGGGAGCGGGCGCTGTGCGACCACCTGGAGGTGGAGACGTACACCTGGAACGTGCTGCCCGCCGCCCAACGCCCTGTCACCGAAGGCCAGTTGGCCGACGGTATCGCCGCCGAGGTGGCCTTCGCCCGGGACGCACTGCTCGCTCTGGGACTGCGCGAGCAACCTGTTAGGGAGCTGATCCATTGAACGCCCGGCCCACTCCCCTCGTCGTGCTCGACGTCGTCGGGCTCACCCCGCGCCTGCTCAAGCACATGCCGCGGCTGGCCGCCATCGCCCGTACGGGCTGGCAGGCCGAACTCGCCCCGGTGCTGCCCGCGGTCACCTGCTCGGTGCAGGCCACGCTGCTCACCGGCGCCCCGCCCAGCGAGCACGGCATCGTCGGCAACGGCTGGTACTTCCGTGACCTCGGCGAAGTCCTGCTGTGGCGCCAGCACAACAAGCTCGTGGGCGGCGACAAGCTGTGGGACGCGGCCCGCCGCCGCCATCCCGGGTACACGGTCGCCAACATCTGCTGGTGGTACGCGATGGGCGCCGACACCGACTGGACGGTGACCCCGCGTCCCGTCTACCACGCCGACGGCCGCAAGGACCCCGACTGCTACACCGACCCGCCCGAGCTGCACGACGAACTCACCACCGCACTGGGCGAGTTCCCGCTGTTCAACTACTGGGGCCCGGGGGCCGGCATCGCGTCGTCGGAGTGGATCTGCCGGGCCGCGCGGCTCGTCATGGAGCGCCACGACCCGGATCTGACCCTGGTCTACGTCCCGCACCTCGACTACGACCTCCAGCGCTTCGGCCCGGACGGACGCAAGGCGGCGGCCGCCGCGGCCAAGCTGGACGCGGTGCTCGCCCCGCTCCTTGAGGCGGCGCGCCGGCGCGGGGCGACCGTGGTGGCGCTGTCGGAGTACGGCATCACGCGGGCGTCCCGTCCGGTCGACGTCAACCGTGCGCTGCGCCGCGAGAACCTGCTGCGGGTGCACACCCAGGCCGGGATGGAGTACCTGGACCCGTGGACGTCACGCGCGTTCGCCGTCGCCGACCACCAGATCGCGCACGTGTACGTCGACGATCCCGAGGATCTGCCGCTGGCGCGCAAGGTGTGCGCCGACCTGCCGGGCGTGGCCGAGGTACTGGGCGAGGCGGAGAAGGCGGCCTACGGCCTTGACCACGAGCGGGCCGGTGATCTGGTGCTGGTCGCCGAGCCGGACGCCTGGTTCACGTACTACTACTGGCTGGACGACGAGCGCGCCCCAGACTTCGCCCGCCTGGTGGAGATCCACCGCAAGCCCGGGTACGACCCCGCCGAGCTGTTCTTCGACCCCGCGGCGCCCCTCGCCGCGAAGGGCCGGACGGCGGTGGCGCTGGCCCGCAAGAAGATGGGCATGCGCTATCTGATGAGCGCGATCGGGCTGGACGCGGGTGCGGCGGCGGTGAAGGGGACGCACGGCCGGCTGCCGGACAGTCCGCAGGACGGGCCGGTGCTGCTGTGCTCGGATCCGCGGGGTGCGCGCGGGCGGTACGGGGCGACCGAGGTCAAGGAACTGCTGCTGGATCTCGCGGGGTTGGGAGACGGGATGAGGCCTGTCAGGGACTGACAAGGACGGACAGGAACCGTCACGGGCCCGAGCCGACCAGGCCCGACGCGTAGGCGAGGCCTACGAGTTGGACGCGGCCTCGGGCCCGTAGCTTGGCGCGGGCGCGGTCGATGTGGGACTTCGCGGTCAGCGGCGTGATCACCATCCGGGCGGCGATCTGGGCGGTGGACAGTCCGCGGGCGACCAGGGCGACGGCCTCGCGCTCGCGGTCGGTCAGTTCGGCGAGCAGGGCCGGCCGTGGGGTCGGGGGCAGCGAGCGGGCGACGAGCCGGCCGATCAGCTGGCGGGTGACCGACGGGGCCAGCAGGGCGTCGCCGCGCGCGACGACCCTGAGGGCGTGGGCGAGTTCGGCGGGCGTGGTGTCGTCGACGAGGTATCCGGCGGCGCCGGCCCGCAGCGCCTCGAAGACGTGCCGGTCGCGGCTGTCGCCGGTCAGGATGACGACCCGCACCCGGGCCAGGGCCGGGTCGGCGCTGATGCGCCGGGTCACCTCGATGCCGTCGAGGCCGGGCAGGGTCACGTCGGTGAGCACGATGTCGGGGCGCCGCTCCCGGGCCGACCGCAGCGCCTGCCTGCCGTCCTCGGCCTCGGTGACGACCTCGATGTCCGCCTCGGCGTCGAGGACCGCGCGCAGTCGTGCCCGTGGCCCGGGCCGGCCGTCGGCCAGCAGCAGCCGGATCGGGGCGGTGTGCTGTGTCATGTCTGCTCCCCTGTTTCCTTGCGGACCTGTTGGGCCGGAAGCCAGTGGACGGTGTGGACGCGGTTGTCGGCGATGTCGAGGGCCAGGGCGCCCAGGAGGGTGCCGTGGGGGTCGTGGAAGAGGGCGCCCGGGGTGCCGGCGGGGTCCGTGGGGCGCATCGTGATGCCGACGGCCAGCAGGGCCGGGACGATCGCCGTGAGCAGCCGGGCCACCCGGTCCGCGCCGGTGATCTCGCGCGGCCAGGGGCGGGTGCCGGTGTCGGTTCGCGCGGTGATGGTGGCGGCGAGCTCACGGCAGGTGACTTCCGGCTGGCCCACGGCCGCCGCGATCCCCGCCATGTCGCAGCCGAGCATCTCGCGCAGCACCAGCACCGCTCGCTCCAGCGACGACAGTCGCTCCAGAAGCAGTACGGCCGCGGTGGACACGTAGTCGGGTGTCTCCGCCCGGGCCTCGGGTGTTTCCGGCCCGGCGTCGGGTGTCTGTGCCGGGGGTGTGAACCACGGGTCGGGGTGCGGGGGTTGTCGTGGCCGGGGTGCGCGGGGGGTCTCCCAGGCGGTGTGGGTGGCCTCGAGGGGCCGTACTACCTCGAACTCTTCGTCACGGCTCACGCAGGGCCCCTCCTCGGACTTCGTCTCTCGTCTATGTGACAGGTCGCGGCGGGGGGAGGTGACAGGTCCGTCGGCCGTAGGGGTCGGCCGGTCCCACGGCTGCTCTCCCGTCTCTCCTGCTCCACCAGCACTCCAGGGACCGGAGAGTGCGGCCGGGCATCCTCTGCGGGGTCTCTGATGTCCAACACACGTCACTCCACGGGGAGGGGACATGATCCACCGCAGAACCGTCCTCATGACGGGGGCCGCGCTGACCGGCGCCCTCGGCAGTGCGGGCCTGCTGGTGCCCGCGATGGCCGGAACGGCCGAGGCCAGCGAGCTGGACCCGACCACCGTTCCGCAGTTCGAGCAGGCGATGCCGGTGCCCAAGGTGCTGGAGCCGGTGTGCGACCTGGGCCTGACCAGCTACTACGACATCGCCATGCAGGAGGCGGACGCCGAGATCCTGCCGGGCCGCAAGACCCGCGTGTACACCTTCAACGGCAACTTCCCCGGTCCCGTCATCAAGGCGACCTCCGGGCGGCGCGTCCTGGTCCGGCAGACCAACCGGCTGGGTGTGTCGACCTCGATCCATCTGCACGGCGCGCATGTGCCGGAGAGCAGTGACGGCTCGCCGATGGATCTCATCGCGCCGGGCGGCGACTCGAAGATCTACACGTATCCCAACGCCCAGCCGCACGCGAACCTGTGGTTCCACGACCACGCCCACCACCAGGAGTCGGAGACCGTCTACCGCGGGCTGACCGGCTTCTATCTGCTCACCGACGACGTGGAGAAGAACCTCAACCTGCCGTCGGGGGCGTATGACGTGCCGATCGCGCTGCGCGACGCGCGGTTCGACGACAGCGGCCAACTCGTGTACAGCATGGGCGACTTCATGAAGCGCCAGGTGCTGCTGGCCAACGGCAAGGCGTGGCCGTACTTCGAGGTCGCCGCCCGCAAGTACCGCTTCCGGCTGTTCAACACGGCCAACCTGCGCTTCTACACGCTGCAGTTGTCCGACGGCTCGTCCTTCCAGCAGATCGGGTCCGACGGCGGGCTGCTGGAGAAGCCGCTCGATGTGACGTCGGTGTCGCTCTCCCCCGGTGAGCGGGCCGACATCGTCATCGACTTCTCCAAGTACGCCGCCGGCACCAAGCTGATCCTGGCCAACACCGGCGGTCTGCTGCCCGGCGAGCCCGTCGACCAGCTCGGTCGGGTGTTGCAGTTCCGGGTCACCGCTCCCGTCACGGACCGCAGCACGGTGCCCGCGACGCTGCGCAAGCTGCCCGCGCTGGGGAGCGCCACGGTCAGCCGTGACTTCGTGCTGAGCATGGACGAGACGGGCGCGACCATGGACGCGTTCATCAACGGCAAGTCGTTCGACATGGACCGGGTCGACACGGAGATCGAGTACGGGGCCACGGAGATCTGGAACGTGCGCAACGCCAATCTCTACACCCCGCACAACTTCCATATGCACCTGGTGCAGTTCCGGGTGCTGGAGCGCAACGGCAAGCCCGTCACGTCCGGGCCGGAGAGCGGGCTGAAGGACACGGTGCCGCTGCTGCCCGGGGAGACGGTCAAGCTACAGGCGACCTTCACCGGTTACGAGGGCACCTACGTGTACCACTGCCACATGTTCGACCACGCGTCGATGGGCATGATGGCGAACTTCCGGGTGCGCAAGCCTTCGCTGCGCCGTAGCTGACGCGCGCCGTAGCCGACGCGCGTCGCGGCTGACACAAGCCGCCGGGAAACGAAAGGAGGGCCGGGGTGACCCGGCCCTCTTTCGTGTCGCTCAGGCGGTGTGTGTCAGGACAGTGCCTTCTCCGGCTCGCCGGCCTCCGGCTCCTCCACCTTCGGCTTGGCGGCCCAGGCGGGTGCCGGGAGCGGGCCGCTGCGCAGGATCAGTCCGCCGAGGACGGCGCCGGCGGTGAAGATGGCGGCGCACCACCAGAACACCTGCTGGTAGCCCTCGATCGCGGCGAGGTGGAACACCTCGGCGCCCGGCTTGCCCTGCGCGTGGCTGGAGACGTAGTCGCTGGCCGCGCTGGCGGCGATCGTGTTGAGCAGGGCGGTGCCGATGGCGCCGCCGAGCTGGGAGCCGGCGCTGATGGTCGCCGAGGCGACGCCCGCGTCCTGCGGGGCCACACCGGAGGTGCCGGTGTTCAGAGCGGCGGCGTAGATCATGCCCATGCCGAGGCCGATGAGCATGAGCGGGCCGAGGATCGCGGTGGCGTAGTTGGAGTCGGCGCCGATCTGCGTCAGCCAGAGCATCGCGCCGGCGTTGACCAGCATGCCGATGGTGATCAGCGGACGCGGGCCGGACTTCGGCATCACCTTGATGTTGCCGACGTTGCTGGCCACACCGGTGACGATCATCATCGGGAGCAGGGCGAGACCGGACTTGATCGCGGAGTAGCCGAGCTCGGTCTGCAGGTAGTAGATCAGGAAGAGCAGCACACCGAACATGCCGATCCCGACGAGGAGCGAGGTCAGGTAGGCACCACCGCGGTTACGGTCGGTGACGACGCGCGGGGGCAGCAGCGGCTGCTGGGCGCGGGTCTGCCAGGCGGCGAACACGATCAGCAGCACGGCACCGGCGGCGAGGAAGCCCCAGGTCGAGGGGGTGCCCCAGGAGTGCGTGGCCGCGTTGGAGAAGCCGTAGACCAGGCCGAAGAGGCCGGCGGAGACCAGGATGACGCCGGGGATGTCCAGGCTGGCCTTGGCGCGGGGCTGGCGCGGCACCAGGCGACCGCCGACGATCAGGCAGAACGCGGCGAACACCAGGTTGACGTACATGCACCAGCGCCAGTTCAGGCCGGAGGTGAGCGCGCCGCCGATCAGCAGACCCAGACCGCCGCCGCTGGCCGCGACCGCGCTGAAGGCGCCGAAGGCCTTGCCGCGCTCCTTGGGGTCGGTGAACGTGGTGGCCAGCATCGACAGGGTGGTGGGCGCGAGCAGTGCGGCGAAGACACCCTGGGCCGCGCGGGCGGTCACCAGCATCCCGAAGCTGTTGGCCGCGCCGCCGACCGCGGAGGCCGCGGCGAACCCGACCAGGCCGACGAGGAAGGTCTCCCTGCGGCCGATGAGGTCAGAGAGCTTTCCGCCGATCAGCAGCAGCGTGCCGTAGCACAGGGCGTACGACGTGACGATCCACTGCTTGTCCGCGTCCGAGAAGTCGAGGGCCTCCTGCGCCGACGGCAGAGCCAGGTTCATCACCGTCATGTCGAGGGTGAGCATGAGGTAGGCGACACAGATGACGGCGAGAACCATCCACCGCCGTGAGTCCCTTGCCGCAGGCACGGCACTGGTTGTGGACATGGTCTGTTCTCCTCGTTGTTTTTTGGGTCGGACTCAAGGCCTCGTCCCTTTGACAGGTCCCGGCGGAGGAATGTGACGGGCTGCCGTCACCGATTTCCCGGCGGGACCTTCGGGGCTAGGTCCTGTCGGCTGTCCCGTGGTCCATGAGCTGGGACAACACCTGTGTCAGCACGGCCGCCGGATGGTCGGCCGCGTCCATGGAGCGCCACGC
This sequence comes from Streptomyces sp. NPDC051913, assembly GCF_044593635.1. Taxonomy (NCBI): domain Bacteria; kingdom Bacillati; phylum Actinomycetota; class Actinomycetes; order Kitasatosporales; family Streptomycetaceae; genus Streptomyces; species Streptomyces sp. NPDC051913. The sequence continues at coordinate 59,900 of NZ_JBIUCI010000019.1, read as the reverse complement.
CACGTGGTTGTCGGGGCGTACCAGGACGGCGCCGTCTTCGGTGATCTCCCGTACGTCGGCCCAGCCGTCGCCGGTGTACTCGGCGCCGGCTCCGATGCGGGCGACGGTGAGGGGGATCGAGAACTTCTCGGCGACCTGCTCGGCCGCCTCGGCCCAGCCGGTGCCGGTGGGGCCGGTGAGGAGGGCGAAGCCGCCGTTGGCGCCGACCAGGTCGTGGGTGGACAGCCGTCGGCCGTCGCGCTCCAGCCAGGCGTGCGGCAGCCGGTGCCCGGGGCGGGTGGTGGGGTGGTACTCGGTGCCCATGGGCGAGCCGGCCGGCGCCTGGGTGCCGTCGGGGACGAGGGCGCCTTCCTCGTAGACGTAACCGATCTCCAGGTCGTGGGCCTGGCACTCGGCGCGGTGGGTGGCGAAGAGCTCCGCCGCCCTGGCCCGCCTGACGTCGCCGACCTCGGACTGCTCGAAGTAGCCGGCGAACGCGGAGGAGCGGCGCTCGGGCGGTACGTGCGGGCCGAGGCCGAGGGCGGCCTCCGTCATGACGCGGTGGTGGAACCAGGCGGCCAGGCCCCAGTCGACGTTGCGCTTGCCGACCGGGCGCCGCTCGCTCTCGTAGGTGTCGAGGAGTCCGTCGTCGGCTTGGCCGGAGAGGACGGCGGCGAGCTTCCAGGCGAGGTTGTGGACGTCCTGGATGCCGCCGTTGAGGCCGAGGCCGGTGGTGGGCGGCTGGCGGTGGGCGGCGTCGCCGACGATGAGGACGCGGCCGGACCGGTAGCGGTCGGCGAGCACGCCCTCCACCGTCCACTGCGACACCTTGTGCACGGTCAGTTCGAGGTCGGGCAGGCCCAGCACCTCGCGGATGCGGACGGCGACGGCCTCGGGGTCGGCGCGGTCGGCGTCGCCCAGGAGGAAGGAGGTCAGGCCCCATTCCTCGCACTGCCGGCCCCAGTTGGGGCCCATCTCCAGCAGGGTGAAGTTGCGGTCGGCGCGCTCGGGGTTGATGAACCAGGTCATCAGGGTGCCGTCGTGCCACCACTTGGACAGGTCGGCGGAGAAGTAGGCGGTGGAGACGTCGGCCATCTTCACCGTGCCCTGCATCTGGACGCCGAGCTGGGGGCCGAGGGTGCGGCCGCCGTCGGCGGCGATGACGTACCGGGCGACGACCCGGGTGGTCTCGCCGGTGGCGAGGTCACGGATCTCGGCGACGGCGTGGTCGTCCTCCTGGGTGAAGGAGACCAGTTCGTGGGAGAAGAGGACCCCGCCGGGGTTACGTTCCTCGGCCTGCCGCCGCAGGATCGGCTCCAGCCGCAACTGGGGCAGTTTGAACGGCAGTACGGGGCCGTCGGCGGCGTACACCTCGGTCAGCGCGCCACCGCCGAAGGCGTCCATCTCGTGGATGATCCGGCGGTCCAGGGGGCCCTCGCCGGTGAGAGTGGTCTGCCAGCGCACCCGGCCGAAGCGGTCGGTGGTGGAGGCGCGTTCGACGACGTCGTCGTAGAGGCCGTGCTGGCGGAAGATCTCCATCGTGCGCTGGTTGATGTAGTGCGCCTTCGGCAGGATCGACGTGTCCGCGTGCCGTTCCACGAGCAGGTGCCGCACACCGTGGTCCGACAGGAAGACGGAGGCGGACAGGCTGCAGCCGCCTCCGCCCACGATCAGAACCGGAACCTCGGTAGCCTCCATATTCGGCCTTCCATCAGATGAGGGCCCACACGCGCGGCGGGCCGTCGTGGATTACGGGTGAACAGGCATGACGACGCACTTCGGCCAGTGCTGCGGCATCCAGCATCGGGTGGGGTGGTTGGGGCCGACTATGGAGCCGGTTGGCGCCCACTTGGCGCCGCCCATGGACGGCCGCTGACCTCGAAGAACACCGCAATACGTCGAACGTGCTCGCTCTACGTCGAACGCGGTGCCGTATGCGCTCACCCGTCCGGGGGACTCGGGCCGGGAAACGGCCTTCGGCTGTCACATTCGGCGGGGCCGGGCTGTCGTCATGGTGAGGCGGACGAACACACCGTCCGGGAATTCCGGTAATCAGAAAGAGGAAAGCGATGAATGACTTCCAGGCCATCGCGGACCGCGTCGAAATCGAGGCGCTGCGCGGTGAGTTCACCGACGGGGTGATGATGCGCGACTACGACCGGGTGGCGACGCTCTTCACGGACGACGGGGTGCTGCGGATGCCCAACATCCCCATCGAGCTGGAGGGTCCGGAGGAGATCCGGGCGTGGGGCAGGCGGGTGCCGAAGGTCGTGGACTTCCTGGTGCAGAATACGCACCCGGGTCTGATCGTGCTCGACGGCGACACCGCTTCGGGCCGCGCCTACATGTCGGAGGTGGGGCGTGGTTTCGACGGCCGGGGCGGCCTCAACTACGCCATCTACCACGACCGTTACCAGCGCACCGGGGACGGCTGGAAGTTCACCGAGCGGCGCTACGAGGTCCGTTACGAGGACTCCTCGCCGCTGGCCGGCTCCCCGCCCCGCCGGACCGCGGAGGCGTGAGCGCCGCGCGCCGCCCGCGGCTGGCTCGTGTCGCGTGGACCGGCCTGCCCCGGAGCGTCGGCCGCTGATGACGCGGGTGAGCGGGCGTGGTCCGTGCGGTTGCGGGGTGGAGGAGGCAGTGGCATCGGCCGCTGCCGGACGCCCTGGAACAGCGGGGCGAGGCCCCTGCGGCTGCCAGGCCGACGAAGCGGTGGCGTCAGTCGCTGCCGGACGTCTTGGGGCAGCGGGGCGAGGTCCGTGCGGGTGCCAGGCCGACGAAGCGGTGGTGTCGGGCGCTGCCGGACGCCTTGGCCCAGCGGGGCGAGGTCCGTGCGGGTGCCAGGCCGACGAAGCGGTGGCATCAGTCGCTGCCGGACGCCTTGGCCCAGCGGGGCGAGGTCCGTGCGGGTGCCAGGCCGACGAAGCAGTGGCATCAGTCCCTGCCGGACGCCCCGGAACAACAGGGCGAGGCCCCTGCGGCTGCCAGGCCGACAAAGCGGTGGCATCAGCCGCTGTCGGACGCCCTGGAACAGCAGGGGGAGGTCCGTGCGGCTGCGGGGCGGAGGAGGCGGTGGCGTCGGCCGCTGCCGGACGCCTTGGGGCAGCAGGGCGAGGTCCGTGCGGCTGCCAGGCCGACGAAGCAGTGGCATCAGCCGCTGCCGGACGCCCCAGAACAACAGGGCGAGGCCCCTGCGGCTGCCAGGCCGACGAAGCGGTGGCGTCGGGCGCTGCCGGACGCCTTGGGGCAGCGGGGCGAGGTCCGTGCGGGTGCCAGGCCGACGAAGCGGTGGTGTCGGGCGCTGCCGGACGTCTTGGGGCAGCGGGGAGGGCAGGGTCACGGCCCGTGGCCGCGGGGTGGTCCGCGATGCGCGGACTACAGCTCCGCCAGCAGGGACGAGCGGAAGAAGTCGGGCCTGGGCAGGTGGTCGCGGTGGGTCGGCGGGCGGCGGACGGGCCGGCGGTCGGGGACCTCTGGGGGGCGCCGGGTCGCGGCGGCGGGGCGGGGGGCCGGGTGCCAGTCCAGGGACGCGCACTGGGTGAGGATCTGCTGCTCCAGGCGGCGCAGGGCCGGGCGCGGGTCGATGCCCAGTTCGTCCGCCAGGCGGCGCTGGTTGGTGCGGAGCACGGCCAGGGCGTCGGCCTGGCGGCCCGCCCGGTAGAGGGCGAGGCCCAGGAGTTCGCAGCCGTACTCTCGTAGCGGGTGGTCCTGGACGAACGCCTCCAGTTCGGCCACCGCGATCTCGTGGACGCCGACGGCGAGCAGGGCCGCGCACCGGCCCTCGACCACCGACAGGCGCAGCTCTTCGAGGCGGGCCACGTCGGGCCGGATGTAGGCGGTGTCGGCGACCTCGGCGTACGCCTGGCCGCGCCACAGGGCCAGCGCCGCCTCGAACTCGTGGACCGCGCTGCGCGCGTCGCCCCGGTCCAGGGCCTGCCAGCCGGCGACGGAGCGTTCGCCGAACCAGTGCACGTCGACCTCCACGACCCGGGTGTCGAGGAGGTAGCCGCGGCCGTAGGTGCGCAGGACCGTCGGCGGGGTGCGGGGGGCGCGGTCGGGTTCCAGGACGCGGCGCAGGTTGGCGACGTAGGCCTGGAGGGAGGAGACCGCGGACGGCGGCGGCTGGCCGGCCCACAGTTCCTCGACGATGGTGTCGACGGCCACCGGCCGGCCCACCTTGCCGACGAGCAGCGCGAGCAGGGCGCGCTGCTTGGGGGCGCCGAGGTCGACGAGCCGGCCGCCGACGTAGGCCTCGATGGGGCCGAGGGCGTGGAACTCGGCCAGGGGGCGCGGGGGTGCAGGGGTGCTTGCTCCGCGGGCGCCGGCGACGTCTATTTCCGCCAGTTCCTGGTCGGCCACGACCGTGAATTCGGAGTCGGATTCGAGCTCTCTGGCCACGTACACGCGCAGTTCCTCGTTGGTGCGGCGCAGTTCCTGGATCTCGCGTTCCAGCGCCGCTATGCGCCACGCATCCGCATTGTTCGTGTCGTCAGCCACTCGTGAACTCGCCCCCACTCTCGATCGGGCAGGCAATGCTTCGGCCATTGTGCGTGCCCCATGGCGTCGAGGGTCTGTTCGACCAGTCAGCGCCAATCGATCCTCCAGCGTGGTTCAAGGTCGATGGCCGACGCTGAGGCGCGGACGGATCGTCAGGATCGACGCGTGGAGGTATGAATGTCCGGAGCCGCTGATGTCGAGCGCGTGTACGCGGCCATGGAGGAGGCGGCTGGACTGCTGGGCGTGACCTGCGCACGCGAGAAGATCTACCCGCTGCTGACCGAGTTCCAGGACACCCTCACCGACGGTGTCGTCGTCTTCTCCATGGCGAGCGGACGTCGTTCCACGGAGCTGGACTTCAGCATCTCGGTGCCGACCAGCCAGGGCGACCCGTACGCCACCGTGGTGGACAAGGGGCTGTTCCCGGCGACCGGTCACCCCGTGGACGATCTGCTGGCCGACACCCAGAAGCATCTGCCGGTGTCGATGTTCGCCATCGACGGCGAGGTCACCGGTGGCTTCAAGAAGACGTACGCGTTCTTCCCGACCGACGACATGCCCGGGGTCGCGCAGCTGAGCGCCATCCCCTCGATGCCGGCGTCCGTGGCGGAGAACGCGGAGCTGTTCGCCCGCTACGGGCTGGACAAGGTCCAGATGACGTCGATGGACTACAAGAAGCGCCAGGTCAACCTGTACTTCAGCGAGCTGAGCCAGCAGACGCTGGCGCCGGAGTCGGTGCTGGCTCTGGTGCGTGAGCTGGGTCTGCATGTGCCGACCGAGCTGGGGCTGGAGTTCTGCAAGCGCTCGTTCTCGGTCTACCCGACGCTCAACTGGGACACCGGCAAGATCGACCGGCTGTGCTTCGCGGTGATCTCCACCGACCCGACGCTGGTGCCGTCCGTGGACGAGCGCGACATCGAGCAGTTCCGCGACTACGGCACGAAGGCGCCGTACGCGTATGTCGGCGAGAAGCGCACCCTCGTGTACGGGCTGACGCTGTCGCCCACGGAGGAGTACTACAAGCTCGGCGCGTACTACCACATCACCGATATCCAGCGGCGGCTGCTGAAGGCGTTCGACGCGCTGGAGGACTGAGGTTCCGCAGACACGGAAGAAGGGGCGGCCCACAGGGGCCGCCCCTTCTTCGTGCTCAGTTCAGGATGATGATGTCCAGGCCGGTCAGGTCGGCGCGGATGTCGATGTTGGTGATCAGGCCCTCGGCGATGTCGAAGCGGAACACGGCGTGCGCCACGCCGTCGCGGACGTAGGCGAGGCCCGCGGAGCCGTCGATGAGGGCGGGCACCGGCGCCCAGGAGAGCTTGGAGAAGGCGCGGGTGACGGCGTCGGAGCCGCGCATCTCCTCGGTGAGCCCCGCGCCCGTGGCCAGGCCGATGCCGGTGGCCATGCCCATCTGCACGGCCGCGTGGTCGGCGCGGACCACGATGTCCGGGGCGAGGATGGCCAGCAGCGCCTCGAAGTCGCCCTCGCGGGACGCGGTGAGGAAGGCGTGCACGAAGTCGGCCTTGCCGGCCTGGGAGGCTTCGCCGGCCGGGTTTCCCGCCGGGGCGGGCGGGGTCTTCGCGACCGTGTCCATGTCCACGGCCTCCGGCTTGAGGCCCTGGCGCTGGAAGCGGCGGCGGGCCCGGCTGGCCAGCTGGCGGGCCGCGGCCGGGGTGCGGTCGACGATCGGGGCGATCTCCTCGAAGGGCACCGCGAACATGTCGTGCAGGACGAACGCCAGCCGTTCGGCGGGCGTGAGGGTGTCGAGGATGAGGAACATCGCGGCCCCGACCGACTCGGCGAGCAGCGCCTCCTGCTCCGGGTCGACCGACTCCGCCTCCCGGTGGTGGGCGTGGTCGGTCTCGGGGGCGTCCACGAGGTCCTCGCGGCGCGACTTGCGGGACTGGAGCATGTTCAGCGAGACCCGGGCCACGATGGTGGTGAGCCAGCCGCTCATGTTCTCCACCTCGCTGGCGTCCGAGCGGGTCACCCGCAGCCAGGCTTCCTGGACGGCGTCGTCGGCCTCCGCCATGGATCCGAGCACCCGGTAGGCCACCGCGCGCAGCCGGGGGCGGTCGGTCTCGAATCGGGCGGCCAGCCATTCGTTTTCGTTCATCAGGTCGCTTCCTCCCAGCAGAGCCTCGCCTGTGTGACAGGCCGCGGCGGGCAAATGTGACGGGCCGCCGACGGAATCCGGCACACATGTGCTGGACGATCCCCTGCCGTACGGTCTTGATTCACTTGAGGCGATGGGTGCCCGGTGCGCCACGGAGGCCGGAACGCATGCTTCCGAAGGGTCGGGAACGGGGTCTCGCGACTCGCGCGCGGATCAATGAACGCGCTGGTCAGAAGGGGTGCGGCGGGGTGGGTCCTGACCCCTGCCTGAAGCGCGCGAGAGTACGCCTGGAGTCTGGCTCGGGTATGCCTAACAGGCACTTGGCTCGGCTCCTCAGCGCGTGTCACTATTTTCGCACCCCTCGCCTGCCCGAAAACAGCAAGAGGCAATGGGCCGAGGGTCGTTCGCCGGTTCCCGCAGGGCGAATCCAGCCCCTGCGCACCTGACAGCCGACGGTATCTCCCGGACAGCCGAAGTCCTTTCCCGGACTCTCCCGGCCTCATCGCCATGTTCACGTACTTCGCCGTGATCGCCTTCCCTGTCCGGCACCCCTGCCACTGAACCATCCGAGGCTCGTCGCCGCCAGCCGCGACCGCTCGGTCTTGAGGCACCTTGTAGCGCTTGCTGAGCAAGCGTGACCCGCCCGCCGCACCGCCCCCGCTGTCGAGACCCCAAGAGAAGTGGATTCCAGATATGCCCAGGCTTTGCAAGCCGGCCATGATGGCGCCGGAACACATCATCACGGTGGAAGAGACTCTGGAATTTGCGGAGAAGGCGCACGCCGGAAAGCCGCAACTGCCCCTGGCCCTCCGCCTGATCCGCAACACCGGCGTGAAGAAGCGGCACATCGTGCAGCCCATCGAGCAGACGCTGCGCCACCCGGGCTTCGAGGAGCGCAACCGCATCTACGAGGTCGAGTCGAAGAAGCGCACCCCCGAGGTCATCGAGCGCGCGCTGGCCAACGCCGATCTGCGGGCCCGGGACATCGACGCGATGATCTACGTGTCGTGCACCGGCTTCATGATGCCGTCGCTGACGGCGTGGCTCATCAACAAGCTGGGCTTCCGCCCCGACACCCGGCAGATCCCCATCGCCCAGCTCGGCTGTGCGGCGGGCGGCGCGGCCATCAACCGGGCCCACGACTTCTGCGTGGCCCACCCGGGCAGCAACGTCCTCATCGTCTCCTGCGAGCTGTGCTCGCTGTGCTACCAGCCGGAGGCCGACGACATCGGCTCGCTGCTCTCCGACGGCCTGTTCGGTGACGCGGTCGCCGCCGCCGTCGTCCGCGGCATCGGCGGCAACGGCATCGAGCTGGAGCGCAACGCCTCCTACCTGATACCGAACACCGAGGACTGGATCTCCTACGCGGTCAAGGACACCGGCTTCCACTTCCAGCTCGACCGCCGGGTCCCCGGCACGATGGAGCCGCTCGCCCCGGTCCTGCGCGAGCTCGCCAAGGACCACAGCTGGGACGCGGGCAAGCTCGACTTCTACATCGTGCACGCCGGTGGCCCGCGCATCCTCGACGACCTCGCCAAGTTCCTGGAGGTCGACCGGGACGTCTTCCGGCACAGCTGGTCGACCCTGAGCGAGTACGGGAACATCGCCAGCGCCGTCGTCCTCGAAGCCGCCCGGCGCCTCTTCGAGGAGGACGCCCCGGCCCCCGGCGCCACCGGTCTGATCGCCGGCTTCGGTCCCGGCATCACCGCCGAGATGGCCCTGGGCACCTGGGGTTCCGACTCCTCCCGGCCCACGTCCTGAGCACCGGTACGAACAGCGGAGGGGACGCGTATGACCGACCTCATCCTCCCGGCGGGCGCCGGGCGCAAGCTGGTCACCCGGGCACAGGAGGTGACCTTCAAGGCCACGAAGGAGATGGGCTCCTCCGTGTCGATCTTCGAAGTGGTCGTGCCGCCCGGCTTCGACGTCGGGGCCCATGTGCACGGTGACGCCCAGGAGTTCTTCTACGTCCTGGAGGGCGAGCTCGACCTGCTGTGCTTCGAGCCGACCGAGCGCACACCGGACAGCTGGCACGACTGGGTGTCCCCCAAGGGCGACCGCGTGATCCGGGCGAGCGAGGGCGGCTGCATGTTCGTGCCGCCCGGCACTCCGCACGCGTTCCGCAACGCCACGGACAGGCCGGTGAAGATGCTGTTCCAGTGCCTGCCCTCGCCCATCCACGAGGACTACTTCGAAGAGATCGCGGAGATCTGGTCGCGCGGCACCACGGTGGACGCCGCGGCCGTGGAGGCCATGCGCAAGCGGTACGACGTCGAGCAGCTGACGCCGCTGCGCTACGACCCGCCCGCTCTGCACATCCCCGGCCAGACGACGCACGCGACGCACGTGAAGCAGAGTGGGAGCTGACCCCAGATGGAACCGATATCGCTCGTCCACGCGAGCCTCGGCGAGGAGGAACTGGCCGCCGTGGCCGAGGTGTTCGCCTCCGGCTGGCCCGCGGGACAAGGCCCCAAGGGCAAGGCCCTGGAGGCCCAGCTCGCCAAGAAGTACGGCGTCGGTGACGCCGTGGCCCTCGCCAACTGCGGGGCCGCGCTGCACCTGGCGATGCTCGCGCTCGGCGTAGGGCCGGGCGACGAGGTGATCGTCGCCGACTACGGGTTCCCGGCGCCCGCGCAGGCCGCGCTGTACGTGGGCGCGACGCCGGTCTTCGCCGACGTACGGCCCGACACCTACACGGTCGACCCGCAGGCGGTGGCCGACCTGGTGACCCCGCGCACCGCGGGCATCGTCGCGATCGACACGGTGGGCATGCCCGCCGACTACACGGAACTGCAGGAGATCGCCGACCGGCACGGGCTGTTCCTCGTCGAGGACGCCGCCTGTGCGGTCGGCGCCACCTACCAGGGCCGGCAGGCCGGTGCGCTGGCCGAGATCGGGTGCCTGTCCTTCCACGGACGCAAGGGCGCCTCCAGCGGTGAGGGCGGCGCGCTGCTCGCCCACGACCCGGAGATCGGCAAGGACGCGCGGCTGCGCTCCTCGTTCGGCATCGGGAGCATCTTCGACATGGGCAAGGTCGTGGGCCTGCCCGTGCCGACGTTCACCGAGATCGGCTACAACTTCAAGCTGTCCGACATCGCCGCGGCGATCCTCCAGGTGCAGCTCGGCCGGATCGACGAACTGCTGGCCCGCCGCAGCGCGGTCGCCGCGCAGTACGCCGAACTCCTCGCCGACGAGGACCTGGTGGGCACCCCGACGGTCCCCGACGACCGCACCCACGCCTGGCAGACGTACATGGTGACCCTGGACGCCGGCGTGGACCGTGCCGCGGTCGCCGCGGAGCTGCGCGGCCAGGGCATCGGCTGCCAGCAGGGCACCTGGGCCGGCCATGTGCAGCCGGTGTTCAAGGCCCAGCAGACCTGCCCGGTCTCGGCGGACCTGTTCGCCCGCCAGCTCTCCATCCCCATGCACGCCGAACTCAAGCCCCACCAGGTCGAGCGGGTCGTCGCCGCGCTGCGCAGCGCGGTGCACACCCACTCCACCGCCACCTCGCCCGCCACTTTCGCCCTGGGAGGGGCAGCATGACCAACAACCAGCCGTCACCTGTCGGCATCATGCGGCTGATCAACGGCTACTGGGCCACCGGGGTCCTCGCCGCAGCCGCCACCCACTCGGTCTTCACCCACCTCGCCGACGGCGTGGACAGCGCCGACGAGCTGGCCCGCCGGGCCGCCATCGCCGAGCGCGGTGCGCAGACCCTCCTCGACGGGCTGGTCAGCATCGGCCTGGTCGAGCTGCACGAGGGCCGTTACCGCAACACCCCTGAGGCGGCCACCTACCTGGTCGAGGACACTCCGGTGTCGCTCGCCCCGTTCGCCAGGCTGAAGCTGGGGCACACGGGCTCGCTGACCGATCTGGCCGAGGTCGTCCGGGTCGGCGGGCCGATCAAGGACGTGGTCGTCGAGGTCGCCAACAACCCGCACTGGGAGGGCATCGTCACGGCGATCGCCGCGCAGTCGGTGCCCGCCGCGGGTGTCGCCGCCGAGGTGCTCGGGCTGGCCGACGCCGGGGAGATCTCGATCCTCGACGTGGGCGGCGGCTCGGGCATCTACTCGGGGATCTGGCTGGAGGCCAACCCGGCCGCCAGGGCGACCCAGCTCGACTGGGAGCCGATCAACGAGATCGCCCGCCGGCTGCTCGACGAGCGCGGGGTCGGGGACCGGTTCACCACGCTCAACGGCGACTTCCACACCACCGACTTCGGTACGGCCGAGTACGACGTCGCGGTGTACTCGCACATCGCCCACCAGGAGAGCCCGGAGAGCAACATCGAGGTCTTCTCCCGGCTCCGGCAGGCCCTCAAGCCCGGCGGCACCCTCGTCGTCAACGACTACGTGGTCGACGACGACCGCAGCGGCCCGGCCTTCCCGCTGATCTTCGCCTCGGAGATGTTGCTCAAGACCCGGCAGGGCAGCACCTGGACCCGCAGCGATTACCGCGACTGGCTGATCAAGGCCGGGTTCGAGGACGTCTCGTTCCATGTCGCGGAGCCCGCCACCCTCGTCGTCGCCCGGTAGCAGGCGCGCACCCGGCAGACGGAACGTCAGCGAAGGAAGAACCGTATATGGCAGCCGTCAACGTCTCGATCATCTACTACAGCGCCACCGGCAACCTGCACACCATGGCGCAGGCCGCGGCCGAGGGCGCGGAGAAGGCGGGCGCGACCGTGCGCCTGCGCAAGGTCCGCGAGCTGGCCCCGCCGGAGGCGGTCAACTCCAACCCGGCGTGGGCCCAGCACATCGAGGACACGGCCGACGTCGAGGTGGCCACGCTCGACGACCTGGAGTGGGCGGACGCGGTGCTGTTCGGCACCCCGACCCGCTTCGGCAACGTCTCCAGCCAGCTGAAGGCGTTCATCGACACCGCGGGCCCGCTGTGGCAGCGGGGCGGGCTCGCGGACAAGGTCGTCTCGGCCTTCACCGCGACCGGCACCGCGCACGGCGGCCAGGAGTCCACGATCCTGGCGCTGAGCAACACCTTCTACCACTGGGGCGGCATCATCGTCCCGCCCGGCTACACGGACCCGATCCAGTTCAAGACGGGTAATCCGTACGGCACTTCGTATGTCTCGGGCGCCGGAAACAGCAACGGCGGCCCCAGCGAGGTCGTCCTGGAAGGCGCCCGCTACCAGGCCCGCCGGGTCACGGAGACGGCGGCGGCGCTGAAGGCGGGCCGCGCGGCAGCCTAGGGCCTCTCCCGGCGCGTCCCTCACCCCCCCCCCGGTATCCCGCACAGAGCCGGCGACAGCCCGCACATCCATCGCCCAGCGCAAAGGAGACAGCCCGATGAAGGGCTCAACCGCCTACTCATCGATACAGAAGCGCGGCCTGCACATCGGTCTCCTGCCGGAGATGGCCGCGGCCGTGAACCCGTCGACGCCGATCACCCTGGACCACGACCTCGACGCCCTGCCGGAGGTGGGACGCCGGCTGACGGTGGCCCAGTACGCCGACCACGTCGACGACCTGGCGGCCCGCCTGTGGGCCGCCGGGGTCCGGCCCGACGAGCACGTCTTCATCTACAAGACTGCCGGCGCCGACCACTGGATGCTCGCGTCGGCGATCTCCCGTATCGGCGGGATCGTCGTCAACATCTCTCCCGCCCTGGACCCCGCCACCGTGGGCGTCCTGCTGGAGCGGGTCGGCCGGCCGACGCTGCTCACCGACGGCAACAAGCTCGACACCCTCGCCGACGTGCCGCTGGCGGACCTCACCGAGCGCGTCATCACCTCGGCCTTCGACCGGCCGGGCGCGATCTCGCTCGGTGAACTCGCGGGCTCCCCGCGGGTGAAGCCGGTGATCCGGCCGATCGACGAGGCCGCCGTCATCACCCACACCTCGGGCACCACCGGCATCCCCAAGCTCGTGGTGCACACCGCCCGCACCCAGGGCATCCGTCTGCTGCCGCAGTGGCGGCTGCTGGCCCTGCTGCGCAAGAAGGAGACCGTTGCCATCCATGTGCCGTTCGTGCACTCGCGGATGGTCGCGGCGATGTCGCTCGCGCTGCTCAAGGAGTACCCGGTCCTGCTGCTGCGGGAGACGGACCCCGCGGTCGTCGCCGAGCACTTCATCGAGCACCGCCCGGCCCTCATCGAGGCGTTGCCCAACTCGCTGATGGAGTGGGAGGGCCTGGCCGAGGACCCGCGGGCGCCCTTCGCCTCGGTCAAGGTCTTCAGCAGCACCTTCGACGCGATCCACCCGGGCACGATGAGCACACTCCTCAAGGCCTCCGACCGGCGCGGCGCCCTGTTCTTCCAGATCTACGGGCAGAGCGAGGTCGGCCCGGCCGTCGGCCGCGCCTACTTCCGGAACTCCGCGCACAAGGCCAACGGGCGGTGCGTGGGCTGGCAGATGCCGCTGGGCGCGGCGAAGGTGCGCGTCGTCAGCCGCGACGGCCACCGCCCGACCGAGCAGAGCCCCGGCCGTATCGAGGTCGCCTGGCCGGGCATCGCCAAGACGTACTACGGCGAGCAGGAGCGTTACGACGCCAACCGCAAGGGCGAGTGGTGGGGCACCGGCGACGTCGGCTACTTCACCCGGTTCGGCTGTCTGCACATGCTCGACCGCGAGGTCGACATGATCCCGGGCGTCACGAGCTCCCTGGAGATCGAGGACGTCGTCCTGGCCGAGCTGCACGAGCTGAGCGAACTGGTCGTCGTCCAGGGGCCCAACTCCGAGGCGGTGCCGGTGATCTGCACCCACGGCGACAAGCCGCTGGACCTGGAGCGGTGGCGTGCCGCGTCGGCCGGCTTCCCGCAGCTCGCGGACCCGGTGCAGATCCCGGAGGCCGAGCTGCCGCGCACCGCGACGCTCAAGGTGCAGCGGCTCGCACTCGCCGACCAGCTCAAGGACCAGCTGGCCAAGCGCTGACCGACCGCCGACGAGGCGCTGAGAAACCAAGGTGGCCGGGGACTCTCCCCGGCCACCTCCGTACACCCACCCACTGACGTCTTGGAGTGTCATGTCCCGTCGTCTGTTCACCTCGGAGTCCGTGACCGAGGGACATCCCGACAAGATCGCCGACCGGATCAGCGACACGATCCTGGACGCCCTGCTCGGCCAGGACCCCGCCTCCCGGGTCGCGGTGGAGACCCTGATCACGACGGGGCAGGTGCATATCGCGGGTGAGGTGACCACCACCGCGTATGCCCCGATCGCCCAGTTGGTGCGTGAGGCGATCCTCGACATCGGTTACGACTCCTCCGCCAAGGGCTTCGACGGCGCCTCGTGCGGGGTGTCGGTGTCCATCGGGGCGCAGTCCCCGGACATCGCCCAGGGTGTCGACACCGCCTACGAGTCACGGGTGGAGGGTGAGGAGGATCTCCTGGACCGTCAGGGGGCCGGCGACCAGGGTTTGATGTTCGGCTACGCCTCCGATGAGACGCCGAGTCTGATGCCGCTGCCGATCGAACTCGCCCACCGGCTCTCCTTCCGGCTGACCCAGGTGCGCAAGGACGGCACGGTGCCCTACCTGCGCCCGGACGGCAAGACGCAGGTGACCATCGAGTACGACGGCGACAAGCCGGTCCGCCTGGACACGGTCGTCGTCTCCTCCCAGCACGCCGCCGATATCGACCTCGACGCGCTGCTCACCCCCGACATCCGCACCCATGTCGTCGAGCCCGTCCTGGCCCAGCTCGCCGCGGACGGGATCAAGCTGGAGACGGACGGCTATCGGCTGCTGGTCAACCCGACGGGCCGGTTCGAGATCGGCGGGCCGATGGGTGATGCGGGCCTGACCGGCCGGAAGATCATCATCGACACCTACGGCGGGATGGCCCGCCATGGTGGTGGCGCGTTCTCCGGCAAGGACCCCTCCAAGGTCGACCGCTCGGCCGCCTACGCCATGCGCTGGGTCGCCAAGAACGTGGTCGCGGCCGGACTCGCCAAGCGGTGTGAGGTGCAGGTCGCCTACGCGATCGGCAAGGCCGAACCGGTCGGGCTGTTCGTGGAGACCTTCGGGACCAACACCGTCACCGTCGAAGCCATCGAGCAGGCCATCACCGACGTGTTCGACCTGCGCCCCGCCGCCATCATCCGCGACCTCGACCTGCTGCGCCCGGTCTACACCCAGACCGCCGCCTACGGCCACTTCGGCCGCGAACTCCCCGACTTCACCTGGGAACACACCAACCGCGCCGACGCCCTGCGCACCGCAGCCGAACGCAACTAGAGAAACACCGTTACCGAAACACCTGGAGGAAGAATGTCGGAAGCCACTGAGGTCGAAGAGCGCTCGGCCCTGGACTCGCTGGGTGGCGCGCTCGGGGACGCCGGCGCCAACGCGCTCGCCGGGGCGCGTGACGAGCTCGCCGAGAAGCTTCTCCGCGCGGCCTTCGTGCTGTGGGAGGACCCGCAGGTGCGGCCCAGGCTGCTCGGGCTCCTGACCGCCGCGGTCAACAGTGACGAGGGCGCCGACCAGATGCGCGGCTTCCTCACCAACCAGCTGTTCGCGCAGGCCGGCAAGTCCATCGGCATCGCCGACATGGACATCTACCAGGCCGCGGAGACCATCGGCGTGCCGGCGGTCAACGTCAACGCCGCGACGTCGCAGGTGTGGGGCGTCGTCCTGATGCGCTACATCGTGAAGCTGGAGCCGATCGCCTCCACCCCGGTGGACGAGCTGGTCGCGCTCCTCAAGCCGACGATCCAGCGCTACCTGGGCTGACGGAGGGGAACGCAAAAAAAGGGCCGCCCACCTGACAACAGGTGGGCGGCCCGTGGCAGCAGGACGCGGGTCAGGACGTGGGGATCCAGTCCCGGCGGATGTGCGGGGTCTCGATGCTCAGCGACTTCATGTGCTCGATCGGGTTGGTGTACTCGCGGCTGGCGGCGATCTTCCCGTCGTGCAGGGTGAAGCCGTGGATGAAGTGGTTGCGGTAGTGGCCCTCGGGATAACCGGGGAAGCGGATCGTGCCCTCGCCGTCGCACTCGACCCAGATGACGGACGGATCCTGGGTCTCGTAGATCTGGACGTCGTACCACTGCCAGTCGGGCAGCACCTTCAGCGACAGTTCGCCGTGCCGCTTCAGCTTCTCGCGGCCGGTGACGACGATGGGGCGGCCGATGTCGGTGTAGAACAGCGACGCGGTGCCGTCGTCGGTGTAGAGGGTGTACCGGATGAGCCGGGCCTCGGGGCCGGTGCGCATGTACTGCTCGACGGCCTCGCGGTTGCGGGCGCGCAGGTCGTGGTGGTCGGTGAACACCGGTGACGTGGACGTGGTGATGATGGCTCCCGGGGCTCAGGGCTGGAGTCGGCTGAACTGCCAGCCGGCGTCCGTGCGCTCGTAGTGGAGGCGTTCGTGGAGGCGGTCGACGCCGTTGCCCCAGAACTCGATGCTGGCGGGGTCGAGGCGGTAGCCGACGAAGGTGGCGGGCCGGGGCAGCGGGCGCTGCGGCTCGCCCAGGTCGAGGGCCTCGGAGCGCAGCCGGGCGAAGTGCTCCAGGTCGTCGAGGGGCTTGCTCTGCCGGGAGACGGTCGTCATGGCGTGGGTGAAGACGGCCCGCGCGTACCAGAGGGACTCGGACTCGGCCTCGGAGAGCTGGGTGACCGGGCCGGCGAGGGTGATCTGCTGGGTGGTCTCGCGCCAGTACAGGACGCCGGACGCCCAGGGGTTCTCGGCGAGGTCGCGGCCCTTGCGGCTGTCGGAGTGGGTGATGAACACGATGCCGGTGTCCGTCACCTTGGTGAGGGCGACGATGCGCGAGGAGGCGCGGCCGCGGGCGTCGGCGGTGGCGAGGGCCATGGCGCGGGGCTCGCGGACGTTGTGGGTGACGGCGGACTCCAGCCATGCCGAGAGCAGCCCCATGGGTTCGGCGGGGGGTGCGATGAACTCGGGGAAGGGCACGTGGAGGTTGCCGGTGAGGGTCTCGGAGCGGCTGGAACCGCCGCGGGTGGTCACCGCCATGCCGTTGGTGGCGTGGAGCTGGGACAGGTCAGACATGGAGCACCCCTTCGATGGTGACCACTCCGGGGCCCGAGACCTCGACGGAGGTGACGTGGTCGCCCTGGCCGTGGGCGAGCGCGCCCATGGGTGAGGGGCGGCCGATCTCGACGCCCTGGGTGATCTGAATGCGTTGCCCGTACTCGATGAGGCCGTGCCGGGCGAGATGGATGGCGATGGGGCCCGCGGCGGAGCCGGTGGCCGCGTCCTCGACGACGCCGTAGGCGGGCGAGAACATGCGGTTGCGCCACGAACTGCCTTCTCCGGCATAGCAGTTGGTCGCCATGTCGGGGAAGCGGGCGAGGGCGCGGTGGTCGGGGTCGACCTTGGAGAGGGCTTCGACGCTCTCGAAGCCGACGAGGACGTGGCGGGGGCCGTTGCGGTAGATGTCCACGGGGAGGACGGAGTCGTGGACGCCGAGGGCCTCCAGGAGCTCTTCGGTGCGGTCGAACGGCTCCCAGACGGGCACCGGCTGCCGCATGCTCGTGGCGACGACCTTGCCGCCGGCGCGTTCGAGCTCGAACGGTACGACGCCCATGGCGGTCTCGATGCGCAGCCGGTCGGCGTCGGTGCGGGCGCCGAGGGCGATGGCGGTGCCGAGCAACGGGTGGCCCGCGAAGGGCAGTTCGTTGACCGGGGTGAAGATCCGCACATGGGCGTCGGTGTCGTCCTGGCGGGGGCGGAGCACGAAGGTGGTCTCCGACAGGTTCATCTCCCGGGCGATGCGCTGCATCTGCTCGGCGGTCAGGTCGTCGGCCCCGAAGAACACCGCCACCGGGTTGCCGGTGAGGGGTTCGCGCGCGAACGCGTCGACGACGACGTACGTATGCATCTGGTCTCCCAGTGGTTCTGGTCTCGGCGGGTGCCGATGAGTGTCGGCGGGTGCCGATGGGGTGTCGGCGGGTGCCGATGGGGTGTCGGCGGGTGCCGATGGGGTGTCGGCGGTGCCGGGCCGACGCTCGGGGGAGGGCGTCGGCCCGGCCGTTCTGGTGCGGTCGCCCGGGGGTTTTCAGGCCCCGTGGGCGGCCTTCGCCGGGGTGAGCAGAGCGGCCAGGCGCGTCCCCACGATGCGCGGTCCCTCTCGGGTGAGCACGGATTCCGGGTGGAATTGCATGGAGGCGAAGCCGGGGCCGCTCAGGGCGTGCACCTCGCCGGTGGCCGGGTCGCGGCTCACCTGGACGGGGCCGATGCCGTCCGCGTGGAACTCGTCGTGGTCGGCGAGCAGGGCGAACGTGTTGTAGAAGCCGACGCGTTCGGGGCCGCCGAACAGGTCGATCTGCTTCTGCACGCCCTGGTTGGGTGTGTCCCTGCGGCGCAGCGGCAGGCCGAGGCGCAGTCCGAGGACCTGGTGGCTGAGGCAGACGGCGAGGAAGGGGCGTCCCTCGCGCAGCAGCGTGTCGATGGCCTGGTGCAGGTGGGCCATCTTGGGGTGGGCGAGTTCCTGCGGGTCGCCGGGGCCGGGGCCCATGACGACCAGGTCGTGGCCGTCGAAGGAGTAGGGCTCGTCGAAGCGGCTGACGGTCACCCGCAGTCCCAGGGACCGCAGTTGCTGGTCGAGCATGGAGGTGAAGGTGTCCTCGGCGTCGATGACGAGGACGCTGCGTCCGGCGAGTTCGGGGCGGGCCGCCTCGCGGGCTTCGGCGTCGGTGAGCCAGAAGTCGGCGATGGAGGTGTTGCGCTGTCCGAGGGCCTCGCGGACGACGGGGTGGTCGGCGAAGCGTTCGGTCTCCGGGGCGCCGCCGAACGCGGAGACGAGGGCGGCGGCCTTGGCGCGGGTCTCGGCGGCCTCGGAGGCGGGGTCGGAGTGGCGCACGATGGTGGCGCCGACGCCGATGCCGATGCGGCCTTCGGCGCTGATGTCGGCGGTGCGGATGAGGATCGCGGAGTCCATGACCCGCTCGCCGTCCGCGTCCCGCCCGATCAGTGCCGCGGCGCCGCTGTAGTAGGCGCGGCCGCCGGGCTCGTACTGGGTGATGGTGCGGCAGGCGCTCTCCAGCGGGCTGCCGGTGACGGTGGGCGCGAACATCGTCTCGTGCAGGATGTCGCGGACGTCGCGGTCGGTGCGGCCCTCGATGAAGTACTCGGTGTGCGCGACCCTCGCCATTTCCTTCAGGTACGGGCCGACGACCCGGCCGCCGCCGGGGCAGATCCGGGCCATCATCTTGAGTTCCTCGTCGAGGACCATGTACAGCTCGTCGGTCTCCTTGCGGTCGCCGAGAAACTGAAGGACGCCGGAGAGGGTGGGCCCGGACGAAGGGTAGCGGTAGGTGCCGCTGATGGGGTTCATGACGGCGGTGCCGCCCTGGAGACTGACGTGCCGTTCCGGGGAGGCGCCGACGAGGATGCGGGTGCCGGTGTGGATGAGGAACGTCCAGTGGGCGCCCGACTCGCGGGTGAGGAGCCGGCGGAACAGGGCGGGGGCGCTGCGCGGGCCGTAGTCGGTGATGTCGGCGACGAAGGTGCGCTTGATGACGAAGTTGGCGCCCTCGCCGGTGCCGATCATCTCCTTGACGATGCGGCGTACGACGTCCTCGTAGGCGGCGTCGTCGACGTCGAAGTCGCCGCCGGACAGGGTGGTGGGCACGTCGGGGATGCGGGCCAGGGTCTCGTCGAGGGGCAGCCGCTGCTGGCCGGTGACGGTCATGGCGACGAGCGGGGTGCCGTCGTCGGAGCAGGCGAAGCCACGCTCGGTGAGCTGCCGGTAGGGAAGGACCACGAGGACCTCGTGGTGGGCGCCGTCCCGCGTGCTCTCCGGCAGGTCGATGTCGGCGAGGGTGGCGGGCAGGGAGACCTCGCCCGTCAGGACCTCGACGACGTCGGAGCCGGTGGCGCCGGGGCGGTGCAGCAGCGCGTACGGCTGCTGGGCGGGACCGTTCAGCGCCTGGTCGAGCAGATCGCCGTACGTCATGCGAACACCTCTTTCGCGGTGAGGACGCGGGCGCAGCGCTCGGCGGCGTAGGTGAGGGCCGAGCGGTGGTACTCCTGGGAGAAGTCCGCTGTGGCGTCCGCGACGAAGAACGGCTGGATGTCGTTGGTGTAGGCCTCGACGGCGGTGGCGAGGACGCCCACGTGGGCGTACACCCCGCACAGGATGAGCTGGTCGCGGCCGGTGTCCCGCATCCGCTGGAGCAGGTCGGTCTTGAAGAAGGCGCTGTAGCGCCACTTGGTGAGCAGCCAGTCGTCGGCGGCCGGGGCGAGGGCGTCGACGACCTGGCGGTCCTCGGGGGTGGTGCGCATGCCGGGGCCCCAGAAGTCCTTGAGCAGACCGCGCTGTTCGTCGGTCATGCCGCCGGGCTGGGCGGTGTAGGCGACGGGGACGCCGAGCGCGGCGCAGCGCTCGCGCAGCTGCGCCGCGCCGCGTATCAGGTCGTCGCGGAGGCTGTCGGGGAACGGTTTGAGGAAGTACCGCTGCATGTCGTGGACGAGGAGGACGGCCCGGGCGGGGTCGGCCTTCCAGTCGACGGCGGCCGGCGGCAGGTCGCCCTGGGCGGGCAGCGGGTACGCGGAGATGGGAGGTATGCCGGTCATGGCTTCGGCTCCTGTTCCTGCTGGGTGCGTGGGGTCTCAGGCGGTCCAGGACTCGACGACGGACATGGCCTGCCGCGCGGTGAGGCGGGGGTCGCAGAAGGAGGTGTAGCGCTCGCCCACGGTGTGCAGGTCGTCCTTGTTGTAGGCGCACTCGGTGACGTCGTCGGGCGTGGTCTCCAGGTGCAGTCCGCCGGCGACTCCGCCCGCGTCGCGTACGGCGGTGACGAAGCGGGAGACCTCCAGGGCGACGGTCTCCACCAGGCGGGTCTTGTGGCCGCTGGGCGCGTTGACGGTGTTGCCGTGCACCGGGTCGGTCAGCCAGATCGCCGGGTGGCCGGCCTCACGGACGGCCTCGACCAGGCGCGGCAGGCGGTCGGCGACGTTGCCGGCGCCCATCCGCGCGATGAGGGTGAGCTTGCCCGGGTCGCGCCACGGGTCGAGGCGCTCGCACAGCGCCAGCAGCTCCTCGGGCTCCATGGAGGGCCCGACCTTGCAGGCGACCGGGTTGCTGACCTGGGCGAGCATGGCGACGTGGGCGCCGTCGACCTGGCGGGTGCGCTCGCCGATCCACGGCCAGTGGGTCGAGCCGAGGAACAGCCGGCCCTGCTCGTCCACGCGGAGCATGGGCACCTCGTAGTCGAGGAGCAGCGCCTCGTGGCTGGTCCACACGCGGGGGTTGACGACGTCGCGGCCCGCGCCGCGCTCGCGCCAGCCGAGGTGGTCGACGACGTCGCTGGCGGCCATGTAGCCGGTGAGGATGCGCAGCGGGTCGGCGCGCCGGCTCTCGGCGTCCGTCTCGGGGGCGTTGACCATGTGTCCACGGAACGACGGGAGTTCGACGCCGTCGATGATCTCGGTGGGCTTGGAGCGGGGCTTGGCGAACTGGCCCGCGATACGTCCGGCGCGCAGGACGGGCTTGCCGGTGATCAGGCCGAGCGCCCCGGCGAGCAGGTCGAGGACGGCGACCTTGCGGGCGACGTGCTCGGCGGTGGAGTCCTGCGGGTCCTCGGCGCAGTCCCCGGACTGCACGACCAGGGCCTCACCGGCGGCGACCTTGCCGAGCAGGGTGCGCATGGTGGCCACGTCGTCGGGCTGTACGAGGGTGGGGCGGGAGGCGAGTGCCTCGCCGACCCGGCTCAGCTGGAGCAGATCGCTCCACTCGGGCTGCTGCAACGCCTCACGGACACGGATGTCCCGGGTGACGTCCTTCACGACTTCGTTCATGCCGATCTCCGATCCAGCGGTGGGGTCGTTCGTGCCAGGGGGCGTCATCAGGTGGGGATTCCGGTGCGCTTGATCTCGGGGACCGGGATGCCCAGGGCGCGCAGCTGCTGGAACGGGTTCATGAACTCGCGCTGGCGCTTGATCTTCCCGTCCTCGAACTCGAAGGAATGCAGGAAGTGGTTCTCGTAGAGGCCCTCGGGGTAGTCCCCGAAGCGGATCTTGCCGCGGCCGTCGCACTCGACCCAGAAGTGGTTGGGGTCGTCCGTCTCGAAGATCCGGACGTTGAACCACTCCCAGTCCGGGAAGCACTTCAGGGACCAGACGGCGTGCTCGCCGAGCCGGTCGCGGCCGTGGGTGGCGACGGGTGAACCGGTGTCGGTGGTCCACAGCCCGCCGACACCGTCCTCGGTGAACAGCTCGTGGCGGCGCAGCCGGTCCTGCCCGAGGGTCTTCATGTACTGCTCGACGATGGCGCGGTTGTGGCTCCGCACCTCGGACGCGTCGGTGAACGCGGCGGACGTCGCCGTGGTGTCTACGTCTACGGATTCGGACACGGTCAACCCCTGTTTGTGTGCTCGTGTGCTCGGAAAAGGTGGTTGCGGGAGCTGCGGGAAGGGTGCTGCCCGCGGGGAACGTTCAGCTGATGTGCAGGTGGTCGAGGTACGACTGGACGTTGCGGCGGGTCTCGACGACGTTGTCGCCCCCGAACTTCTCGGCGACCGCGTCCGCGAGGACCAGCGCGACCATCGCCTCGGCGACGATCCCCGCGGCCGGAACCGCGGAGACGTCGGAACGCTGATGATTGGCCGGAGCCGCCTCACCGGTGGACACATCGACGGTCTGAAGGGCACGCGGCACAGTGGCGATCGGCTTCATCGCAGCACGCACACGCAGCAGTTCGCCCGTGGTCAGACCACCCTCGGTACCACCCGAGCGGCCCGAGACACGGCGGATGCCCTCCGGCGTGTTGACGATCTCGTCGTGCGCCTTCGAACCCGGCACCCGCGCCAGCTCGAAGCCGTCGCCGATCTCGACACCCTTGATGGCCTGGATGCCCATCAGCGCACCCGCCAGACGGGCGTCGAGCTTGCGGTCCCAGTGCACGTGCGAGCCCAGACCGACAGGAACGCCGTAGGCCAGGACCTCGACCACACCCCCCAGGGTGTCGCCGTCCTTGTGAGCCTGGTCGACCTCCGCCACCATCGCCTTCGACGTGTCCGCGTCCAGACAGCGCAGCGGATCCGCATCCAGCCTCTCCACGTCCGCCGGCGTCGGATACACACCCAGCGGCGCCTTCACCGAGCACAGCTCGATGACATGGCTGACGATCTCGATCCCCGCCGTCTCCTTCAGATACGACCGGGCCACCGCCCCCAGCGCCACCCGGGCCGCCGTCTCACGCGCCGAGGCACGCTCCAGGATCGGCCGAGCCTCGTCGAAGCCGTACTTCTGCATCCCCGCGAGGTCGGCATGACCGGGACGCGGGCGGGTCAGCGGCGCGTTTCGAGCGAGCCCGGCCAGGATCTCCTCGTCCACCGGGTCGGCCGACATGACCTGCTCCCACTTCGGCCACTCGGTGTTGCCCACCATGACGGCGACCGGCGAGCCGAGCGTGAGTCCGTGCCGGACGCCACCGAGGAAGGTGACCTGGTCCTGCTCGAACTTCATCCGGGCACCGCGTCCATAGCCGAGCCGGCGCCGGGCCAGGTGGTCCGCCACCATCTCCGTGGTGATCGGCACGCCGGCGGGCAGACCCTCCAGCGTCGCGACGAGCGCGGGACCGTGGGACTCCCCCGCGGTCAGCCAGCGCAACCTGCTCATGGGCATGCGTTCTCCACAGATCGAAATACGGTGTCGAAAGGGGAGCTGAGCCGGGAGGGCACCTTGTGCCGCTACGAACCGGCGGATGGGACGTCAACTCACTGCCACTGAAACGAATTCGGGCAGGGAGGACGTGCAAAAATTGTGACACGCATCTAATGCGAAAACCAAGAGCCCCTTGAGGTGACCTGAGTCACCCAAGGGGCTTTTATAGAGCGGGAGTTGAGCAATTTCCAAGTATTACGACGTCCGCCGGGTTAAGACGTCCGCCGGTTCACGACGTCCGCTGGGTCGCGCTGATCGCCATAGCGGTCAGTTCGTCCTTCGCGTGGTCGGTGGCGCTGCTCGACCGCAGGGCGGCGAGGGCGCGCTCGGTGCGCCGGGTGATGTCACGCTCGATGTGGTCCACCGCGCCGACGTCGGTGATGACGGCGCGCATCGCGGTGAGCTCGTCGTCGGTGATCGGGGTGCCGATCTTCGTGCGGAGGAACTTGGCGGCGTCCGGGTCGCGCTGGTCGGCGTACTTCAGCGCCGCCGCGAACAGGACGGTGCGCTTGCCCTGGATGAGGTCGCCGCCGGACGGCTTGCCGGTCTCCTCGGGGGTGCCGAACACTCCGAGCAGGTCGTCGCGGAGCTGGAAGGCGATGCCGATGTCGCTGCCGAACGCGCGGTAGGCGGCGATGAGTTCGGCGTCCGCGCCGGCGATGGCGGCGCCGATGTGCAGTGGGCGTTCCACCGTGTACGAGGCCGTCTTGTACTGGTTGACGCGCTGGGGTGTGTCGATGTCCTCCTGGCCCGCCGCCTCGGCCGTGACGTCGAGCAGCTGACCGCAGAGCACCTCGGTGCGCAGGGCCGACCAGACCGGGACCACCCGGGCCAGCGCCGGCGTGGGCAGCCCGGAGGTGTGGACGAGGTCCTCGGCCCAGCCCTGGGCGAGGTCGCCGGTCAGGATCGCGGCGCCGGTGCCGAAGAGTTCCGCGTCGCCGTTCCAGCAGGCGTCCCGGTGCAGGCTCGCGAACATGACGTGGGCGGCGGGGGCGCCGCGGCGGGTGGGGGCGGCGTCGACGACGTCGTCGTGGATCAGGGCGGCGGCGTGGAACAGCTCCAGGGCGGCGCCGATACGGGCCACCGACTCGGCCGTGGCACCACCGGCCGTGCCGTCGGCGTTCTCGTCGCCTCCGGCGCCGAGCCAGCCGAGCCAGGCGAAGGTCGGGCGGACGCGCTTGCCGCCGCGCAGTACATACGTCTCCAGCTCGGTGACCGCGTCGACGCAGGCCGGGCCGATCGCCGCGGCCTCGTCCCTGCGGTCGGCGAAGAACCGGCGGAGCGCGTCCTCGACGGCCTGAACGGGGCTGGTTCGAGTGCTCGTCATTGCGTCAACTTCCCTGAGTGTCATTGGAGTTTGAATCCCGAGTATTGGTGGATTCCCTCGAAATGCGGTCGAGTCCCATTGACATGAATGCCGTTCGTCCTCCGACAGTGGATCCTCACTGCATTTGAACTCGAACTTCCGCTGCCGGTAGAGAAATCGGCGGTCGGCCGCTCTTACAGTGGGCTGGGATCCCCCCTCCCCCGAGGCGTGCCCGTCCGTCGCCCCCCCCCTGACGGCGGGCACGCCCCCCCGGGGGCCATTGCCGAGGAGCCGCTGTGCGCAGAGCCGACGAGTTCACGAAGCTGCGGCCCCTGCTGTACGCGATCGCCTACCGGATCCTGGGTGAGACCCGCGCCGCCCAGTACGCGGTGCAGGCGGCCTGGCTGCGCTGGATGGCCGCGCCGGAACAGCCCGCCTCCGTCGAGGGGCACCTGGCGGCCGAGGTCACCCGGATCGCGGCCAGGGCCTTGCAGTCGGCCCGTGTGGCGCGCGGTGAGGTCGTCGGGCCGCTGCTCGCCGACAGCGGGTTGGCCGACCTGGACCGGCCGGCGGAGCTGGCGGACTCGCTGTCGCTGTCGGCGCTGATGGTGCTGGAGCGGCTGTCCCCGCTGGAGCGCGCGGTGTTCGTGCTGCGGGAGGCGTTCGGGTGCGCTGACGAGCGGATCGCGGCGGCCCTCGGGTGTTCCGAGGAGGCCTGCCGTCAGCTGCTCGACGCGGTCGCGACGGTCAGCGACGGCGGGCGTGAACCGCTGCCGTGGCCCACGTGTGTGGCCGGTGCCGAGAACGTCGCGCGGATGCTCTCGGCGATCGTGCCGCCGCTCGCGCGGGTCGGCATCACCCTGGACGAGTCCCTGGTGGGCGACCGGGCCGGCTGGGTCTTCCGGGACCGGGAGGGCACCGTGCTGCACGCCCTGGTGCTCGACGTCCAGGACGGGCGGGCGCAGCGTCTCCATCTGGTCGTGCACCCCGGTGGGCACGCCGACCCGGTGGCCGAGGCCTGCGCGATCCTCCGCGAGGCCGACCGGGCGCGCTGAGAACGCGAACAGCCGGGCACACGCCGGGCCGGACACCTTCCTCAAGGTGTCCGGCCCGGCGTTTTTCGTGTGTCGGGGCTCAGGCCGCCGTGTTCTGTTCCGGTGGCAGGACCAGGGTGGGTTCGAGGACGACCCGGGGCGCGGGTTCGGTGACGGGGCGGGCCAGTTCGGGCCGTACGCCGCGCTGCTGGCGCCAGCCCGCCTGCGCGGCGACGACGGCGACGTACGGGATGAGGACCCCGCCCGCCAGGGCGCAGACCGCGACGGCCGGCCAGCGGTTCCAGGTGAGCGCCATCACGACGACGCAGGCGGTGCGCACCAGCATGGCGGTGACGTAGCGGCGCTGACGGCCGCGCAGGTCCTGGGACAGGCCGGGGCGGGCCCGGGTGATGGACTCGGCCCGGGGCTCGTCCCGGTGCCGTGGGATTCGGCTCATCGGGCCTCCGTGGATGCTCCGGCACGGCGGCCGGAGGACAAGGGCGGGGGAACGGCAGCGGCGCGGGTGATCCGTCCCCTGATCACCCGCGCCGCGTTCTCATGCCGACCCGGTGCTCCGCTCGTGCGCCGGGTCAGTGGACCTGTTGGTTCTGGTGCCGGTCCTGGTCGCGCTCTTCGAGGGCGGCGTGACCGTTGGGTGAGGGGGCGTGGTCGGGGTCGAGGTGTTCCAGGGCGTGCCGCATCTCCTCGCGGGTGGGCTTGGCGATCTGGCCGCCGAACAGCCAGCGGCTGAGCAGATGGCGCCGCTTCTCCTCGCGGACGTGGGGGTTGGGCACGCCGTCGGCGTCGGTGGCCTCGGGGGCCGGCAGGATCTCGGGCATCTCCCTGGACAGCAGGGTGTACTCGGTCTCGCGGTCGAGGCGCTCGTGGACCTCGACGAACTCGCCGTGCGGCAGCCGCTTGATGCGTCCGGTCTCGCGGCCGTGGAGCAGCTTGTCGCGGTCGCGGCGCTGGAGGCCGAGGCAGATGCGCTTGGTGATGATGTAGGTCAGTGCCGGAACGGCGAAGAGGCCGATCCGTACCGCCCAGGTGATCTGGTTCAGGGACAGATGGAAGTGCTCGGCCAGGACGTCGTTGGCGCCGCCGAAGAACAGCACCAGATAGAAGCTGACGAAGGCGAGGCCGAACGCGGTGCGGGTGGGCTGTTCGCGGGGCCGGTCGAGCAGGTGGTGTTCCCGTTTGTCGCCGGTGATCCAGGCTTCCAGGAACGGCCACGCGGCGAAGATCTTGATCATGAGGGCGGGCAGGATGACCGCGGGCAGCAGGACGCCCATGTTGACGGTGTAGCCGCCTGGCAGCACGAATTCCCAGGCGGGCATGGCGCGTAGGGCGCCTTCGAGGAAGCCCATGTACCAGTCGGGCTGGGAGCCCTGGGAGATCTGGTCGGCGCGGTAGGGGCCGTAGGTCCAGATCGGGTTGATCTGGGCGATGCCCGCCAGCAGCGCGAGCACACCGGAGACGAGGAAGAAGAACCCGCCCGCCTTGGCCGTGTAGTGCGGCATCAGGGGCTGGCCGACGACGTTGTTCTCGGTGCGGCCGGGGCCTCGGAACTGGGTGTGCTTGTGGTAGAAGACCAGGATCAGGTGGGCCGCGGTGAGCGCCAGCACGATGCCCGGGATCAGCAGGATGTGGATGCTGTAGAACCGCGGGATGATGTCGGTTCCCGGGTATTCGCCGCCGAACAGGAACAGCGTCAGATAGGTGCCGACCACCGGGATGGCGAGCGTGACGCCTTCGGCGATGCGCAGGCCGGTGCCGGAGAGCAGGTCGTCGGGGAGTGAGTAGCCGACGAAGCCTTCCAGGGTGACCAGGACCAGGATGATGAAGCCGATCAGCCAGTTCAGCTCGCGCGGCTTGCGGAACGAGCCGGTCAGGAAGTGCCGCAGTGTGTGTGCGCACAGCGCGGCGATCATGATCAGGGCCGACCAGTGGTGCAGCTGCCGGATGAACAGGCCGCCGCGGATCTCGTAGCTGATGTCGAGGGTGGAGGCGTACGCCTGGGACATCGGGATGCCCTGGAGCGGGACGTACGACCCGTGGTAGACGGTCTCGCTCATGCTCGGGTCGAAGAACATGGTGAGCCAGGCGCCGGTGAGGATCAGCACGATGAAGCTGTAGAGCGCGATCTCGCCGAACATGAACGACCAGTGGTCGGGAAACACCTTGCGCAGCAGGAACCGGAGGCTGTAGATCCCGAGCCGTCCGTCTGCCCAGTCCGCTATCCGTTCGCCTTTGGCTGGTGTGGTGCGCACACTGTGTGGCGCCCTCTCGGTCGTGCTCATACCCGCGCGCCCTCCCGTCGCCGCTCGGCCGTCACAGGCACACCCGGTACGGCCGGCGTCCGGCCGGTCATGGAGGTGGCCTGCCGCGGCGCAAGCGGGCCCGTGCCCTGGAGCTGGTGAAACGCTATCGACGCGCGGCAAGGGCGAACAACCGCGCTCAAGTGATACTCAAGTGGCAACTCAAGGGATCCTTGAGAGAGTTGACGGATCTGTGGCCGCAAGTGCTCTGCGTGGTCGGCTGGTTGCTCCGCCTCAGTCACCTCAGTCATGAGGCCGAGCGTATGAGTGTGCGATGTCGTCCGCGACGGCGTTGAACGCGCCAAGTGGCGTGAAGCCAGGCCCAGTTCACGGTCGCCGCCGTTCTCCGGCCGGGGCCACGGCGGGCCAGTGGGCCGAGGAGCCGGTGGGCCGGGGCCGTACGGAGCCGGTGGCGACGCCGATGACGGGTGCCGTCGGTGCGGCGGGACGGCGTCGGCGGGCGTCGGGGCCGTGGGTGGCGGTGGGCGGTGGCGGTGCGGCGGCCTCGCTCCGGGGGCGCAGGGTGGCCCACAGGGCGCGGGCGGCGAGTGGGGCGAGGGTCTCGTGCGCGGTGAGCAGTTCGGTCGCGGCCTGCCGGTCGGTGGTGGCGGCGACGGCGAGCCGGGAGCCGTACCGGCTGCCGAGCCGGGCGCGCAGGCCCTCCGGCGCATCGAGCGGGCGGGTGGCCGACCGCCAGGCGGGGGCGAGGCGGTGGGCCAGCGCCCGGCGCAGCCGGTGGCTGATCCCGACGGCGGTGCCGTGTGCGGTGAGCACCTGCTCCAGGGCGAGGGCGCACTCCACGGCGAGGGTCATGCCGTGGCCGTGGGCCGGGTCGAGGGTGGCGAGGGCGTCACCGACGACGAGTAACTGGTCCGGGAAGCGGCGCAGTTGCTCGTAGTGGCGTCGGCTGCTTCGGGTGCGGCAGGTGTAGACGGGGCCGAGCGGGGTGGCGTTCGCGATGAGGTCGCGCAGCAGCGGGTCGCGCAACGAGCCGGCGGCGTCGAGGAGTTCGGTGTGGTCGGTGGGCGGTGTGCTGTCGTCGCCGGTGCTGATCGTGACCGACCAGCGGCCGCCCTCGACGGGGCTGAGCAGGGCCCGGCGGGGGTCGCCGGGGGCGGGCATGAGCTGCACGCCCTCGAAGTCGGCGACATGGCCGACGGGCGGGGCGTAGAGGGTGGTGGCGTGGGTCGTCGCGGCGGCGGACACGGTCTCGCGCGGTGGTGCGTAGCCGAGTTCGGTGAGCCATTCGGGGACGCGGGAGCCGCGGCCGGAGGCGTCCACCACGAAGTCGGCGGACAGCAGCCGCCGGGGTGCGAAGCCGTCCGGTGAGCGCCGGTCGCGGGTGCGGACCCATACGCCGGCGACGGTGTCCTGGGGGCCTGCCTCCAGGGCGACGGCCTCCTGGTCGGGCAGGAAGGTCACCTTGGGGTCGGCGCGCACCCGGTCCCGTACCACCGCGTCGATCAGGTCGCGGCCGGCGCTGAACCGGGACAGGCCCGTGTCGAAGCGGGGCAGCCAGCCGGCCGGGCCGAGCGTCAGCAGGTCCGCGGGGACGCGGACGCGGACCGCGCCGGCCCGCACGAGGTCGTGGCGGACCCCGGGGAACAGCCGCTCCAGACCTTCGTGGGCGGTGGTGGTCAGGGTGTGGGTGTGGCGTGCCTGGGGCACACCCCGGCGGCGGCCGGGACCGCGCGGCAGCCAGTCGCGTTCGACGACGGTGACCCGGTCCATGAGGTTCGCCAGTGCCCGCGCCGCGGTGAGCCCGGCGAGGCCGGAGCCGATCACCACGGCGTGGCCGTGGCCGCCGCCCCTGTCGACAACACGTGCGTCCAGACTCAACTCGGCCGCCTCCCCTGTGCGTTGTGTTTGCATCATGCGCCGCGCGGGAGCCGACGCGACCAGGTTCGACGGCGGCTCAAGTGGCATTCGAGGGGGGCTTGAGGCGGGGCGCTGATATCGCGGTGCACCGATGGTGCGTACGGCGTCGCCCGCGCCGTACGCACCATCTCGTTCCCGCCGTCAGGGCGACGGGGTCGGGGCGTGGGCCGGGGTCGTCAGGGCCCGGTCCACGAGCGGGCCGGCGAGGCCGGTGTAGCCGGCCGGGTCGAGGAGTGCGGTCGCCTCCTCTCGGGTGAGGAGGCCGGCGAGCTGGGGCAGGTCGGCCAGGACGTCGGCCAAGGGAAGCCCGGTGCGGGAGGCCAGCATCGAGGCCTGGGTGAGCAGTTCCTTCGCCGCCGTCTTGCCCAGGCGCGGCGCGAGAACCGCCGAGACACGTTCGGAGACGAGCTGTCCGCCGGTCGCGGCGAGGTTGGCCCGCATCCGCTCCGGGCGCACCAGGAGCCCGCGGGCGAGTTCGACGGCCGTGTGCGCGGCGCCTCCGGTCAGCCGCAGGGCCTCGCGCAGGGGCTGCCATTCCGCGTGCCACATCCCGGCCGACCGTTCGTCCTCGGTGGGCAGGGCCTGGAGCAATACGGTGGCCAGCGCGGGGACCTGGAGCGCGGCCGAGCGGATCAGGGTGGCGAGCACGGGGTTGCGTTTGTGCGGCATCGCCGAGGAGACGCCGCGTCCGGTGACCGCGGGTTCGGCGACCTCGCCGACCTCGGTGCGGGTCAGGACCAGCACATCGGCGGCGATCTTGCCGAGGGCGCCGGTGGTGTGGGCGAGCGCCGCGCCGAGGTCGGCGACGGGGGTGCGCAGGGCGTGCCAGGGCAGGGCGGGTTCGGCCAGACCGGTCTCGTCGGCGAAGGCGGCGCCGAGTTCGTCGAGCACGGTCGCGGGGTCAGCGCCCTCACCGGCGTACTGGAGGTAGCCGGCGAGGGTGCCGGCCGCGCCACCCAGCGCGACCGGCAGCTCGATCCGTTCCAGGCGCTCGACGGAGTCGAGGACCAGTTGGCGCCAGCCGGCCGCCTTGAGCCCGAAGGTGGTGGGTACGGCGTGCAGGGCCAGGGTGCGGCCCGCGGTCACCGTGTCCCGGTGGGCGGCGGCGAGGCGGCCCAGGGCGTCGGCGACCGAGCGCAGATCGCGGACGATCAGCCGCAGCGCCCGTTGGGCCACCAGCATCGCGCCGGTGTCGAAGACGTCCTGGCTGGTGGAGCCGCGATGGACGTACTCGGCGGCCTGCGGGGAGTGTTCGGCGACGACCGCGGTGAGCGCCTTGACCAGGCCCACGACCGGGTTCGCGGTCTCCCGCGCGGCCAGGGCCAGTTCGCGTACGTCCAGCAGGTCGGCGCGGGCCGCGGCGGTGATGGCCGCGGCGGCCTGGGCGGGGACGGTGCCGCAGCGGGCCTGGGCGCGGGCCAGGCCCGCCTCCGCGTCGAGCATCGCCTGGAGCCAGGCACCGTCCCCGACGGCCGCCTCGGCCTCGGTGCCCGCCCGGACCGGGGAGAGGAGCCCCGCGTCCAGGTGGGCGGAGAGGGTGTGCGCGCGGGAGGTCTCATAGGGGGGCGTCATGCGATCGCCTTCGTGTGAGGTGCGGCGGCCAGGGTCACCGTGGCTGACTCCCCTGTGTGCGCGGGCAGTGCGGGCTGGGCCAGGACCGCCGCCGCGATGGCGTCCGAGTCCTCCAGGGTGACCGAGCCGACGCCCGGCCGGATGCCCGCGGCGGTCACCCAGTGCACCGACTCGGTGGGCACGCCGTACGCGAACCGCCGTGGATGCGGGGCGCCTTGGGCGTCGAGGAGGTGGTAGGGCCGCTCGGACACCGCCAGGCCGCCGGTCTCATGAGCGCTGCCCTGGCCGGGGATGCGGAACGGCTGACACTGGCCGGTGTCCAGCAGCCGGCTCATCAGCGGGTCCGCGGTGCGCCTCAGGTCGATCTCGGGCAGCCGTGCCTCGATGAGGACGGTGGCCCGGATCGACACGTCCGGTATCGCGGTCGACGTGGCGGTGAAGCAGGGGCCCAGCGGGTCGTCGCCGTCGGCGGTGACGCGCAGGCCGGGGCCGGTCACGTCGAGGATGCCGGCGTCCATGAGCGCGGCCATCTCCTCGATGCGGGAGGCGGGCGGGCCGATGGAGAGATAGGCGTTGAGCGGGGTGTACCAGCCGTCGAGGTGGTCCCGGTGGGACTCGGCGGTCAGGCCCGCGTGGTCGACGGCGAGCCGCAGCTCGTTGCGCAGGTCCCGCAGGACGTCGAGGGCGGCCTTGACGGGCCCGCTGACGTTGCCCTGCCGGGCCAGGCGCACGTCGTCGTCGAGGTGCCCGCGCAGCCAGGCCCGGAAGGCGGCCCGGTCGGTGAAGACGCGATCGCCGTAGGGGCGGGCTATGAGCTCCCAGTCCCAGCGTTCGGCGGCCGGGACCTCGATGGCGTCCAGGAGGTGGTCCTCCTCGGGGCCGGGTTCGGCGTGCAGATAGGCCTCGACGAAGGTGTCGACGGCGGCCGTGGCCGCACCGCGTGCGGTGAGCAGTGCCGCGTAGTAGACGCCGCACACCTCCTTGGACACCAGCGGCCACAGGTCGGCGGCGAAGTCGATCGCGCCGCTGTGCGGGGCGCGGGCGCGCAGTTCGGCGATGTAGCCGGTGGTCAGCAGCCGGGGGTGGTGGCGGCCGTGGGCGCCCTTCTCGTTCTCGCCGCGCGCCTGGTAGGGCACGCCGCGCCGGGAGCCGGCGTACAGCCTGGGTTCGCGGCCGGAGGGCCGGTAGACCAGGCGGCCGTCGACGCGGGTGAAGACGCCGCCCCTGCCGTAGGTGAACAGGGCGAGGTAGTCGAAGAAGTTGAGCCCGAGTCCGCGCAACAGCACGGGTTCGCCGGGGCCGATGCCGGAGAGGTCGACGTCGGCCGGGTTGGACGGAGCGAGGTAGATCAGGCCGTTGCGCTCCGCGTAGGCCGTCAACCCCGCTTCCGTGTCGGAGAGTCGGACCGGGACATGGCCCTGGGCGAGGACGACGGCGGACAGGCCGGTGAGCCGGGTGCCGTCCTCCAGGACGACGGTCTGCGGGCCCGTCCGCACGGTCTCGTCCTCAAGAGCGACCGCGCGCACCGGGTGCGTCAGCACCGTCACATGGGCGGCGGCGTCGGCGACGACCTGCTGGAACGCCCAGGTGAGATAGGAGCCGTAGAGGGCCCGGGTGGGGTAGCTGTCGGGGCCGAGGCGGGCGGCCTCGGCGAGGGCGGCCTCGTCGTAGCCGCACTCCGCGCCGGGCTCCAGGGTGCTGGAGGCCAGGGCCTTGGCCCATTCGTACAGGCTCGGCCCCTCGTCCAGCGGGCCGTCGATGCGGACGCTGGCGTCGGTGTAGACCGTGACCTGCGAGGCGACGGTGTTCATCAGCAGATGCCGGGACTGCGTCGGACGCCACACCCGTCCCGCGCCCGGGGGGTCCGGGTCGACGACGTGGACGGTGACGGCATCCCAGCGCGGCGATTTCCGCTCCTGGGCACAGAGCCGTTCCAGTACGGAAAGGCCACGCGGCCCGGCGCCGACGAGACAGACCTTCAAGTGACCGGTACCTCCGCTCTCGACGGGCAGGACAGGGTCGCGCTGGTCCAGACGGCCGGCCGGGACCGGGTCCCCCGGAACCCTCGGACCGGCCACCGACGTGCGCGGCCTTGCGGTGAGTCCGACGCTTACTGCGCGTTCGCCTGCATGCGTACCGTCCACAGCGCCTCCTTTCTCCGCAACGGTCGGGGCAGTCGCTCAACCAATGCTTAGATCCCGGTTGAACCCCGCTTGAGAAAACGGAAGCCGGTCTCCTGATCAGGTCTGTCCCGGCTTCCTGGCGAGCCGCGAAGAAGGCTGTATCGGGACTCCAGCAGGCCTCGGTCAGCCCTCGGTACGTTCGTCGAAAAGCGTCACCGATTCCGCTTCGGACGGAATCGCACCGACTCTCCGGGGATATGGATGGGAATCTGGAGTTCCCCTGAAGAAGCAATGGTCCGCGAGCGCCCCACGCGCACGCGGGAGTTGGGAAATCGACGGGGGTACGGGACATGGAAAACACATGGGATTTCACGGAGGTCGCGGACGGCGAGCCGCCTCGTGAGGGAGATTCGATGAACACCGACCCGTGCCCCAGGAGCCACGACGACGAGCGGCGCGCCGGCACCGGGTCACTGCTGTGCGCCGACTGCCTGGGTCAGGTGGAGCGCGATCTGCGCGCGCTGCCCGGGCTGCACCAGGAGAGCCTGCACCATGTGTCGCCGACGCCGCGACGCACCAACCCGACGAAGGTGTCGGGCAGTGCGCGGCGGGACTACCTGAACATCTCGGTGCTGGATGCCCGGCACAACCTCCTCGAGACTCTCGTTTCCTGGTCGGAGATCGTCGTGGAGCAGCGGGGAGTCCCGGCTCCGGCGCATTCCGTTCCGCAGCTGTCGAGGTTTCTGGCACGGCATCTGGAGTGGCTCGCGGCGCAGCCGCC
Organism: Streptomyces sp. NPDC051913; assembly: GCF_044593635.1. NCBI lineage: Bacteria > Bacillati > Actinomycetota > Actinomycetes > Kitasatosporales > Streptomycetaceae > Streptomyces > Streptomyces sp. NPDC051913. The sequence continues at coordinate 25,717 of NZ_JBIUCI010000019.1, read as the reverse complement.
GGCCGCCGATTTCGTGGACGAGATCGAGGGCCTCGTCGCCGAGTTGCGCGGCACGATCGACCCCGATCCCAGCAGTGTGAACGCCCTCGTCCGACAGTGCGCCATGGACGACTGCGAAGGAACGATGAGGCCCGCGCTGAATGGCGGGGTCACCGGTAACGGCAGCATCGAATGCTCGGCCGGACATTCCTGGGAAATGCACGAATGGCTGAACCTGAGGCGGCTCATGGAGCAGCAGCGAAAGGGTGTCACCGCATGATGAAACCGCCACGTCACCGGCTTGTCCCCACGAATGTGGCGGCACTCGCCGTGGGGGTGTCCGAGGCGACCATCCGCAAATGGGTGAGCCGCGGGAAGATCACCCGCTACGGCGCGCCGAACTGCCGCTCGGAATTCGACATCGACGAGCTGACGGAGATCGCCCTGCAGCGCCGTCCGCGCACCTGCCCGTGAACGCCGCAACGCAGAAACGACAAGGGGAGCTGAGTGGGTTGACACTACCGACCTCATTGGAAGGAGTGCCGGGAAGCCGCCGGGCTCGCTCCGTGGGCATCGGCCGCGCCCATGCCAAGGCCATCCTGCTGGGAGAGCACGCGGTCGTGTACGGGGCGCCGGCACTGGCGCTGCCGATTCCGCAGCTCACGGCCACGGCGAGCGCCGGATGGTCGACGCCGACCGGCGATGCGCAGGGCGAGTTGTCCTTCACCATGACCGGTTCCGCGTCCCGCGCGGTGGTGACGTGGGCCTCCGACGGTCTGCGTCAGCTGACCCATGCCTTCAAGGAGCGCATGGGCATCACCGGCACCCGGCACCTGGACGTGATTCTCGACGGTGCCATCCCGCTCGGTCGGGGGCTGGGTTCCAGCGCCGCGCACTCGCGGGCGATCGTCATGGCCCTGGCCGATCTCTTCGACCGTGAGCTGGACCGCAGTACGGCGTTCGAGCTGGTGCAGACGGCCGAGAACGTGGCGCACGGCCGGGCCAGCGGCGTGGACGCCATGGCGGTAGGCGCGGCGGCCCCACTGCGCTTCCAGGCGGGCCAGGCCCGGGATCTGACCGTGGGCTGCGAGGGCCTGTTCATCCTCGCGGACAGCGGTACGGCCGGCAGCACCAAGGAGGCCGTGCAGCTGTTGCGGTCCGGGTTCCAGCGGGAGGCCGGGGCCCAGGAGCGGTTCCTGCGCCGGGCGACCCGGCTCGTCGAGGCGGCCGAAGTGGCCCTCGCCGACGGCAGGTCGGAGCGGCTCGGGGCACTACTGACGGCGTACCACGAGCTGATGCGGGCCGCCGGGCTGAGCACCGACCGGATCGACGCGATGGTCGAGGGCGCGCTGAAGGCGGGCAGCCTCGGCGCCAAGATCACCGGCGGTGGCCTGGGCGGTTGTGTCCTCGCCCTGACCCAGCCGGAGCAGGCCCGCGAGGTCGCCCGGCAACTGCACGAGGCCGGCGCCGTCCAGACGTGGGTCGTGCCGCTGAGGAGGGTCGCCGACCATGCGCACTGACCAGCCGACCGTACGGACGGATCAGCAGACCGTACGTGCCAAACAGCCGGTCGCGACGGCCGTCGCGCACCCGAACATCGCGCTCATCAAGTACTGGGGCAAGAGCGACGAGAAGCTGTTCCTGCCCCGCACGGACAGCCTGTCGATGACCCTGTCCGTGTTCCCCACGACCACCCGCGTCCGGCTCGCCCCCGAGGCCGGTCAGGACACGGTCGTCTTCAACGGGCGGCCCGCGACCGGTGAGGCCGAGCGCCGCATCGTCGCGTTCCTGGACCTGGTCCGGGAGCGGGCGGGCAGCCCGCTGCGGGCCGTCGTCGACACCGAGAACACCGTGCCCACCGGGGCCGGACTCGCGTCCTCGGCCAGCGGGTTCGCCGCGCTGGCCGTCGCCGCGTCCGCCGCCTACGGGCTCGATCTGGACGCGCGGGGCCTGTCACGGCTGGCCCGGCGCGGTTCCGGCTCGGCCTCGCGGTCGATCTTCGGCGGCTTCGCCGTGTGGCACGCGGGCACGCCCACCGGCACCCCGCAGGAGGCGGACGCCAGCTCGTACGCCGAACCCGTGGACGCCGCCCGCCTGGACCCGGCGCTGGTCGTCGCGGTCGTCAACGCGGGCCCCAAGGAGGTGTCCAGCCGTACGGCGATGCGCCGCACCATGGACACCTCGCCGCTGTTCGAGCCGTGGGCGGAGTCCAGCAAGGCCGACCTCGTCGACATGCGGGCGGCGCTGGGGCGCGGTGACCTGGAGGCGGTCGGTGAGATCGCCGAACGCAACGCGCTCGGCATGCACGCCACGATGCTGGCGGCGCGCCCCGCGGTGCGGTACATGTCGCCGGCCTCGCTCACCGTCATCGACGGCGTGCTGCGACTGCGCCGGGACGGGGTTCCGGCGTACGTGACGATGGACGCCGGACCGAACGTCAAGGTGCTGTGCCGGCGCGCGGACACGGACCGGGTGGCGGCGATCGTACGCGAGGCCGCGGCGGGCGGTTCGGTGCACGTCGCCGTGCCCGGTCCGGGCGCCCGGCTGCTGGACGAGGGCGTGTGATGGCCGGTCAGCAGGCCGTGGTGCGGCGCGCGCCGGGCAAGTTGTTCGTCGCGGGCGAGTACGCGGTGGTCGAGCCCGGCAACCAGGCGATCCTGGTGGCCGTCGACCGGTACATCACCGTCACCGCGTCCGAGCCCGAAGCCGCCGACGCCGACGCCGATGTCGTCGTCGACTCCGACCTCGGCTCGCGGCCGGTGCGGCTGCGCCGGCACGGCGGCCGGCTGGCCGGGGGCGACGGGCGGATGCCGCATGTGGTGTCCGCGGTCGAGACCGTGACCGAGCTGCTCGGCGAACGCGGGCTGCCCGTACCGCCGTTGAAGGTGTCGATCAGCAGCACTCTGCACGAGCACGGCCGTAAGTACGGCCTGGGTTCCAGCGGCGCGGTGACGGTGGCGACCGTCGACGCGGTCTCGTCGTACTGCGGTCTGCGGCTGACGACCGAGGAGCGGTTCCGGCTGGCGCTGCTCGCCACCGCCCGTATCGAGCCCAAGGGTTCTGGCGGTGATCTCGCCGCCAGCACCTGGGGCGGCTGGATCGCCTACAGCGCCCCCGACCGGGCGCAGGTCCTCGACCTGGCCCGCGCCCGGGGCGTGGCGGAGGCGCTGCGGGCGCCCTGGCCCGGTTTCTCGGTACGCCGGCTGCCGGCACCGGCCGGGCTGTCCTTCCAGGTCGGCTGGACCAAGAGCCCCGCCTCGACCGAGGCGCTCGTCTCCGACCTGCACCGGCGCCGGACCTGGCGGGGCAGTGCCTCGCACCAGAAGTTCATCGAGACCACCGCCGACTTCGTCCAGGCCGCGGTCACCGCGCTGGAGGACGGCGACGGCCCCGCGCTGCTGCACGAGATCCGGCGGGCCCGGCAGGAGCTGGCCCGGCTGGACGACGAGGTCGGCCTCGGCATCTTCACGCCCGAACTGACCGCGCTGTGCGACGCGGCCGAAGCGGTCGGCGGCGCGGCCAAGCCCTCCGGGGCGGGCGGCGGCGACTGCGGTATCGCCCTGCTCGACGAGCGGGCCGCGCACGACATCTCGCAGGTACGTCAACGGTGGGCCGCGGCCGGGGTGCTGCCCCTGCCCCTGCGTCCCGCCCTGGAAGGGAACCAAGCATGAGTAGCGCTCAGCGCAAGGACGACCACGTCCGGCTCGCCATGGAGCAGCAGCACGCGCACAGCGGACGCAACCAGTTCGACGAGGTGTCGTTCGTGCACCACGCCCTGGCCGGCATCGACCGCCCGGACGTGTCCCTGGCCACGAGCTTCGCCGGCATCACCTGGCAGGCGCCGCTCTACATCAACGCGATGACCGGCGGCAGTGCCAAGACCGGTGCCATCAACCGGGACCTGGCCACGGCCGCCCGGGAGACCGGGGTGGCGATCGCGTCCGGTTCCATGCACGCCTACTTCAAGGACCCGTCCTGCGCGGAGACCTTCCGGGTGCTGCGCAGCGAGAACCCCGACGGGTTCGTGCTGGCGAACGTCAACGCGACGGCGTCGGTCGACAACGCGCGCCGCGCCATCGACCTCATCGAGGCGAACGCGCTGCAGATCCACCTCAACACGGCGCAGGAGACGCCCATGCCGGAGGGCGACCGCTCCTTCGGATCGTGGGCGGCGCAGATCGAGAGGATCGCGGCGGGCGTCGACGTCCCGGTGATCGTCAAGGAGGTCGGCAACGGTCTGAGCCGGCAGACGATCCTCGCGCTGCCCAACCTGGGTGTGCGGGTCGCGGACGTCAGTGGCCGCGGCGGCACGGACTTCGCCCGGATCGAGAACGGCCGGCGTGAGCTCGCCGACTACGCGTTCCTGCACAACTGGGGCCAGTCCACGGTCGCCTGCCTTCTCGACGCGCAGGACGTCGGCATTCCCGTGCTGGCCTCCGGCGGGGTCCGCAACCCGCTGGACGTGACCCGCGCCCTCGCCCTCGGCGCCCGTGCCGTCGGCTCCTCGGGCGGGTTCCTGCGGACCCTGGTCGACGGTGGGGTCTCCGCGCTCGTCGCGCAGATCTCCACCTGGCTCGACCAGCTGGCCGCCCTCCAGACCATGCTCGGCGCGCGCACGCCCGCCGAACTCGCCCACTGCGACCTGCTGATCCACGGCGAGCTCCGCGACTTCTGTGTCGACCGGGGCATCGACACCCGGCAATTCGCCCAGCGCTCCAGCTCCATCGACGCCCTCACCGAGATGACAGGAAGCTCACGATGACCGAAGCACACGCGATCGCCGGCGTCCCCATGCGCTGGGTCGGCCCCCTGCGCATCTCGGGGAACGTCGCCACCACCGAGACCCAGGTTCCGCTGGCCACCTACGAGTCGCCGCTGTGGCCGTCCGTCGGCCGCGGCGCGAAGGTGTCCCGGCTGGCCGAGAAGGGGATCGTCGCCACCCTCGTCGACGAGCGGATGACCCGCTCGGTCCTCGTCGAGGCCGTGGACGCCCAGACCGCCCTGACGGCCGCGCGGACCATCGAGGCCCGTATCGACGAGCTGCGCGAGGTGGTGCGCGGTTGCAGCAGGTTCGCGCAGCTCATCGGCATCCGGCACGAGATCAACGCCAACCTGCTGTTCATCCGCTTCGAGTTCACCACCGGCGACGCCTCGGGCCACAACATGGCGACCCTGGCCTCCGACGCCCTGCTCGCCCACCTTCTCAAGACGATCCCGGGCATCTCCTACGGCTCGATCTCCGGCAACTACTGCACGGACAAGAAGGCCACCGCCATCAACGGCATCCTCGGCCGCGGCAAGAACGTCGTCACCGAGATCCTCATCCCGCGTGACGTGGTGAGCGACGTGCTGCACACCACGGCCGGGAAGATCGTCGAGCTGAACATCCGCAAGAACCTGCTCGGCACCCTCCTCGCCGGCGGCATCCGCTCGGCCAACGCCCACTACGCCAACATGCTGCTCGCGTTCTACCTGGCCACCGGCCAGGACGCGGCCAACATCATCGAGGGATCGCAGGGCGTCGTGATGGCCGAGGACCGCGACGGCGACCTCTACTTCGCCTGCACCCTGCCGAACCTGATCGTCGGCACGGTCGGCAACGGCAAGGGTCTCGGCTTCGTGGAGACGAACCTGACCCGGCTCGGCTGCCGGGCCGAGGCCGCGCCCGGCGAGAACGCCCGCCGCCTCGCCGTCCTCGCGGCGGCCACGGTGCTGTGCGGCGAACTCTCGCTGCTCGCGGCGCAGACCAACCCCGGTGAGCTCATGCGCGCACACGTCCAGCTGGAACGCGACAACAAGACCGCAAAGGTTGGTGTCTAGGTCATGTCCCTCTCCATAGGAATCCACGATCTGTCGTTCGCCACGGGCGAGTTCGTGCTGCCGCACACCGCGCTCGCCGACTACAACGGCACCGAGATCGGCAAGTACCACGTCGGCATCGGCCAGCACTCGATGAGCATCCCCGCCGCCGACGAGGACATCGTGACCCTCGCCGCGACGGCCGCCGCGCCGATCATCGCCCGGCACGGCAGCGAGCGTATCCGCACGGTCGTCTTCGCCACCGAGTCCTCGATCGACCAGGCGAAGTCGGCGGGCGTGTACGTCCACTCGCTGCTCGGACTGCCCTCGGCGACCCGTGTCGTCGAGCTGAAGCAGGCCTGCTACGGCGCCACGGCCGCCCTCCAGTTCGCCATCGGCCTGGTGCAGCGCGACCCCGCCCAGCAGGTCCTGGTGATCGCCAGTGACGTCTCCAAGTACGAGCTCGACAGCCCCGGCGAGGCGACGCAGGGCGCGGCGGCCGTGGCCATGCTGGTCAGCCTCGACCCGGCCCTGGTGCGCATCGAGGACCCCTCGGGCCTGTTCACCGCCGACGTCATGGACTTCTGGCGGCCCAACTACCTCAACACCGCGCTGGTCGACGGCCACGAGTCCATCAACGCCTACCTCCAGGCCGTCGAGGGCACCTGGAAGGACTACAGCGAGCAGGGTGGCCGCGGCCTGGAGGAGTTCGCCGCGTTCTGCTACCACCAGCCGTTCACGAAGATGGCCTTCAAGGCCCACCGCCACCTGCTGAACTACTGCGGCCAGGACACCGACAAGGACGCCATCGCGCAGGCCATCGGCCTGACCACGGCCTACAACACGGTGGTCGGCAACAGCTACACGGCCTCCGTGTACCTGGGCCTGTCGGCGCTGCTCGACCAGTCCGACGACCTGACCGGCAAGTCCATCGGCTTCCTCAGCTACGGCTCCGGCAGCGTCGCCGAGTTCTTCGCCGGTACGGTCGTCGCCGGCTACCGCGACCAGCTGCGCACCGAGGCGAACCACGAGGCCATCAACCGGCGCAAGCCGGTCGACTACGCCGGCTACCGCGACCTGCACGAGCGGTCGTTCCCCACGGACGGGGGCGACTACGCCACGGAGGAGCAGACCACGGGGCCGTTCCGGCTGGCCGGGATCAGCGGTCACAAGCGGATCTACCAAGCGCGCTGAGCGTTCGACTGCGGCGCCGTGGGGGCTGGTCGCGCCCACGCGGCGGAGCCGCAAATCGATACAGCCCGCGCCCCTGGGGCGTTGCCCGACCGGAGTCGTTTTCGTGCGGGCAGCCCCCGGGGCGCCCGCACGATCCGGTCCCACATTCGCACAGTTATTCGAACATCACTTGAGGGGCGGCACTCGCATGCAGGATGTCAGGATCATCGGTACGGGTGCCTACGTACCGGACCGGATCGTCTCCAACGACGAAGTCGGCGCACCGGCCGGAGTCGACAGCGACTGGATCATCACCAAGACGGCCTTCCGTGAACGGCGTTGGGCCGCCGACGACGAGGCCACGTCGGACCTGGCGACCGCCGCGGCGCGCGCCGCGCTGGAGTCGGCGGGCATCACGGCCGCGCAGTTGTCCGTGATCGTGGTCGCCACGTCGACCCCCGACCGGCCCCAACCCCCCACCGCCTCCTATGTCCAGCGCAACCTCGGTGCCACCGGCGCTGCCGCCTTCGACGTCAACGCCGTCTGCTCCGGTGAGGTGTTCGCCCTGTCGGCGGCGGAGAACCTGCTGGCCCGCAAGGGCGGCCACGCCCTCGTCATAGGCGCCGACATCTACTCCCGCATCCTCAACCCCGCCGACCGCAGGACGGTCGTGCTGTTCGGCGACGGAGCCGGCGCCATCGTCCTCGGACAAGGCGAGAGCGGGCCGCGGATCAGGCACCTGGACCTGCACACCTTCGGTGAGCTCTCCGACCTGATCAAGGTCCCCGGCGGCGGCAGCCGCGCCCCCCTGACGGCCGAGGCCCTTGAGGAGGGCCAGCAGTACTTCACCATGGACGGCCGGGGCGTACGCCGCTTCGTCGCCGACCATGTCCCGCAGCTGGTCAAGCAGTTCCTGCACGAGGCCGGTGTCGTCCCCGACGACATCCGTCACTTCATCCCGCACCAGGCCAACGGCGTCATGCTCGACGACCTGTTCACCGAGCTGGCCCTGCCGAACGCCACCATGCACAAGACCCTGGAGACCTACGCCAACACCGGCGCCGCCTCCATCCCCATCACCCTCGACGCAGCGCACCGAGCAGGCGCCCTGCACCGGGGTGACCTGATCCTCCTCGCCGGCTTCGGCGGCGGCATGGCCGCAGGGCTCGCCCTCATCGAATGGTGAGCCAGGAGCAATGAGTCAGGAACGGTGAGTCAGGAACGGTGAGTCAGTTGGTGTCGCGGACGCGCTGTTCGTAACCGGGCCACAAATCCCGGGCGAGCAGCCGTTCCTGCGCCGTCAGCGGCAGATCAGCACGCAGTCGCTCGGGGTGGGCGGGCGGTGGCCCACCGACCCCCGGCGGCAGCACCAGGAACCGTCGCCAGAGCTGACCCGCGAGGAAACCGCGGGAGCCGGCGGCGGGATCAGCCATGTCCTGGCCGTGGCCCTGGTCCTGGGGCGTTCCGGTGCCGAGATGCATGGCTCCGAAGGCCGCCAGGGACCGCCAGAGCGGCCACAGGCAGCGGTTCCTCAACCATCGCGCACCGCCGCGCAGCAGACCGTCCATGTCCGCACCCCCTCCGCATCGCCGCTCGTCGGAAACTGCCAACGCCCACTCGTGGACCGGTGGAGCAGGGTGGCGTCAGTCGATGCCGCGTACGACGTGGGGCTCCCAGGAGTCGTCCTCGTCGATGCCCGCGAGCCGGATCGGCGGGGCGAGGACGTGGATGTCCTGGGACTGTCTGCCGTCTTCCTCCGGAGTGTCGTACACCTGCGCCTCCTGCTGGACTCTGTTCGGCTCGGTCGGTCGTGCCGTGGACCTCACGCGGTGACGCGGGTCGCCGCCAGCACGTTGCGGTGGATGTCCAGGGCCGCCGTGGACTTGTTGAGGGTGATGTAGTGCAGGCCGGGGGCGCCCTCGGCGAGGAGCCGCTCGGCCATCGCGGTGGCGTACTCGACGCCGATGCGGTGGCCGTCCGCCGGGTTGTCGCGGACGGCGTCCAGGCGGTGGGCGAGGTCCTCGGGGAAGGCGGCGCCGCTGAGTTCGGCGAAGCGGGCGATCTGGCGTACGTCGGTGGCCGGCATGATCTCCGGAATGACCGGGGTGTCGCAGCCGGCCGCGGCGACCCGGTCGCGCAGCCGCAGGTAGTCCTCGACGTGGAAGAACATCTGGGTCACCGCGTAGTCGGCGCCCGCCTTGCACTTGGCGACGAAGTGCCGGATGTCGGACTCCCAGTCGGCCGAGCGCGGATGCCGCTCGGGAAAGGCCGCCACCCCGACGCTGAACTCCCCCGACTCCTTGACCAGACGCACCAGTTCATGGGCGTGGGTGAAGCCTTCGGGGTGGGCGATCCAGGGCGCGTTGGGGTCGCCGGGCGGGTCACCGCGCAGGGCGAGGACGTCCCGGACGCCGGCGTCGGCGTACTGGCCGATGATGTGCCGCAACTCCGACACCGAGTGCCCGACCGCGGTCAGATGGGCGACGGGGCGCAGGGTCGTCTCGGTCGCGATCCGCTTGGTCACCTCGACGGTACGGTCCCGGGAGGAGCCGCCGGCTCCGTAGGTGACCGAGACGAAGGTCGGGGCCAGCGGTTCGATCCGGCGGATCGCCTCCCACAGCGTCCGCTCGCCCTTGGGTGTCTTCGGCGGAAAGAACTCGAAGGAGAACGACGGGGTTCCCCGGTCGAGCAGGTCGCGCAGGGTCGTCGTCACTCCCGGCCTCCGGCGTTGAAGTAGCTGGCTTCGGGGTGGTGCAGGACGATGGCGTCCGTGGACTGCTCGGGGTGCAGCTGGAACTCCTCGGACAGATGGACGCCGATGCGCTCCGGCCGGAGCAGGGCGGCGATCTTGGCGCGGTCCTCCAGGTCGGGGCAGGCCGGGTAGCCGAAGGAGTAGCGGCAGCCCTGGTACTCGGTGCGGAACATGCCGTCCAGCGAGCCCGGGTCACCCCCGGCGATACCGAGCTCGCCGCGCACGCGTGCGTGCCAGTACTCGGCGAGGGCCTCGGCCAACTGGACGGACAGGCCGTGCAGTTCGAGGTAGTCGCGGTAGGCGTTCGCCTCGAAGAGCCGGGCCGTCTCCTCCCCGATCCGGGAGCCGACGGTGACGACCTGAAGCCCGACGACGTCGGTCTCCCCCGACTCCTCCGAACGGAAGAAGTCGGCCAGACACAGCCGACGGCCACGGCGCTGCCGCGGGAACGCGAAACGGGTCAGCTCGGACCCGTTCTCGTCCAGCAGGATCAGGTCCTCGCCCTTGGACACACAGCGGAAGTAGCCGTGCACGACGGCGGCCTCAAGGAGGTTCTCCGTCTGAAGCCGGTCGAGCAGCCCGCGCAGCCGCGGCCGCCCCTCGGTCTCCACGAGCTCCTCATAGGTGGGCCCGTCACCCTTGCGCGCCTGCTTCAGCCCCCACTGCCCCTTGAACAGAGCGGCCTCGTCCAGCCAGGAGGCGTACTCCTTGAGCTGGATGCCCTTGACGACCCGGGTGCCCCAGAAGGGCGGCGCGGGGACGGGATTGTCGACGGCGACATCGGAACGCCCCCCTTCTTCAGGACTGTCCGGACTCTCCTTGACGACGACGGCACTCGCGACGGGCTTGACCCGGCGCTGCTTGAGCTCCGGCAGGACAGCCCCCGGCACGCCCCGCTTCACACCGATCAGCGCGTCCATCAGCCGCAGACCCTCGAACGCGTCCCGGGCGTAACGGACTTCACCCTCGTAGATCTCGTGCAGGTCCTGCTCGACATACGCCCGGGTCAGCGCCGCACCCCCCAGGATGACCGGGTAATCAGCGGCCATGCCCCGGGAGTTGAGCTCCTCCAGGTTCTCCTTCATGATCACCGTGGACTTCACCAACAGTCCCGACATACCGATCACATCGGCCCGGTGCTCCTCGGCCGCCTCCAAAATCGCCGAGACCGGCTGCTTGATGCCCAGGTTGACCACGTTGTAGCCGTTGTTCGACAAGATGATGTCGACCAGGTTCTTACCGATGTCATGAACATCCCCGCGGACCGTGGCCAGCACGATCGTGCCCTTGCCCTCCGCGTCCGACTTCTCCATGTGCGGTTCGAGATAGGCGACCGCCGACTTCATCACCTCGGCCGACTGCAACACGAACGGCAACTGCATCTGCCCCGACCCGAACAGCTCACCGACGACCTTCATACCGTCCAGGAGCGTGTTGTTGACGATGTCGAGAGCGGGCGAGTCCTGGAGGGCCTCTTCGAGGTCGGCCTCCAGGCCGTTCTTCTCGCCGTCGATGATCCGCCGCTTCAGCCGCTCCTCCAGCGGCAGTGCGGCCAGTTCCTCGGCCTTGCCCGCCTTCAACGACTTCGCGGTCGCGCCCTCGAACAGCGCCATCAGCTTCTGGAGCGGGTCATAGCCCTCGGCGCGACGGTCGTAGATCAGATCGAGGGCCGTCCGCACCTCCTCCTCGCTGAACCGCGCGATCGGCAGGATCTTCGACGCGTGCACGATCGCCGAGTCCAGCCCCGCCTTCACACACTCGTCCAGGAAGACCGAGTTGAGCAGGATGCGGGCCGCCGGATTCAGACCGAAGGAGATGTTCGACAAACCCAGCGTCGTCTGCACATCCGGATGGCGCCGCTTGAGCTCACGGATCGCCTCAATCGTCGCGATACCGTCCTTGCGCGACTCCTCCTGACCGGTGCAGATCGTGAAGGTCAGGGTGTCGATGAGGATGTCCGACTCGTGGATGCCCCAGTTCCCGGTCAGGTCGTCGATCAGCCGCTCGGCGATGGCGACCTTGGTCTCGGGGGTGCGGGCCTGGCCCTCCTCGTCGATGGTGAGTGCGATCAGCGCCGCCCCGTGCTCCTGGGCGAGCTTGGTGACCTTCGCGAAGCGGGACTCCGGGCCGTCGCCGTCCTCGTAGTTGACGGAGTTGATGACCGCACGGCCGCCCAGCTTCTCCAGGCCGGCCTGGATGACGTCGACCTCGGTCGAGTCCAGAACGATCGGCAGCGTCGACGCGGTCGCGAAGCGTCCGGCCAGCTCCTCCATGTCCGCCACACCGTCACGGCCGACGTAGTCCACACACAGGTCCAGCATGTGCGCGCCCTCACGGATCTGGTCCCGGGCCATCTCCACACAGTCGTCCCAGCGACCCTCCAGCATCGCCTCACGGAACTTCTTCGACCCGTTGGCATTCGTCCGCTCACCGATCGCCATGTACGCCGTGTCCTGACGGAACGGCACCGTCTGGTACAGCGAGGCCGCGCCCGGCTCGGGACGCGGTTCCCGCTCCCCCGGAGCCATGCCCCGTACCCGCTCGACGATCTGACGCAGGTGCTCAGGCGTCGTACCGCAGCAGCCGCCGACCAGGGACAGGCCGTAGTCCCGTACGAAGTTCTCCTGGGCGTCCGCCAACTCCGAAGGGGCCAGCGGGTAGTGGGCGCCGTCCTTGGTCAGGACCGGCAGGCCGGCGTTGGGCATGCAGGAGAGCGGGATGCGGGAGTGGCGGGCGAGGTAGCGCAGGTGCTCGCTCATCTCGGCGGGGCCGGTCGCGCAGTTGAGGCCGATCATGTCGATACCGAGCGGCTCCAGCGCGGTGAGCGCGGCGCCGATCTCGGAGCCGAGCAGCATGGTGCCGGTCGACTCCACCGTCACCGACACGATCAGTGGCACGTCCAGGCCGAGCGCTTCGAGGCCGCGGCGGGCGCCGAGGACGGCGGCCTTGGTCTGGAGCAGGTCCTGGGTGGTCTCCACGAGCAGCGCGTCGGCGCCGCCGGCGATGAGGCCCTCGGCGTTCCGCTGGTAGGCGTCGCGCAGGAGGGTGTAGGGGGCGTGGCCGAGAGTGGGCAGCTTGGTGCCGGGGCCCATGGAGCCCAGGACCCAGCGCTGACGACCGTCGCCTGCCGTGTACACGTCGGCGGTCTCGCGGGCCACGCGGGCGCCGGCCTCGGACAGTTCATGGACGCGCTCAGGGATGTCGTACTCGCCGAGGGCCGCGTGGTTCGCGCCGAAGGTGTTGGTCTCCACGCAGTCGACGCCGGCGTCGAAGTACTCCGCGTGGACGGAGCGGACGATGTCCGGGCGGGTGACGTTGAGGATCTCGTTACAGCCTTCGAGGTTCTCGAAGTCCTCAAGGGTCGGGTCCTGCGCCTGGAGCATGGTTCCCATGGCTCCGTCGGCGACGACCACGCGGGTGGCGAGCGCCTCGCGGAGGGCGGCGATGCGGGCGTTGTGGGGGGCGGTCATGACAGGTCGCCGAGGACGGAGGCGAGCGGCTGGGCCGCGTCGGGGCCGTAGGTGCGCTCGACGATGCCGGTCAGCTGCGCCCGGTCGATCTCGTACGACTGCGAGCCGACCGCGCCGAGGACGACGGAGGCCAGCGCACAGCCGAGTCGGGCCGCGGACTCCAGCGGGGCGCCCTGGCCGACGGCGGCCAGGAAGCCGACGCGGAAGGCGTCGCCGACGCCGGTCGGGTCGGCGGTCGGGGCGTCGGGGACGGCGGGGACGACGAGGGGTGCCTGGCCGAGGCGTTCGAGGCGTACGCCCTTCTCGCCCAGGGTGGTGACCCAGGTGCCGACGGTCGCGAGGACGTCGGCGCGGCTCCAGCCGGTGCGCTCCTTGAGCAGCGCGGCCTCGTACTCGTTGGTGAAGAGCCAGGTGGCGCCGTCGACGAGGTCACGGACCTGGGGGCCGTCGAGGCGGGCCAGTTGCTGTGAGGGGTCGGCCGCGAAGGGGATGCCGAGGTCGCGGCATTCCGCGGTGTGGCGCAGCATCGCCGCCGGGTCGTCGGGCGAGATGAGGACGAGGCCGGGGCGGTCGGGTCCGGTGACGAGCGGGCGCAGGTCGATGTCGGACGCCTCGGCCATCGCGCCCGCGTAGAAGGCGGCGATCTGGTTGGTGTCCTCGTCGGTGATGCACATGAAGCGGGCGGTCTGCCGTTCCGCGGAGACGTGCACGCCCCCGGTGTCGACGCCGTGCTCCTTCAGCCACAGCTCGTACTCGGCGAAGTCCGTGCCCACCGCTCCGATCAGCAGGGGTGCGAGGCCGAGGCCGCCGAGCCCGAAGGCGATGTTCGCGGCGACACCGCCCCGGCGCACCTCAAGTCGGTCGACGAGGAAGGAGAGCGAGACGTGGGCGAGCTGCTCGGGCAGCAGCTGGTCCGCGATCCGTCCGGGGAAGACCATCAGGTGGTCGGTGGCTATCGATCCTGTCACCGCGATGCGCACGGGCACTCCTTGGGTCGCTTCGGTCGCTGATCACCGGTGGTGGTCTGGTGCCCTAGCGGGCGTCGGCTGCGGTGCGCAGGGCGTCGGCGCGGTTGGTGTGTTCCCAGGTGAAGTCGGGGAGTTCGCGGCCGAAGTGGCCGTAGGCGGCGGTCTGGGTGTAGACCGGGCGCAGCAGGTCGAGGTCGCGGATGATGGCGGCGGGGCGCAGGTCGAACACGTCGGTGATGGCCTGCTCGATCGCTTCGACGGCGACGGTGTTGGTCCCGAAGGTCTCCACGAACAGCCCGACCGGTTCGGCCTTGCCGATCGCGTAGGCGACCTGCACCTCACACCGCTTGGCGAGTCCGGCCGCGACCACGTTCTTGGCGACCCAGCGCATGGCGTAGGCGGCCGAGCGGTCGACCTTGGAGGGGTCCTTGCCGGAGAACGCGCCACCACCATGGCGGGCCATCCCGCCGTAGGTGTCGATAATGATCTTCCGGCCGGTCAGGCCCGCATCACCCATCGGCCCGCCGATCTCGAACCGTCCCGTCGGGTTGACCAGCAGCCGATAACCCTCGGTCTCCAGCTTGATCCCGTCCACCGCGAGCTGAGCCAGCACCGGCTCCACGACATGCGTGCGGATGTCCGGAGTGAGCAGCGCGTCGAGGTCGATATCGGCCGCGTGCTGCGAGGAGACCACCACCGTGTCCAGACGGACCGGCCTGTCACCGTCGTACTCGATGGTCACCTGCGTCTTCCCGTCCGGGCGCAGATAAGGCACCGTGCCGTCCTTGCGCACCTGGGTCAGCCGGAAGGACAGCCGGTGGGCGAGTTCGATCGGCAGCGGCATCAGACTCGGCGTCTCATCGGAGGCGTAGCCGAACATCAAACCCTGGTCGCCGGCCCCCTGACGGTCCAGGAGATCCTCCTCACCCTCCACCCGTGACTCATAGGCGGTGTCGACACCCTGGGCGATGTCCGGGGACTGCGCCCCAATCGACACCGACACCCCGCACGAGGCGCCGTCGAAGCCTTTGGCGGAGGAGTCGTAACCGATGTCGAGGATCGCCTCACGCACCAACTGGGCGATCGGGGCATACGCGGTGGTGGTCACCTCACCCGCGATATGCACCTGCCCCGTGGTGATCAGGGTCTCCACCGCGACCCGGGAGGCGGGGTCCTGGCCGAGCAGGGCGTCCAGGATCGTGTCGCTGATCCGGTCGGCGATCTTGTCGGGATGTCCCTCGGTCACGGACTCCGAGGTGAACAGACGACGGGACATGACACTCCAGTTGATTGCGGCCCAAGCACGGACGGCGTCACAGACCGGGCGAAGTGACCCGTGTCACGGCCACGATGGACGACGTCGAACGAGGAGCGCTTGAAGTGCGGCGGAACCGGGGTCGAGGGGCGGCCCATATGGAACTGACCAGGCACTACTGGGGATTGTCCGGTGTACCGGCGTTCCTCATCCCGGCGTTCTTGAGGGCGCGGGCGAGTTCGCGGGCGCGTTCCTGGTCGTCGGCGGAGACTCCGGCGACCACGACCCTCGCTCGGGGGCCGCCGTCGGCCGCGATGCGTCGGGCGAGGTCGCAGGCGAGGCCGCCGGCGCCGGAGAAGCCGCCCAGCAGGAGGTGGCGGCCGGTTCCGTGGGCGGCGAGGGCGGCGTGGGCGCTGTCGGCGTCGGTGGTGAGCACCAGCAGCTCGTCGGAGCCGGTGTAGGCGCGGGACAGCAGGTCGTAGCAGGTCGCCGGGGTGCCTGGCGGTGGGATGAGGCAGATCGTGCCCGACGCCTCGCGCCGTGCCGCGCGCAGGGTGACCAGCGGGGCGCTCCGGCCGGGGCCGGGGGGCTCGGTCATGCGGGGTACGGTCCTGCCCTCCAGAAGGCTCAGGATCTCCGCGACGGTGGTGGACTCCCCTGTTCTGGAAGGGAGTTCGCGCAGCAGTGTGGCGCTCTGCACCAGCAGTTCGGCTGCCGCCTCCTCGTCGAGTACGTCGCGGTCGTGGACGCGGGTGAGGACGAGGCGGCCCGAGCTGTCGTGGTGGGCGAGCAGCCCGATGGGCAGCACGGAGCGGGCGGGTACGGTGCCGGGGAACTCGGCCTTGATGCCGTGGGCGGCGAGTTCGGCCTCCAGGCCCTTCACCGGGTGCGGCAGGTCCTCGAAGACGATGACGGTGTCGGCGTGTCCGACGCCGGGCGCGTGCTGGTCGTGGGTGCGGAACCAGCCGACGGGAACCCATTCGTAGGCGGCCATGTCCAGGGCGCGGTCGCGCAGTTGGCGCAGCAGGTTGGGGATGGTGCCGGCCGGGTCCACCTCGACGGACATCGGCAGGGCGTTGCGCAGCGGCCCCAGCATGCGGGCGGCGCCGTCGAGGGGTATGCCGCGTCCGGGGGCGGTCACGGCGAAGCAGACGGGGGCGGGGCCGCCGGTCGCGTCGGAGGCGCGGTAGATGAGCATCGCCCAGACGGCCTGGAGGACCGTGCTCTCGGCGATGCCCCAGCGGCCCGCCCACAGCGCCAGACGGATGGTTTCTGCAGGGGTCAGCCGGAGCCGGGCCCGGCCCACGCCGGGCAGTGCCGCGGTGCCTCGGACGGAGCGGCCCGGCCTGGAGGCGGCGGCGTCGGGCGGTGTGGAGCGCGCCCAGAAGTCCTGGGTGGTCTCCGGGTCCTGGGCGGCGATCCAGGCAGCGTAGTCCCGTAGGTCGGGGCGGCGTTCGCCGCCGGGCAGGCTGCCGCCGGCGAGGTAGGCGCGGTAGAACTCGCGCAGCAGGATGTGGGCGCTCCAGTTGTCGAGCAGTGCCCGGTGATAGGTGAGCACGATCCGGGTGGGGGTGGAGGGGGCGCCGGTGCGGTGGCTCCCGTCCGTCTCCAGCAGGGTGAGGCGCAGGGCTCCGGGGCAGCGCAGGTCGAAGCCGCGCAGCCGGTCGCGCTCCAGGAGCGGGGACCAGTCGTCGCCGCGGTGGACGCGGCGGGTGATCTCGGGGGCGACCCGGCTGTGGACCATGAGCTGGGGTTCGGGGCCGCCGGTGAACGCGGTGCGCAGCACGGTCTCGCAGTCGAAGACGGCCTGCCAGGCGGCGGTGAAGCGCTCCAGGTCCAGCGGGCCGTGCCAGACCCATACGACCTGCTCGACGTGGCGGCCGGTGCCGGGCTGTCCGTCGCCGCCCAGGTACAGCGCCGCCTGTTGGGGGGTGGCGCGGAAGACGGACGGGATCGGGGCGTCGGGAGCCTCGGCCAGCTCCGCCAGCACTTCGCGCAGCAGGTCGCCGAGGGCGGCCACGGTGGTGTCGGTGATGCCGTCGGCCGGGTCGGGGATCCAGTCGAGGCCGAAGTGCAGCTTGCCGTCGGCGATGTGGGCGCATGCGTGCAGTCGGTGCGAGGCGCTGCGCGCGGTGCTGCCGCCGTTGTCGCGGTCGATCGGGCCCCCGGGGACCGGGCGGGCGGCGGGCGGCAGCAGTTCGTCCGAGCCGTGCAGGGTCAAGCAGACCTGGGCGGGCGGCAGTTCGCGCAGAGTGGTGCGCAGCAGTGGGTCGGGGCTCCACTCCCGACAGGCCCCGAACCCGGCGCCGCCCGGTGCGTGTCCGGCGGCGGCCGCCAAGGGGCCCGCCACTGCGGCCAGTTGTCCCAGGGTGGTGAGGCCGCGGTCCAGGGTGAGATGGACGGGGTGCACATCGGTGAGGCGGCCGACATGGCGACGTAGACCTGGGTGACCGGTGCGCGGGTCGCTGCGGACGTCGAAGGTGACGTCGTCGGTGTGCTGCCAGCGGGCCAGGGCCAGCGCGAACACACCGGTCAGCACCTGTCCGACGGTCAGTGCGAGCCGCTGGGCCAGGCCGTGGGTGATCCGCTCGGTGGCCGCCTCGGGCAGGGCGAAGCCGGTACGTCGTACGTCGATCGGTCCCGCGTCGGGCACGTCTCCGGCCGGCCCGGCATCGGGCACCACCCCGACCGGTCCCACCTCGGGCACGGCCCCGGCCGGCCCGGCGTCCCGCGTCTCCGGCAAGGCCGTGTCCGCCGCCTCGACGGTGTCGTTCGCGCGGGCCACATGGGCGGAGGTGCGGGAGTCGCCGCCCCCGGTCCTGCGCTCGGCGACGGTCGACCAGTGGCGCATCTCGGCGGGATCGCGGGCCAGTTCGCGCAGTTCGGTGACCCAGTCGGTCAGCCCGCCCGGCGCGCGTCCCGGCCGCCGTACCGGAACGTTCGCCGTCACCGTTTCCAGGGCGGTGAGGAAGTCGTCGGCGACGATCCGCCAAGAGGCGGCGTCCACCGCGAGTTCATGGGCGACCAGGACCAGCCGGTCGGCACGCTCCCCCGCCGGGCGGCGGTCCCGGGCGAGCAGGGCCCGCAACTGGACGCCTGCGTACGCGTCGAGACCGCGGCCGACGGAGTCGACGGCGGCGCTGAAGCCGGCCTCGTCGGTGAACTCGCCCTCCACCAGCAGCCCTTGCTCGACCGAGATCGAGGACGAGGACGGGGACGGGGACAGGGACGGGGACGAAGTTCCTTCCCGGCCCACGGCCGTGACCGCGCCATGTCCGCTCAGCCGCCTGCCCCTGCTGTCCAGGCGGAAGCCCAGCTGCGGATGGGCCGCCAGAACGGCGTGCAGTGCCTCGCGTACCGTGTCCGTGTCCAGCGGGCCGCCGGGTTCGAGGTGGATCGCCTCGTAGCGGGGGCCGCCGCCGGATGTGAGGGCGGCGCACTGGGCGGGTGTGAGGGGATGGTCGGCGGCAGACCGCTCGGTGAGCAGGTCGGCGAGACGGCCCACCACGAAGGCGGCGGTCGCGTCCTCGGCCGGGGTGAACCGGAGCGTGTGGTGGTCGGGGCCGTGCCGCAGCAGCCGGTGCTGCCGGTCGGCCCGGTCGGGGTCGCCGTCGGCGAGCTCACCCAGGACGCCCGCCAGCACGGCATCGTCGAGCGGCCCGCGCAACTCGAGGTCCCACGGGGTGTCGTGCGGGACGGGTCCGGGGTCCACGACCACGGACATCACCGCGTGCGAGGAGCGAGGAACAGTCATACGCGTCCAGGGACATGCGCTCCGCCGTGACCGGCGCGGTCCCCTCTCTCCTCTCGGTAGCTGGTGGATGAGCTGCTGGTGGCGCTCACTCAGCTCTTGCGGGAGCCGGGCGCCGTGCCTAGGACGAGCCGCCTGCGGCCCCGGTGGGGGCCGGCCGTAAGGAGTGCGTACGACGTCGGCGGCACCGGCCGGGACGGACGGGGCCCGGAGCCCTGCCGTACTGCCTCGCTTCCATGACCCCTCCTGGTCCGCCGGAATCGACAACGGTCGTGCTCAGCACGCTAAGGGCAGCAGGCGCCCGGCGTCCGATTTCCCAAGCGGGTGTGGAGCGCTGCCCGAGTCCGGCAGAGGTCATCCGTGAGCCCGGCCCCCCGTTTCGCGCTCACACGCCGGTCACAGCATGCGGACAGCGCTCTCCGCGTGCGTCTTGGCGTGGGCGAGCAGGACGCGGCTGTTGCGGCCGAGCACCTCGCGCACATGCCGGCGGGCGTCGGCGAGGGTCGCCTGCTCGCCCAGTACGTCGGCGATCTGTTCCTCGCTCAAGACGACGTTGTGCTGCGCGGTGACCGTGACGCCTCGCTCGTCCGGGACGACCGACCACTCGCCGGTGTGGGCCTCAAGGAGGGGCAGCGGAGCCGTCTGCTTGTAGACGATGCGTTCGGCGTGCGGGAAGCAGATCCGTACCGAGGACGTGGTGTGGGTGCCGTACTCGGTACACGTCCGCATGGTCATGTGCTGCACACCGGGGACGGTCTCGGTGAGGTCCACCTGCTGGACGTGAGGTGCCAGGTCGGGCCAGTCGCCGGCCCGGTAGAGGAAGTCGTAGACGAGTTCGGCGGGGCCCTTGATGTGGACCGTGTCCTCGAAGGACAGGACGAGTTCGTCCAGCCGCGTCCAGCGCTCGGCGAACGCCTTGAGGTCGGCGAGCTGGGCACGGGAGTGGGCATCGGTGGCCCGCTGCGCCCACTCCAGGTCGTCGGGTGAGTCGGCGCCGACGCTGTAGTCGTAGCGCAGTTCGAGCTCGCTGTCGTGCGGGCCGTCCGGGCGCGCGCTCAGGATGCCGCCCGCGGTGCGGAAGGGGGGTGCGGCGATCTCCTGCCAGAACTCCATGCGGCGTGCCACGGGGTCCAGGTGCCGCTGCGAGGTCCACGCCTTGACCTGACCGTCGAGGAGGGTCCAGGTCCGCATCCGCTCTCTTACGCCGTCGAATTCCAGTTGTTCCACATGGATGATCGAGGAGAAATAGAGCGGCCAGCTCGGCGCGTCGGCCATCAGCGCGTAGGCCACGCCGGCAGGTGCGGATGCGTGCACTGTGCGCGCCCTCTTGTCCGCATGCTCAGCAATCATTTGAGCTCCCCTCCTCCTATAGCGCCGACGGGAACATGAACGGGGTTTGTGGCGGCCGTCCGAAGACCGTCCAGAAGACCATTCGGAATGCCGTTCAGAATGACCTTCGGAATGACCTTCGGAATGATCCTCGGAATGGTCTTCGGAAGACCGCTCGGAGATGAACAGAGTCCGGGTCGATCCGGGCGCGACCGGGTGGTGGTCGGCCCTCACCGACGTGTATTTCTGGAATTCAGGGGGTGGGCGGGCGTCGTATGCCCGCGCCGGTTGTCCGCATGTACTCGCTCAGCCGACCGGCACGCTCTCCCGGGCGAGGCGGCCGGTGACCCGGCAGGCGCGGCCCAGCAGGCGGGGCAGTTCACGGCCGCGTGCGAAGAAGTGGTGCTGGGGGACGGTGCGGAGCCAGGAGGGCCCGTCGGTCCACTGCCGCCAGCCGTCCGCGATCGTGGGCGGCGCCAGCGGGTTGCCCTGTGAGGCGACGATCAGCATCGGGGTGGTGAGCGGTCCGGCCGGAGAGGGTGTGGCGGCCGCGTCCTCGAGGGACTGGGCGAGCTCCAGGTCGGCGCGGAGCACGGGCAGCATCGCGTGCAGCCAGATGCCCTCGTCGCTGGTGGGCGGCACGGCCCCGTTGGCGCTCAGGGCGTCGAGCAGCTCGGCGTCCGTCGCGGTGCGGGCGTCCGGCAGGGCAGGGGCCATGCGGGGCGGCGGGCAGGCGGCGAGGGCGAGAAGCGCCGGGCCGGGCAGGCCTGCCTCGTGCAGGACGCGGGTGACGCTGAAGGCGACCATCGCGCCGAGGCCGTGTCCGTAGAGGACGTACGGGCCGGGGTCCGGGTCGGTGAACCGGGGCAGTACGTCGGCGAGCAGGGCCTCGTACGCGGTTGTACGACTGTCGGATCGGTGGCGTGGTCCGCCCGGCGCGGGGACCGGAACCACCTCCACTCCGGGGCCGATGTTCTCCGCCCAGTGGTCGAAGACGGAGACGCCTCCTCCGGAGTGCGCGAAACAGTGCAGGCGCACCGGCCGTTCGTCCGACATGACATCCTCCTCTACCCCGACCTGCGTCGCACGGGGTGGGATTCGAGGATTGCCGGACCCCCTCAAGTGCTGCTTGAACCTGATCGGAGGCCCACGACCGACCACCGCCCGCCCCGCGCGCCCTCTTGAACCGACGCCCTACCTCACGTCCCGGCCGGGACATTCGGATACCTGGGCCGCGAACGGTCACGGTGGTGGCCGGCTGCTGTGAACAGTGGGCGACCACAGTGACCGACCGTGGCGGCCTACCCGGCGGCCGACAAGGCGGCTGACCATCGCGGTAGTCCCCGGCGACCGACCCTCGCGCACCGAGGCCAGGTCACCCGGCCTCCTCAGCGAACCCGTGCCCGCATCCACCTCGTGGCCCGGCCCCACTACCGGATACCCAGCCGCGAGTTGCTGCGGGCCGCCAGCCGCAGTCGGCCCCCTGGCCGATCGCCGCGCCGAGGAAGCCGGGGCCAGATCACCCGGCCTCCTCGGCGAACCAGTGCCCGCATCCGCTTCCACGTCCGCCGGGCCGGCCG
>NZ_JBIUCI010000019.1:0-3563 GCF_044593635.1 Streptomyces sp. NPDC051913 | reverse complement strand
CGAACAGCCGCCGCAGTCGACCGTTCGCAAACAGCGGCGATGGTCAGTCGCCGCAGACATCGCCCCAGACAGTCGTCACGGTCGATCGCCTCGGCCGGTCACCGTGGCCGATCGCCGCGCCGAGGAAGCCGGGGCCAGGTCACCCGGCCTCCTCGGCGAATCTGTGTCCGCCTCCGCGTCCGCATCTGTTTCTGCCTCCGCCTTCGCCTTCGCGGGCGACGGGCCGGCTCCGCAACCGGTCCGTCGTCCGACGGTGGTCAGGCATTGAGTACGACGGGGCCCCCGCTCCGGCCGGCCTCAGGCGGCGAAGAGATCGAACGTCGAGGAGCGCCGTTCACCGGCTACGACGTCCAGTTGGGGGTCGACGGCCAGCATGGCCTGGTGCAGCCGCTGTACCTGGGGGGACGGCTCGACGCCCAGTTCCTCGATCAGCCGGATGCGCAGCTTGCGGTAGACGGCGAGGGCCGATGCCTGTCGTCCCGACCGGTACAGCGCCACCATGGCCTGCGAGTGCAGCCCTTCGTGCTGCGGGTAGCGGGCCGTCAGTTCGGCGAGCTCGGCGATGAGTTCGGAGTGCCGGCCGAGCCGCAGATCGGCGTCGATACGGCGCTCCACGGTGCCGAGCCTGCTCTCCTCAAGGCGCATGACCTCGATCCCGAGGATCGGTCCGACGCGTACGTCGACCAGGGCGGGGCCGCGCCACAGCTCCAGCGCCTTGCGGAACCGGTCGGCCGACATCTCGTCGTCGCCCGCCTCGAAGGCCGACCGCCCTTCGGTGACCATGCGTTCGTACTCGTGCACGTCCACGCTCTCGGGCGGTATCTGGAGCAGATAGCCGCCGTGCCGGGTGGCGAGCACCTCCTTCGCCGCGTCGGGTGCGCCGGGGCCCATCGCGGTGCCCAGCCGTCGGCGGAGTTGGAGAATGTAGGTCTGCAACGTGGTGAGTGCGCTCTGCGGCGGCTCGGTCCCCCAGATTTCCTCCATGAGCATGGGAACGGGCATCACCCGCCCGGGGTAGAGGGCGAGCAGGGAAAGGATCTGCCGCGGCTTACCGGCCGTTGGGACGATCGATCCCCCGTTGACCTCGGCACTCAACGGACCCAGAACCTGAATCTTCACTGCTTTCCTCCGTAGCTCGTCGAGTTCCTCTCGTGGCTGAATTCCGTCGCCATAAGCACACTAGCGGGAATCGCGCCAGACCCGCCTTTCCTCGACCAGGGCTTGAGGACGCTTCAACTTACCTATTCTGTCTGCAAATTGATCGCCTCAAAGGCAACCGCACCTTTTACTTCGCTCTTTTTAATTCCGTTGCGAAGAAAGCAAATTGCGGAATGCTTGATGCCGTTTGTCGAGATGGGGCATCTCGCCTCTCCATGCACGCCTCCGTACGCCTCCACAGGTCCCCATACGCCTCCGGAAACGCAGCAGGCCGGCCCGGGGGACCCGGTGTCCCCGCAGTGCCGGCCCGTCTGGTGCGCGCGCTCAACTCGTGTGTACCAGGCGCTCCTTGACCGTGCTGGGGGCCGCCGGCGCGGTCTCGGGGTTGGCCGTGAGGATGGACCGCTGGAGGCGTCGCAGCCCCGCTGAGGGCTCCAGGCCGAGGTCCCGGACGAGCGTGGCACGCAGCCGCTGGTAGACCTCCAGGGCCTCGCCGCGGCGTCCGGAGCGGTAGAGGGCGAGCATGAACTGGGCATGCAGGCTCTCGTGGGTGCGGTAACGGTTCACCAGCACGGTGAGCTCGGACAGCAGCTCGCGGTGTCGGCCCAGCCGCAGGTCGGCTTCGATGCGCTGGTCGAGCGCGCACAGCCGGCTCTCCTCAAGGCGCCTGATCTCCATCTCCAGCTGGGACCCGGCCTGGACGTCCGCGAAGGCGGTGCCGGACCACAGCGCCAGCGCCTCGCGCAGATGCCGGGCCGCGTCGGGGAAGTCGCCCGCGTCCATGGCCCGGTAGCCGGTGCCCGCGAGGCGCTCGAAGGTGCGGACGTCGCTCTGTCCGCCGCCGGCGGCCAGCATGTATCCGCTGGGCATCGTCATCAGCACGTCCTTGGCGGTGCGCTGCCTGCCGCCGTCCTCCGTACCGTCCTGCGTGTCCTTCTCCAGGGCCACGGCGATGAGTTCGCGCAGCTGGAGGACGTACGTCTGCAACGTGGTGCGGGCGCTGCGCGGCGGCGTGGCGCCCCACAGCTCCTCGATCAGTGTGGAGACCGGCACCGCCTGGTCGGCGTGGAGTGCCAGCAGAGCCAGCACCTGCCGGGGCTTGGGGGCCGTCGGCGTGATGGAGACCCCGTTCTCCTTTACGGCCAATGCGCCGAGTACCTCGATGTCCACGCGAACTCCCCTGTCTAGTGCCGAGTGCTCCGGTCGTTTCCGTAACCGTCGTCAGATGTCAGTCCGGCGCCATGGACCAGAGTAAAAACAGCGCGAGCGGTCTGTCAATATCAAACCGCATGCCCTGTATTTTCCAAGCGAGGATCTATCGGCGCGCTAGCCTTGACCTGCGGCGATGCAAAACCTCTAGCGAACATCAAGGGCCCCTGGAGGGGATCTCCAGGGGCCCTTGATGCAAAGAAGGGGGCCTGGTCGGCAAAGTTGATCACTAAACAGACCGTAAGGTCTGCTACTGCTCAGTGCTCGCCCTCAAGGAGGAACGGTCCTGCGCGGGGATGCCGGGCTGCGGCCAGGTGCCCGCGCTCGCCAGTCCCGCCAGGTTCCGGCGGTCGGCGAGCCGGGGCAGGATCACGTCCCAGAAGCGGGTGACGTTCTGCCGGGACAGCCAGGAGGCGTCATCGCCGCCGAGCACCTCGAAGCCCGCGGTCGCGGCGACGATGACCCGGGCGCTGTCCGCCCAGGACACCCCTTCCGCCAGCGCCCCGTTGCGCGCGGCCCCGCGAAGGGTGTCCTCGATCCACTCCTGCCACTGCGCCCGCAGAGAGCACTCCCCCCGGTACGCGCAGTCGCCCGCGAGCTCGAACCCCCCGCGGACCACGATGTCGTGGGCGAGCGCCCCCATCAGCTCGTGCGTGGCGTCCACCACCGTCTGGAGCGAGTCGCCCTGCCGGGCCGAGGCCGCCTCGGTGATGTCGCGCACGGCCTTGGCGGCCCCCGCCTCGACCGCCTCGGCGAGCATGCTCTTGTTGGCGAAGTGGAAGTGCAGCGCCCCGTTGCTGACACCGGCCCGCCTGCTGATCGTGCTCAGCGACGCAGTGACGAAGCCTTCCTCGGCGAAGACCGCGGCGGCGGCCTGGATCAGTGCATGCCGGGTACGGGCCGCTCGCTCCTGTTTGACCATGTGGTGTCTCCTGAGAACCGGGACGTCGAGGGCCGGCACCGCGCCGACGTCCCAAGTCCCTCGGAATGTGGCGCTACTGCGGGGGATTGCCGTGCTTGCGGGACGGCAGGTCGGCGTGCTTGCTGCGGAGCATGGCCAGCGAACGGACAAGGACCTCGCGGGTCTGCGCCGGGTCGATGACGTCGTCCACCAGGCCGCGTTCGGCCGCGTAGTACGGGTGCATCAGCTCGGACTTGTACTCCTTGACCATCTTCTGCCGCATGGCCTCGGGGTC
>NZ_JBIUCI010000018.1:0-179822 GCF_044593635.1 Streptomyces sp. NPDC051913 | reverse complement strand
CCGGCCTCGTCGGCGTCATCCTCATCGCCTGGTCCTTCTGGTCCTCCGTCCGCCGCAACAAGGCACTCGCCGCGGCCGAGGGCGGAACCGGCTCGCACGGGGAAGCGGTCCCGACGGCCACGAGCTGACCCCGCTGCCGAAGAGAAGGAACCGAGCCCTTCTCCGTCGCCGCCCTCCTCATGCCGAGCGGCCCCCGCGCACCAGCGCTCCAAGGGGCCGCTCGGTAGGACGGAGAATCACGCGGGCCCGTGCGGCATGGAGACCGGTGGGCGATCCTCGGCCATGGGGGGTGCCTCGGACAGGTCGTAGAGGTTGTCCCGCTGGACCACGCACAGCGCCCAGATGATGAAGCCCGACAGGGCGATCATCACGACCGACCACACCGGGTAATACGGCAGGGAAAGGAAGTTGGCGATGATGACGAACCCGGCGATGACCACGCCGGAGACGCGCGCCCAGGTGGCCGTCCGGAACAGCCCGATACTGACGATCACGGCCACCACGCCCAGCGCGAGGTGGACCCAGCCCCAGCCGGTCAGGTCGAACTCGAACACGTAGTTGCGCGTCGTGACGAAGATGTCGTCCTCGGCGATGGCCATGATGCCCCGGAAGATGTCGAGCAGGCCGACGAGGAAAAGCATCACGGCTGCGAAGGCGGCCAGGCCGGTCGCCCATTCCTGCTTCGCCGTGTGGGCCGGCCGGGTATGTGTCGCGGTCATCGTGCGCCTCGATTCATGTCGTCCGGATGCTCAGCGACCGGTGGTGCCGGAGGCGGAACCCGCGTGCTGGGTCGACCCGTGGCCGGCCAGGACCAGGTCCTTCGCCCTGCGGAACTCCTCGTCCGTGATGTCGCCGCGCGAGCGGATCTCGGACAGCTTGGCGAGCTCGTCGACGCTGCTGGTCCCGCCGGACGCGGTCTGCCTGATGTAGGTGTTGAACTCCTCCTGCTGCGCACGTGCCTGGGCGATCTCCCTGCGCCCCATGTTCTTGCCGCGGGCGATCACGTAGACGAACACGCCCAGGAAGGGCAGCACGATGGTGAACACCAGCCAGCCGGCCTTCCCCCACCCGCTCATGTCGTCGTCGCGGAAGATGTCGACGACGATCCGGAAGAGCAGGATGAACCACATGATCCACAGGAAGAACCAGAGCATGCTCCAGAAGACGCTCAGCAGGGGATAGTCGTACGCCAGGTACGTCTGCGCGCTCATCTCTCTCCTCCGTTCCGGGCACTCGCCCGGCCGCCGTTGCGTGCTGTGCTCAGCGTGGACAGGACGAGGACGTGGTGGCCTCACCCGATGCGGGTGAACGGCGGCCGCTGGGAAGACGGCGATCAGCCAGGCAAGGAAGGTGAAGACCGGGCCAAGGGGGCTGAACTCGTCCAGGCTGCGCTCCATGCCTCCCGCCAGCGGCGCATGGGCGGCCTGGCTCAGCAGCACCGTGCCCCCGGCGGCCGGCAACAGCTCCGCCGGCCGATCCGGCCGCCCGGCAGCAGGTGCTGGGACCACCACAGCAGCGTCGAGGAGAGCAGAACGAGCACCGGTCCAGTCACGGCACCGGCGCCGAAGCCGCGTGTACGCGCGCGATGTCCGGGGTGTGCGGGACGCGCACGCGCGGCGGGGTCCTCCGCCTGTGACTCACAGGTCCGCCCCGCGGATCACCGGGAGGATCAGGACGGACGGCGGTCGTGGAGGCAGTGGAACCAGAACCCGCGTGCGGCGTCACGCCGTCGCGTCGGGGGCCCGCGACCCCTGGGGCAGCGTCTTTCGCAGGACGGCTCGCCACGCGAGGGCGACCGCTGCCTCGGCCAGCCCCAGCAGGACGAGCCACAGGCCGAGCAGCCGGGTCAAGGCGCGGGCCGACTCGGTCGGCAGCGCGAGCACCACGATCCCGGCGACGATGCCGAGGACGGCGGCGGCCGCGACGACGCCACGGTGGGGCAGGTACTCGACGGAGATCGCCGTGTAGAGGGTGAGGATGCCGGACACCAGCCAGACGGCCCCGGTGATCAGCGAGAGCGCGGCGATCGTCTGCAGCGGGTTGCGCAGGCTCAGCACCCCGGCCAGGACGTACAGCACGGACAGGAGCAGCCCCGGCAGCCGCTCGTGCCCCTCCCGCCCGAACACGGCCACGAACCGGAACCCGCCGGTCACCAGCAGGTACAGGCCGATGAGGACGGCCAGGACGTGCAGCGTCGCCTCCGGCCAGACCAGCACCAGCACCCCCGGCACGAGCGTCGCCGCGGCCGATGCCAGGAGCCAGGTCCAGGATCGGCCGAGCCGCGCGAGTTCCTGCGCGGAGTCGCCGGTGGCAGGTTGGGCCGCCCCGTCGGGCCCGTACGGCTGCCCGGTGCTCGATACCGGTTCACGCGACATGGTCATGGCTCCTCCTCGCGTGATCAGCCGTCGCTCCGAGAGCCGGCGGGGCGGGTGAAGGGGCGTGCACACCCGACCGCTCCAGGGTCACGCCTGCCGCTCGGTGACCGGCTCACCCATCACGGGTGAACCATCGGCGCCGCCGTGGCGGTGAGCTGGAAGCCCCCCGGCGCCCGGCTCATCCGGCGCCCGCACCGCGCACCGACCGCTTTCCGCATCGTCCCGGCGCCGGAGCACCGAACCAGGAGGCGGGACCATGACCGTGCCGAACGTTTTCACCACCTCGCTGTCCCCGGCCGAGCGAGCGACGTACGGCAGAAAGGCGCGGCGGCGGGCGCCGCGTTCGTCCCACGGCTGGTACGAGGCCGCAGCGCAACGGCTCGACCCCGTCGAGGTGGTGGAGCGTCAGTCGGCGGAGCGGGTACCGGAGCTGGTGCCGATCCGCTACGGCCGCATGCTGGAGTCGCCGTTCCGTTTCTACCGCGGCGCGGCCGCGATCATGGCGGCCGACCTGGCGACCCTGCCCGACACCGGGCTTCAGGTGCAGCTCTGCGGGGACGCGCACCCACTGAACTTCCGGCTGCTCGCTTCGCCGGAACGGCGGCTGGTCTTCGACATCAACGACTTCGACGAGACTCTGCCCGGGTCGTTCGAGTGGGACGTCAAGCGGCTGGCAGCCGGTTTCGTGACGGCGGCCCGGGCGAACGGCTTCTCACGCAAGGAGCAGAACAGCACCGTGCGGGTCTGTGTGCGGGCCTACCGCGAGCGGATGCGTGAGTTCGCCGGCATGCGCACCCTGGACATCTGGTACGCGCAGGACGCCGCCGACCGGCTGCGCGAGCTGTTGGCCTCGGCGATGGACAAGGAAACGGCGCGCCGTACGGCTCGTGCCGCGCGGCGGGCCCGTACGCGTACCCATCTGCGGGCCTTCGACAAACTGACCGAGGTCACGGACCAGGGCCGACGTATCACCCCCGATCCGCCCCTGATCACCCCGCTCGACCAGCTGATGGACGATCCTTCCGAAGAGGGGCGCGAGAAGGAGCTCCGCGGCCTCGTCGACCAGTACGCGCGGACCCTGCCGTCCGAACGCCGCCACCTGCTGCGCCGCTACCGTCTGGTGGACATGGCCCGGAAGGTGGTGGGCGTGGGCAGTGTCGGCACGCGCTGCTGGATTCTGCTCCTGCTGGGCAGGGACGACGACGATCCGCTGCTGCTTCAGGCCAAGGAAGCCGGGGAGTCGGTGCTGTCCGCCCACACGGGCGGCGACCGTTACGACAACCAGGGGCGCCGGGTGGTGACCGGACAGCGTCTGATGCAGACGACCAGTGACATCTTCCTGGGCTGGACGAGCGTCGTGGGCTTCGACGGTCAGGACCGGGACTTCTATGTCCGCCAGCTGTGGGACTGGAAGGGCATCGCCCAGCCGGAGACCATGCAGCCGAGCCTGCTCGACCTCTTCGGCCGGCTCTGCGGGGCGTCCCTGGCGCGCGCTCACGCCCGCTCCGGCGACCCCGTCGCCCTCGCCGCCTACCTGGGGGCGGGCGACGGTTTCGACCGTGCGCTCACCGAGTTCGCCCAGGCGTACGCCGACCAGAACGAGCGGGACTTCGCGGCGCTGGAAGCCGCGCGCCGCTCCGGTCGGATCAGGGCGGAGCGGCTCTGAGCGGACTCTGCCGCTCACCATGGGCCCGTCACTCCGGTAGCTGGCGCATTTCCAGGACGCGCAGTCCCAGCGACTGGCACCTCGCCAACAGGCCGTACAGGTGCGCCTCGTCCACGACGGGGCCGTACAGGACCGTCTGACCGGCCATCACCACGTGGCCGAGCTCCGGAAAGGCCTTGGCCAGCGTTTCCGACAGGTGCCCTTCGACTCGGATCTCGTAGCGCACGAGCTGTTCTCCCACGGAGTGCGAGGGACGGGTGGACGGTGCCCTTGCCTGCGATCGTCTCGCCACCGTGTCGGTTCGGGCCTCACCCGGTACAGGTGACCGACCGGGCGCGGGCCGGACGGCGGTCATCAGTGCGTCAAGACGATCTTGAAGAGGATGATCAGCAGGCCGAGCACCAGATTGACCGACGCGGTGGTCGCCATCAGCCGGAGCGAGGCACCGGCGTGCCGGGCAGCCGCCACGGACCAGCCCACCTGGCCGGCCACGGCGACGGCCAGGGCCAGCCAGGCGGCGCCGCGCACGTCCATGCCCAGGAGCGGGCTGACGGCCACGGCCACGGCCGGCGGGACGGCGGCCTGGACGATCGGCCACTCGTCACGGCACACGTGCGCCACGACCCGGCGGTTCAGGGGCTGCCGCGCCAGGCGGGCGCCGAACAGCTGGGCGTGCACGTGCGCGATCCAGAACACCACGCCGGTGAGCAACAGCAGCAGCACCAGCTCGGTGCGGGGGAACGAGCCGAGGGAACCGGCGCCGATCACCACGGAGGCCGCGAGCATGGATCCGTAGACGCCGCCGGTGTAATCCTCTCCCGCTCCCCGGGACGTGCTCGGGGCGGTCTTGATCCTGGACACGGGCGGCTCCCTCCGGACTCAGTGCGTCGAACCCGTCGCCTCGGCAGGGGCGTCGACGTCCTGCCGCCGCGGCCTGCTCTCCCGGGCGGCCGGCAGGTGCGGGGTGACCAGGAAACTGGCGAGAGCGATACCGCCCGTGGCCAGGATGGCCGCCTTCAGACCGTCCAGCTGCGCGGCGGCGTAGGAGTCCGCGACGGCTTCCACCTCGGACGCCGGCAGTCCGGCGCGCTCGGCGGCCGTGCGCACCTGGTCGGTGGGGACGAAGGCGATCCCGGCCTCCAGGGACACACCGACCTGGTCCCGCGTCGCTTCGGACAGCTGAGGATGGTTTTCCACCTGGGACGTGAAAGCGTGCGCCAGCGCACCGATGAGGATGGACCCGATGAGTGCGGTGCCCAGCGCGGAGCCCAGATTCTGTGCCGTGAACTGCAGCCCTCCGGCCTCACTGCGCTCCTCCTGGCCGACGGCGGACTGCACGACGTTGCCCAGCTGCGAGGCGAGCAGGCCGATGCCCACGCCCAGCAGGGCCATGGCTCCGGCGAACTGGGCGTCGTCGATGGCCGGCTCGATGGTGGCCAGCAGCCACACGATGGAACCCGCCAGGATCAGCAGGGCCAGCCGGACCACCCGGCGCGGCCCCAGGATCCTGCCCAGCGACGACGCCGACAGGGAGGTCACGAACATGGTCACGGACACCGGGAGCAGACGCAGCCCTGTCTCGAACGCGTCGAACCCCTGAACCACTTGCAGATACAGCGGGATGGTGAAGAACAGCCCCAGCAGGATGAGGTTCTGGCTCAGCAGCGTCAGCAGCCCGGACCGCAGCACCGGCCTGCCCAGCAGCGACAGGTGGACGAGGGGGTCGGCGCCGGCGTCGTCGCGTCGACGCTCCCAGCGCTGGAAGACGGCCAGGACGGCCACCCCGGCCGCCACGACGAAGAGCGTGGGGGCGAAACCGAGGACGGTGAAGGGAGCGTTGCGGGGCTGCACCCACCCCCAGGTGCTGCTCTGCAGTACCCCGAGCACACAGAGCCCCAGCCCGGCCGCGGAGAGCACCGCGCCGACCCAGTCCAGCCGGGGAGGCGGACCGGTCGGGGCAGGCGTCGCGATCACCCGCCGGCACAGCAGGATCGCCACGACGATCACGACCTCGCCGGCGAAGACCAGCCGCCAGGTCAGGTACGTCGTCACCCAGCCGCCCAGCAACGGGCCGACCGCGATACCGGCGCCGGCGAGCCCGCCGATGACCGCGTAGGCGATCGCCCGGTCCTTCCCGCGGTACGACTCCGCCACCAGGGCGGCCATGGCCGGCAGCACCATGGCCGCGCCGAGTCCCTCGATGACGGACCAGCCGAGCGTGAGGACCCACAGCGTGGGTGCCACGGCGGTCAGCGCCGAGCCGACCGCGTAGACGATCAGTCCCACGAGGAACATCCGGCGACGCCCCAGGATGTCCCCGAACCTGCCGCCGATGATCATGAAGGCGGCCATGACCAGTGCGTACAGGGTGATGACCGCCTGGATGGCGGTCACCTCCGTGTCGAAGTCCTCGACCAGCTGGCTGACGGACACGTTCATGACGGAGGTGTCCAGGACCATCAGGAACTGGGCCGTTCCGAGGACGATCAGAGCCCGCCAGTGCTTCATGCCCGCCATGGTCGGAGCTCCTTCCGGCGGCACGTCCGGGCCGCCGTGGCGCCCGGTGTCTGCCCACCGTGGCCGCGGCCGGTCCGTGGGGGCCTCCCCCGCCGCGGGTGAGTCTCAGCGGGGCCGCCACCGTCCGCACCCGGATCGCACCCGGATCGCACCCGGATCGCACCCGAGGATGCAGCAGTCCGGAGCGCAGAGGACGCTGGGAGGACGTCCCGGTGCGCGAGGGAAGCGGTAGGTGATCTCCATGGCACACGGTGCCGCCGGCCGTCTGCCGGAAGAGACGGCGGTCTCGATGCTGGACGCGTTGTTCGACCAGGCACCGATCGGTCTGCATCTGCTGGACGCCGAGCTGCGGGTGGTACGGGTCAACACCGCGACGCCCGCGATGCGGGGGATGGCCGAGGACGAGCCGGCGGGGCGCCCGGCCCGCGAGGTCTACGGCATGGTCGACACCGATGTCGAGTCCCTCCTGCGCAAGGTCCTGGACACGGGTGTGCCGCTGCTGCGGCACATCGTGCCCGCCCGCGTCGACGGGGTGCCGCGGCACTACGAGGTGACCGCACTGCGCCTGCAGAACCCGCACGGCAAGGTGCTCGGCGTGGCGGTCGCCGTGGTCGACGTCACCGACAGCGAGCGGGCCCGGGCACGGGCCCGGGTGCTGGACGCCGTACGCGTGCGCGTGGGCCGCACGCTCGATCCCACCGCGACCGGCGAGGAGCTCGTGGCGGCGGTGGTCCCCGAGTTCGCCGATGTCGCCATCGTGGAGGTGGTGGACGCGGTGATCCGTGGCGACGACCCGCCGCCGGCTCCCCTGCCGCCGGGCACACCGCTGATGCGCACCGCGTTCCGCAGCAACCGCATGCCCTCGCCCCAGGCCCACCCGGTGGGAGACGTGTGCGGCCTGCCGGCTCCCACGCCCTTCACCCAGGCCCTGGCAGACCTGCGCCCGCGTGCGGTCGCGCTGGACGGCGCCGCCCCCTGGCTGTCCGTGGACCCCGCGCGTGCTGAGGCCATCCGCTCCTCGAAGGCCCACTCCCTGCTCGTGGTCCCGCTGGCGCTGCGCGACGCGGCGCTCGGCGTGATCAGCCTGTACCGCGCCGGACCGTCGCCCGCCTTCGACGCGGGCGATCTGGAACTCGCCGTCGAGCTGGCCGCCCACACGGCCCTGTGCATCGACAACGCGCGCCGCTACACCCGGGAGCACACCGTCGCGGCCACGGTGCAGCGGCAGTTGCTGCCCCGCCGCCCGGAGACCCGGACGTCGTTGGAGGCCGCCTATCTCACCCTCACGGGCGTCGACCCCGGTGCCTGGTACGACACCATCGCCCTGTCCAGCGCCCGCACCGCCCTCGTCGTCGGCAGCGTGTCGGGCCGCGCCCTGAACGCCGCCGCGGCCATGGGGCAACTGCGCACCGCCGTGCGTTCGCTGGCGGCGTTCGACCTGCCTCCCGATGAACTGATGGCCCGTCTGCACGCGACCGCCGGTCACCTGGCCGCGGAACGGGCCGGCCTCCCCCTCGGTGATCCGCTGCGGCGCGAGGCGCTGACCGCCGACTGCGTGTACGCGGTCCACGACCCCCTGTCCAGCACCTGCACGCTGGCCGCGGCCGGCGCCCTCACCCCGTTGGTCGTGCGCCCCGATGCCACCGTGGTGCTTCCCACCGCCCCGGCGGGGCCGCGCCTGGGCACGGCACCGGACGCGCCCTTCGCGGCCACGGAGATCGATGTGCCGGACGGCAGCGTGCTGGTCTTCACCAGCGATCCGCTCCTCACGTCGTACCTGTCGGAGGTCTCCGGGCCGCTGCCCTCGGCGCCCCACTTCCGGGACCGCCCGCTCCAGGACCTGTGCGACGCACTGGTGTACGCGCTCGCGGCGGGTCCGGGGATCGGCGCCGCGGCGGTGATCGTCGCGCGCACCCGGGCCTTCCCCCCCGACCGGCGCGCCTCGTGGCCACTCGACCCGAGCCCCGCGGCCGTCGCCGTCGCCCGGCGCCGTACCCGTGAACAGCTCGCCGCCTGGGGCCTGGACGGCGAGACCGCGGACGACACCCAGCTCATCGTCAGCGAACTCGTCACCAACGCCGTCCGCTACGGCACTCCGCCCATCGGGCTCCGCCTGATCCACGACCGGACCCTGACGTGCGAGGTCCGGGACGCCGGCTCGGCCTCTCCCCACCTGCGGCACGCCGGCGTCGTGGAGGAGGGCGGACGCGGCCTGTTCATCACCGCCCAGCTCGCCCAGGCATGGGGCACCCGGTACACGGCTTCGGGCAAGACGATCTGGACCGAGCAGACGCTGCCGCCCGTCGACTGAACGACAGCCCACCGTGCCGGGCCGGGTGCGCCGGCGGCGGGATCACAGCAGCCGCAGGTCGCGGGCGCGGCGCACCGCGTCGCCTCGCCGGTTCACCGCGAGCTTCCGGTAGACGCTCTTGAGGTGCGTCTTGACCGTGTTCGCCGAAAGGTAGAGGTCGGCGGCGATCTCCTCCGTCGACATCATCCGGGACAGCCGCTCCAGCACGTCCCGCTCGCGTCCGCTCAGTTCCACCGGCACGAGCGGTGCGGGCGCGGACTCCGGCCGCGACCGCTCGCCCCGTGCCGGCGGGCCCGGCGCCAGCCAGCCCGCCGCCAGCTCGTGCAGGTCGGCCGTGGCCAGGAAGGGCCGGATCCAGGCTCCGGCATCGAGGAACGGACGCCGCAGCCGCTCGCGGCGGGCGTCCAGGAGCGCCCGCGCCACGAGGCGGTGAGCGGCGGCGGAGTCTCCCGCCCCGGCAGCGGCCTGTGCCCTGACCAGAGCCGCCCGCACGGTCACCGCCGGACCCGTCCCGCCCTGGGTGCGGACGCTGTCGAGCAGGTCGATGGCCGCCTCGGGGCGTCCTGCGGCGAGCTGGATCGCCGCGGCCTCCACGGCACAGGCCGGCTGGTCGCCGCTGACGTCGCGGAGCGCCTCGGCCGCCTCGTCCGGCCGGCCTTCGGCCAGGTGGGCGGCGGAGGTGACGAGCGCTTCGTGGCTTGCGGCCCACGGCGAGGACACCACTCCGGAGACGGCCGCGTCCGAGGCCTCGACGGCCGCTCGTGCCCTGCCCCTGACCAGCAGGAGACGGGCTGTGGCGAGGGCTCGTCCCGCCATCGGCACCGGATCGCACGCTCCCGCCGGCA
The DNA here is from genome assembly GCF_044593635.1 of Streptomyces sp. NPDC051913. Classification (NCBI taxonomy): domain Bacteria; kingdom Bacillati; phylum Actinomycetota; class Actinomycetes; order Kitasatosporales; family Streptomycetaceae; genus Streptomyces; species Streptomyces sp. NPDC051913. The sequence goes on along the minus strand of NZ_JBIUCI010000018.1, from coordinate 170,108 downwards.
GGTGAGCCGTCTCGTCGAGGAGGGCCTGGGCCCGGTCGAGTTCGTGTCGGTCGATGGCCACGGCCGCCAGGACCAGGTGACCGATGCCGGAGGCGGACGACTGGGGCAGGCCGCATTGCTCGGCCTCGGACACCGCTGCCAGGGCCTTGCGCTCCGCCCTGCCGAGCCAGCCGTTCAGATAGTCCAGCAGGGCCAGGTGCGCCCTCGACTCCTCCCGGGGCATCGCGGTGGAGGCTCCCTCGGGAGCAGCGGCCACCGCGCTCAGGGCGGCTCGCGCGTCCTCGAAGCGTCCGGCCCACAGACGCACCGACCCCAGATGGGTCAACAGCAGGGCGGGCAGTTCGGGATGCTTGTCCAGGAGGTGCGGCGGGACCTCGCGGCGCAGTGCGTCGGCGACTTCGGCGGCCGTCTCGGCCCGTGGCGGGCATCCGGTCAGACGGGCGGCCACCGTCTCCAGCAGCGCACAGCTCAGCTGCGCGGCCGCCTGGTCGGGCGCGTCGCCGGCCAGCTGTTCCTCGGCGCGGCGCAGGCTCGCCAGACCGTGGTCGAGGTCGTAACGGGCCAGCTCGCGAGCCGCCCGCACCAGGTCCGCCTCGGGGCTCCTGGCCCCGGGTGCCATGGGCGAGAACAGCTGGGCGAGGTCGTCCGAGGGCAGGCCGGTGAGGAGTCGGCCGATCGCGAGGTCGTCGATGAGGGCACCTGCTGCGGCGTCCCAGTCGCCGGCGGCGGCACCGTGCGCGACGGTCTCCGGCAGGAATCCGGAACGCCGCAGCCACTGCGCGGCCCGCCGGTGGAGTTCCGGCTCCAGCCCGGGCAGGCGCATCCGCAGATGTGCGCGGAGGATCTCCCCGAACAGCGGGTGGAGCCGGTACCAGGAGCGCCCGAGGTGTTCGACGAAGGCGTTCGCGCGGTGCAGTTCGACGAGCAGGGGCTCGGCATCGGTGCGGCCGGTCAGCGCGTTGGCCAGTTCAGGGCAGAACCGCTCCAGGACGCTGACCCGCAGCAGGAGGTCCTGTGTCTCGTCTGTCTGTCCCTTGAGGACCTCGGCCAGCAGGAAGTCCGCGATCGTGCTCCGCTCCGCCTCGAACTCCTTCAGGTAGAGCTCCGGATCGGCGTTCTCCCGGGCCGCCAGAGCGGACAGACGCAGCCCGGCGGCCCATCCCCGGGTGCGGTCCACCAGGGCGCGCACGGCGGGCACCGGAAGGCTCAGACCGTGCAGCTCCAGCAGGGCGCCGGCCTCCTCCGGGGTGAAGGCCAGCTCGGCGGCGCGGATCTCCGTCAGTTCACCGGCAGCCCGGTAGCGGTGCAGCGGCAGCAGCGGTTCGGTACGGGTGACGAGGACGAGGTGGAGCCACCGCCCCGCGTGGTGCAGGACGAACTCCAGCTGCTCGGCGATCTCGGGTACGGTCACGCGGTCGCAGTCGTCCAGCACGACGACCACGGGCCGGTCACGGTCGTTCAGTTCGGCGGCGAGCGTCGCCAGCAGCCTGCCGTCCACCCGGGGCGGGTCCGCCGGGATCACGGCCGGGTCGGCGGCCAGGGCACCGGCGGCACGCAGTGCCTGAACGACGTAGGCCCAGAACACCTCTGGGTGCCGGTCCCCCGCCTCCACGCTGAGCCAGGCGACCGGATGCCTCAGTCCGGCCGCCCAGTCGGCGGCCAGCAGGGTCTTGCCGGACCCGGCCGCGCCGTTGAGCAGGGTCAGCGGGGTCAGGAGCGCTTGGTCGAGATGGTCGAGGAGCCGCTGCCGCCGCAGAAACGTGCCGGGCCGCACAGGGACGGCGAGCCGGGTGCGCAGGAACGGGTCCCCCAGGGGATCGGTGCTGGGAACGATCGGAACCCTCGGCCCCTGACCGCCCCTGAAACTCTCGGCCACGCTGCTCACCACCCTCACCCCTGTCGTCAGGGCCACATCATGGGCGGCGCTCCCTCACCAGCATCCCAGCCTTCCCGGCACAGCGCGCGGCACAGCCGCCATCGGCCCGCTGACCAGCCCGTATGCGCGATGTTCAGCCTCGGGCCGAGTGCTGCGCCAGGTCGAGCCGGAAGGCGCGCAACGCGTCATGGCCCGGCTCGATGACGCCGTAGCTGTTCTCCGGTACCTCGTTCCAGGCGCCGGGGAGGTCGCCCAGCGGTTCGGACACGACCAGGCGGGTCTCGTCGGAGACGTCCCGCAGGAACGCGGCGTCGGGGTGGAGTGCGCGCAGGGTTTCCACCCTGGTGCTGTAGAACAGCGACCGCGAGCGGCCTTCGCTGGAGTGGCGGAACGCCCAGACGCGCTCACCGTCGGCCACCGCGACGGTCATCTGGAGGGGGTGCCGCACGCCGTGCGCGTGCCCCGTCGTCTCGACGAAGGCCGCCATGCGCCCGACGGCCGCGGGTGGATCGTCCGTCAGACCGAAGGTGAGGGCCAGGAAGAACATGAGCTCGGAGTCGGTGGAACCCTCGATGTCGGGGTAGAGCGACGGATCGACTGCCAGGGCCAGGTCGCGCCGCAGGAGGCGGAAGCCGTCGATCATTCCGTTGTGCATCCACAGCCAGCGGCCGCTGCGGAAGGGGTGGCAGTTGGACTGCTGCACGGCCGTCCCCGTCGCCGCCCTGATGTGGGCGAAGAAGAGGCCCGAGCGGACGTGGTGGGCGACCTCGCGCAGGTTTCGGTTGTTCCACGCCGGGCCCACGTCCCGCAGGACGGCCGGAGTGGCCGGCGCGGCGTCGGCGTACCAGCCGATGCCAAAACCGTCGCCGTTGGTCGTCTCCACCCCCATGCGGGAGTGGAGGCTCTGGTCGATCAACGAGTGCGACGGCTCGAACAGCACCTGGCTGAGGAGGATCGGGGTGCCCGAGTAGGCGATCCAGCGGCACATCTTGGATCCCTCCGCTCCGAGGGTCGGCGGCATCCGCACCGCCTGACGCGAGCGCCGCACATGGGCGCGCCCGCGCGGCGATGGCGTTCCGCCGCGCCGGGGCGGACGGACTCGGAGGCGGCAGTGTGTGGGAGCGCCGTCCCTGCGAGTGACCATCAGTATCTCGTGCCCCGGCCTTCGGGGCACGCCGAGCCTGTGCCGAAGGGCCGGTCAGCATCGGCGAGTGGTCCCAGCGCGTTGTGGGATCGCTCGCCTCACCCGCTGGGCACCACGGGTCTGAGCCTGAGCCCTGACGTCAGCGTCTGCGGCCGCCACGTGACCAGCCGCTGCCGATACCCGCGAGATGCAGGGCGAGGACGGTCAGCCCGAGGAGCATCACGTTGGTCGAGGTGAAGGTGTCGTTCGTCGAGATGTCCGCCGCGTTGATCAGGAACGCGATGAAGAACAGGACTGCGGAGATGATGGCCAACATGGCAGTGCTTCCTTCGAGTTGGGGCTCTTCGCCCGTGTGCCGTCCGAATGCCCCTCAGCCGCCGGAACACACAGCCGGCCGTCGATGAGTTGCGCGGCCGTCGACGTGCCGCCGCCCCCGCAGGGGAATCGTGGACTGGGCCCGGTTCGCCGAGCAGATGGCGACGATGGCACGCAACCTGCTGGCGCAGGACTCTCTGACCGGGACCTTGCAGCGGATCACCGAATCTGCGACCGAGCTGGTCACCGGATGCGACGCGGCCGGAATCCTCGTGCTGCACGGCAAGGAACGAGGGTCCTTCGCGCCCACCGAACGGATGGTCACCGACAGCGACGCTCTGCAACGGGAACTGGGTGAGGGGCCCTGCTTCGATGCCGCACAGGACCCGCACGGGGAGCGCGTCTTCCGGATCCCGGACCTGACCGCCGAGACCCAGCGCTGGCCCTCCTTCGCCCCCAAAGCCAGCGGACTGGGGGTGGGCAGCATGATGGGCATCCTGCTGTTCACCGACGACGACGACTTCGGCGCACTGAACTTCTACTCGCGTCGGCCCGGCGCATTCACCGCAGACAGTGAGCTCGCGGCCTGGCTACTGGCCTCGCACGCCGCCGTGGCTTTCTCCAGCGCCCGCACCTACGCGGAAAACCCTGCGTCGCTATTCCCAGGAGACCAACACCAAACTCCGCGAAGTCGCGCGCCGCGTCTGCGAACGAGGCAGCCTCAGCTGACCACGCCCGCCCCGCCGGCGGCTCCCCCGGCTGCTGGTCCGAACCAGAGGAGCCTTGAGCCGGACCAGCGCCCCCGGGACGCAGCCGGCCGACCCTCCGTTCCAGGTCCCCCGCCTCCGCCCGCCGACACCCCGCAGGGGCAAGGCCGCACAGAATTTCGCTCGGGAAGCCGTCCTCACCACCCCCACGGGCGCGGGTACGGGAGCGACGACGCCGGCACCCGTCCCCGGCGGAGCAACCGCCGGGGACGGGTGTGACGGTCAGAAGTCGTCCGCGCCGTTGCGGAGCTCGGAGGTCCAGTAGCCGACCAGGGCCTGGGCGGGGTCGGCGGCGATCCCGTCCGATCCGGGCGCGGAGACGGCGATGACCGTCGGGTCCCCCTCCAGCGTGACCGAGAACGCCGACACGGGTTCGTTGTCCTCGTCGGTGCCGCCGTCCGAGACCTTGAGGAGGGCGTAGGCCGGGGCTCCCGCGGCCAGGACGACCGGGGCGGCGGGCTTGCTCTTGGCGACGGCAGACACGTCCTGCTTGTGGCTCTCCAGGAGTTGGACGTGCGGGAAGCCCGTCAGGCGGCAGGAGTGCCCCGAGGTGTTCTTCGCGGTGAGCACGAGGTGGGTGTAGGGCGGGCCGTCCTGCTTGGCCGCGGTGATGGTGACGTCGGCGGCGGCGCACACCGGGGTGGCGGTGCTCGCCTGCCGGCCGGACGAGTCGGCGGAGCTGCCGGCGTCCGCCGGACCCGAAGACGTGCCCGCCCCCGTGGAACCGGCGGAGGACGTGACGGTCGCCGCGGCGGACGCGCCGTCCGACACCGTCGCGGTGGCCGAGGCGCGCGACGCGGCCGCCGCGTTGTCGTCCTCGCCGCTCTGGCAGGCGGTGAGGGAAAGAGCGAGTGCCGTACCGGCGACGGCCAGCATCGTGGAACGGGTGAAGCGAGCGGTCATGATGGGTTCCCCCGGTGAAGTGGTGCACAGCCGTCGGCCTGTTCCCGGCGGCCGGGATGATCTGGTGGGCAGGACGCGTGGGAACGGAGCCTGCGGCACCTCGCGCGTCGGACCTCAGTCGATCACCGCCAAACCCTCGCCACCAGGAAGTTCTCCCGGCAGAAGTACCGTCCGTCATACTTCTGCCGGAGGCTCGCGCAGGGGGAGCCGGACGATCGGGGATCTCAACGGTGCGCGGTGCCATACCGGCCGGCGGCGAATTCAGGCAGCGACTGCGGCACTTCCGGACCCGCGCCCGGCTCAGCCAGGAGGCGCTCTCCGAGGCAGCCGGAATCAGCGTCAGAGCCCTGGCCGACATGGAACGCGGACGCACCCTCGGCCCGCAGCGCCGCACGGTCCAGGCACTCGCTCAAGCCCTGGAGCTGAGCGCCGACGACGCGGCGGGGCTGGAGGAGTCCGCCGCGCTGGGCCGTCCACGCCCCCGCGCCGTCGCGGACCCGGCCGGGCCCCACACCCTGGCCCTGCCGCGCGACATCCGGGACTTCACCGCGCGGGGCCCGGCACTCGCCCGACTGCTGGAGCTGGCAGCAGAGCTCGGAGACGGGGAACCCGGCGATGTCGAGCCCGCGGGCTCCGCGGTTTCCGTGATCACCGGTCAACCCGGGCTCGGGAAAACGGCGTTCGCCGTCCACGCCGCGTATCGCCTCGCCCCGCACTTCCCCGACGGACAGTTCGCCCTTGACCTGCGCGGCATGGACGCCGAGCCGACACCGCCCAGGGACGCGCTGGCCCGGCTCCTCGGCGCGCTGGGCATCGCCGACGCCGCGCTGCCCAACGGCCTCGACGAGCGTGCCGCCCTGTGGCGGTCACTGCTCAGTGACCGCCGGGTGCTCCTGCTCCTCGACAACGCCGTCGACGAGGAGCAGGTCCTTCCCCTGCTGCCCGGTACCGGCCCGTCACTGACGCTGGTCACCAGCCGTCACTCGTTGGCGGGTCTGGGGTCCGTCCACCGCACCGACCTGGCACTGCTGCGCCGTGAGGAGGCGGTGGAGCTCCTGACCCGCATCCTCGGACCGCAACGCGTCCAGGCGGAGGCCCAGGCGGCCCGCGACCTCGCCGATCTGTGCGGGCACCTGCCCTTGGCGGTCCGCATCGCCGGTCAACGCCTGCTCAGCCGGCCGCACGAACGCCTCACCAAACTCGCCACGCGCCTGGCCGCCGAAGGGCGCCGCCTCGACGGTCTCCAGGCCGGAAGCCTGCAAGTGCGTGCCGCCTTCGCCCTCTCCTACCGCCAACTCCCGCCCGACACCCGGACGTTCCTGCGCCGCGCCGCGTTGGCCGCAGGACCCGATTTCGGTCCCGAGACCGGCGCCCTGCTGGCCGGGCTCTCCTACGACCAGGCCGTCGCCTGCGCCGAGGAACTCACCGACGCCGGACTGCTCCAGAGCGACGCCGTCGCCGAGCGCTACCGCTTCCACGATCTGCTCAGGCTCTACGCCCTCGAACAGACCGAGACGGAGGACGGCCCCGACGTCCGTGAGGCCGCCCTGGACCGTACGGCGCGCTGGATGCTCAGCCGGGCCACCGTCGCCGCACTGCATTACGAGGTCCACCAGGACCGGTCCGTGCCCGCCGGTGACCCCGATCCCGACACGGCGCCGGTCGGCAAGGGCGAGGCACGGGCCTGGTTGGAGGCCGAGCGGGCGCAGTGGCTCGCCGCGCTGCACCGGGCACACCGGTCCGGCTGGCACCGGGAGGTGCTGGACACCGCCGAGGCCATGCACTGGTTCTCCGACATGACCCAGCACTGGGAGCAGTGGGTGGAGGTGTTCGCCTGCGCCAGCGACTCCGCCCGCGCACTGGACGACCGTCGGCAGGAGGCGGTCCATCTCAACTACCTGGCCTGGGCCCACAATCTCTGCGCCCACGACCCCGAAGCCGCGCTGACCGCGGCCGACGCCGCGCTGGAGGCCGCCCGTGACTGCGGGGACGGCCTCCAGGAGGGCTGGGCGCTCGGCTACGGCGCGGGCGCGCTGCACCGGCAGGGCCGACCCGAGGACGCGCACGACCGACTGCGGGAGTCGGCCCGCTGCCTCGCCGCGCTGGACTCCCCCGAGGCCCGGCTCGCCGAACTGACCATCCTCAACACCCTGGGCAACCTGCTGCGGCACATCGGCCGAGCCGCAGAGGCACTGGAGATCCACCGCCGCAGCGAACAGATCTGCCGGACGGGGGTGCCCGGTCGTACGGCCGAGTTGGTCGGGCTGTACCACGCGGTCGCCCGGCAGCAGATCGGCAACGACCTCGTGGCCCTGGAGCGTTGGCACGAGGCTGAACCGTCACTGCGGCAGGCACTCGCCGACTTCGAGGCGGCACACATGCCCATCTGGGCCGAACAGGCCCGGCTGGACCTGGGGCGCGCGCTCAGCGGCAGCGGGCACCCCGAGGCCCGGCAGACGCTTCTCACCGCCCGCGACGCTCTGGCAGCGCTCAAGAGCCCCCTCCACAGCGAGGCCTCGGCTGCTCTGGCCGCACTGGGCCAGTCCGCCGACGCGCACGCACGGAGAATCGACGAGGCTCAGTGTTCGCAGAGGGAGAACTCGCGTTCGTAGAGCTGCTCGTTGTGCTCGTCGACGAAGAACTTGCGTTCCCGCATGAGCTGGTCGCGGTACTCCTTGGCCTGTTCCAGGGTCATGGTCGAGGAGTCGGACCACGGCTGCTGCGGCGGCACATCAGAGGTCGACACGCTCTTTTGTGACGGGTCGACCAGGAAGAACACGAGAATCTTGCGGTGTCCCGGGCGGGTCGGATCCGCGAGGCGGAACGAACCGACGCGGTGTTGCAGGATGTTGGGGAAGGCGAGGCAGCGGCCCGCGGGGGTCGACGCCGATCCCAGCACCTGGTTCAGCGCGCCCTCGTTCTCCAGGCCGTAGACCTCTCGCACCCCGTTGTCGTCGCTCTGTTCGTAGTCCGGTTCGGTCAGGGCCGCACGGAAACTCAGACGGCTCTCGGTGATGTTCTCGCTGTCCCAGTAGTAGATGCCGGTCGAGACGATCCGCTCGTTCAGCATCCCCTCGACATGCCAGGAACCACCGGGGTATTCGGGTTTGTCGGGGGTGAGATGGATGGCGGCCACCTTGACGATGACCTGGAGGGAGCGGCCGCGCAGGTCGATGCGGGCGGACTCGTCGGGCGACTCGGGCGGGGTGAAGGCAGGCGCGTCCGGGATGACCGGACGGCGGTTCTCCCACCAGGTGTCCTGGGCTTCCCTCCACGCCTGGACGGCTTCGGCGTACGCCACATCGTCACTGTAGGAGGACTTCTCCGGATACTCCGGCTCCGCGTCGTACCACCCGTACGGATCGGCCTCGATCCGTAGCGGGCGCGGATGACGCAGGTCGGTCAGCACGTTCTCCAGAAGCGGGCGGAAGCGAGCCAACAAGTCGGGCAGCACGGCGGCCAGTTCGCGATGTGCCTCGGGATGGACGTTGTTGACGTAGGACCGGAAGGCGACAGCGCCGTCCTCGCTGACGTCCACGTCCGTCGGCAGCCACTGGAACTTCTCCGAGAACTCGTACTTCGAGTACTGGTTCGTCGGATTGCGCCAAGCCCGCTCGGGTTCCCCGCTCACCTTTCTCACCAGGCAGAACAGTGAGGGGTGGACCAGATCCAGGACGAGGCCGTCGGATCCGGGATGCCAGTCCTGCTCCGCGTCGGGAACGTCTTCCAGGGCGCGCACCGCCTCACGCAGACGCCTTCCGAGCTCGTCCTCGATGAGGGCGTCCGCATGCCACACTCCATCGACGGCGGACACCTCGATGCCGGTCGATGCGTCGCGCAGCGTGGCGTAGTGCCGCAGTTCGGCCAGCACGTAACGGACCTGCGCTTCGGTGAGGCCCTGGGCGAGCGCCTCCTGTGTCCATCTGGCGACGATGCCACCGTCGTTCATCTTCTCGAACCACCGCGGCTTGGCCCGGATCTGTGAGCTGCACTCCATCATCTGGAGTTCCCGCAGGGTGCGGGGCGCCGCGAACGCTGTGGAACGGGAGGAGTGAAAGGGCAGCGGAAAAGCGGACAGGTCAGTCAACTCTCTTGGTCTTCCCGGTAGGTGAGTGGTGGCCGGAAGACTACGTGAGGGGACTGACACGACGACCCCGGGTCTCAGGTGGACCAGGTCACGGTGGTGCCGTCCATGATGACCACCTTCCCGTCCGCCCGGAGTATCAGCTTCGCGCCCGGATGACCCCAGACGTCGGCGCCCCAGATGGGCCTGTCGTCACCGTTGTGGATGACCAGGTTGCCGTCCGTCTGGAAACGGGCCGTGTGGTTGGCGCCGAAGGTCATGGACGCCCAGGTGGCCTTGCCCTTCTCGTTGTAGACGACGAGATTGCCGTCCGACTGCATGACCATCTTGATCCGGTTGGTGCTCCATGACTCGCCTGCGGACAGCGTGCTCGGGGCCGAGACGGAGGTACTGGTCCACACCGGTGTCGTGGGCTCGGCCTCCTTCTCCGTGGTTCTCGGGGACCGGGTGGCGCTGGGGGTGGTCTTCGGCTTGGTGTCCGAGGCCGCGCCGACGTCGTCCTTCGACTCCTTGCTCCGCTCGGGGCTCGGCTCGGGCTTCTTGGACGGTGTCTCGCTCGGGGCGGCACTGGGGGTCCGGGTGGCATAGCCGTCCGGTGCCTGGTTCGTCGCGCCCGCTCCCAGGACGGTGTCGGCATCTTCGTTGCCGACGGAGCTCGCTGTCTCCTGCTTGCTGTCGTCGTCCTTCGCGCCTCCCATCAGCAGGAAGGGCACGGCGATGAGCGCGGCGCCGACGATGGCCGCGGCGGCCAGCATCGGCTTCTTGGGGCGTCCGCCGTGGGACTCCCTCGAGTCGGCACGGGGGTGGTCGGTGTCCGTCGCGACCAGCGGCGCGGCCCCCATCAGCGCGGGCACCTCACCACGGAACTCCCCCTGGGCGCCCCCCTCCGCCGCGCCGGACTCCGGCTTCTCGGCCGTGGCCGGCTCCTCCCGCGGTTCGCGCGTGACGGAGGTGCCCGACAGCGTTGTCGCCTCCTCGCCGGCGTCCTCTCCCCCGGTTTCCGGGCGGGTCGGGGCGGCAACGGCGCCCTCGTGCTCCGCTGGTTCTTCCGTGACCGCCTCCGGGACCGGCACCGTCCTGCCCGGGGTCAACGCCCCCTCGGGCGGTTCCGGGGAAGCGGACAGGGTGACCGCGACCCGGACCTGCGGCGCGCCTGCGGCGGTGTCGGGAGAAGTGCCGTCTCCCGCTTTTCGTTGTGCACTCATGCCGGCGTTCTCTCCGTCATCTGTCGGCTTTCGTGGGGCGGTTGGCGCTGTCGCGGGCGGCTGTCAGATCGTCCAGCGGTCGGCGGGGCCGCATCCGCCGATCTCCAGGTGCGCGTCGTTCCCGGCGGACCCGCCCCCCTCAAGTCCGAGACAGAGGTTGTTGCTGGAGTAGCTGCGGATCCAGTACGAGCCGTCCGAGCGGGGGTCGAGCCACCACAGCTGGTTGTCGGCGGTCGCACGGCAGTAGTACTCGGTGACGTTGGTGCCCGTGGCGGCCGAGCCGTAGTAGGGCAGGTCCATGCAGTACTTGTCCTTGCTGTTCCTGATCAGGAACAGGGAGGCGCCCTTGGGGCCACCGGTGGCCTCCACGACCTCCAGGTTCCACAGCTGGTTGTCGCCGGCCGTGCCGTTGCAGGGGTACTGGTTGACCGGGCCGTCGATCTTGCCGTTGCCGTAGTCGGGGACGTCGGCGCACAGGCCCGTCGTGGAGTTCCTGACCAGGACGGTGCTGGCGCTGGAGGCCGCGTTGGCCTGTCGGCGCAGCTTCTCGGCGGCGCTGAGCGTGGTGGCCTTCTTCGACTCGGTCTTCTTGGACTCGGTGGCCGTCGGCGCGGCCTGCTTCGGCTCGGCCACCGGCGCGCGGCCGGGGTCCTTGGACCGCTTCTCCTCGGGCGACTCGCTGGGCGAGGGGGAGGTGGAAGCGGAGGGTGACGGTGCTTCGGTCGCGTAGCTCTGCGAGGCGTGCGGGATCCGGTCCGAGTCCAGGACCGTGCCGGCCGCGTTGTCGGTCCGGTCCGAGCCCCGCTCGTCCTTGTCCCCCTGTCCCGCCACGAGGAAGGGGACTCCGATCAGGATCGCCCCGACGATGGCAGCGGCGGCCAGCATCGGCTTTCTGGGGCCGCCGTGCGCCGCGGCGGCCGTCGCGGCTCCGCCGCCCTCACTTCCCGCTCCCGCTACGACGATGTCGGCGCCCGGCGCGATGTCCGCGGCGTCGGGGGCGGTTCCGGGGTGGACGGTCGTGGACTCCGCGGGCTCCAGTCCCTCTCGGGCCGACGGCGCTGCCTCGGAGCCCTCCGTCCTGCCGCCGCCCGACGTCTCGCCCTCCGTGCGGGCAGCCTCGCTTCCCTGGTCCGGGGAAGCGGCGGATGCGGAGGGTAACGGTGCGGCTGTGGCGGCAGCGTCCGGCGCGGCCGACGGTATCGGAGCCGCTGACGCGGCGCCGGTGTCCCCGCGTCCTCCTCCACCCGGCGCCAGCGCCGCGCCAGGATCCTGGGCCGTCCCCTGGAGCCGTATCGCCCGGCGGACTGTCACCGACGGCGATCCGGGCGCGGACGACGCCCCGGAGGCTCCGGGGCCGCCGGACGCTCCGGGCGCGGACGACGACGCCTCGCCGGCGGGATCGGTCTGACGAGCCATACGACTCCCCTACTCGTGTCAGTGGTTCGCTGTGGTTTCCGGCGTCGTGGTGCCGAAGGGCCCGGAGCAGCGCGCCGGCCACTGATCGGCACTCGCCGGGGCCGAGCGTCCGCGCACCGCCTCGTCCAGCCGGGCGAGTGCGGCGCGGTCCCCTTCGGGATCGGGCGTCACCGGTACCCCCGGGCCGGGCAGTTCGCGCAGGAAGATCTGTCGGGCCAGGTCCTGTCCGCCTCGGCGTACGTCCAGTACCCGGAACAGGGCCCCGGGGGTGAACACCACTTCCTCCGGCCCGTCGCCGGGGTCCAGGAGCTGCCGGACCCGGCGGGCGCCGACGGACCAGATGACGTAACTGGCGCCCGTCGTCATCGACGGACGGACCGGGTCGAGCGGTGTGGCGCTCACCGGGGCCACGTCGCGCAGCAGAGTGCCGGGGCTCGGCATGCCGCTCGCGGAGACGGCGCCGGTGGCGCGCAGCACCACGCCACGGTAGGAGGGCAGTCGGCTCAGCGCTGAGGCCAGGCATGCCACGTACGGCAGCAAGCCGGCGTCGTGCGCGTGCAGCGAGCGCAGCAGAGCCTGATGGCTCAACGGCCCCTCGCTGTTGTGCAGATAGAGCCTCAGCGCGATCAGATCGGCGCGAGCGGCTTCCTGTTCCTTGCCCCGCAGGGCGGGCATCCGAGCCAGCGCCCGGGCCACGGCCGTCCCGTGCCGGTCCCATTCCGTGTCCGCCAACGTACGGAAGACAGTGCGCTCGTCCTCTGTGCTGCGGTGCCCCGGGCCGAAGGGGACGGGAGGCAGCGTCCTGTTCGGCGGCTCCGGGCCATCGGGTACGCGAGGGCTTCCGTCACCGGCACCGGTGTCCGCCGACGGCGGCGCGGGCGTCCCGCCCGAGGGCCGTGCCTGCGGCTCGTCGGGGGTCTCGCCCGTGGCCTCGCCGGGGTGGGAGCCGGTCGTCCCGCCGGGCGGAGAGCTGGTCGTCTCACCAGGCAAGGACCCGGTGGTGGGGACTCCGTGCGGGGTGGCGGGCACGCTCTGGGACGTGGTGGGAGCCGGCGTCTGTGACCTCTCCGGCGGGACGGAGCCTTGGGTGCCTTCGGCGGCGGCCGTGGTGGCGGACGCGAGCGGTCCTACGTCCCTGCCGCGGTCCCCGGCTTTAGCCGCTTCCCGCCCCGGCGTCACGGCAGCCGTTGTGCGCTCCGGTGAAGTCGGTTCCACAGCTGCCGTGTTGGGCGCGTGCGGGGTCGACGCACTCGTGCCGGGCGAGTCGGCGCGTTCGGCACTTCCCGGCCGGGCGGCCCTGCGCGGGGCCGGTGACGCTGCGGCGCCGGCCGTCGCCGCGCCGGCCGCGAGCTGTCCACCGTCTCCCGTGGCAGCGGCAGGCTGCGCGGGCCGCGTGCTCCGGCCGCTCGGCGAGGCGGGGGAGGGCAGGGCCGGGCGCTCGGCGCGTCCTGGCGCGGACGTCGTGTGCGGTCGGCCGGTCGCGTCCGGCGGTCCGGGCACCTCTCTGCGTGCCGGACCGGGAGCCGCCAGGGAGGCGAATCGGATGGTCCGCAGGCCGTGCCCCGCGGCCAAGCGGCGCAGCTCACGGCCGCCGTCCCGGGGAACGCCGTGCACCTGCAGGGTCACGCTCGCCCGGAGAGCGGGACGCAAGGCGCCCAGCAGGACCGACAGGGCCGGCCACAGGGACGGGTCGAGGTGTTCGCCCGGAAGGCCGACCTCGATGAGCGGACCGGACGCGCTGACGGGGCGCTCCGTGTGGGACAGGCGGGGACCGGCCGACGGGCCGACCCACAGACCGGCCCTGGTGACCGTGACCTGCCACTGGTCGGAGAGGGCGACCACACCGTCCGTGGGCTGGGCGGCGCCCGGCAACGGCGGCGTCCAGCGCAGCAGTCGCGGTGCCGGTGCCTGGGCCGCGCCTCGGGAGGGCCGGCACATGACGGCGTCGACGAAGGGCAGCCATCGCGGCGTACGGTCGGCCCCGACCAGGACCGACTGCGCGGAGTACGTCCCCAGCGGACGGTCGGCGGCGATGAGCGGCAGCCCGGTCATCAGCTCCACCTCGACTTCCAGCCGGTCGGCCAGCGACTGCGCCAGCGGAAGCAGGTCGCGCCGGCCGCCCGGCGCCAGCCGTACGGTCGCTCTGACCGTTTCCGGCAGAGCGGTGAGCACGTCGCCGACATCGTCGGCCAGGATGTCCTCGCCGTAGGGAACACCGACCACGACCGTGAGTCGCCCGGGCGAGACCGGCACGGAGTGATACAGGTCGCCCGGCCGGGTGGGGGCCGCCTCCGCGGGGCGGACCAGCAGTCCCGCCGGGATCTGCTCGACGACGCACCCGCTCGCCGTGACCGCGGGTACGGCGCGCAGCGCGCTCTGCCAGGACGGGGCCGGGCTGCGGGGCCCGAGCGGCCTGGGCCGGGTCTGTGGGGCGAAGCGCCACCATCCGCCGTCCGTCGCGGAGCCGACCGGGACGCCGGGGACGAAGAGCGTGCCTCCCGGCACGAGGAGGGGCGGCCCGTCCGGGGCTTCCACCCGAAGTCCCCACGCGTCGGCGATCCTGCGCGCGGTGGCGGGCCGGTTGGCGCTGTCGAGTCCGGCGTCGGCCATGGCCAGTCTGACCGTTTCGGTACCGGAGTCGCCGAGGCTGTCGAGCAGTTGACTCAGTCGAGGCCAGAACGAGTCCGCCGCGACGCTGTCGCTGCCCGCGACGAGGGTCACCGTCGCGTCGTCGGAGCGCTGGCCGCGGGCGAGGTCGGCGATGTCGGTGGGGCTCAGCGAGTCGTCCGCGGGGGAACGCAGCAGGAGCAGGCCGTCGTAGTCCTCCACCAGCACCTGTGCGGCCGGTCCGCTGGTGTCGTCCCGGGACGTGGGGCTCGCCGTCTCGCCCCGCCGAGCGGCCTGCGGCCGGTCGCCGTAACCGCGACGCCTGCCGAAGGAACTCCAGCGCGTCATATCGCACCACTGCCGGTCGGGAGCATGGCCACCGCGGCGGGACCGTTGTCGTGCCCGGTCACCGGCACGTCCTCCAGCAGCACAAGACGCGTTCCATCCCTTCGGCCTCGTCAGCCTCTTCGAACACATTAGCTTCAATCGGCGAGTCTGCGGTCGGCGCCCCAACCGGACTGCCCGTCATGGTTACTTGACGGTGTGCGCGACGTGAACTGCCGGTTCCGAACGGACAATTCCGAACCTGACGGAACATCAGCACATCGCTCTTCACCGGGGAGTTGACGTCGTCGCCGCACGATAGACACCGTCTATCCGGGCCAGGACGATAGCAGGACCGTACAGGGGTCCGAACTGCCGTACCTCGCCGTCCGGTTGGATGATGGTGAGTCTCACACCCAGCTCCTGGCTCAGTAGTTCGGCGACCGTGTCGGTGACGGGCCGGCCGTCCCCGCTCTGCCGCAGCAACCGGTAGCGCGCGGGCAGGGAGAGGTCGACCTCCGCCACGGGAAGGCTGGTCCCGCCGAGTTCGACGAAGACACGCTGTTCCGCGTTGAGCGCCACGCCCGCCTTCGTGAGGTCGGCGGTGGACACTTCCTGGCGGCCACCGAGCCAGTCAGGGGCGGCGAGTTGCGGCGCCCTGTCCGCGGCGTCAGGGGTGGCGAGCCGCTGCTCGACCCAGCGGTGCACCGCGTCCGGTCCGCCCGGCGCCGTGAGCGCGGCCACGAGTTCCGCGTCGCCCTGTGTCAGCTCCGCGAGGTCGGCCCGCAGCGCGTGGACCAGGGCCTCGGTGAACCGATCGCCGTCTCCCGGCACTTCGTGCAGGTGCAAGGGGGCGCCGCCGAGGGTGAGCACGCCCGCCTCGCTCCAGACAGGCGCCGGTGGCGCGGCAGCCCGGCTCTCCTCGCCCGCGGCGGCGACGTGCTCTGTCGCCTTCCCCGGCTCGGTCGGCCCGCCGACGGTGGCAGCCGGCGCGCCGGTCCCCTGGGCCGCAGCCCGCAGTCGCGCCAGGGTCGTCGCCGACAGTCCGGCCGTCAGGCGTGCCGCGTCGGCCTCGTCCGCGCCGTGCCGGCGCAGGAGGTTCGCGAGCCGGTCGCGTGTCTCCGCGTCCTGCGCGGTCGGGGCGGGCGGCGGGGCCGGCCGGTCCTCTCGTTCCGGCCGCGAGGCCGGGGCGGTGCCGGTGGGTGCGGGGGCCGTGGGGATGAGCGCCTCGTAGTGGTCCCGGCCGTTGTAGTGGACGTACACGACGGGGCCGGTGGCGTCCGGGGCGAGGTCCACGACGGTGTGGCCCCCGTCGGCTGAGGGCTGGACGAGGACGAGCCGCACACCCAGCCGATGGGCCAGCAGTGCGGGCGCGTCGTCGTAGAACGGGGTGTGCCACAGCGCCGGGGACGCCAGCGAGCGGGCGACCAGAGCGCCGTAGCCGGTGGTGGTGAACGCGCGGCGGTCCGCCGGGATGTGGGCCCTGGGCTGAGGGGGCAGGGAGGACCGGATCCGCCGCCACACCGCGTCCGCCCGTGCGTCGCCCGCCGGAGCGCGCAGCAGGCTCAGCACCTCGGCGCGCAGGGTGTCGGCCTGGGCCCGCCGGGTCAGGTTTCGGGCCCGGTCCGGCTCCGTCTTCCACGGGTCGGCCGTGGCAGCGGGGACAAGTTCCGCGACGGCTGCCGCCGGGAAACCGGAGAGCAGCTCGCGTTCCTGGTCGTCGGCCGCCAGGGCGCGCAGGTCCGCCCGGCGCCGCTCGTGCGACAACTGCCGGGTGATCCGGTCGCGTTGCTCGTCGGTGAGGCCGGGCGGGTCGTTGCGGCCCAGCAGATCCTGCAACGCGGTGAGGCCCGGGAACAGGTCCGCGACCAGGGTCTCCACGGGGTCCTGGGCGGCATGGAGGGCGCGGAAGGCAGCGGCGTCGGCCGATTCCGCGTACCAGTGGGCGAGGTCGTCTCGCACCTGCGGCAGGGGCGCGGCAGGACCGGGTGTCGACCGGCCGGGGTGTTGAGCCGCGATGCTGTCCAGCACCGCGTGGAAGAGGCAGTCACCGTCGCCGGGTACCGGTCGTACGGTGAAGGACCGGTCGTCGGTGTCGACCCTGCGGGGCGATCCCCCGGGTGGCACCGGCGGCGCCACGGAGGTGGAGTCTCCGCCGGTCGAGGTCGGTGCCGTCGTGTCCCCGTCGGCCACCGGTGGCGTCGCGGCCTTGATCAGTGCCGTCTGCGCCTCCGTCACGGGCGGCCGGCCCAGGGGCCGGGCGGGCTGGTAATGGCGGTCGGCCAGGCTGAGGACGACATGCGGGCGAGGGGCCCCGGCGTCGTCGATCAGGCCCTCGAGTCCACGTCCCGCCTTGGCACTTGCCGGGTCGAAGTGGTCGAAGGTCCCGTCGGCCCTGACCACGGTGATCCGCACGCCGAAGGTCCGCGCGGCCAGCATCGGCAAGAGGTCGGCGGCGGAGTGGTTCCAGCCACGTTCCGACTCGGCGTCACCGCGCCGCAGCAACTGCGCGACCGCGAGTCCCGCGCGGGCCTCCGGGCTCAGGTCGGCGGCGTGCGGGACGACGCCCAGGGCCTCGAACTCGCGCCGGGCCGGCGTGTCCGTGCCGAGGTCCAGGCCCGCCTCGCTCACCTCCCGCGCGGTGAAGGAGTCGGTCTCGTCCGGGGTCACGAAGGCCAGCAGATCCACGTCGGCCGGATCCGTCAGCCGGGCGGCCAGCCTTCGGCGCAGCTGCGGGACGGCGTCGGGGCTCGCGGCGTCGATGCCCGCCGCGGCGAGCAGTTCGGGTGCCGCGCCCGACAGGCCGTGCAGGAGCGCGTGGAAGAAGGCGTCGCCGTCGTGGTCCACCTCGCTCAGCACATAGGTCTGCCGGCCGCTCGGCGTGGTGAGGACGGTGTGCTCCTCGGTGACGGTCCGGGTGTAGCGGGGCCGGTCGGGGGGCGGGGGTGCGGTCGGCTTCGGCGGCGCCTGGTAGGTCGCCACCGGGGGTTCGTCAAGGCCGTCGAGTTGCCGTCTGCCGTCCGCGGTGGTCGCCAGCCGGTGCCAGCGGGTGAGTTGGTCGGTCGCGGCCCGCACTCGGTGGTATTCCGCCGCGGCGGTGTCCGCGGCGGCCCGCAGCCGCTCCAGGTCCTGGCGTCGGGCCTCGAAGGCGTCACGGGCCGCCTGGAGGCGTTCGGTGGCCGCGGCCTCGGCCCGCGCGGGCTGATCGAGCCGTCGGGCCGCCGCGGTCTGCCGGGTGCGGGCGCCGGTGACGCGTCGGTCGGCGCCCGCACGCCGGGCGTCAGCGGTCTGCCGGGCCCGAGCGGCGTCGGCGGCCGGGGTGAGCGGCGTGGTCGGAGCGAGTGCGGCTTGCTCCAGAGCGGCGAGCCGGCCGGCGGCCTCGTCGCGTGCGCGGCGAACGGTCTCGACGGCGCGGTCGGCCGCGGCACGCAGTTCGTCCGCTCGCCGCCGCGCGGCGGCCAGGTCGGCGGTGGCCTGTTCGAGATGGTCGGGGGGCAGTTCGTTGCCGGGCAGTTCGGCCCAGCCGGGCAGCATGTCCAGCGTCTCCCGGGCCGTGGTCACCAGCGCCGCCGCCGTGGCGCGGTCCGCCGTCGCGGTGTCCTGCACCGTCCTCAGGCGAGCCTCGGCCGTGTCGAGCGCGTCCGCCGCCCGGTCGAGGTCGCGCGCGGCCTCGCGGGCCGTCGCCGCGTCCGCCTCGGCCTGTTCCAACGCGGTGTCGGCCGCTTCGGCGGCGTCCAGCAGCGGGTTCACGCGGTTCCGCGCCTCGATCGCCGCGGTCTCGGCCGTACGTACCGCATCGCGCAGGTGGATCGCGGTACGCCGCTTCTTCCAGTAGGCCTGATCGGCGTCGACCCAGCCCTTGCTCGCCTTCCCCACCGCGTCCCAGGACGTGCCGACGGAAGCGGGAAAGTTCTCGTCGGTGATCAGCGACAGCTCGCGGGCGACGTCCTCCCTCACCCAGGCGACGACGTACGCCTCGGACTCCATGGCCTGCGGCCCCGGCCGGACGTGGCCGAAGGTCCCGCGCAGGAGGGTCACCGCCTTGGAGTCCTGGAAGGTGCGGTGGACGTCGCCGACACCGACGAAGGTGGTGGGGATCGCGAACAGGAAGGTGCGCCCGGTCTTCGGCTTGAGGTTCCTGGAGGTCAGGTGGTCGTCCCCGACCGGCATGCCGTCGCCGTCGAGGGCGTTGGGGCCGGGGCCGAAGAGCCCGATCTGGTTGAGGCCGACCCCGCTCGGCGAGTCGTAGAGGAAACCGCCGCCGAGGTTGCCGCCCTGTGTGTGCTCCCCCGCCGATGAGGTGCCCGCGTTCTCGCCGTGCCGCCGCAGCACCTCCAGCTTCTTTCCGTCGGCGACGGTCAGCAGCAGGGCGCGGCTGAAGTCGGGAGTGGAGTGCAGGGACAGTTCGCCGTCGTCGGTGCCGAGGAAGGACTTCTCGGTCAGCCCCGCGATCCGGTAGCCCTCGGGCTCCAGGGTGCGCGGGTAGAACGCGGTGACCGCCATGTGGCTCGTGCCGTCCTCCAGGGCCTGCGCGGAGCCGGTGCCCAGCCGTGTCAGGCCCGTCGTCCGGGTCGTGCGCAGGAGCGCGGTCAGGGTCGCGGCGTCGGGGCCGTCCGGGGACTCCAGTGCGGTGAGGGAGAAGCCCGCGTCGTAGGACCGAGTGAGGAGCAGGTCGTTCGCGGCGCGGATGTTGTCCACCCCGATGACGGCCCTGGGGTGGAAGCCGTTCTCGGGGAAGGTGAACGGCCGTCGGACTCCGTCGCCGTACACGACGGTCACCTCCCGCCGCTGCGGCGGGAGCGGCGTCGGCCGGGGTGCCCTGGCCAGCGCGGGATCGGCACCGGGGTCCGGGGCGGGCAGGGCCCTGCGTGCGGCGGACGCGACGGTGCCGGGCGTGGCCGGGTCCGGCGGCGCCGGCTGCATCAGGCTCAGCGGCACATGCTCGCGCAGGCCCCCGACCGCGTGTTCCTCGACGATCCTTTGCCTGCCCCGGAACCGGTCCAGGGCCGTGGTCGTGCCGTCCTCCACCGTGCGCCCTGAAGCACCGCCCGTGTGCGGGGTGTCGTCCGCTTCCAGGGTGATCCGCATCGTGTACGGGGTGACGATCTCCGCGTGCGGTTCGGTGGACGCCGCCCGGTAGATCGTGACGGTGGTGGTCGTGTGGCTCGACGACACCGTCCGCTTGGCGGAGCCGCCCTCGGTGTACGTGGGTCCGGCGCCCGCGACGGACGCGTTGCCGGTCTGCACCAGCTGGCTGGTCTGGAGCGCGAGGTCCGCCCCGGAGGACGCCTCCGAGTTCTTCTGGACGGCCTCGATGGCCCGCCGGTTCTCCTCCATCTCCACGCTGTGGTCGAGCCCGTGGAACTCGGGCGTCCCCGCGACGAGTTCGACCCGCACCCGTACCCAGCGGGTGCCGATCCGTACGCTGCCCCATCCGGAGCCCTTGACCGTGACCATCGCCGACGGACCGGTGGTCGCCATCTCCCCCTTCAGGGCCCGGGTGGCGCGGGCCGACACCAGTTGCCGGATCTTCTCGCGGCTCGGCTCGTCCAGGCCGAGACCGTCGATCCGCCGCTCGAAGGCGAGCAGAGCGTCGGTCGGGTCCAGGGAGTTCACCGCGTACGTTCCGAACGGGGCCCCGAGCAGCCACGGTTGGGGCGACCAGAGGTGCTGGGTGTAACGGGGGACGTCGCCGAGTCCGTCGTCGATCAGGCCCATCCGGTAGGCACTCTTCTCCGGCAGATGCGCGAGCAGACCGGCGGGGGTCGTCACCTCCGTGCCCGCGGCCCCCGCCAGGGCCGACGGAACGAGCGAACTGCCCGCGGCGGCCCGCCCGAACCGACCCGTGCCGAGGCGGCTGGTCGTGAGCGCGAACCAGTGCTGCACATCGCCGGCCACCAGCACCTGGTGGGTGAACCCCTTGCGGTTCATGTCCGCGACGACCGTCCGTACGACGTTGCTGCCGTGGGTGCGGGACCGCGAGACGGGGTTGGCGACGAGCCCGTAGACGCTCAGCAGCCCGTGCCCGGGGTCGCGGGCGGCGTTGTAGCCCAGTTGGCCGCCGAAGACGAACGTGGTGGTGTTGCTGACCTTGCCGGATGCCTGGCGGGTGCCGCCGAGGATCATCTCGGTGTCCATGGCCATCGAGCCGGTGAGCAGGGTCAGCCCCGACACCGTGGTCGCGTACCGGAAGGTCCCCCACAGTTCGGCGGCGGGCCCCTTGCCGAGCAGACCGCTGCCCGCCAGGCCCAGCGGGCCGGAACTCTGGTCGAAGTTCGCGGTCAGGTACTGGGGAGTGAAGACGCGGGTGATCGCCTCCCGGGTGGGGGCACCCTCCTTGACCAGCTGCCAGGCGCTGCCCGACGCGCTTCGCAGGACCCGGTTCGCCGCCGCCACCAACTGGGGGGACAGGACCACGTTCACGATCACGAACGGGTGCCGGCGCAGCTCCCGGAACTGGTCGGTGCCGCGCCCGGAGAGCCGTGCCGTGCCCGGGCCGCTGCCGTCGGGCAGTGTGAGGTCGCCCTTCGCCAGGGCGAGGGCGCGCTCCGAACTCATCGTCACGGGTGCGGGCTCGTCGGTGAGATACGGGTTGAGCGCCCCGTCCGCGTGCGGATCTGCCTCGGGGGTGTGCTGAACAGGGACGCTGATCAGCACCTGACCCGTCACCGGGCCACCGCCCCGCAGCAGTCCCTGTGCCGTCCGGCCGAACACGATGTCGGTGGGTTCGTCCAGGACCAGCAGTCCCGGCAGCCCGAGGCCGAGGCCGCGGATCAGGCCGCGAGGGCGCCAGTACCCGCCCAGGGTCGCGGTGAGTTCGAGGTCGTAGCGGTACAGGTGGGTGGGCTGGTTGCTCACCGACATCGGCTCGTTGGTGACGGTCGAGCCGAAGCCGGTCTCCGCCTCCCGCTGCCAGCCCTTGCGCGCGCCGAGCGTCAGTCCGAGCGTGTTCTGCGGCAGCCCGGCGTCGTCGACGTTGTTGTCGCGCCCCGACAGCGTGCCCTCGAATCCCAGGTCGGCGCCCCGCCTGGCGCTGGTCTGGCCGTCCATCCGCTCCACGCCCTGGGCGCTGAACCGCATGCCCTCGTTGAGGTCCTTGCCCTCGTAGCGGCGTCCGGTCAGCGTGCCGTGAACCCGGACGGTGTAGTAGGTCTGTCCGACGGAGCCGGGGTCGGTGAGCCGGATGCTCAGTCCCACCGTGGTCAGCGCCTCCAGTCCGGCGGTGACGCTCTGCTGGGACAGCACACCGAGGATCTGCAGGGTGTTCTGGAGGGCCGCGTGGTACTTCGCGGGGTCCGACCACTGTGGCGGCACGGGCAGGCTCTTGGCCGCGTCGAGGACCCTGCCGGGGTCGCGCCGCATCATGTCGTGGAATCGGGCGCGCCAGCCCTTCGGCAGGTTGAGCTGGTCGAGGGGGACGACCAGGCCCCGGCGCCGAGCGGCGACGGCGTTCACCACGCTGTCCGCGAAGGCGTCCAGCAGGGTGCGGCCCACGCCGTCCGCCGCGTCCGGCAGCACCCGGGAACGGCTGCCGTCGTCGAAGGCGAACTCCTTCACCCGGTGCATGCCCAGGGTCCGCGGCCGGTCGAGCGTCAGATAGGCCGGGGCGAACGGCACGGCGCCGTGCCGCAGGACGAGCGAGGTGCCGTCGTCCCAGCCGGCCAGCCGCCGCGCCTCGGAGCTGGTCATCCGGTCCAGGCTCCAGGTCAGGAACTGGGCGGGCGGCCCGCTGTCGCCGGCCCGACGGACCCGGACCGACTTCACGACCACGTACAGGGCGGTCCTGGGGCCCTTGACCTGTCCCGCGGACTTCAGCGACCCCGCGCCGCCGAGGCCGCCCTGACGGTTACGGGCGAAGGAGTACTGGGCGTTCGGCCCGAACTGGAGCCGCAGGTCGAACGGCGCCAGGCCCGGCTCGAAGAAGTTGAAGGCGGGTCCGGCCGCGGCCTGGAGCAGCACGCTTCTGCCCTGGGCCCGGCTGCGCTCGCTGCGGACCGTGGAGGTGTTGATGTCCCGCATCTCGGCCTTGTCGGTCTCCCCGAAGAGCACGGCGGTACGGGGAACGACCTCCTCGACGACGAAGACGCCCAACGGCGACTTGTTCTTGTCGTCGGCGAAGAGCGGCGGGGTGGTGATGCGGCCGCGCGCCATCGTGGCGCTGTGCCGCTGGAAGCTGTCGCCCGAGAAGAAGGTGTCCAGTTCGTCGTAGGCCGTGCTGCCCGGCAGCGCGCCGATGAGCTGGGCGGCCCAGTCCCGGATGACCGCCACCGGCCCGTAGCCCTCCACCCGGACGAAGCGGTACTGGGAGTCGCGGCCGAGGTCGATGGATCTCGGGATACGGCCGGGCCTCGCCACCTTGGTCACGCTGTCGGGGAGCCGTACCTGGAGGCCGTTGCGGACACCGAACCCGAAGCGGACCGGCACCACTTGGGCGATCTCGACGCCGTCGTCGTCGGTGTCCGTGTCGGTCTCGGTGTCGCTGTCCGTGACGACCTGCCCGGTGGCGTCCGTGACCCACATCTCGTAGTGGAGGTCGTCCAGGTAGGTCCGGGAGTCGTCGAGTGTGCGCGTCTCCATCTGGTTCTGGCGCTGGTCCGTCAGCGTGTAGCCGACCTTGTCGATGAAGCCGAACCGGAAGGCGAGGCGGCCGTAGCCCCCGAAAGCCGCCGCGCCGACGGGTCCGAGCGGCCCGCCCAGGCCGTACTGGGAGTTGGCCTGCATGTTCTTGGTGAAACCGAAGACCGCCGCGGCCCGGTGCATGCTGTCGATCTTCGAAGCGTGACCGATGCCGTCGTCGTACGGTGTCCATTTCCCGTGATGCCGCGCCCTGATGTGCAGCACCCGCAGCCTGCCGTCCTCGTTGCCATACGGGAGCGGACGGCCGCGGTCGGTGAGGGACTTCGGCTTCTCCGCGAGCAACCGCGCGATGTCGGCGGAGAGTTGATCCTGATGGCGAGGCCGCGCGCCGGGCCGGCGCCCCAGCTCGTGCCGGATCCTGTCCACCACCTGGGCGATCCCGCGCAGGGCGACCGTGCTCTGGCCGAAGGTGCTGGGGTTGTCCAGGAGTTGCCGTCGCTCGTCGTCGGTGAGGTCGCCCGGCAGGAGTGCTTCGAGGTCATCGACGTACGCGGGCATGGTGCGGTCCGCATCAAGCGGTGCGGGGGTGCGCCGCTGGGCGGACGGGGCCGGCAGGGCGGGATCGAGCACCGGGGCGTCACGCCTGACCTGCGCGGGCAGATCCAGCGGCAGGTGGACGGCCCGGGAACCCTCTCCCTCGGGCGTCAGGAACACGCCCTTCGCGCGGTCCGCGACCAGACTGTACGGGGCCGTGTCGGGGTCGAGTTCGTCCAGGACGTCACGCAAGGCGTCGATGTTCTCCACGCGGCCGAGCCAGCCGCTGTCGCCCCGCAGATACGCCCCCGACGGCAGATGGACGAAGTCGTCGCCGAAGCCGACCCAGCCCTCCGCGGTCAGCTCCACCCCGTCGGGCAGCCTCACCCGGCCCGTGTCACTGACCTCGTACCCAAGGGGCTCGGCGGCCGACGATCCGGACCGGACCGACGCCGAGTCGTGAGGGTCGGACGGTTCGCGCAGGGTGACGGGAAACCATGTCTCCTGCGGTGTGTTCTTGCCCTTGCCCTCGGGCACCGGCACGGCCCCCACGGGCACGACGGCCGGGGCGGTCTCCCCTTCCGGGGCGCGCCGGGGTGCCATCAGGGTCACGGAACGTCCGACCGGCCAGCGTGACGCCAGCGGGTCTGCTCCGTTGTCCCGGGATCCACCGCGCAGCCCGCCCCGCCGCCGGCCGCCCGAGCCCGCGTTCGGGTCGAAGGCCATCGAGGGCAGGAGCAGCGGCGCCTCGGTGGCGGGGGCGCGGGGCGCGGGCGCGGTCCTGGTGTTGCCGGCGGGCGCACTTGGATCGAACGCGGTCCGCGGCAACAGGAGCGGTGGCGCGGCGGACGGGGAGTCCGAGTCGTCGTCGGAGTCCGAGCCCTGGTCCGAGCCGGAATCGGAGCTGGAGTCGGATTCGGGGTCGGAGTCGTCATCCGAGTCGCCCTCCGCGTCGTCATCGGATTCCGCCGCGGCCCCGTCCGTCTCCGACTGCGCCGCATCGTCATCGTCGGCGAGTTCGGGTAGGTGCTCACGCACGACGTCCATGTCCAGCGGGCTCCCGTCGGCCGGCAGGCTGCCCACGGACTCGACCGTCGCCAGGACGTGTTCGTCGAACAGGTCGTCCTCGGGGCCGAGTTCATAGACCCGGGAGACGTACTCGGAGATCGCGTCGGGCCCGGACAGCTCAGGGAAGAGCGTGCCCGCCGTGTCGCGCAGACGCTGGAACGCCCCCAGCCATCTGGCCTGGCCCGCCTGGTCGTTGCCGGGGATCTCGTCGCCGAACATGGCCCTGGCGGTCCGTACCGTGTCGACCACCCGGCGACGGAGTTCTCCCGGCGAGTCGCCGGTCAGGCCCATCTCCTGGGCCAGGCCGTCGACGAGCCGGGTGTCGCGCGGGCCGCCGAACTGGTTGAAGCCGTCCCAGCGCGCCCACCGCAGGTGCTGGTCGAACAGCTCCATGCCGTCCTTGAGTTGGGCGGCGATCTCCGGCACCGAGAACCCGCCGAGGAACAGCGAGTGGGAGTTCATCAGTACGGCGGGCCGGAAGCCCTGCTCCAGCAGGAACTTCTGCATCAGCGTGTGGACGTTGACCCGGCTGTTGGCGTCCGTGAAGGGCTGGAGGATCTGCAGGGCACGGGTCACTCGCGCGATCGCCCGCAGCTTGTCGTCCGGGCTGACCGCGACGGCCACCTCGTCGTAGTACCGGTCCAGCAGCTCCTGTACGGCGTTGCGGGCGTCCTCGACGGTGTAGTTGCTGGAGACCCGGCCACCCAGCCAGAAGACCATCATCGGTCGCGGGCCACCCGGCTGCTGCGCGTTGAAGTCGACCAGCAGGGGCCGTCCGAGAACCGTTTCCTCACCCACGTCCGCCGCCAGGCGTTCCACTCCCGTACCCCGATGGGTGACCATCGAGGAGCCCGACCATGTGGTGGACCTGTTCTGACCGCCGTCGGTCAGATGACGGGTCGCGAGGTCGTGCATCTCCTCGTAGGCGGCGACGTCGACGCGGGTCCAGTCCCGGTCGCCGCTGCCACCGTCGAGGACCTCGGCGTACAGCTCGGTCATGCCCTTGCGGTAGCCCGGGTACTTGATGCGGTCCAGGTGGCCGCCGATGTCCTCGGGTCTGGGCGCGAAGACCTCGTCGTGCACGTTCGGGTCGATGAACAGGCGCCACCAGGAGCCCTGGAGCAGCAGGTCCGACAGGCGCGGTACGGCGGAGCGGGGTGGCCGGCCCGAGGTGCCGCCCTGATAGAACTCCCGGACCCGTTCGTTCGGGAACCGGCCGCCGACCGCGACATGGTCGCGCAGGTCCTGCTCGCTGAGCGGTTCCAGCCGGTTGTACCGGTCCCAGGAGTCGTCGTATCCGAAGTCCAGGTCGTGACGCTCCGGATGGTCTTCCTCGGTGGCCCACAGTTCGGCGGCCGTCAGCACTTCGTGCAGCGAGTGGTGCCGGTTGCCCAGCAGGGTGCCGATGAGCGCGAGGCGCATCAGCCCGAGGTCGAGGCCCGCGTCCCACTGTGTGTTGGCCGCCTCGACCGCGTTGAGCCAGAAGTAGGCGGTACCGGACAGGCCGGTCATGAGCAGGGCGCCGGTGCTCTGGGCGGCGTAGTGCGGGGAGTCCTCGACGGTCAACGGGCGCTCGTCCGTGGGCAGCGGGGCGGGCGGCCGGTGGGAGATGCCGGAGCGCTCGGCGCCGGTCGTCCATGCGCTGCCGCCCTCGGAGAAGTCCCGCTCGGCTTGGCTGAGGGGCGGGCGCAGGCTGTTCGGGTCGCGCTGCGGCGCAGGGCCGTCCGAGGGGGTGCCACGCCAGCGCCGATCGGCCTCGATCAGGGGCGGATAGGTCTTCCGCGTCTTCTGGAGGTTGTCGAAGACGTGGTAGCGCAGGGCGTTCCACAACAGCACCGTCCGCTCACGGAAGTTGCCGTTCTGCACGACCTGTTCGAGCGCGTCGAGGGACCGACCGACCGAGCCGGGCACGGAGTTGTCGAGGGAACCGAGCATGGGCCGCAGCAGCGGCGGCGTCTTCTCCCACAGCAGGGCGACGAACCGCTTGACCTCCGCCGTGACGTCCGGGTGCTCGGACAGGAAGTCCGCGAGCCTGCGCTCGTACTCCTCCGCCTCGCTCTGGTACCGCAGCCGCTCCAGGTCTTCGGGGCGGGCCAGGCCGTCATCGTCCGGGTCGTCCGGGTCGTCGTCGGGGTCGTCGTCGGGGTCGTCAGAGTCGTCCGCGTCGTCATCGGAGTCCTCCTCGGACTCGGATGCGGAGTCCTCCGCCGCCGTGGCGACCGGTGTGGGGCGCGCCAGAGGCGCCGCGATCGGGCTGTCGTCCTCGGAGTCCGACTGCTCGTCCGAGTCGGATTCGGGCTCGGATCCGGACTCGGGCTCGGGCTCGGATTCGGGCTCCGACTCGGAAGAGGTCTCGTCCTCGGAGTCGGCATCGGGGTCATGAGCAGGGGCCGGTGCGGACGCCGTGGGCGGACGGCGCGGTGGTGCGGCGATCGGTTCGGTGTCCGAGTCGTCGTCGAGGTCCGACTCGTCCTCGGATGCGGCCGAGTCGGAGGATTCGTCGTCGGAGTCCGAGGACTCGCCGTCCGACGCGAACGGTTGCGGGCCCGAACCGGAGCCGCTCTCCCCCGCCGTGGGCACCGCCGTCGGCGGGGCGGGTACGCCGCCGTCGGCGCCGCCGCGCAGCCGGGCGGGCAGGTCGAGCCCGTGGCGCAGCCGGTCGGCCAGGGTGGTCGCCGCTTCCCGGCCGCCGCCCGTCACCAGCACGTCGGCCACCTGCCGTACGGCGCTCTGATACGACTCCAGGGCGTGCCGCGAGTCGGCGAGGACCGGATGCAGCTCCAGCGGGAGCACGAGGGAGACGGCCGTGCTCCAGGCCTGCCCGGCGTTGTCCCCGGCCTCGTCCGGCAGGGAGTCGGCGAAGTCGACGTAGGCCTCCTGCCAGATGCGGCGGGTGGCGTTGGCCGCCGTCGTGTCGAGCTCCGGGAACCAGGGCCCGGGCTGCACCATCAGCGACTTGACCCGGTCGAGGACGGCGGGGTCGGACGGATCGGTCACGTCGCCCGGCTCGGCGGGCAGGTCGGCCGGCGTGATGCGGTCGGCGATCCACTGACGCTGTCCCTCGTCGCGTCGGACGACCGGCACCTGCCCGCTGTGCGCGTCCGGGGCGTAGGGGTCGATCCCCAACTCCCGCAGGCGCTCCTCGGTCTGCGTGAGGTGGGACTCGGCCTGCCGCACGTCCTCGGTGGCACGCGTGAGCGCGTCGGCGTCGCGGCTCGACCCGACGCCCGTCTCCACGCGCTGCCGGATGGTGTCGGCTCTGCCCTCGGCCTCGGCGACGGCGCGTCTGGCCTCGGCGTGCTCGTCCCGCGCCTCGGTGACCACTTCCGGGGCGGGCTGGCGCGCGACGCCGCCCGTACCGGTGCCCGGCGTGTGGGACGGGCCCGTGGCCGTCGACACGGGGCTCGCGGGCGTGACGGTCTGCGGGTCGGAGGACGAGGTGTCCGACCACACGGACTCGGAGTCGTCCGAGCCGGTGGGCGTGGCGGCGGTGTCCGTACCGGTCGGGCCCGGAAGGGCGACGGACGACTTGGGCAGCGTGAGACCGGAGGCGTCGGTGAAGTCGCCGGTCGCCGAGGAGGTGGTCGACAGCGGCGAGGCAGGGTTGAGCACGGACTCGATGTCCGACGACGCCGGGGACTGCGGGAGCGAGTGGTCGATGGGCGTGGCAGCGAGACCGGACGGCGACGGCGTGGGAGTGAACGTCGAGTTCGGCGTCGTACGACTCGACGTGGCGGACGTGGTCGCCGACGGCAGGGGTCCCGGGAGCACCGGAGACGCGGACGGCACCACACTCACAGGGACCGAACCGCCGTAACCGCCACCGGAGTTCACGGACCCGGACCCCGACCTGGACCCGGACGATCCGCCCGCTCCCCCACCGGACCCGGACAGGTCGTTGATCTCGGTGAAGGTGTTCCTGTTGTCGAAGTACTTGTTGTACGCCCACAGCCCCGCGCCGCCGAGGGCGACGGACGCGCCGAGTTCGAAGACGGCGCTGGAGCCGCTGCCGACGAACGTCTCCCACTTGAAGTCCCAGTTGCCCTCGAAGGCGCCGGTGACGACGTACTCGCCGAGTCCCTCGGCGGCGCCGGCGATGACGAAGGCACCGACGACCTCGGGCGGACCGTTCCTGAGGAGCTTGTAGGGCAGGTCGTTCGGGTTGAACCTGAACTTGTCGAGGACGTCGGCGTTGAGGTCCTTGAAGATCGACTTGAAGGGTTTCGCGACCCATTCGAAGACGCTGCCGAAGAGACCGACGACCGCGCCGAACGCGGCGGCCTTGCCGACGTCGCCCCAGTCGATGCCGTCGGGTTTGCGCCGACCGCTGTTGAGGGCGATCTGGGCCAGCCGGACCGCGAGGGTCTGCAGGGCCTCGGTGACCGCCTCGGTGAGGGTCGGCAGGATGTGGGTCATCGTCAGCAGCCGGTCGATGATCATCAGGACCGCGAACCGGCTCCGGGCCCGGGCCAGGAAGATCTGCGACACGGAGGCGCCACCCGTGAACGCCATCAGGGCCGTGAGGATCGCCAGTTCGGCGATCAGCATGATGATCTCGGCGATGATCTCCCACTTGGCGCCCTGGACGTTCTGGGAGAGGTCGATCTGCCGGTTCTCGAGGTCGGTGATCTGGTCGAGGACCCGCTGGACGGGGTCGTTGCCGCGACCCTCGCCGATCAGCATGGTGAGGCCCTGGACGTACTGTTCCGCGACCGCGGGCGGCAGGGAGTCACGGGACTTCTGGATGGTCTCGCGGGCCGTGTCCCTGAGCTTGGTGAGGTTCTTGCCGTAGTAGCTGTAGAGCTCGCGGCTGGCGTAGAGCAGATTCTCCCTGGCCTGCAACGGCATCTCACCGATGAGGACGAACAGCATCTTCCGGACGTCCGGTGGGAAGTTGATCTCCTCCATTCAGTGCTTCCCGGACCCGGAGCCGTCCTCGAAGGAGTCCAGCCGGTTGTTCTGCAGGTTGATCCCCTCCAGCGCGTCCTGCTGGGTGCCCTCGATGTTGCGCAGGTTGCCGAGCGTGGCGGATCCCAGGTACGCGAAGGCGTTGCCGTACTCCCGGAACACGGACAGCAGGGTCTCGTTGGCCTCGGTGTAGGCCGGGAAGTTCTGCTGGTAGAACTCGTCGTCGTAGCCGTACGCCCCCTGGTACTCGGCCTGTTGGGCGACGAAGTCGTCCCCGGCCTTCTTGGCCAGGTCCGGCAGGACCCCGATCAGTTCGACGCCCTGCCGCAGACCGGCGGGGTTCGCCTCGTACCTGTCCGAGCTCATGGCTGCCGTCCTTGTCCTCGGGGCTGGTGGTCGTCGGGGTCCTCGTGGATCTCGTCGCGCAGCCGGTCCTTGGCCGACCGGCCGCGGCCGGTCCCCGTGCCGTCCTCCAGCGCGGAGCCGAAGAGGCGGTCCCAGTCGATGTCGATGCCGCCGATTCCCGTGGCGCCGCCGCCTTCCCGCTGGGTGAGCGGGGCGAAGGTCTCCATCACGCGGTGGGCCATCTGCGCGCGGGCTTCCTGCACGGCCTCCAGGATCGAGGCGGCCAGCTGGGGTCCGGGCAGGTTGCGGAACCGGCCGTCGAGGAACTTCAGCCCGGTCAGCTCTCCCTGCGCGCCGACCGTGGCCTCCACCGTGCGGTCGCGGGAGCGCGCGGTGGCCGAGGCCTGGTTCAGTTCGCCCTCGGCGCGTGCCACGGCTTCCTGTACGGCCTCCAACTCGGCCATGGCCTGGGCCAGTTTCTGCTTCATCGACTCGCTCATCGGCCGATCACGGCGGGTGCGCCTCCTTCGTCCGCGCCCCAGACGTCCTCGTCCTCGGGCTCCCACGCCTCCCGGGCGCGGTTTCCGCTCTGTGTCTCCGGCCGCCCCGGCGCTCCCTGGCCGCCGGCCGGCGGGACGAAGGGGGTCGCGCCGGCCGTGGGGCCGCTCGCCGCCACCCGCACCTCGTCGTCCGCGTAACCGCCGTTGCCGCGGGCCGCGCCCGAGCCGGTGCGGGTGCGGCGGTTGCTGATGACGTCGCTGTCGATGACGTTGCGGACCCGTTCGCCGTCGTTGTTGCCCGCGCCGCCGCCCGCGCCCATGCCTCCCATGCCGCCCATCGGCATGCCTCCCATGGGAGTTCCGCTGCCGGTGGACGATCCCGTGCCGGCCGCGCCGTCCTGCCCGCCACTGGTCGTGGCGAGGCCCGGGAACGCACCGGTGTTCAGCTGCTGGCGGTTGCTCGACGCCGTCTGGACGGTGTCCGACGAGCCGTAGTCCAGGGGGGATCGGTAGGGGGTGTCGTCGTACAGCTCCTCCTCGTAGGAGGGGTGGTCGTACGACGGCTGGGGGCCCGCGGACGAGCCGTACGTCGGCAGGTCGCCGCCGTTGAGATAGCCGGAGGACGTCGTGCCGTCGGGGAATGTGACGGTGGTGGCGCCGGTGTCCGGGTCGACGGTCTGGACGGTGCCGTCCGCGTACTCCGTGACCACGTGCCCGCCGGCGTCGAGGTGGGTGACGCTGCCGTCCGGATTGGTCAGCAGATCACCGGTGTTGAGGGGGCCGGAGAGGGTGGTGCCGTCGGCGCGGGTGACGGTGGAGCTGTGGGTGAGCGGGTCGATGGTGGTGGAGCTGCCGTCGGGGTACTCGGTGACCACGCGCCCGGAGGAGTCGATGTGGGTCTCGCCGCCGCCGGGAAGGTCCAGAGTGGCGTCGTTGACCGGGCCGCTGATCGTGGTGGGCGACAGCTGTGACGGGTCGCCGTTGTTGAGGATCTCCTGGCGCGCGTCGTCGTACTGGGCGAGCGCCTCCTGCTCCCGCTTGGCCGCTTCCTGCTCCAACTGCCGCTGTTCGGCCTCGGCCTGGGCCTGCTTCTTCTCCTGCTCGGCCTGGAGCTGCTCCTGCTTGGCCTCCTGCTCGGCCTGCTTCTCCTCGGCCTTCTTCTCCGCCTCGGCCTGCTTGGCCTCCTGCTCCTTCTCCTTCTGCTCCGCCTTGGCCTCGGCCTCCTTCTCCTTGGCCTCCTGCTCGGCCTCCGCCTCCGCCTGCTTGGCCTCGGCCCTCTTCTCCGCCTCGGCCTGCTTGGCTTCCTGCTCCGCCTGCTTGGCCTCGGCTTCCTTCTCCTTCTGTTCGGCCTTCGCCTCGGCTTCGGCTTCCTTCTGCTCCTGTTCCTTGCGCTGGCGCTCCTGTTCGGCCTTGGACTGGTTCATCTGGGCGATCTGGAGCTGTTCCTGACGCGCCTGCGCCTCGGCGGCTTTGGCTTCGGCCTCCTTCTCCTTCTGTTCCTGTTTGGCTTCCGCCTCGGCCTGCTTGGCCTCCTGCTCCTTCTCCTTCTGCTCCGCCTTGGCCTCGGCCTCCTTCTCCTTGGCCTCCTGCTCGGCCTTGGCGGCGGCCTCCTTCTCCTCGGCCTTTCTCTCCGCCTCGGCCTGCTTGGCCTCCTGCTCCTTCTCCTTCTGCTCCGCCTTGGCCTCGGCCTCCTTCTCCTTGGCCTCCTGCTCGGCCTTGGCGGCGGCCTCCTTGGCCTCCTGTTCGGCCTTCTCCTTGGCGGCCTTCTCCTCCGCCGCCTTCTCCTTGGCCTCCTGCTCGGCCTTGGCCTTCGCGGCCTCCGCCTCGGCCTTGGCCGCCTGGTCCTTCATCCACTGCATGTAGGCGGCCTGCTGAGCGGCGGCTTCCGCCGCCTTCTTCTCCGCCTCCTCCTCCGTGACCTCGGCCTCGTCCTTGGAAAGACCCTCCTCCAGGGAGCTGCCGCCACGGGACTTGATGTCGCCGAGGTCGAAAGTGGACTTGCTCCAGGCGTCCTTGACGTCCTTCAGGGCGGCGACGGCGGCCTTGTCGAGCTGGTCGACGACGGACTTCTGCCAGTCGAGGAGCGCCTGGTTGCCGATCTTCGCCCAGGTGGCGAGGTCCTTCAGGTCACCGAACTCGCGGGCGGGGGTGTTCGCGTCGCCGGGGTCCTTGGCGTTGTTGTCGAACCCCGCCTCCGCGACGTAGTTGACCGTCGAGGGGGCCTCCGAGTAGCTGGGGACGATCTCGTAGGTGATCTTCGTGATGTTGTGGTCCCACACGTACTTCGTGATGCGGGACAGCAGGGCGTGCAGCCAGCTCAGCGGGTTGCCGTCCTTGTACTCCCAGGTGGCCCAGCTGGTGTGCAGGTCCCAGGCGGCTGAGCGCAGCGCCTTCTTGGCGTCGCGGATCTCGTTGCCCTGCTTGGAGAAGTAGCTGCCGTTGGGACTCATGTCGTCGGCGTAGTCGCTGTACTGCTTGTTGAGCTTCTTGACGAGGTCCCAGAAGACACCGGCGGCCGTGCCGCGCCAGGCGTCGTTCTTCTCCAGGCCGACCCGGGTCTGCCACTCCTCGATCTTCTTCTGCTGGTCGACGAAGAACTTGGCGGCCCGGTCGAACGCCCCGGCCACCACGTCGAAGTTGTTCAGGGTGACGGACGCCGCCTCGTCGACGGACACCTCGTTCCACGAGAAGCCGTGGGTGCCCTCGGGCTTGTTGAGCAGCGCTTCGAGGGCGAGCCCGGTGCCGTAGCTGTACTGGGCCAGCGGCCGGGTGTCCCAGGTGGGCTTGCCCATGCCCAGGTGGTTGTCGTACTGGCTGCTGAAGGTGCCGCCTTCGACATAGCCGCCGGACGGCGGGTCGTCCCCGCTCTTCTGGCCGAGGAGGGTGATGCGCGCCTTGTGCATCGTCACGTCCGACCCGGCTCCGCCGTTCCCGCTCGTGCGGTAGAAGGGGATGACGAAGTCGGTGTTCTGGATCCGGTAACCGGCGTTCTCGTAGAGCCAGTTGAGATCCTCGGTGTCGACGTAGTCCACTTGGGAGACGTCGGATATCTCGACCTTCATCAGGGGGATGCCCTCGTTGCCGACCAGGGTGTCGAAGAGGGTGTCCCGCGCCGGTGCGACGTATCCGGTGAACAGCTTGATGGCTTCGTGCCAGTGGTCGTTCGTCGCACTGAGATCACCAGTGATCTTGCTGGGGTCGAGAGCCATGACGAAGGGCCTTTTCCATCAGGTGGGCCGGTGGTCGGACCGGCGGCGGGGCGGGGAGCGGTGGCGGCTTGGGAGATCAGTCGTTCTCGTCGCCGTTTCCGGAACCGGACCCTTCCGAGAGGATGCTGTCCACGTCCTCGAAGAAGTCGAGGAAGTCCTCGCCCTTGATCTTGTCGAGGTTCACGTCACGGGCCTTGAAGAGCTTCTCGATGGTGTCCTCCAGGCCGTCCTGGATCTCCTCGAAGAGCTCACCCTGCTGCTTGAGGATCGCGGTCACCTCGCCGATGAAGGCGTTCAACGCCTTCACCACGTACTGCCCGTTGGTCCAGCTGTTGTCACCGGCCATCAGGCCGATCGCGATCGGGTTCTTGTCCTGGCCGGTGAGGAAGCCCGCCCGGCTGCCTCCCCCCTCCTCCAGATCGACGAGGGCCGGCACCGCGAGGGTGGTGTCTCCCGGCGCCGTGCCTTCCAGGCCCATCTTGCGCAGTTCGTCCGCGAACGGGATCACGTCGTTGTCGAGGAAGTTCTGCAACCATGCCTTGTTCAGATTGACCGTGGGGGCGGTCTCCGCCATGCCGTACTCCTTGGGATGCTGCGCCTGTCGGTTACCGCCCCGGGGTCATGGGGCCGCGGGGGAAGTGAGGGCGGTCAGCCGCCGATGCGGACGCTCTGCCAGAGCTGCGTCAGGGAGTTCTCGCTGTACTTGTAGGACCCGGAGACATCGGTGAGCAGTGCCGAGTTCTCGGCGAGGATGCGCTTCATCGTCTCGACAGCGTTGTCCCAGGCGGCCTGCTTCTCGGTGTAGACGGAGCGGTCCTCACCTTCCCAGGTGTTGCGGAGCTCCTGGAGCTCCGCCTCCAGGTTGGTGAGGATGCTGTCGATCGCCTTGGTCTGCTGGACCATGTCGTCGGCGGCGTTCTCCATGTGGGAGTAGTCGACGTAGATGAGTCCGTCGGTGAAGTCGGGCATGGCTGTCCTCGTCTCTTGGCGGGCTTGTCGTGTGGCGGGGCCGGAGGGGGTGTCAGCCCGCCAGCTCGTTGAAGATCGCCTCGGAGCGGTCGTAGGCCTGCTGGATCGACTGGACCGCCGAGCCCTGCTGAAGGCCCTTCGCGCGGAGCGTCTCGTTGAGAGTGTCGATCATGCTGTTCAGGTTGACCGAAATGATCTCCGCCTGCTGGTCCCAGCGTTCCAGCAGCTGATGGAACGCACCGCCGTCGCTGCCGGCGTACCCGGACGACAGGGTGTTCTTCATGTTGTCGACGTCCTGACGGCACCGCTGCACGCCGGCGAAGGCCTGCTCCAGCGCGGTGACGCCGTTCCGTGTCGCTTGTTCCTCTGACTGCTGCTTACCGGTGGGCGTTGTCATGGGGGCCGCGCCTCCTGAGGTTCAGGGTGAGTAAGTGAGCTTAGATGATGGTGAGTTGAATGATTTTTGGTCTACCTCACCTCGCGGCCGTCTGGCCAACCCGGGCGATGGGATGACGCCAAGAGTTCATCCCCCGTCCGCTTCCGTCCCGTCCGGTCCATCGGCCGTTCGCGCGGCGCCGGTGCCACGTGGCTCAGCCGCGGGCGCACCGGCCGCCTGGCGGCCCGCGGAAGTGCCTGCCCCACCGGTTCCGCAGCGTGGTGCCGTCGTGGTGCTCGTCCCCAGCGCCGCCGCCTCGGGGGTCAGATCGGGCCCGGTCGGCAGCATCGCGAGCAGCGGTGCGGGAAGCCCGCGGGCCTGGCCCTCCGCGTAGCCGAGCGCCGTCAGCGCCTGCGCCGAACCCACCCGGTACTTCATCCCGGTGTCCGTCACCAGGTAGAGCGTGCCGCCGACCTCGCTGCCGCTCGCGCCGAGCACCCGCACCAGGTCCCCGCCGCCCGGCGCCACAGTGATCCTGCCGACCGGCACACAGGCCGGTGTCAGCCCCTCCGGCGGGGCCTGCGCCGCCGGACCGAGGTCGGCGGCCGCCACCAGGGCGACGCTGATGCGCGGGCCCTTCCCGCCCGGCTGCACCCGGACGCAGGCGGTCGTGCCGTCCTCGACTCCGACGATCCGCGGCGGGGCGGCGGGCCGGTCCGTGTCCTGGGCCGAGGTGTCGGCCCCGGGCGCCAGACGGCCGCTCAGCGCGTCCGCGCCCAGCGTCTCGACCCGCGCCGCGCGCCCTTCGTAGACCTTCTCGCGAACGTCCGGGGCGCCGAGCAGCAGTGCCGCGCCGGTGGCGGTCAGGGGGACCAGGCCCTCGCGGCGCAACAGGTAGTAGCGCTCCGCGGAGCCGGGCACGGTGACGCGGAAGACCTCGCCGATCCGGGTGCTCCGGCCGCCGAGCGCGGGGCCCTTCGCACCCAGGCCCGGGACCTCCGCCGGAGTCAGATCGGGGCCGGACGGCACGGAGTTCAAGAAGGCCGCCGACACGGCGACGCGCGGTGTGGAGCCGTATCCCAGGGCCTGGCGGGCGTCGGCGTTCCGGTCCAGCCGCAGCTTGCTGCCCCTCCACACCAGATAGTCGGCCTTGTCGGGCCCGGTCACCAGCAGCGCCTGAGTGGTGGGCAGGCCCGCGGCGGCGGCCGGCACGCCGACGGCGAGCGTGGTACCGGTGGAACCGGCGACGCTGCCCGAACACACCTGCCAGGGGCCGTCGTCCAGCTCACCACTGCCAGGGAGCACGTCAGGGGCGCCGGTGATCCCGACGGGCGCCCCGTGGGGCGTACCGCTCAGGGAACCCTCCCCGACCGTCGCGACCGTCATGTCGGCGCCCGCCAGCAGCCGCGCCGAGGCGTAGTTGCGCACCGGCCGCAGCCGGCCGTCCAGATACAGATAGCGCGAGCCGGTCGCCTTGTTGACCACGAGCGTGCCCGGCTCCTGCCAGGAGTCCTTGGCTCCCGGCTTGAGCATGCCGAGCACGAACGCCCCGGCGGAGATCAGCACGGCTATCACCACGCCGATGACCACTCCGCGGTTGGTCCGTCCCTGCGGGCTCTCGGGTGCGTCCGGATCCGCGCGCAGCATGCTGGAGGTGAGCCGCCCCATGACGAACATGTGCGCCTGGACCTGATCACGTCGGGACTGCATGGCGGCGTCGGGTGCCTTTCGGTTCAGCGTGGGGTCGGCCGTCGAGCGGCCTCGATCAGGTCCTCGGCGGCGCGCTCAGCCGTTGAGGGAGCGCAATGCGCCGTAGACGCCGAGCACCCACAGGGCGAGCGGCAGCAGGCTGATGGCCAGGGCGGAGTGCAGCAGCTCCGCCGCCCGGCCCCAGTACGGCACGAGGCGGCGGCCGGGCACGGTCCAGGACGCGATGGCCAGGGCCGCCGCGACCGCCAGCAGCCCCGTGGCCACGCCCAGCCGGGTCCCGGGCGCGAGGTCCGGTGCGTCGGCGAGGACCAGCAGGAGCAGGCCGGCCACGCCCGGGACCGCCAGCGACAGCCGCTGCCAGACGTTGCCCAGCCCGCGCGCGTGCAGCACCAGCAGCAGGGACAGCACCGCCGTGGTGATCGCCTCGGCGAGCCCCCCGTCCCGCGCGAGGACCGCGACACAGGCCGTGGCGACCGCCCCGACCGCCGCGTACAGGGAGGTCATCCAGCCGTCGGCGAGGACGGCCCGTTCGGCAACCGCCGACGCCGGATGAGGGTCGATGCCCTCCTGCAACTGCTGGGCGTTGGTGGGCAGCGGGGGCATCCGCATGCCGGACATGCGGAACGACAGCGAGGGTACGAAGGCGCCGAGCGCCACCGCCACGACGGCGAGGATCCCCGCGACGTGCGCGGGCGGCAGATCGGCGGCCAGCATCAGGGCCGCGGCCACCG
This sequence comes from Streptomyces sp. NPDC051913, assembly GCF_044593635.1. NCBI lineage: Bacteria > Bacillati > Actinomycetota > Actinomycetes > Kitasatosporales > Streptomycetaceae > Streptomyces > Streptomyces sp. NPDC051913. The sequence continues at coordinate 132,540 of NZ_JBIUCI010000018.1, read as the reverse complement.
CACCGAACACCGCGATCGCGGCGAGTCCGAGGAACAGCGCGGCGAACGCCGCCACGACCGCGAGCGCCAGGACCGCGCCCCCGGTCGCGGCCGCGCTCGCCGACAACAGCCGTGCGCCCAGTGCCTCGTAGGCGTGCCTGCCGCTCAGTTCGCCGCCCGGCAGCAGCCAGCCCGCCAGCGCCAGGTACGGCGCGACCATGAAGCCGAGGACGGCTCCCGCCCCGGCGTCCCCCACCGCCCGGCTCGCGGCACCCGCGCCGGCGAGCAGCAACAGCCCGGCGACGGAGGCGAACACGGCCCGGGGAAGCGCCGAGCCACCGGGAAGCGCGGCCAGCAGCAGCCCGCCGCCGAGCACCGCCACGACGATCCCGAGCAGCAGCCGACGGCCCGCCCGCGGGCTCCAGCCGTAGGGGTGTTGGCGCATGGTGGTGGCGATGCCGTCCACCAGGTCGTCCAGATGCACCTCGGGCAGCGCCTCGGTACGAGGCCTCAGGAAGAGGGTCTCGCCGTCGCGCATGCCGTAGGCGTCCAGGGTGTGTTCCTCGTCCAGCGGCTCGCCGCCGAGGCGCTGGAGCACCCAGCCCCCGTGGTCGAGTCCGGCCTCCTCGAGGTCGTCGCCCGCATAGCCGAGGACCGCGGGCAGCAGGTCGGCGACGGGGACGTCGGCGGGCACGGCGAGGTCCACGGTCCTGGCCGGGGCACGGACCGTCAGACGGCACAGCTCGGCCACCTGAGTGTCAGTCATCGGGCTGACTCACGCCTCTCCGAAGATGGTGCTGACAGGGCACGGAAACACCGGACGGCGCACCGCTGAACATCGGGTTAATGCCCCAGGCGCAGTCAAGTCGCCCGGAAGGGACGGTAGTTCGCCGCCCTCCCGACGATCGTAATATCAGCCGACCGGTGGTTGCGTCCTGCCCCACCCTCCTCCCCTGTCCCACAAGGAGACGGCTCTTGAGTGTGGTCCTGTTCCGACGCCCGGCCCGGCGCCGAGGCCCTGAGATGCCCGACGGGGAACTCAGCCTCCAGGAACCACCGCCCCTGCCCGAGGTGGTGCCGGACTCCTCCGCCATCTGGACCTACCTCCCCATGGCGCTGATGTCCGTCTCGATGATGTTCATGTTCATGCGGCCGGGCGCCACCCGGGGCAGCGGCGGGTTCATCTACCTGGCCCTGGGCGTGATGGTGGTGGCCGCCGCAGCGATGATCGTCGGGCAGGCGATGCGCCGCAGCAGCGAACGCAAGCAGCGCCTCAAGGGCGAACGGCGCGACTATCTGCGCTACCTCGGCCAGATTCGGCGCAAAGTGCGCGGTGCCGTGGCCGACCAGCAGCGCGCGCTGTCCTGGCGCCACCCGGAGCCCGCGGCCCTGTCGTCGATGGTGGGCACCACCCGGCTGTGGGAACGCCGGCCCCGTGACGAGGACTTCGGCGAGATCCGGGTCGCCGTCGGTGACCAGAAACTTGGCCTGAAACTCACACCTGTCTCCACCAGCCCCGTCGAGGACCTGGAACCGCTCAGCGCCCACGCGCTGCGCAGCTTCATCCGCGCCTACGCGACCGTGCCGGACCAGCCGATCGCCATCTACCTGCGGGCCTGGGCGCGCGTGCTGTTCCGCGGCGAGGAGGAGCGGATACGAGCCCTCACCCGCGCCCTCCTCGCCCAACTGGTCACCTTCCACTCGCCGGACGACCTGTGGCTGGCGTTCTGCGTCGCGGACGAGCGGCGCGCGGACTGGGAGTGGACCAAGTGGCTCCCGCACGCCCTGCATCCGCACGACACCGACGGCGCCGGTCCCATCCGCATGACCGTCTCCGCGCTCGGCGAGCTGGAGGACCTCATCGGCGCGGAGTTCCAGGAGCGGCCCGCCTTCGACCCGGACGCCGTCCCCGGCCGGGAGGAGCCCTTCACCGTCATCGTGATCGACGGCGGCACCGTCCCGAGCGGCCACCGGCTCGACGGTCCCGGCTACCGCAACACCGTCGTGCTCGACCTCTCCGGCGCCCTCAGCTGGCGGCCGGGACGCGTCACGCTCCGCTTCGAGGTGTCCGACACCTCCTTCGCCCTGGTGCGCACCGACCGGGACCGCAAGGAACAGACCACCGTGCTCGGCCGCCCCGACGTCTTCGGCACCACGGGCGCGACCGCCCTGGCCCGGCGCCTCGCGCCCTACCGCATGGGCATGGGAACCGGCCCCGACGCCGCCGAACCGCTGTCCACCAACGTCGAACTGACCACCTTGCTGGGCATCCCCGACCTGTACCGGCACGATCCGACCGTCCTGTGGCAGCAGCACACCGGCACCGCGCGCCTGCGGGTCCCCGTCGCCGTCGGCGCCGACGGACAGCCCGTGGAACTCGACATCAAGGAGTCCGCGCAGGGCGGCACCGGACCGCACGGCATGCTCATCGGCGCCACCGGCTCCGGCAAGAGCGAACTGCTGCGCACCCTCGTCCTCGCACTCGCCCTCACCAACTCCTCCGAGACCCTCAACTTCGTCCTCGTCGACTTCAAGGGCGGCGCCACCTTCCTCGGCCTGGACGAACTGCCCCACACCTCCGCCGTGATCACCAACCTGGCGGGCGAGGCGGCCCTGGTCTCCCGTATGCAGGACGCCCTGCACGGTGAGCTGATGCGCCGCCAGGAACTGCTGCGCTCCGCCGGCAACTACACCTCGGCGCTCGACTACGAGAAGGCCCGCGCCTCCGGCGTCCCGCTGGAGCCCCTGCCCAGCCTCTTCGTGGTCGTCGACGAGTTCAGCGAACTGCTCGCCGCCCACCGTGAGTTCATGGAACTCTTCGTCATGATCGGACGGCTCGGACGCTCGCTCGGGGTCCATCTGCTGCTCGCCTCGCAGCGCCTCGACGAGGGCCGGATGCACCAGCTGGAGAGCCATCTGTCCTACCGGATCGGCCTGCGCACGTTCTCCGCGATGGAGAGCCGGGGTGTCCTGGGCGTCCCGGACGCCTACCAGTTGCCGCCGGCACCGGGCAGCGGCTTCCTCAAGTCCGGCGTGGAGGCCCTGACCCGTTTCCGTGCCGCGTACGTCTCCGGCCCCTACCAGGAGCGGCGCGGGCTCGCCCACCGGGCCCGGGTCACCAGCCAGACCGTGCCGTGGACGACGACGTACGTCATGCCCCGGCAACTGCCCCTCGCACCGGACCCCGACCCGGAGCCCGAACTCGACGAGAACGGCGAGACCCTGCTGTCCGTCGCCGTGGCACGCCTGCGTGACGCCGGCCCCGCGGCACACCAGGTGTGGCTGCCGCCACTGGACCGGCCCACCACGCTCGACCAGGTGCTGCCGCCGCTCACCCCCGATCCCGAGCTGGGTCTCACCGCGGCCGGCCGGACCGGACAGGGCCGCCTCACCGTCCCCATCGGCATCGTCGACCGGCCCTTCGACCAGCTCCGCGACCTGCTGACCCTCGACCTGTCGGGCGCGGGCGGGCACATCGCCGTCGCCGGCGGTCCGCAGAGCGGCAAGAGCACCATGGTCCGCACGATCCTCACCGCGCTCGCCCTCACCCACACCCCCCGCGAAGTGCAGTTCTACTGCCTGGACTTCGGCGGTGGAACCCTGTCGGGGCTGGCCGGACTGCCGCACATGAGCGGTGTCGCGGCGCGGCTGGAGACCGAGCGCGTCAGCCGTACGATCGCCGAGGTCACCTCCCTGCTCGCGGCCCGCGAACGGTTCTTCCTCGACCACGGCATCGACTCCATGGCCACCTTCCGGCGCCGCCGCGCGGCCGGCGAGTTCCCGGAGGAGCGCCACGGCGACGTGTTCCTGGTCATCGACGGCTGGTCCACGGTCCGCCAGGACTTCGACCGGCACATCCAGACCTTCGGCGCGATCGCCGCCCGCGGCCTCAACTACGGCATCCACCTGATCGTCACCACCGCCCGCTGGGTGGAACTGACGTCCTCGATCCGCGACCAGGCCGCCACCCATCTGGAGCTGCGGATGGGCGACCCGATGGACTCCGAGATCGACATGCGGCGGGCCGCGACCGTGCCGCGGCTCCCGGGGCGCGGCCTGACCCGCGACACCAAGCTCCACTACCTCACCGCGCTCCCTCGCATCGACGGCACCGAGTCGGCCGACGACCTGACCGAAGGCGTCGCCGACCTGGTGGCGGCGGTCAAGGAGAGCTGGCAGGGCCCGCCCGCCCCGCCGGTCCGCATGCTGCCCACCAAGCTGCCCTACGCCGACCTGCCGGCCCCCGCGCAGGCGACCGGCCCCGAAGGCGGCTTCCGTATGCCGATCGGTCTGGAGGAGGAGGAACTCTCCACCGTCTGGCACGACTTCACCGAGACCCCGCACATGATCGTCGTCGGGGACACCGAGAGCGGCAAGACCAACATGCTGCGGATGGCGGCCAAGGCCGTCATGGACCGCTACACCCCTGCCGAGGCACGCATCCTCGTCGTCGACTACCGCCGCGAACTGGTCGAGGCGGTCCCGGACGAGTACCGGCTCGGCCACGCGGTCTCCATGGACGCCCTCAAGGACATGATCTCGGGCGCGGCCCGGGCGGTCACCACCCGCCTGCCGGGCCCGGAGATCACACCGTCCCGCATGCGCAAGTGCGACTGGTGGAAGGGCCCACGGCTGTTCATCCTGGTCGACGACTACGACCTGCTGGGCGCCGGGCCCATGAACGCCCCCTTCGACCCCCTGCTCAACCACCTCGCCCTCGGCTGGGAGGTCGGCCTGCACCTGATCGTCTCCCGCTCGGCGGCGGGCGCGGGACGCGGCCTGAACGAAGCCCTGCTGCGCCGCCTCCAGGAGGTCAACTCCCCCACCCTGCTGCTCTCGTGCCCGCCGTCGGAAGGCTTCATCATCGGCAGCCTCAAGGGCCGCAACCTGCCGCCGGGCCGCGCGACCCGGGTGACCCGCCGCAAGTCGACCCAGTTGCAGACGGCACTGCTCGACGGGGTCCGCGCGGATGCGTGAACCCACCCACTCCCCGCGGGCGAACATCCTGCCCGCGGGACCCGGACACCGACGGCGTACGCCGTCCCGGCCGAAGCCAGAAGGACGCCCAGGCCACCAACTGGCCCCGTTGGCCACCGGGTTCGCATCAGAGACGACACCCCTCGGCGGCTGCCCCGGCGCGCCGGGGCTCCGCACGCGGCCGGCACCGCTCGGCCGGCCGACCCCCCAAGCCTCAACCACTCCCCACCCGCCAGCCACGCGCACGTCGGCACGGATACCTGAACCCGCCAACACCCCGCAGTCGAACATCCTGCCCGCGGGACCTGGGCAACGGCGGCGTACGCCCGCGCGGCCGAAGCCAGAGGGACGCCCAGGCCACCAACCGGCCCCGTCGGCCACCGGGTTCGCATCAGAGACGACACCCCTCCCCGGCTGCCCCGGCGCGCCGGGGCTCAGCAGGCGGCCGGCGCCGGCGCGCTCAGTTCTCCCCCGCACGCCAGCCGCGCGCACGTCCGCGCGGGATCACCAGCGCCGCCGCGACCACCAGTGCCACCAGACCCGCGCTGCCCGCGGCCACCACCAAGGCGCGGTTGCGGGGCTCTACCGAGGCGGCCCGCGGGACCACGGCCGCCTCGGGGCTCGGTACGGTGCCGGAGGTCTCCGGCAGCACGGCGGTCAGCGCGGCGTAGGGGTCGAGGCGGGGCGGGGCGGCCGGGTAGGCGGCCTCCGTCAGCCGCCGGGACACCTCGGCCGCGGACAGCTCCGGGTAGCGCGCACGGACCTGGGCCGCCGCTCCCGCGACGTGCGCCGCGGCGAGGGACGCGCCCGAGCCGATGTAGTGCCCCTCGCCCGCCGGGCCGATGCCGACCACGCCGTCACCCGGCGCCGCGAGGTCCGCCCCGGAGACCACAGGGGCGTTCCCGGGCCGCTTGCCGTCGGGCCCGAAGTCGGTCACCGCCAGCACCCCCGGCGCCGCGGCGGGCCAGTACCAGGGCTCGGGCTTCACCACCTGCCCGGATCGGTCCTTGGCCAGGGCATCGGGCGCGAGCGGCGCCACCACCAGGGCGTCCTTCTTGCTCGCGTAGGCCACCGCGGCGGACAGGACCGCCTTGCCGTCGGCCAGCGCCCGGCCGACGTAGATGACCTCGGCCCCTTCGTCGGCCGCTTGGCGGATCGCGTCCGCGAGCCGCTGAGCGGTGATGTCACCCCGCTCGTCCGTGCCCCGTACGGCCAGGATCCGGGCCCGGGGCGCCAGCCCGGCCGGCCCCGCCGCACGGTCCCCGTCGGGTGCCGCCGCGATCAGCCCCGCCGCGAAGGTGCCGTGCCCGACACAGTCGCTGCCCGCGTCACCGATCGCCGTCACCCGGCCCGAGAGTCCGGACGCCTTCTCGCTCACACCCGTGTCCACGACCGCCACGGTCGTACCGGCTCCCTCCGAGAGGGTCAGCGCCCGGCGCGCGCCGAGCGAGGTCAGCGCCCACGGCTCCGTCTCCACCCGCTGGGCCGAGGCCGTCGCACAGGACTCGTCCGAGCCCAACGAGGTCCGTACGGCGGGAAGTTCCACGGAATCGGCCGTCGCGGGAGCGGCCCCGACGGCCGCCAGCAGCACGGCGACGACCGCCGAAGCGGCCGCGGCGGTCTGCGGACGGTGGATTCGAACAGCGCGCATGGCGCACATCCTAGGCATGACGTGCACCCCGCACCCCGCCGGTGCCCTGCGTCATCTCCCCTGGCTGTCCTGGAAGTTGACAGTCGGCGTCCCGTAGCGTTCACCGCGTGCGCACCACCGTACGACCGCGCCCCGATGGGGCGGAGCGGTACCGGCGGGCGCATCACCACAAGGAGGATCACAGCGTGTCACGGCAGTTGCTCAGGGTCTGCCCAGGCCGGTCGGACAGCTTCCAGAAGATCGGCGACGCCCTGGCGAAGGCACGCACGGGCGCGGTGATCCGCGTGGCTCCGGGCCGCTACGACGAGAACCTGACCGTCAGGACCCGGGTCACGATCGTCGCCGACGGCGAGCCGGGCAGCGCCGAGATCTGTCCCCGCCGGGGCACCGCCGTCGTCCTGGTCGCCGACGCCGTCCTGCTCACCGACCTGACGCTGCGGGGCGGCAGCGAGGACCTGCCCGTGGTCGACGCGCCACGCGGCCAGGTCGCCATGGACGGCTGCACCGTCATCGGCTCCGGCTGGACGGCCGTGCTGGCCAGGGAGTCCGGTTCGCTGGCCATCCGCGGCTGCCGGATCAGCAACCCGGACGGCGCCGGAGTCGTGGACACCGCCTCCACCGGCAGCATCGTCGCCGACTCCCTCCTCGAGAACCTCGGCACCTCTGGCGTCGTCATCAGCGAGGAGGCCGACACGACCGTGCGGGACTGCCGGATCCGCGACGCCCGCGCCAACGGCGTCCTCGCCAACGGCTCGGCGCAGGGTCTGGTGGAGGGCTGCGACATCTCCGCCACCGACAAGCCGGCGATCGCCCTCGAAGGCCGCTGCGCCACCCGTGTCGTGCGCAGCGACGTCCACGACACCACGATCGGCGTCTATGTCACCAGCGGCTCGCGACCGGTCCTGGACCAGGTCACCGTCACGGACACCTCCGGCCCCGGCATCCTGCTCGGCTCCGCCGCCGATCCGGAGGTCCTGAACTGCCGTACCGCACGCACCAAGGGCAGCGGACTCGCGGTCACCGAACGCTCCCGGGGTTCGTTCCGGGACTGCGCGTTCGACAGCGCCGCGGCCCCCGCGATCCGCGTCGTCGGCTCCAGTTCCCCCTCCCTCACCGGCACCACGGTGCGTGACTGCGCCGACAAGGACTGCGCCGTGCTGCTGGAGGAGGAGTCGGCGGCGGAGTTCGACTCCCTGCTGATTGCGGACGCGGCCGGCGCCGGCGTCCGGATCCGCACCGCGGCCAACCCGCTGCTGCGCCGCGCCCGGATCACCGCGCCGGGCGGACACGGCGTGGAGGTCGTCGAGGACGGGCGTGGACGCCTGGAGCACTGCGAGGTCGACCGGGCCGGGGGCGCCGCGCTGCGGATCGCCTCGGGCGGCCGGCCCGAGATCCGCGACACGGTGCTGCGCGAGCCGGCCGACGCCGCCGTGTCCGTCGGCACGGCGGGCGTCGCCGCCCTGCGGGACTGCCATGTCGAGGCCGCCGGGGGATCCGGCCTCGCCGTGGACAACGGGGGCGAACTCTCCGCGCTGCGCACTCAGATCACGGAGTGCGGGGCCCACGGCGTACTGGTGTCCAACGGCGGCCGGGCCGCACTGACCGGCTGCCGGCTCACCGGCAACGTCGGCGACGGCATCCGGGTCGACAGTTCCGAGCCGGTGACCACCACCGACTGCACCGTGCGCGACAACCGTGGCGCGGGCCTGCGCCAGACCCGGGTCAACGAACAGCTCGGCGTGCACGACCTCAACAGCGCCGGCAACGGCGCACCGGACGCCTGGGGCGACACCCTCCCCCCGGACGTCGCGGCGGCCGGGCCCGGCGGCGGCGAACACGCCAAGGAACCCCAAGGGCCGCTGGAACAACTGGAGTCACTCGTCGGACTCGCCGACGTGAAGCACCAGGTGCACACCCTGCTGAACCTCAACCAGCTCGCCCAGCGACGCCTCCAGCTCGGCATGCCCGTCCCCTCGATGAGCCGCCACCTGGTCTTCTCCGGCCCGCCCGGCACCGGCAAGACCACCGTGGCCCGCCTCTACGGAGGCATCCTGGCGGACCTCGGCGTGCTGCGCTCCGGACACCTGGTGGAGGTCTCCCGCGCCGATCTCGTCGCCCAGGTCATCGGCGGCACGGCCATCAAGACCACCGAGGCGTTCAACGACGCCCTGGGCGGCGTGCTGTTCATCGACGAGGCGTACACGCTGCTGTCCGACAGCAAGGGATCCGGCGCCGACTTCGGCCGGGAGGCGGTCGACACCCTGCTGAAGCTGATGGAGGACCACCGCGACGACGTGGTCGTCATCGCGGCCGGCTACACCTCCGAGATGGACGCCTTCCTCGCCTCCAACCCGGGCCTGGCCTCACGCTTCACCCGGACCATCGAGTTCGACAACTACTCGGTCGACGAGCTGGTGACCATCACCGAGAACATGTGCGCGGCGCACCGCTACGAACTGGCCCCGGCGACGCTGGAGGCGTTGGGTCGCCTCTACGAGCGGATGCCGCGCGACGCCGCGTTCGGCAACGGACGCGCGGCGCGCAAGGTGTTCGAGGAGATGGTCGACCGGCAGGCCCACCGGCTGGGTGCCATGACCAACCCGGCGGAGAGCGACCTGAGTCTGCTGCTGCCCGAGGACGTGGCCGCGGACACCGGTTCCGCCGGCGAGAGCGGACCGGGTTCCGAGGAACTCCTCGCCGAACTGCACGCCATGGTCGGCCTGACCGCCGTGAAGAACGAGGTGACCGCCCTGGTCAACCTCCTCACCGCCACCAAGCAGCGCCAGGCCGCCGGCCTGCCCGTACCCAGGATCAGCCACCATCTGATCTTCTCGGGCCCGCCCGGCACCGGAAAGACCACGGTCGCCCGCCTCTACGCGGACCTGCTGCGCTCCCTCGGAGTCCTGCCCAAGGGCCAGCTCGTCGAGGTCGCACGGGCCGACCTGGTCGGCCGCTACGTCGGCCACACCGCCCAGCTCACCAAGGAAGCCTTCGAACGCGCCCTGGGAGGCGTGCTGTTCGTCGACGAGGCCTACACCCTCACGCCCGAGGGCGCCGCCTCCGACTTCGGCCGGGAGGCGGTCGACACCCTGCTGAAGCTGATGGAGGACCGCCGCGACGAGGTCGTCGTCATCGCGGCCGGCTACACCCGCGAGATGGACCGCTTCCTGGCCTCCAACCCGGGCCTGGCCTCACGCTTCTCCCGGACCGTGGAGTTCGAGAACTACACCACCCAGGAGCTGCTCGACATCCTCGCCCGATCCGCCTCGGGTTACGGCTACGACTGCTCGCCGGAGGCCCTCGACGCCCTCAGCGCCCACATCGACGCCCTCCCCCGCGACCGCTCCTTCGGCAACGCGCGCACGGCCCGCCGACTGCTGGAAGCCATGATGACCAACCAGGCGGGCCGCATCGGCAAGCTCCCCGCTCCCGGCCTCGACGACCTGCGCCTGCTGCTCCCGGAGGACCTGCCACCCCGGCCCACGACGACGACCCCGCGCTGAGACCGACGCCGAACCTCGGTTTCTCGGACGGAGTCGGGTGGAACCCGCGGGGCGTGACGGCGTGCCAACGCGGGCGGGAGGTTCGGGCTTTGTTCGAGGGCTTTGAGACCGGGCGGGTTCAGGTCGACGACGCATCGATTCTCGTGCGCCACGGCGGGGAAGGGCCGCCGGTGGTGCTGCTGCACGGCCACCCCAGGACATCGGCGACCTGGCATCGCGTCGCCCCGCTCCTCGTCCGCCGCGGTTTCACCGTGGTCTGTCCCGATCTTCGCGGGTACGGCCGCTCCACCGGTCCGGCGCCCACCGCGGACCACGCCGGACACTCCAAGCGGGCCGTCGCCGGTGACGTGGTCGAGGTGATGCGCTCCCTCGGCCATACCCGTTTCTCGCTCGCCGGGCACGATCGCGGAGCCAGTGTCGCGCTGCGTCTTGCCCTCGATCACCCCGACGCGGTCGCGCGGGTGGCGCTGATCGACTGTCTGCACCTCAGCGAGCACCTGTCCCGCATCACGGCCGAGTTCGCCACGCAGTGGTGGCACTGGTTCTTCTTCGCCCAGCCGGACATCCCCGAGCGGGTCATCAACGCCGATCCGGACAGCTGGTACCGCGGCGATCCTCAGATCATGGGGCAGGAGAATCACGACGAGTGGCGTGCGGCCATGAGAAGCCCCGACGTGGTGCGGGCGATGCTGGAGGACTACCGGGCCGGTCTCACCGTCGACCGGCGGCACGAGGAGGACGACCGCGCGGCCGGAAACCGGATCCGGTGCCCGGCGCTGATCCTCTGGTCGCTCCGGGACGACCTCGAAGACCTCTACGGGGACCCGCTGAAGATCTGGAGGCAGTGGGCACCGGACGTACGGGGCCACGGCATCGACGCCGGGCACCACGTGGCCGAAGAGGCTCCGGAAGCGCTCGCGTCGTCCCTTGCGGGATTCTTCGCCGGACGGCCTGAGTGAGGAACCTCCGGGCCGCCGCCTGAGATTAAGCGCGGTTTAAACGCGCCTTAAACGTTCTTCGGGCTGCTCCACGATTCCAAATAGCCGCAGCTCAGGGCGATTTGAGGCTCAGCGTTCCGGTTGGCACAGCGCGCGGTCGTGCGTATCGTCCTGGCCCATCGGGATCGCCGACGCACATCTGAGAGCGCTCTCACACTGCTGAACGCCTTTGCAGAGCCCCGAAGGAGCACTCATGACACCCCGTCACCAACGCAACCTGACCCGCCGCAAGATGCTCTTCGCCCTGGGCGGCGCGGCCGTCGCCGTCCCCGCGGTCGCGACCATCGCCCCACATGCCCTCGCAAGCCAGGACGGCACCTCCGCGGGCGACGCGCTCCCGGTGACCGTGCGCAACAACAGCGGTGCCTTCGACAACACCTCCGTGCACCTGTACGTCGTCGGCAACCTCGACGGCGAACAGGTACGGCTCACCCCGGACGGCGGCCTCGCGCCGGTCTCCCTGTCGGACAACCAGGCCGACGGCTACACCGACTACGCCATACCTCTGGCGAGCAGCGGCGAGACAACGCTGTCCCTCCCCTACATGTCGGGCCGTGTCTATGTCTCGCTCGGCGACAAACTCAAGTTCAAGGCCGTCACCGACGGCAACGGCGACGCGGCCCTGCAGTACCCCGCGGGCTGGGTCGCCTCCGACCCGAACTACGGCATCCTGCACGACTGCGCCGAGTTCACGTACAACGCGGCCGGCATGTTCTGCAACACCACGATGGTCGACATGTTCAGCGTGCCGATGAACATCCGGCTCACCGGTGACCAGGACCAGTCGACGGGCACCCTGAGCGACGGCGGGCGCGCCGCCGCCTTCGCCGCCGTCAAGGAGATCGAGGACTTCGCGCGGCTCGTCGTGGACGACACCCGCGTCATCGCCCCGGGCCACGGTCTGGACGCGGGCCTCTTCGCCGCCGACTACTTCGCCCCGTACATCGACGAGGTGTGGAGCACCTACACCGGCAAGGACCTCACCGTCACCACCAACGCCGGCACCTTCACCGGGCGGGTGCGCGGCGAGCGGTTCACCTTCGACGGGCCGGCCTCCGTTTCCTTCGCCAAGCCCACCACCCGCGACGTCCTCTTCTGCGACGGCAACCTCGCCGCGCCCAACGACGGCACCACCGGCCCCGTCGCCGCCGTCCTGGGCGCCGGCCTCAACCGCTCGACCCTGCTCACCGACGCCACCCAGCCCGCGACCGGCGCCGCCGCGTTCTACCAGGCCGAGCTGACCAACCACTACGCGAAGGCGATGCACGCGGCGACCCAGGACGGCAGGGCCTACGGCTTCGCCTTCGACGACGTGGCGGACTTCGCCTCGTACATCCAGGACACCCGCCCGACCGGCTTCACCCTCACCCTGTCGCCGTTCTGACGACGCCCCGGCCGGACCGGGACCACACGCCGACGGGAAGGCGATGACGTACACACGCCATCGCCTTCACCCCTTCACGCGCTCTGTCGGCGTCAGCCGTGCGGCAGGATCACCGCGCGCCCGTTGACCTTCCCGGCGTGCAGCCGCTCATAGGCCAGCGGCGCCTCGTCCAGCGAGTACGTCTCGGTGTGCACCGACACCGCGCCGGCCCGGGCCAGCCCGAGCACCTCGATGAGTTCGCCGCGGCTGCCCCAGTAGGGCGCGGTGACCGAGACCTCGAAGGGCAGATGACCGAACCCGACGGGCAGCGTCCCGCCACCGATGCCCACGATCGTCACGTCGGCCTCGACGGCGGCCACCGCGCCCGCGGTGCGCACGGTCGGCTCGGCGCCGACGAAGTCGAACACCGCCTCCGCGCCCAGACCGCCGGTCAGTCCGCGCACCGCGTCCGCGGCCCCGGCGTCCGACAGCACCGCCTCGTGCGCGCCGACCTCACGGGCGAGGCGCAGCTTGTCCTCGCCGACGTCGAGCGCGATCACCCGGGCCGGTGTCAGCGCGCGCAGCAGTTGGATGGCGACGTGACCGAGCCCGCCCGCGCCGATGACCACGGCGGTCGACCCGGGGACCAGCTTGGGCAGCGAACGCTTGATCGCGTGGTACGGGGTGAGCCCCGCGTCGGTCAGCGGTACCGCGGCGACGGGGTCGAGCCCGTCGAGCGGCACCAGGTGGCGAGGGTCGTCCACGAGCAGGTACTCCGCCATGGAGCCCGGCGCCCCGAGCCCCGGCGGGCGGATGCCCAGCTCCTCCGCGCGCAGACAGTAGTTCTCCTTGCCCTCGGCGCACTTGGCGCAGGTCCCGCAGCCCCAGGGCCCGTAGACGGCGACCGAGTCGCCCTCCCGCACCCCGCTGACGCCCGCGCCGAGCGCCGCCACGGTGCCGACGCCCTCGTGGCCGAGGGTGAGCGGGAGGTCGTAGGGGAATCCTTCCGCGGGCCAGCTCATCACGGCGATGTCGGAGTGGCACACGCCGGCGGCGGTGACCTTCAACAGGACCTGGCCGGGGCCCGGTTCGGGATCGGGGACGGTGACCACCTCGGGCGGGGCGCCGATGGTGCGGTACTGAAGTGCCTTCATGGTGTTGCTCCTGTCCAGCTCAGACGGCCGTGTAGGCGCCGTCGACCAGGTGGTAGCCGCCGGCCACGAAGGAGGCGCGGTCGGACAGCAGGAAGACGATGAGTTCGGCGACCTCCTCGGGGCGGCCCAGCCGACCGGCCGGGTGCAGGCCCACGAGCCCGTCGTAGGCGGCCTGGTCCATGCCTTGCAGCAGGGGGGTCTCGATGAAGCCGGGGCCGACCGCGTTGACGCGGATGCCCTTCGCGGCGTACTCGGCGGCGGTGGCCTTGGTCAGGCCGACGACGCCGTGCTTGGCGGCCACGTAGGCGGAGGAGCCGGCGAAGCCGACCGAGCCGAGGATGGAGGCCACGTTGACGACGGCTCCGCCGCGGCCCGTGGACTCGATGGCGGGGAGCTCGAAGCGCAGGGAGTAGAAGACGCCGTCGAGGTTGGTGCGTACGACGCGGTCGTAGGCGGCGATGTCGTACGTGCCCGTCGGGGCGCTCGGGCCACCGATGCCGGCGTTGTTCACGGCCAGGTCGAGGCCGCCGTAGGTCTCGACGGCGAAGGCGACGGCCGCCTCGACGGAGTCCGGGCGGGTGACGTCGAGTTCGACCGCGGCGGCCTTGACGCCCTCGGCACGCAGTGCGGCGGCCGCCACCTCGGCGCCCTCGGCGTTGTAGTCGGCGACGACGACGTTGGCTCCGCCGGCGCCGAGGCGGCGGGCGGTCGCGAAGCCGATGCCGGAGGCGGCGCCGGTGACGAGGGCGGTCCGCCCGGCGAACTCGGTGGCGTAGTCGGACGTGGTCTCGGTCGCGTGTTCGGTGGTGCTCATGGTGCTCTCACTCTTCGGCAGTGCTGTCGGGGGTCGCGGACGCGGCCTCCGAGATCAGGGCGTCGTAGGCCTGTTCCACCAGGTCGGCGAGGTCTGCGGCTCCCGAGTCGGGATCGGCGGCGCGGCGCGCCCAGAGGCGCAGCGCGGCCGTGAGGACGCCGGCGGCGGCGTCGACAACGACGGCGGGGCGCAGGTCCCGCAGGTCGTCGGTGCCGAGCCGCTCGGCGAGGATGCGGATCGAGTCCTCCTGGGCGTCGACGCGGATCCGTTCGTACGCGGCGAACAGGGCGGGCTCGCGGTCGACCAGTGCCAGCAGTGCGCGCATCCTGGGGCGCAGATGGTGGGCCGGGTTCTCCTCGTCGGCGAGCCAGGCGCGCACGGCGCGCCGGTAGGCCAGCAGCGGCGGCTCGGTCGCGGGGCGGTCCCGCAGCAGCGCGTTGATGCGGTCGCCGTCGCCGCGCACGAAGTCCAGGGCCGCGTCCTCCTTGCCGGTGAAATGGCGGCTGAAGGTGCGGCGGGTGACGTCCGCGCGCTCGGCGATCGCCTCGACGGTGGTGTGTGCGAGGCCGCGTTCCAGGATCAGGTCGACCGCGGCGACGGCCATGGCGTTCCTGGTCTGTCGTGCCTTGCGCTGTCGCCGGTCCTCAGTCATGTCCTCAACGGTACACCCTGATGTCCCAATGAGACATCTGACCCATTGGGACATCAGACTCAGCGGAAGATCCTCCTCATCGAGACTCGGCCCGGACGGCTCAGGCCGCCTCCTCCACCGTGCGCGAGTCGGTCAGGGTGAGGGCGCCGCCGGCCGCGATCAGGCCGACGATCACCGCGAGCACGCCGTAGATGATCCGTTCGCCGTGGAAGAAGGACCGCACGAGGTCACCGCTCCAGACGCCCGCGGGCAGCTGGGTGGTGACCAGCGCGGCGATCAGGGTGCCGACCGCGGCGGTGCCGACGCTGGTGCCGACCTCCTGGGCGGTGTCGTTGAGGGCCGCGCCGATCGAGGTGCGGTTGGCCGGCATCGCGTCGACCAGGGCGATGGCGCAGATCGTCATGACGGTGCGCAGCCCGACGGTCAGCACGACCATGGAGGCGGCGATGGCGGCGTACCCGTGGTCGACGCCCCAGGCGAGCCCGGCGAGCGCGCCGGCCAGGCAGGCCGCGCCGACCAGACAGGCGACGCGGTGGCCGAACCTCTTGGCGAGCCCTTCCGACAGCGGGGTCGCGACGATCATGGTCACGATGATCGGCAGGTTCGCCAGGCCGGCCCGCACGGGGCTCCATCCGTAGGCGTACTGGAAGTGCAGGATCAGCCCGAACATCACGCCGGCCATCGCGATGGACGTTCCGATCTGGGCGATGGCCGCGCCGCGGACGGTCCCGTTGGAGAAGAGGGTGAGGTCCAGCATGGGCGCCGCGCTGCGCCGCTCGTGGCGCACGAACGCGATGCCCGCGGCCACGGCCCCGAAGACCGACGCGAGCGTGACCGCGGAGAGCCAGCCGTGTTCGACGCCGCTGGTCAGCGCGTAGCAGGCCAGGCCGATGGCGAGGACGCTCAGGACGGCGCCCGGCAGGTCGAGCCGGTCGTCCGTCAGGTCCTCGGCACGGTCGGCGGCGACCCCGAGCCGCACTCCGATGCCGGCGATCAGCGCGATCGGTGCGTTGATCAGCAGGAGCCACTGCCAGCTGAAGTGGGCCAGCGCCGTGCCGCCCAGCAGCGGGCCGAGCACGAACCCGGACATGCCGACGACGATCATCAGGGTCATCGCCCGCATCCGCAGTGCCTGGTCGTCGAAGAGCCGGAAGACGAGCGAGTTGGTGATGGGCGCCATGGCCGCGGCGGCGATGCCGAGCCCGGCCCTCAGCGCTATGAGTTGCCCGGTGGAGTCGACGGCGATGACGCACAGGCTCAGCGCGCCGAACACGGCGAGGCCGATCAGCAGCACGCGTCGGCGCCCGAAGCGGTCGGCCAGCGATCCCGCTGTCAGCAGCAGGCCGCCGAAGGTGAGCGAGTAGGCGCCGGTGACCCATTGCAGAGCGGTGGTGCCGCCGCCGAGGTCGCGGCCGATGGTCGGCAACGCGATCGAGAGCAGGGTGTTGTCGACCATCTCGACGAAGAAGGCCAGACAGAGCGCGGCCAGCGGGATCCAGGCCGCGCGCAGGGACGAGTAGGTACGGGTTGGAGCGGACTCGGTGGTGGTGGTCGCGGTCATGGCCGGCCTCCCCTCGGAACGTCGCCCGTCGTCGAACGACGCCGGGCGAAGGAACAGGATTCGATTAACGAACATCGTTCGATACTGGAACGTTGTTCGAGAGTAGAACGTCGTTCGATAAGAGCGCAAGTCTGTGATTGGATGGATGCCATGCCACGCCCGCGAACACGTACCGCCGCCGAGAGCTCCCCCCGGGGACGCCAACGTGCTTCGCACTCCATGGAGGCCGTCCTCACCGCGGCCGTGGCGCTGCTCGACGAGGCGGGCCAGTCGGCGCTCACCTTCCGCGCCCTCGCCTCCCGGCTCGGCACGGGCGTGGGGACCATCTACTGGTACGTCTCCAACAAGGACGAACTGCTCGACCGCGCCACCGACCACGCGGTCGGCGGCATCCTGACCGCCGTCGAGGAACTGCCGCAGAGCGACGACCCGATCGCCGACCTGCGCGAGATGGCCGTCGTCCTCTTCGACGCGATGATGGACCGGCCGTGGCTGGCGGCCTACTTCATGCGCAACACCGACGTACAGGGCCACTCACTGCGGCTGTACGACAAGCTCGGCCGCCAGACCCTGCGCCTCGACCTCACGCCGCGGCAGCGCTTCCACGCCGTCTCGGCGATCACAGGCGTCGTCGTCGGCACAGCCGCCGACCTGGGCGCGGAACTCCCGCAGGAACTGCTCGACGGAGACGTGGACCGCGTGGAGTACCTCAGCCGCTACGCGGAGACCTGGCGCTCGCTCGACCCCGCGGACTTCCCGTTCGTCCACGAGATCGCCGACGAGTTCGCCGAGCACGACGACCGGGAGCAGTTCCTCGCCGCCCTGGACCTCACCCTGGCGGGCCTGCGCCTCCAGGCGGGCCCCCGCCCCCATGAGGACAAAGCTCCCAGGCCCGACACCACCACGAACGGCTCACGCCCCGCACCCTGACCCGGTACGCCCAACGCCTCGGCTCGGCCACGACTTGGAGTCGGCGCGGCCAACCGCGAGGCGACGGGTTCGCCGGCGGCTGCATCAGCCTGATCCTGCTGCTCATCGAGATCCCGGTCGCCGCTTCCTGTGCACGGCCCGTCCCTACGCGGGAGCGGTCCAACCGATGCTGGCGGCCGTAGCCCTGCTCCTCACGCTCGCCGCATGGCCCGACCAGCACGAACGCGCTTCCCGGCCGGTGACCCGAGCAGCGCCGCTATCATCTGATATGCGTCCTTTCGGGCGAAAATGATGAACTGGGTAAAAATCCTTCGGAGCGACCCATGTCCCGCAAGGACCCCACGTACGACGGCGACGAGCTGCTGGCCAGGCTCGGGTCGCTGACGTCCCGGGC
Organism: Streptomyces sp. NPDC051913; assembly: GCF_044593635.1. Taxonomy (NCBI): domain Bacteria; kingdom Bacillati; phylum Actinomycetota; class Actinomycetes; order Kitasatosporales; family Streptomycetaceae; genus Streptomyces; species Streptomyces sp. NPDC051913. The sequence continues at coordinate 114,564 of NZ_JBIUCI010000018.1, read as the reverse complement.
GCGTGAGCACGCGGAGCTGCAGCGCTCCCAGGTCGAACTGGCCCTCGCTCTGCAGCGCGGCATGCTGCCCACGGAGATGCCCACAGCTCCCGGCTACCAGCTGGCCGTCCGGTACGTACCCGCCTACCACGGCCTCAACGTGGGCGGGGACTGGTACGACGCGTTCCACCTTCCCGACGGCAGGATCGGGCTGTGCATCGGGGACGTGCAGGGCCACAACATCGAGGCCGCCGCCTTCATGGGGCAGGTGCGTGTCGGTCTGCGCGCGCTCGCCTTCGTGACGAGCGAGCCCGGTGAACTCCTCGCCCGGACGAACGACCTGCTCCTGTCCCTGGGCGCCGATCTCTTCGCCACCTGCACCTTCCTCCGCCTCGACCCGTCCACCGGCCTCCTGGAGAGCGCCCGGGCCGGGCACATCCCCTGCGTCTGGGCGACGGCGGACGGAAAGTCCGGGATCGGCAGCGACGAGGGCGGCCCGCCGCTGGGCGTCCAGGCCGGCGCGACGTACCCCGTGACCCGATACCGGCTCACCACGGGCGGCGTGCTCGTCCTGCTCACGGACGGTGTGGTGGAGGGGCCGTCCATGACGGTCGACCAAGGCCTGGACCAGGTCGTACGACTCGCCGGCATCGCCGCCGTGGCGGGCCTCAAAGCCGGCTCGCTGGCCGCCGCCGTGATCCGGGGCGCGGACCAGGTGGGACACGAGGACGACGCCGCCGTACTGGTCATCGGTCACGCAGGGACCGAAGCTCGCCAGTAGGGCGGCTTGCCGGCGCTCCCGCCTCGCCGGAACCGCAGGCTCGGTGTCTGATGGCTTGTGTGGTGAGTAACGACAAGCTGCACTGGACCGGCGTCTTAGCCCTCCAGACGCTCGCCGTCGCCGCCTGCTACTACGCCGCGGGACGCCTCGGGCTCCTGCGGAACCTGACCGTCGAGGGGGCGGTGTTCACCCCCATCTGGCCGCCGACCGGTATCGCGGTGGCCGCCCTGCTGATCCTCGGGCTGCGCGTCTGGCCCGGCATCGCACTGGGTTCCCTGTTCGTGATCATGCACCTCACCTCGCTGCGGCCCGAGGTGCTCGGCAATCTGGCGGGCAACACGGCCGCGCCCGTCTGCGCGTGCCTCATGCTGCGCGCGGTGGGCTTCCGCACGGATCTGAGCCGGCTGCGTGACGGCCTCGCCCTCGTGTTCCTCGGGGCCCTGACCAGCATGCTGATCAGCTCCACAGTGGGCGTGGGCATGCTCGTGATCACGGACCGGCTCCATGGCCACGGGTTCTGGGCGGTGTGGCTGGCCTGGTGGGTGGGCGACGCGATGGGGGTCCTGATCGTCACCCCGCTCCTCCTGGTGCTCTACGCGGCACGCTGGCCCCCGCCCCTGTCCCGCTGGCGGGAGGCCACCGCGCTCGCCCTGATCACCTGCGGCGCGGTAGTGCTGGTCACCCACAGCAGCCTCAGCATCCTGTTCCTCGTCTACCCCCTGCTGATCTGGACGGCGCTGCGCTTCCAGCTCGCCGGCAGCATGCTCTGCGCGCTCCTCACCTCCGTCGTGGCCACCGTCGCCGCCACGGAGCGGGTCGGCCCTTTCGCCGGTCTGAACCAGATCGAAGTGATGATCAAACTGCAGGCCTTCAACGGCACCATGGCCCTGACGGCCCTGCTGCTCTCCGCCGTGATCACCGAGCAGCGCAACACCCGGCGCTCGGTGGAACGGGCCTGCCAGGAACTGGTCGAGGTGCTCGAACATCTCACCGCGGGGAGCGCGCCACGCGGCGGGCCGGTGCCACCACGCGGGGAAGCGGAGGACTGGCCCCGGTAGCCGGCGCCCGCCATCGCCGTACGGCCGTACGGTCTCAGTGTCCCGCCTGGATGTCCCCCCGTGTCGTGGAGGCGATGGCGTCCCGGTGGGCGAAGTCGCCCGGGGGGATGCCCGGGTGGTGCCCGAGCCGGTCGGGGGGTGCGGTGGTCGCGGGGCCGAGGGTGAGCCGGGAGACGATCCGGTAGCGGTCACCTCGATAGAGGGAGTGGACGTACTCGACGGGCCGGCCCCCCGTATCGGAGGTGAGCCGCTCGAAGAGCAGTGCCGGGGACAGCTCGGGCACGTCGAGCAGTTCCGCCTCGGCGCGCGTGACGACCGTCGGCTCGATCGCCTGCACGGCCTCCCTCACATGCACGCCGTGCTGCCGGCGCAGGTGCTCGTAGAGGTCGCCGGCCTCCAGTTCCGCCGCGGACAGGGAGGGGACCAGCTCGGCCTTGATGTGCAGGTGCTCGATGGCCATCGGGGCGCCGTCGACCAGCCGCAGGCGCGCGACGTACACGATCTCGGCGGCGGGTGAGATCCGCAGCTTGCGGCCCACGCGCGCGCCGGCCGGGATGGTGGTGAACTCCAGCAGGCGGCTCGACCAGGCGCCCGCGGCCTGCGGCACGGTCATGGACTGCTCGGCGGAGACGAGCTCCTGGGTGATCTTCTCCGGCGCCACGAACATGCCCCGGCCGTGTTCGCGTACCAGCAGGCCCGCCGCGACGAGTTCGTCCGCCGCCGCGCGCAGGGTCGGACGGGACACTCCCAGCTGAGTGCACAGAGCGCGCTCGGAAGGGATGGCGTCTCCGGGACGGCGGGACTCCACGAAATCGAGGAGAAAGTCACGGACTCGCTCGCGCTTGAGCACCGCGCCGGGCGCGTCGGCCTTCATGCGTTCCCCCTTGCACCGAGTCCTCAACCTCCCGGTTGACCACGTGACCAGTGGTCAATCGACAGTTGTCACTCCTTGACGAGGGGAGTGTAGCCGCAGGCCACCGGAGACCGTCGCCACATTCGTTGCCGGCACCCCAACGTCCTTGTCTGCACCGGGGGTTGACGTCCCAATTGGTCTATGCCACCTTCGTCCTCACCTCAACTGGCAAGCTGACCAGTCACTTTCACTGGTCAGTTGGTCAATAGCTTCGCCGGCTCCGGCATCCCATTCCGGGAATCACCCCCACCTTTCTGGAGGGAACCACGATGAGATCCAGAACGAACCGGTTGCGCGCCACAACTGCCGCCGCCCTCGCCGTCGGCATGGGCGCCGCCGCGCTCACCGCACTCCCCGCCACCGCGAGCGCGGCCACCGACGGACTGAGTGTCCAGTACCGGACCAGCGCCTCCGGAGCCAGCGCCGATCAGGCGGAACCCTGGTTCAAGGTGACGAACACCGGCACCAGCGGCATCGCCCTGCAAAACGTCAAGATCCGCTACTACTTCAAGGCCGACTCGGCGAACGCGACCTACCGCTTCGCCTGTTCCTGGGCCGTCAAGGGCTGCGCCAACGTCACCGGCACCTTCGGCACGCTCGCCAACCCCACCGCAACGGCGGACCGTTACCTGGAGATCGGCTTCACCTCCGGAGCCGGCTCCCTCGCGCCCGGCGCCGACACCGGCGACATGCAACTGCGCTTCTACCAGTCGACCTGGGCACCGCTGAACCAGAGCGACGACTACTCCTTCGGCGCCTCCCAGACGTCGTACGCCAACTGGTCCAAGGTCACCGCCCAGCTCGCCGGCACCACCCTGTGGGGCCAGGCCCCCGCGGGCAACGACCCGACGAACCCGCCCACCGACCCACCCACCGACCCTCCGACCGGCGGCGCCACCCTCTTCGACGACTTCAACTACACCAGCCACACCGACCCGAGGATCTCGGCGAACGGCTGGAGCGTACGCTCCAACTCCGGTGGCCCCGGCGTCTCCGGCGCCACCTGGGCACCCGAGAACGTCACCTTCGCCACCACCGGCGGCAACTCCGTCATGAACCTGGAGACCTCGACCGCCGGCACCGGAGCGAGCACCGAGCAGACCGAGATCCTCACCAAGGCGACCAAGTTCAAGAACGGCACCTACGCGGCCCGTGTCAGGTTCAGCGACGCGCCCAGATCCGGGCCGGACGGCGATCACCTCGTCCAGACCTTCTTCACCATCAACGACCTCAAGGCCCCCCTGGCGGACGACTACGCCGAGTACGACTTCGAGTATCTGCCCAACGGCGGCTGGGGCGAGCCGTCCGCCATCCTCTACACCACGTCCTGGGAGACCTACCAGGCCGACCCCTGGGTGGCGGTCAACCAGCACAGCGAGAGCCGCCAGAGTTTCACCGGCTGGCACGACCTGGTGCTGACCATCGACAACAGCAGCATCAAGTACTACGTCGACGGGCAGCTCTTCGGTACGCACGACGCCGCGTACCTGCCGGAACGACCCATGTCCATCAACTTCAACCAGTGGCTGATCGACTTCGGCGGGCTGACCAGCAGCACCCCACGGGCGTACGACGAACAGGTCGACTACGTACTGCACATCAAGGACCAGGTCCTCACGCCGGCGCAGGTCGCCTCCAAGGTGGCGGCGTACCGCAGCGCGGGCACCACGTTCCAGGACGACGTCCCCGCCACCTGACCGCCTCTCCGGCCTGCCGGGGCCCGGTACTCACCGGGCCCCGGCACCTACGTTTCGCCCGCTCCCTGATCAGCTGGTCGCCGGTGGCCTCTGTCCCACTCGGACGGACCTGGATCCGACCACACTGGAGCGGGTGTTCACCGTTCGCCGGCACGCCGCCCCCCAGTTGCGGCCGTAGCCGGAATGAGGCGAGCCAGGAAACGGTCGTGGAGACGGGAGAGGAGCAGCAGCGAGACGGTGGCCCCGATGAGGCAGCAGAACATGTCCCACTGGGTGTCCCATACGTCGCCCTGGGTGCCCAGGAACGCGTCCGCGGCGTCCTTGCCGATGACGGCGGAGAGCCATTCCAGCATCTCGAAGACCGCGCTGAAGGCAAGGCAGGCGCAGACGGTGAGCGGGGCGAGCCAGCGGTTGCCGCGCAGGGGCGAGGTGCGGGCGAGCAGTTCACGGACCAGGATCGCCGGGACGAAGCCCTGGACGAGGTGGCCGAGGCGGTCGTAGGGGTTGCGCGACAGGTCGAACCAGTTGCGTACCCACTCCCCCGCGGGCACCTCCGCGTAGGTGTAGTGCCCGCCCGTCATCAGGACGAGGGCGTGCACGGCGAGCAGGCAGTACAGCAGGTTGCTGAGCGGGAACCGCTTGCGCAGCACGATCAGCAGCGGCAGGCCCACGATCACCCACACCGTCTCCAGGACCCAGGTGGTGAAGTCCTTCGGATGCCAGGCCGAGACCGCGAGTGCGACGGTCACGAGGACGGCCAGCAGGGCAGGCAGCCGACGTCGGCCGGGAGCGGTACCGGGCCGGCCGGTGGGTGGCTGCTCCTGGGCGGGCGCTGGGGCGAGTGGGGACATGGCTGGTTCCTTGTGTGGGTGTGGACATCGCCCTCGGGGTCCGAGGACTGGGTGTGTGTGCGGTTGTTCGTCAGCGCACGGTGAAGTCGGTCGCGGTGGTGTCCAGGGTGGTGGTGCCGTCCTTGGCCGTGGCCAGGACGGCGATCCGCCAGACGCCGCGCGGGGACGACGCGGCGTCGGCGGCGGTGACCGTGACGGTGTAGGTGCAGCGCACGGTGTCGCCTCCGGCAGGAACGCAGACGGCCGGCTCCGCGGCGGCCATGTCCTTCTCGGTCAGCCCCTTCTCACCGAGGGACGACTTCTCCGGCCAGGCCAGCACCCGCACGCTCTTGGTGCCGGACGACGCGGTGACCTCGGTGGCGAAGGTGAGCGAGCCGTCCCGGTCACCGTCGGGAGCGGTGTAACGGGCGGTGCTGTCGGCCAGGGCCGGGGGCTGCTCCCCGGCGTAGGCGAGAGCGAACGCACCGGCCCCGGCACCAGCGAGGACGACGACACCTGCGGCCACGGACAGAGCGATACGACGGGACATGGGATACTCCGTAAAGGTCATCAGCACTGGATCGAACCGGCACAACTGCCTTGCGCCGCAGCACAGATACTCGCCGCGCGAGGATCCGCCGGGCATGAGCGGGCCTACTCAACTCCGCCTGAGTAGCCGACCGTGGCAGGCCCGCACCGCCTCGGTGCCACGGTGAGATGGGGTCGTCGTACGGGGAGTTCTTGGCGGTCTCGGTGATCCGCGGGTGATGACGCGGGCACCGTCGACCGCCGCCCGCACCATGACCGGCTCTTCCGCACGGCCGATGAGTCCGCTGCGCCCGTGTCGGTATCCGGAGCGTGCCCCTCCCCACCCGGGACGTCGAGCTGGTGACCTTGGTGAGTGCCGCGGCACACCCTTCACCCGGGTTCGGCGATCCGCCACGGCGGGTGAGCGCGGAACTCGTGGATCTTGCGTGCCACGATGCCGGGACACCCGCCCCAGCACGCGAATGGACAGGAGCAGGCCATGATCAGCGGTGCGCATGTCATCGTCTACAGCCAGGACGCCGAGCAGGACCGTGCCTTCATCCGTGACGTCCTCGGCTTTCCCGGCGTCGACGCGGGCGGCGGGTGGCTCGTCTTCAAGCTGCCTCCGGCCGAAGTCGCCGTACACCCCACCGACGGCCCGCCCCGCCATGAGCTCTCTCTGATGTGCGACAACCTCGATTCGCTGCTCGACGAGTTCCGCGCCAAGGGCGTCGAGATCACCCGCCCGGTCAGCGAACAGCGCTGGGGCCGGCTGACGGCGATCCGGCTCCCCGGTGGCGCCGAACTTCCGCTGTACGAACCGCTGCACCCCGTCGCCCACGATCTGTGACGTCCCGCGGCCGTACGGCCTGCACCGCCCGCCAGAGGGCCGGCGGGGTCTTCGGTGACCACCATTGCCGCGACGGCGCTGCGCCGCTATGTTAACGCAGAATCACATCTCTCAATTGAGCGTGAAACGCGTTCGTGACTCAAATCGCTTGGAAGAAAGCAGCAGGTCGCCAGTCGGTCTTTCAGGGAAGCGGGTATGTCAATGGAGAATCTCAGCAGGCGCAGGGCTCTGACGCTCGGTGCGGCGCTCGGCCTCATGGGGGCGGTGGGCGGCAGCAAGGCATGGGCCTGGCCCGCGTCGGACTCGGTGGCCGGCGCCGGCGCGGGCACCGATCCGGAGTACGTCTGGGACAGCACGGTCGACCCGCTGATGGCCACGCTGATCGACAACGGCGGAGTGCCGGCGGTCAACACGGCGATCAAGGGCTGGGTGAACAACGGCGACGCGCTGCCCAGCGGTCTTCCCGCTGCTCTCACCGCCCACCTGCAACAGGCCAACAGGCTGCCCGCCTGGGCCGACACCGCCAAGCTGAGCCGCGCCGCGGACTTCAACCGCCGCAGGGACACCTATCTGTTCATGCTCTACGGCCTCGGCAGCGGCATCATGAGCACCGTGATCCCGCGCGAGGCCCGCAGCGTGTACTGGTCCGCGGGCGGCGCCGACATGCAGGACCGGGCGGCCAAGACGTTCACCTTCGGCTATGACCTGTCCCAGCTCAAGGCCTTCGAACCCACCGGACAGTTCGTCGTCACCGCCAACAAGACGCGACTGGTGCACGCCGCGGTGCGTCATCTGCTGCCGCAGTCGCCGCACTGGCGGGCCGTCAGCAACCAGACGATACCGATCAGCGCGGCGGACATCCTCGTCACCTTCCACAGCCTGGGCACCTACGTGCGCCGTCGGCTGCTCGACTGGAAGGTCCCGTTCCCCGCCGCGGACCAGGAAGCCTTCCTGCACTCCTGGCAGGTCGCCCTGCATCTGCTCGGCGTTCCGGACGAGTACATCCCGCAGACCTGGGCGGCGGCCGAGGCGCAGTCGCAGCAGGTGCTCACGCCGATCCTGGCGTCCACGAGCGAGGGCCTGGAGCTGGCCGAGGACCTGCTCGGTCTGACCGCCCAGATCGACCTCGGCGTCACGCGCGGGTTCCTGAACGAGTTCGTGCGGTACGTCCTCAGCGACGACGTCGGCGACTGGCTGGGCCTGAAGCGCGACTACGCCGCGGCGGCGCTGGTGCGCACGGCATGGCCCGCGTACATCCTGTTCCGCGAGGGGCTCTCGCCCGTCATGCCGGGCACCTTCTATGTGGTGGACCAGTTCGTGCGCGCCCTGGCCATGCTGTTCCTCAACAAGGGCACCTCGCCGACCGCCACGCTCATCACGATCCCCACGGGGAACCGACCCGCCGCCTGAACCCTGCCGGGGCGGGCGGTCGGACCGGCGTCACACCCGTCCCGCACTCCTGCCCCGGCCGCGACGCGTCGTCCCTTCACAGGCCCAGGGCGCCCACGACCAGAGCCGTGACGGTGTCACGATGGTGCTGAGCGTCCTGCCAGCGCAGTCCACGGCCGGCCTCGACGACCACCCCGAACCCCACGTGCACCAGCGCCCGCGCCTGGCGCGGATCCAACTCCGGCCGGGCGAGGCGTAGTTGTTGTTCCCAGACGGCGATGTACTCCCGCTGCGCGAGCACGACGGGTCGCCGCAGATCGTCGGGCAGACCGGCCACCTCGGCCTCGGCGACGCTGTTCAGCGCCGTGTGTTCGAAGCAGTAGGCCACATGTGTCGCCGCCAGTGCGACGACGGCCTCGTACGGATCGGCCACGTCGTGCAGCCCTCTGTCCACGCCCTGCGTCACCAGGCCCGCCGCCTGCAGACAGGCCGCCGCCAGGATGTCGACCTTGCCGGGGTAGTGCCGGTACAGCGCGGACGGAGCCAGGCCCACGGCCTCCGCGATCTGTCCGTTGGTGACGCTGGCGAACCCGTCCCGGGCGAACAGCGGGATCGCGGCCGCCAGGATCTGCGCCCGCCGGGTGCGCGGCACCGGCTGGGCGGGCAGTTCGACGGGACGCACGGCACCCCGGGGAGCGAGCGTGGGGTCGGTCGCGGCCACCCGCGTCGCCGACGCCGACAGCAGTTCCTCGGCGCGGCGCGCGGCGATCGAGGTGTGATGCATGGTGATGGACCCGATCGCCCCGAGAGCCGCCACGGCCCGCAAGTGGGCCATGGGCAACGGGCGCTCTCGTCGCACGGCCTCCTCCACGCGCGCGACGACGTGCCCGAACTTCGCCCGCAGATGGCGCCGGTCCTCGCGGTGGAGGTAGCGGGCCTCCCATCGGTACACCCCGCCGGACGCGCGGTACGCGACGGTGACCCGGCTCAGGGCGGCCAGCAGCTCCGCCAGGGGTGCTTCGGACGGCACCTCGTCGACCGCGGCGACCAGACGGTCCGCCATGATCTCGGCGCACTCGGCGAACAGCGCGTACTTGTTGGGGAAGTGCCGGTACAGGGCCGCGGCGGTGATGCCCACGCGGGTGGCGATCTCTTCCATGGACGCCCAGTGGTAGCCGCGTTCGCTGAAGACCCGGCCGGCCGCCTCGACGATGAGCTGTCTGCGGTTGCGGGGCCGCACGGCCGCGGTCGGCTCGGCGGTCACAGCCGAACGGGCGGAAGCGGGGACGGGGCCATGCCGAGCAGTCAATCACACTCGGCCCCGGCTCCCGGGGCATCCGTCGCAGGCCCCGCCGACCGGCGTCCTCGGCCCCGTCACCCGAGCTCGTGTCCCCCGGCGCTCACAGCGCCGCGGAGGTGACTTCCTTGCCGGTCTCCTCCTCGTCGGTGACCGCACGGGACCGGCGCCGCGCCAGCCACAGGGCCAGGACCAGGAGGAGCAGGGCGAGCGCCGGCATCGCGAGCGGACCGGCCGTGCCGAGCAGCCACAGCAGCCGTGCGGTCGTCTCCGCGTCGTCGCTCTGGTGGTGCACCGAGGCCTGGCTGCCCCGGACGTCGACGTCGCTCACGGGGAAGAGCGTCACCGCCCCCTCGGCCCCCTGCGTCCGCGCGAGGACTTTCTGATGCAGAGAGCCGTTCAGGGACAGACCGGTCTCCGCGTCGACCCAGCCCCGCCGCTCGGTCGCGGTGGTGTAGGTCAGCGGCACCGACTTCGGCAGGTCCGCCAACGCCTTCTCGTCGGGGCGTTGTTGCTCGGGCAGCGCGGAGACCAGACCCATCACCGCTTCACGCGGCAGGGCGGACGGCAGGGACTTCAGTGTGGCGGTCTCCGCGAGGGGGCCCTCGGAGGTGATGGTGTAGACATACGCTTCGCGGCCGTCGACGGACTGCGTGCCGTCGTACTTCGCCGGGAACGCATTCTTCGTGCCGGTGTCCCAGAAGCGGTAGTCCCGCTTCTCCGGTTCCAGCGGCCAGGAGATGACGAGTCCCTCGTGCGGCTCGGCCCCGGACCCCGAAGGTGCCGTCCGCTCGGTGAGGTCCCGCCGGTCCAGCGCCCACAGATGTGTGGAGGTGCTCAGCTTCGTGCCGCCGGGGCCGCGCAGCACGGCGTCGTCGGCGACGACGGCCGTCCGGCCATGTGTGTCCTTCACCTCGATACGTCGGTCGAGGGTCACCGGCACACCGGTCAGGAAGGCCTTGCTCAGGTCGCCGGCCTGGAGTGCCTCGGCGTTGAGGAGCGTGGCGGTGCCTTCGTAGCGGAAGGTGCTCTTGGCGTCGGCCGGCACCTGGTGCAGCGCGGGGTAGACGGTGAACCGGGTGACGGCGGACGCCGCCACCAGGACGACGGCCGATCCGGCCAGTACCCAACTGGTCCTGCGCATGACTTCTCCTCAACGGGAGTACTGCAGACGGAGGATGACTTAGCGAGCGCTAAGAAAGTAGGGCGCCCCGATCGGGCCGTCAACACCCTCAACAACGGCCTCTCTATTGGCTTTTGGGCTGATCAGATTCAACATCCGTGATCAACCGGCCGCACACTGGGCCGACTTCACTGAGCGAGCGATCAGTTTCGAGGGCTGCCGCTTGGGCGGGTGCTCGGTCGCGGGCATGTCCGGTTCCTTCGCGGCGGGATCGGCAGATCGGGCGGGATGGCGTGGGTGCGTCGCGGGTTCCGGGAGTGCGTCAAGTCGACGGCAGGGATGCCTGGTTGACGTCCGTCCGGCCCGACGGAAGCGGCGCGTGCAGCATCGGCGCCAGGTGTGTTCGGGCCAGGGCCGCCGGCTGCGTCCCGTCGGACACGTCGATGACACCTGCCGTTCCCGGCTCAGCCGTGTCTCCCATGCCGCAGCGCGTGATCCCCATGCGGCACAACTGCTCGAACGCCGCATCGAGCAGGGACGGTGGGCCGGGCGGGGTGCAGGCGGGTGCGGTGAGCGTCACGAGCGTCTCCCTGATTCTGTGCGGCCCCTGGCGTTCACGCCTCGGCTGTGCTCCCCTGGAGATACAGAGATGCTCAATCTGTTTCACCGTATCAAAGAGGACCGATGAGTCACAGGTCCGCACAACACCCGCAACTCAAGGAGGAGTTCGCACCCATGGACGGACTCAGTAGGCGCAGGATGCTGCTCACCGGGGGAACAGCGGGCGCTCTGGGGGCACTCGGCCTGGCCTCGCCCGCCCGGGCGCGGACCCCGTGGACCTGGGACCCGCGCACATCGGTGGCGGGCAGCGGCGCCGGCCTGGACCCCGAGTGGGTGTGGGACGACGAAGCCGACCGTCTGGTCGCCTCCGTGATCGACCGCGGTGACATGCCGAAAGTCAACGAACTGCTGCGCACCTGGACCCGCAACGACCAGCCGGTACCCGCCGGACTCCCCGCGGATCTACGGGAGTTCATGGAGGAGGCACGGCAACTCCCGGCCTGGGCCGATCGCGCGAAGCTCGAGACCGCGGCGAAGTTCAACGAGTCGCGGGGCATCTACCTCAATCTGCTCAACGGGGTGGGCGGAGGCATGCTGAGCACCGCCATCCCCCGCGAGGCACGCGCCGTCTACTACTCCAAGGGCGGCGCCGACATGGAGGACCGCGTCGCCAAGACGAGCCTGCTGGGTTTCGCCGTCGGCGACCTCAACGCCTACCGGCCCGACGGCAAGGTGATGGTGGAGGCCGTCAAGACACGCCTGGTGCACGCCGCCGTACGCCATCTGCTGCCCCGGTCCCCGCACTGGACCCGCACCAGCGGCGGCCAGAGCATCCCGATCAGCCAGGCCGACATCCTCGTGACCTGGCACAGTCTGCCCACGTACACCATGCGCAAGCTGCGCGACTGGAAGGTGCCGCTCACCTCCGCCGACTCCGAGGCCTACCTCCATGTGTGGCAGGTGACGGCACACATGCTCGGTGTCCGCGACGAATACATCCCGGCCACCTGGGCCGCGGCCGACTCCCAGTCCCGGCAGATCCTCGACCCGGTCCTCGCCGCCACCCCCGAGGGCGTCGAGCTGACGGACATCCTGCTCCGCCAGCTCGCCGAGCAGACCAGTCCCGGCGGCCTCGACCGGCCCCTCGTCAACGCCCTCGCCCGCTACCTGGTCGGCGACCAGGTGGCGGACTGGGACGGCATTCCCCGCGAACCCTTCTGGGAGCAGGCGGTCGCCACCGCCTGGCCGAAGCTCGTGGCCTTCCGCGAGAAGCTCATCCCGCTGCCCCTGGTGCCGCCGCTGGCCTGGACGATCGACGAGGCCGCACGCACATACATCATGTTCTTCCTCACCAAGGGCCAGGGCACCAGCATCGTCCTTCCGGAGACGAACCGGCCCGAGTGAACCCACCGAGCGGACCGGCCCTTTCGCCGTGTCCCGGTGACCATCGCAACGAACCACGACAAGGAGTTCAGTCATGGAAGAACTCAGCAGGCGCAGCATGCTGCTCGCTGGCGGGGCGCTCGGAGCACTGGGCGCGCTGGGCGCCGCCGCGCCGGCCCAGGCGCGCCCGCCGTGGACCTGGGCGGCGAGCGGATCCGTCGCCGGGCAGGGAGCCGGACTCGACCCCGAATGGGTGTGGGACGACACGGCCGACCCGGTCCTCGCCGCCGTTATCGACCGGGGAGACGTGCCCAAGGTCAACGAGGCGCTGCGGCAGTGGACCCGCAACGACCAGCCGCTGCCGGCCGGACTCCCCGCGGATCTCCGGGAGTTCATGGAAGACGCCCGCCGACTGCCCTCCTGGGCCGACCCGGCAAAACTCAGGGCGGCGGCCGCCTTCACGACGAAGAAGGGCATCTACACCGGCGCCCTGTACGGACTGGGCAGCGGCCTGATGAGCACCGCCATCCCCCGCGAGGCACGCGCCGTCTACTACTCCAAGGGCGGCGCGGACATGAAGGACCGCATCGCCAAGACCGCCCAACTCGGTTACGACGTCGGCGATCTGAACGCCTATCAGCCCCAAGGCACCATGATCGTCACCGCGGTGAAGACCCGGCTGGTGCACGCGGCCGTACGACATCTGCTGCCGCAGTCCCCCGGCTGGTCCCGTACCAGCAACGGCCAGGCCGTCCCGATCAGCCAGGCCGACCTGATGGTCACCTGGCACAGTCTCCCTACATTTGTCATGCGCAAGCTAAAGGACTGGCGGGTGCCGATCACCACCACCGAGTCCGACGGCTTCCTGCACGTGTGGCAGGTGACCGCGCACATGATGGGCATCCTCGACGAGTACATCCCCAGCTCCTGGGACCAGGCGAACGCCCAGTCCCAGCAGGTCCTCGACCCGATCCTGGCCGCCACCCCCGAAGGCGTCGAACTCACCGACGTACTCCTCGACATCGTCGCGGAGCTCGACGCGGGCCTGACCCGGCCGCTGATCAACGCCTTCTCCCGGTACACCGTCGGCGATCGCGCCGGCGATCTGATCGGACTGGACAAGGAGCCTTTCTGGCAGCCCCTGATCAGTGCCGCCTGGCCCCTGCTGGTCGCCTTCCGCGAGGGTCTGATCCCGCTGCCGCTCGTCCCCGCCGCGGCCTGGACCGTGGAGGAGGCCATCCGCAGGTTCGTCCTGCTCTTCCTGGCCGAAGGACGGGGCATCCATCTGGAGATACCCGACGCCAACCGCCCCTCCTGAACCACACCCACCGCGGAGGTGCGGGGCCGGCCCCGCCCCGGGCGCGGCCCCACCTCCGCCCGCGGAAGGAAGCGCATGACAGGCAGTGAGCACGCGGCCCGGCCAGGCGCCGAACCGCACGTCCTCGGCAGACGGCGGTTTCTCGGTTACGTCCTGGCCGCCACGACCCTGACGACCGCCGCCGAACTCCTGCCCGCACCGCCGGCCCGGGCCGGCGTCCCCTCACCCGACCTCACCCAACTGCTCGACCTCAACGACGTCATGACCGCGGCCGCCGCGCCCACCTCCGCACTCATCAAGGTCGAGGTCGCCCCGGACGGCACCGTGTCGTTCGCGCTGCCCAGGGCCGAGGTGGGGCAGGGCATCACCACCTCGACGGCCATGCTCATCGCCGAGGAGCTGGACGTGCCGGTCGAACGGGTGCGGATCACCCTGGCCGACGCCCGCCCGGAGCTCTTGTTCAACCAGCTCACCGGTGCGTCGAACACGACCGTCTCGACGTACACCCCGATCCGGGTCGCCGCCGCGGTCGCCCGCAGCCGACTGCTCCGGGCCGCCGCGCACCGCTGGGCCGCCGACCTCGGCGATTTGACCTTGGAGGCCGGGGTGATCAGTGGTCCCGGAGGTCGCAGCGCCGGAATCGGGGACCTGGCCGAGGACGCGGCGAGCCCGCACACCCTCCAGATGGCCGTCGACCTCAAAGCCGGCACCGAGTTCACCGTCATCGGCCGGCCCCACCCCCGTGTCGACGCTCTCGCCGCCGTCACCGGACGCAAGACCTTCACCCTGGATCTCGACGTCCCCGGCGCACTGCCGACCATGGTGTGCCGAGCGCCGACCATCAACGGCACGGTCGCCTCGGTGGCGAACGCGGCCGAGGTACGAGGCATGCCGGGCGTCACCGACCTCGCCGTGATCTCCACCGGCGTGGCGGTGCGTGCCCGGACCTTCGGGCAGTGCATCGACGCCGTCCGCGCCCTGCGGGTGAGCTGGAAGGCGGGCAGTGCGGCGGGCAAGTCCGACGCCTCCGTGCTCGACGCGCTGCGGGCCGCCGAACTCCCCCTCGGAGTACCGCCGCTCGCGCCGAGCGTGGAGGGCAGGTTCACCTTCGCGTTCCGCAGCAACAGCGCGCTGGAGCCCAACTGCGCCATAGCCGACGTACGTTCCGACCGTGCCGAGATCTGGTCGAGCCTCAAGGCGCCGATCGTCGCTCAGGAGGCGATCGCCGCGAAACTGAAGTTGCCGCTCGGCTCGGTCACGGTGCATGTCACCGAGGGCGGCGGGTCCTTCGGCCGGAAACTGTTCTTCGACGCCGCGCTCGAGGCCGCCGAGATCTCACAGAAGATCGGCAAGGCGGTGAAGCTCATGTGGCACCGCGCCGACGACGCCCGGCAGGGCCGCGCTCACCCCATGGCCACCTCCCGCGTGCACATCGCCCACCTCGGCGACACGGTGATCGGCTACCGGCAACGGCACACCAGCGTGGCCACCGACCTCGGTCACGGGCTCGGCGAGATCTTCACCGCGCTGGCCGCGCGGCTGCCGGTCGGTGACATCGGGTTCTCCGAGACGTTCTTCCAGCTCTCCCAGTCCACGCCGTACCGGTTCGGCGTCACGAGCCGGCTCCTGAGCGAGACGGACAAGAGCTTCAACACCGGCAGCATGCGCAACGTCTACTCCCCCGACGTCGTCTGCGCCCGGGAACTCATGGTCGACCGGCTCGCCCGGAAACTGGGCAAGGACCCCTACCGCTACCGCCTCGACCTGCTCCAGGACGACCGGGCCCGGGCCGTACTGGAGAAGGCCGCCGAGGTCGGCGACTGGGGGGCGGTCCCTGCCCGACGGGGTGGCCCAGGGAATCGCCCTCCACACCGAGTACCACTCCGCCAATGCCGTGCTGGTGGAGATCGACTGCCGCCCGGAGACCGTCGACCGGCCCGTCCGCGACGGCGTCACGGGACCGCGCGTCACCAAGGCCGTGTGTGTCGTGGACGTCGGCCTCACGGTCAACCCCCGTGGTCTGGAAGCCCAGATGACGGGCTGCGTCATGGACGGCATCGCCCTGGCCCTGACCTCCAGCCTGCACCTGCGCGACGGGTACTTCCTGGAAGCCAGCTGGGACAACTACTTCTACACCCGGCAGTGGAACATCCCGCCGGAACTGGAGGTCGTCATCATGCCGACCACCACGGGCGAACCGGGCGGGGCCGGGGAGCTGGGCGTCGCCGCCTCGATGGCCGCCGTCGCCTGCGCCTACGGCCGCGCCACGGGCACCATGCCGACCAGTTTCCCGATCAACCACGGCACCCTCTCCTTCGCGCCCAAGCCCACCGTCCCACCGATCCCCCCGTCACCCACCGACGGCCTGGACCACGTCCGATGAGCGAGCGTCTGGAGGACCCGTCCGTGCCCACCCACACATTCCGCCTCAACGGCGAGCAGGTGACCGTCGAAGTCGCCGATGACGTACGTCTGTTGTGGGTCCTGCGTGACCTCCTCGGCGTCACCGGACCCAAGTACGGATGCGGCATCAACGTCTGCAAGGCGTGCACCAGCCACCTCAACGGAAAGGCCGTCAACCCCTGCGCGGTCCCCGTCGGCGCGCTCGGTCCCACCGACGAGATCACCACGATCGAGGGGCTCGCCGCCACGGTGGACGAGGACCTCCATCCGATGCAGCAGGCGTGGCTGGACCAGGACGTGGCCCAGTGCGGCTACTGCCAGCCCGGTCAGATCATGGCCGCCGTCGCCCTGGTGCGGCGCGTGGCGGAGGAGGGCCGCGGTATCACCGACGCCGATCTCGACGGCATCCGCAACATCTGCCGCTGTGGGACGTACTTCCGTATCCGGGCGGCCATCCGGGCCGGCGCCGAGAAGATGTGAGGCGCCGCCGTCGGGGCACTGTCCTCTCGGGAAACACTGAGACATGATGTGACTGTTTGTTTCTCACAGCGACGTCGGGAGAGGTATGGACATCGAGGAAGCGCGCACCCGGTTCACCGTCCTGCGGGAGAAGGAGACCACCGTCTCGGACCAGGAACTCGACGCCGTCTGGGCCGCGTTGCCGACCGTGCGCGTCGAGGCGGTCCTCGGCCGCTGGCGAGGCAGCGAGTTCGACACCGGCCATCCGCTCAACGGGAAGCTGGCGCGCTCCGGTTGGTACGGCAAGACGTTCCTCGCCGCCCATGACGCCAAGCCGCTGATCATGCGGGGCGCGGACGGAGAGCTGTACTCCGACACCGAACTCGGCAAGGGCGAGGCCAGTTTGTGGATGGTCGAGTTCCGTGGCGAGTCGACGGCCACCATGGTCTACGACGGCCAGCCGGTCTTCGACCACTTCAAGCAGGTCGACGAGGGCACCCTGATGGGAATCATGAACGGCAAGGGCTTCGCCGAGCACGGCCCCTTCTTCTACTTCGTCCTCGACCGCGTCTGACCCCGGCCGCGCCGGCAGGGCCTGCCGTACAAGGAGTCCGTTCGTGAAAGCCGCCGTGGTGGAGAAGGCCGGTGCGGGCTTCTCCCTCAAGGACATAGACATCGCCGAACCCGCCGGTCGCGAGGTTCTCGTGGAGGTACGGGCCGCCGGGCTCTGCCACACCGACCTGACCCTCGCCACCCACAACCCGGGACGCCTGCCCCTGCCCCTGGTCCTGGGGCACGAGATCGCGGGAGAGGTCGTGGCGCCGGGCCCGCGGGTCGGCGCCTTCAAGGCCGGTGACCATGTGGTGGGTTGCCTGGTGCAGTGGTGCGGTGCCTGCGTGGCCTGCGCCGCCGGTCGCACGTACCAGTGCCGGCATCCCGAGGCCACCCTGCGCGACCCCGCCGACGGCGCCCCGAGGCTCAGCCGTGACGGCCGGCCCGTCACCCAGGGCATGGGCCTCGGCGGCTTCGCCCGGCACGCGCTCGTCCATGAGAACCAACTCACCGCCGTGCCACGGGAGATGCCCTTCGCCCCGGCCGCCCTGCTCGGCTGCGGGGTGCTGACCGGGGTGGGCTCCGTGCTCAACGGCGCACGGGTCGCGCCGGGCGAGAGCGTCGCCGTGATCGGCGCCGGGGGCGTGGGGTTGAGCGCGATCAGCGGGGCGCGGCTCGCCGGGGCGTCGCCCATCGTCGCGATCGACGTCCAGGACGGCAAGCTGGCCCGAGCGCGCGCCTTCGGCGCCACACACGTCGTCAACTCCGCGCACACCGACGCCGTGAGCGCCGTACGCGACCTCTCCGGGGGCGGGGTGAACCACGCCTTCGACCTCGTCGGCACGGCGGTGACCGCGGAGCAGGCACTGCGGATGACCGGGCTGGGCGGCGGAGTTCATCTGGTGGGACTGGCGGCGGGCGGCGCGGAGCTGCGGCTCTCGCTGCCGCGCCTGCTGCTGGAGCAGAAACGCATACAAGGGCTGATCATGGGCGCCGGGGACCCACGCCGCGACATCGCCCGCTGCGCCGAGCTGTACCTGCGAGGGGAACTCCCCCTGGACGACCTGATCTCCCGCCGCATCGCGCTGGCCGACCTCGACGCCGGGTACGCCGCCCTCGCGGAACCCGACGTGGCCCGGGTGGTCGTGACTTCCTTCTGAGCTTCACCGAGGCGGGGTTCGGCCAACCGTCCGACCTGAACGCGCCGTGGCGGTTCGGGGCGACCGTCCGACCTCAACTGCGCCGTCGCCAAGTTCGCGGCGACCGTCCAACCTCAACTGCGCCCAGCCAGGGTGCGGCCCGGCAATCCGGCCTGAGCTTCGCCGGGGCGGGGTTCAGGCCGATCGGCCTGCGCCACCCGGCGGGCGGCGCAGGCCACGGGCAGGTAGCGCAGCCGTTCCGGCAGCAGTGGTACGAGGGTGCGCACCACCGCGCCCAGGCGGCGCAGCCGCCGCCCGTCCCGGCGGGTCCAGGGCAGGCCCAGCCGCGCGCGGGCGACGGGCGGCAGCAGACCGATGGTGACGAACACGTGCGGACGGCCCAGCGGTGGCCGCAGGACGGGCCACAGGGCGCGCAGCGGTGCCGGCGCGCCGGGCGGCAGGGCGATCGGGCGCCCCGGGTCGAGGAGTTGCTTCACCACGACCGTCGGCTCCAGCTCCTCGGCGACCACGGTGTCGAAGTAGGGCCAGAACTCCTCCGGCGTCCTCGGCATGTCCGGTCAGTTGATGCCGAGGACGTCGCCGAGGCGCAGCAACTCGTCGTAGAGGCGGCGTTCCTCGGCGTCGCTCAGGGGGTGGGAGAGATATCGCGCGGCCCGCAGGAAGCTGGGGTAGGCCGTGGCGTGCACCCAGGCGTAGTAGCGGGCGCCAGGGCGCGGTAGGCGCGTCCGCGGGTGTCGGTGCCGGACGGAGTGGTCGTCGACTCCGGCGCCGACGACGGGGTGGGCCACCTGGAGGACGAGTGCCGGTCGGGTAGCCATCGTCACCACGCTCCCAGCGGCCGCCGTGCGGCGACGTCGGCGCCCAGGAGGCGCCGCACGAGGCCGTCGTGGCGTGTCATGGCACCTCCGTTGCCCTGCCGTGCCCGGAGTATTGACGCGCCGGGAGAAACAAGTCAATAGTTTTTGTATCTTCGACTCTCCCGAGGATCCGCCCCACGGTCGGAAGGCCGGCTTTCACCGATCTCAGTGCGCACGCCCGGCCCCGATAGGAGGAACCGTCATGGGCCGTTACACCCGGCTCCGCCGCATCGAGCGACTGGATCCGCAGCAGGACTACGAGCAGATCTTCTGGTGGCTCACCCAGTACGAGTTCCCCTGGGACTACCTCCAGGGCCTGTCGGTCGCGTTCCTGCGCGACTACGGCGTGCCCAGAATCTCCCAACTCCTGGACCGCACGCAGGAGTTCGAGACGGCGGGACAGAAGCGGTACGACGACACCGTACTGATGGCCTACGAGTTGGTCCGCGAAGGCACGCACTCCGAGCACGGCCGGGCCACCGCCCGCCATCTCAACCGCATCCACGGCCGCTACCGCATTCCCAACGAGGACTACCTCTACGTCCTGGCCACCACTGTCGTCGGCCCGAAACGGTGGATCGACCGGTACGGCTGGCGGGCGCTGTCCCCGCAGGAGACCGAGAGTCTGGCTCTGGTGGGCCGTCGCATGGGCACGATGATGGGCATCACGGATCTGCCCGCCGACTACACGGGGTTCGAGCACCTCCTCGACACCTACGAGAAGGAGATGTTCGCCTACGACCCGGCCAACCGGCGGGTGGCGGCGGCGACTTTACGGGTCGTCACCGGCATGTACCCGCGGCTGCTGCGGCCCCTGGTAGCCCGTCTCGCCCTCGCCCTGCTGGACGAACCTCTGTCGACCGCGCTCGGGCTGCCCCGTCAGCCCCGCCCGCTGCGTGTCGCCGCCCACCGCGCGCTGCGGGCCCGCGCGACCGTGGTGCGTCTGCTGCCGGCCCGCCCCGAGTGGTGGCCGAGCCACCCCAAACCCCGTAGTTACCCCTTCGGTTGGACGCTGGACGACCTCGGCCCGCACTGGGCACAGAGCAGGCCGTCGGTACCGCTGGCCGAGGAGACCTCACCTCAGGAGCACGGATGACGCACACCGCCCCGGCCGCCACCTTCGCCTCCCGCCACCCGGCCACCGGCGACGTCCTCGCCCACTACCCCGTCCACGGGGCATCGGAGACGGCCGCCGCGGTCGACCGGGCACGGCAGGCGGCCACCCGCTGGGCGGCTCTTCCCGCCGCCCGCCGCCGGTCCCATCTGCTCGCCTGGAAACGCGAGTTGGCGGACTGCCTCGACAGCCTGGCGGAGAGCATCGCGGCCGAGACCGGCAAGCCCCGGCAGGACGCCCAGCTGGAAGTGCTGTTGACGCTGGAACAGCTGAACTGGGCCGCCCGCAACGCCCATCGGGTGCTGCGTCGGCGCCGGGTGCGCGCCGGACTGGTGGCGGCCAACCAGGCCGCGACGGTCGTGCACCGGCCCCTCGGTGTCGTCGGTGTCATCGGGCCCTGGAACTACCCCGTGTACACGCCCATGGGGTCCATCGGCTACGCGCTGGCGGCCGGGAACGCCGTGGTCCTCAAGCCCTCCGAGTACACCCCGGGCACGGGTCTGCTGCTGGCCGAGCGGTTCGCGGCGGCCGTGCCCGAGCACGCCGGTCTGCTCACGGTCGTCACGGGGCCGGGGTCGACCGGGGAGGCACTGGCGCGCTCCGGGGTGGACAAGGTGGCGTTCACCGGGTCACCGGGGACCGCGCGCAAGGTGATGGCGGTGTGCGCCGAGTCGTTGACGCCGTTCCTGGCCGAGTGCGGCGGCAAGGACGCCGTCGTCGTCACCGCCGACGCCGACCTGGACGCGGCGGCGGACGCCGTGGTGTGGGGCGCGATGGGCAACGCGGGGCAGACCTGCGCGGGGGTCGAACGGGTCTACGTCGTACGTGAGGCGCATGCCGAGCTCTGCGCGAAGGTGGTGGAGCGGGCCCGCGCGCTGCCGACCGGCCCGTCCGCCGAGGCGGCCTACGGGCCACTGACGATGCCGTCCCAGACCGAGGTGGTGCGCCGGCATGTCAGCGCCGCCCTGGAAGCCGGCGGGCGTGCGGCGTTCGGTGGGGTGGAGTCGGTGGCGGGGCCCCATGTGGGGCCGGTCGTGCTGGTCGACGTACCGGAGGACTCGCCCGCTGTCACCGAGGAGACCTTCGGGCCGACCGTGGTGATCAACTCCGTGGCGGACGTGGCGGAGGCGGTGGCCCGGGCCAACGCCTCCCGGTACGCGCTGGGGGCGGCCGTGTTCAGCGGCGGCGGGCGCGCCGGTGCCGCGATCGCGGCGCGGCTGCGGGCGGGCGCGGTGTCGGTCAACTCCGTCCTCGGCTTCGCCGCGGTGCCGGCCCTGCCGTTCGGCGGGTCGGGCGACTCGGGCTTCGGCCGGATCCACGGGGCGGACGGGCTGCGGGCCTTCGCGGCGCCGCAGTCCGTCACGGTGCGCAGGTTCGCCGCTCCGGTCGATCTGACGTCGTTCCGGACCCCGGCCGCGGCCAAGGCCCGAGCCATCGCCCTGGCCCGGGCGCTGCACCGGCGGCGCTGAGGACGCGGTCAGGCGTCGAGCAGCGGGGCGAGATAGCGGCGGGCGAAGGCGCGCGCCTGCTCCTCGTCGTCCAACTCGATACAGCTGGCCGGATTGAGGAGGAAGGAGACCGCCACGCGCACCATCAGCTCGGCCACCGGCCGGGGGTCGGACTCGGGCCGGCCCTCGGTCTGCTGGGCGCGGCGCAGATGAGCGGTCAGATAGTCGGTGGTGGCGGCGAGCGACGGTCCGCCCTGCACGGTCATGTAGGGCAGCACGACCTCGGGTTCGAGCCGCAGCAGCCCCCCGAAGAGCGGATGGGCCTTGGTGTACCGCAGGGCGACCACGAAGCCCTCGACGACCCGGTCCTCCATGGTCGGCAGCGCGGCGACCGCGGCGTCCAGCTTCTGGAAGAAGCGGCTGCCCTCGCGCAGCAGACATGCCTCCACCAGGCCGTCCTTGCTCTGGAAGCGCCGGTAGACGGTCACCCGCGACACTCCGGCCCGTTTCGCGACGTCGTCCACCGAGGAGCGGCGCAGGCCGAAGGTCGTGAACTGCTCCACCGCGGCGTCGAGGATCTGCCGCGCCAGTTTTTCCTCTGTCTCGGGCCGTGCGATCGCGCGGGCCAGCAGGGAGTCGTTAGCAGAAGTCTTCATGGTGCCTTTCACGGTACCGGCCCACCCGCGGATGGCAACATTGATACATAGTCCATCTCTCTGTAGCTCACTGGTCCTGGAGGCCTCATGGGAAGCCGTCTCACCGCCGAGCAGTCCGACTTCGCCGCCGCCGTACGCGACTTCGCCAGGCGAGAGTGCGGCACCCGCGAACAGCGTGAGGCGCTGACCGAGGGCGGACGGGAACCGCACAACCCGAAGATCTACGGCATGCTCGCCGACCTCGGCTGGCTCGGCGTCTGCCTGCCCGAGGAGTTCGGCGGCGCGGGCGGCGGTCTGGCCGACGCCTGTGTCTTCCTGGAGGAGACGGCGTACGGCCTGATACCGGCGGGCGGCTTCGTCACCACCGTCATCACCGCCAAGGCGTACGAGCGGTTCGGCACCGAGGAGCAGCGCCGCGAGGTCCTGAGCGGTGCCGCGGGCGGCACGGTGCTCGCCGTCGCCATGTCGGAGCCCTCGGCCGGCTCCGACGTCGGCGCCCTGCGCTGCCGGGCCGCACGCCACCCCGGCGGCGGCTGGCTGGTCAACGGTCAGAAGACGTGGATCTCCAACGCCCACCTCGCCCGCAGCATGCTGCTGGTGGCCCGCACGGGCGACGACAAGCACCACGGTCTGACCATGTTCCACGTCCCCATGGACACACCCGGCGTGGAGACACGCGGCATCGAGACCATGGGGGGACGGGAGGTCAACGACGTGTTCCTGACGGACGTACGGCTGCCGGCCGACGCCGTCGTCGGCGAGGTCGACCAGGGCTGGCCCCAGCTGATGGCCGGGCTGAACTACGAACGGCTCTTCCTGGCCGCCAACATGCTGGGGCTGGCCCGCCGGGCCTTCGACGACGCCGTCGCCTACCTCGGCGAGCGCGAGCAGTTCGGCCGGCCCATCGGCTCCTTCCAGGCGCTGCGGCACCGGGTCGCCGATCTCGCGACGGAGATCGAGTGCGCCCGCCTGCTGGTGCGCGAGGTGGCCGCGGACTGCGACGCCGAACCCGACCGGCTCTTCCCCCGGGAGGCGTCCATGGCCAAGCTCAAGGCCACCGAGACCGCCAAGCGGGTCGCCCTGGAGTGCATGCAGATGATGGGCGGTTACGGCTACGCCACCGAGTACGGCATGGAACGTCATCTGCGGGCCGCCGTCGTCTCGACCGTCTACGGCGGGACCAGCGAGATCCAACGCGACATCATCGGCAAGAGCTACGGACTGTGACCCCGTGAACGAGGGCCGCCGGCCACCCCGCGTGCTGCGGGTGGCCGGCGGCCCTCTTCGGTGCGGGGGCGCTCAGTCGTCGTACAACTGGGCCAGGTCCGCGGCGTACTTGTCATGGATGACCCGTCGGCGCATCTTCAGCGACGGTGTCAACTCCCCTGTCTCCGGACCCCATTCCGCACCGAGCAGACGGAACGCCTTCACCTGTTCGGTCCGGTTGAGCTGTGCGTTGGCGGCGGCGACGGCCCGCTCCACCTCCTGGCATATCTCCGGGTGTACGACGAGTGCGGCCGGGTCGGTGTCCTCGATGCCGTGCGTGGCGGCCCAGACCGGAGCCGCCTCGGCGTCCAGCACCAGCAGCGCCACGAGATACGAACGGCGGTCGCCGTGCACCAGGGCCTGCCCGATCAGCGGGTGTTCCTTGAGGGTGTTCTCCACCAGCGCCGGGGAGACGTTCTTGCCGGTCGAGGTGATGATCATCTCTTTCTTGCGGTCGGTGATCCAGACATAGCCGTCGTCGTCGACACGCCCGATGTCACCGGTGCTCAGCCAGCCCTCGTCGTCCAGCGCCGAGCTCACGGAGCCGTCCTCCTGGAGGTAGCCGGCGAAGACCGACTCCCCCCGCACCTGCAACTCCCCGTCCTCGGCCGTGCGTACCAGGACGCTGGAGACGGGACGCCCCACCGAGCCCAGCCGGAACCCGGTCTTCGGACTGTTGGCGGTCGCGACGCCGGTGGTCTCGGTCAGGCCCCAAGCGTCCATGATGACGACGCCGAGCCCCGCCCAGAACCGCACCACGTCCAGGGCCATGGGCGCGGAGGCGCTGGCCGCCCAGGTCACCCGGTCCAGGCCGCCGATGGCCAGCAGCGGCAGCAGGACCTCGCGCCGGCAGCGGTCGTACGCCGCCGCCAGCTCCGCGGGCGGCTGCTCCCCGCGTTCACGGAAGCCGACGTGTTCACGGGCCACCTCAGCGGCGGCCGCGACGGCCTTCTGCTGCTCGGCCGGCAGGGCGGCGAGACCGACGCGCACCGCGGCGGCCAGCTTCTCCCAGATGCGGGGCACCCCGAAGAACTGGCGGGGGCGGACCTCGCGCACCACGCCCGCCACCGCGGTGGGGTCCGCGCACAGATGGACGTGCGAGGCGCGGTGGCAGGGCAGGTAGATGCCGAGCATCCGCTCGGCGATATGGGCGAACGGCAGATAGCAGATGTGCTCGACATGGGCGGGCAGCTCCACCACCTCGTCCAGCGCCCGGGCGTTGGCCAGCACCTGGGCGTGGGTCAGCACGACACCCTTGGGTTCGCCGGTGGTGCCGGAGGTGTAGACGACGGTCAGCGGATCGTCGGGCACCGCCCCGTCCAGCGCCTTGTCCAGTTCGCCCGGGACCGGCTCCGCGGCCAGGGCCGCGCAGGGCAGATGGCGGCCCTCCTCGCCCGGATTCACCACGACGAGCCGGGACAACGCAGTGCGCTCGTCATCCAACAGGGCTTCCCACACAGCCACTTGGGCGGCGCCCTCCACCACCGCCACCTCGGCCCGGCAGTTGCGCGCGATGTGCGTGATCTGCCCCGGCGCTGCGGTGCCGTACACGCTCACCGGCGTGGCGCCCAGGCGGACCAGGGCGAGGTCGGACAGCCAGTGCTCGGGCCGGTTGCCGATCATCAGCAGCACGTGATCGCCGTGTCCCACGCCCAACGCGGCGAAGCCCGCCGCCAACCGCCTGGTGCGTTCGTGCACCTGCGCCCAGGTCAGGGTCGTGCCGGGGGTGCCGTCCGGCTCCTTCCAGGACAGGGCGGGCAGGTCGGGGTGGAGGCGCGCGTTGCGCTCCAGGAGCTGCGGCACCGTGCGGGGTGCCGGGGGTTCCCCGTCGGTGTGCGGGGCTGGTGTCATGACGGCCTCCTGGCGGGCTGGAGCGGACGGACCGAGGTGCGGGTGGGGCGGTCGGGAGGGGCGCGGTCCGCTCGGTCGGTGCCGGGCGGACCCGTGTGCGTGGTCAGGCGTCGTGGAACGTCTCTTCGCGCTCGGCCTTGCGGATCAGCAGGGCGGGTGGGGCGAAGCGCTCACCGTGCAGGTCGCGCAGTTCCCGGGCGCGCGTCACGAACCCCGGCAGGCCGCCCGGACAGCCGTTGACGTACTGGAGCACGCCGCCGGTCCACGGCGGGAACCCGATGCCGAGCAGCGACCCGACGTTGGCGTCGGCGACGGAGCCGAGGACACCCTCCTCCAGACAGCGCACGGAGTCGAGGGCCTCGACGAACAGCATGCGTTCGCCGAGCTCCGTGACATCGGCGTCGCGCAGGGCCGGGTCGGTGAAGTGCGTGCGCAGCCCCGGCCACAGTCCGGTGCGCCGGCCGTCGGTGTACTCGTAGAAGCCGGCCCCGCCACTGCGGCCTGGGCGCCCGAACTCGTCGATCATCCGGTCGACCACCGCGTCGGCGGGGTGCGGCCGCCACTCCTGGCCGGCCTCTTCGGCGGCGCGCCGGGTCTCCTCGCGGATCCGGCGCGGCAGGGTGAGGGTGAGCTCGTCCATCAGGGCGAGCACCTTGGCCGGGTAGCCGGCCTGCGCCGCGGCCTGCTCGACGGTCGCCGGGTCGTAGCCCTCGCCGATCATCGCGACGCCCTCGTTGAGGAAGTGGCCGATGACGCGTGAGGTGAAGAATCCCCGGCTGTCGTTGACGACGATCGGTGTCTTGCCGATCTGCCGGACGAGGTCGAAGGCCCGCGCCAGTGCCTCGTCCCCGGTCTGCCGGCCCTTGACGATCTCGACCAGGCGCATCTTGTCGACGGGCGAGAAGAAGTGCAGCCCGATGAAGTCCTTGGGCCGTTCGACGGCCCCGGCGAGCAGGGAGATGGGCAGTGTGGAGGTGTTGGAGCACAGCAGCGCGTCCGGGGCCACACGCGCCTCGGCCTCGTGGAGGACCTCGCTCTTGACGGCCGGGTCCTCGAAGACCGCCTCGACGACCGCGTCACAGCCGGCCAGATCCGCCGCCAGCGAGGTGGGCGTGATCCGGGCCAGGACACGGTCGCGCTCGTCCTCGGTCGAGCGGCCCTTGGCCACGGCCCGGTCCAACAGCCGGACCGAGTACGCCTTGCCGCGCTCGGCGGCATCGAGGGTGACGTCCTTCAGGACCACCTCGATGCCCGCCGCGGCGCAGGAATAGGCAATGCCTGCGCCCATCATCCCGCCGCCGAGGACGGCGACCTTGCGCACGGTGCGGGCGGGCAGCGCCTGGGGCCGGCTGGCGCCCGAGTCGACGGCCCGCTGGTCGAAGAAGAAGCCCTGGATCATGTTCTTGGCCGTCTGACCGACGACCAGTTCGGTGAGGTAGCGGGCCTCGACGACGAACGCGGTGTCGATGTCGACCTGTGCGCCCTCGACGGCCGCAGCGAGGATGTTGCGCGGTGCGGGGTAGGGCGCCCCGCCCAGCTTCTTGCGCAACAGAGCCGGAAAGGCCGGCAGTTGGGCGGCCAGTGCGCGATGGCCGGGGGTGCCACCGGGGATGCGGTAGCCCGGGGTGTCCCAGGGCTGCGCCGACCGCGGGTGGGCGTCGATGAACTCCCGTGCCCGGGCGAGCAGTTCATCGCGGTCCCCGGCGATCTCGTCGACCAGTCCGGCGGCCAGGGCGTCGGACGGACCGTACTGGCGGCCTTCGAGCAGGACCTTTTGCAGGGCCTCGGCGACGCCGAACATCCGTACCGTACGGGTCACTCCCCCTCCGCCGGGCAGCAGTCCGAAGGTGACCTCGGGCAGTCCGACCCGAGCCGAGGGCCGGTCCAGGACGATCCGGTGATGGCAGGCGAGCGCTATCTCGTAACCGCCGCCCAGGGCAGCGCCGTTGACGGCCGCGACCACGGGCACTCCGAGCGTCTCCATCCGGCGCAGGGCGCGCTTGACGCGCAGGCCGGCGTCGAAGGAACGCCGCGCGGTCTCGGCCGTCACGGAGCTGAGGTCGCGCAGATCACCACCGGCGAAGAAGGCCTTCTTGGCGGAGGCGACGATCACGCCCTTGAGGGTGTCGCGGCGGGCCTCCAGACGGTCCACGGTGGCGTCGAGGGAGTCGATGAAGGCACGGTTCATGGTGTTGGCGGACTGGTCGGGATCGTCGAGGACGAGGCTGACGACATGGTCGGCGTCCTCTTCCCAGCGAATGGTGCGGCTCTCGGCGTCGGGTGCCATGGATGCGCTCTCCAGAGGTGTACGGGACGGAAGGGGGCGGGAGACCGGTGCCGGGTGGCTCACAGGCGTTCGACGACCGTGGCGATGCCCATGCCGCCACCGACGCACAGGGTGGCGAGCCCGTAACGGCCGCCGCGGCGCTCCAGTTCGTCCACGAGAGTGCCGAGGATCATCGCGCCGGTGGCGCCCAGCGGGTGGCCCATGGCGATGGCGCCGCCGTTGACGTTGACCTTGTCCGGGTCCAGGCCGAGGTCCCTGACGAAGCGGAGCACCACCGCGGCGAAGGCCTCGTTGATCTCGACCAGGTCGAGGTCGGCGGCCGACAGTCCCGCCTTGGCCAGGGCCTTGCGCGAGGCAGGGGCGGGCCCGGTGAGCATGATGGTGGGGTCGGCGCCGGAGACCGCGGCCGACACGATGCGCGCCCGGGGCACCAAGCCGTGCCGCTCCCCCGCCGCGGCGGAGCCGATGACGGTCAGCGCCGCCCCGTCCACGATGCCGGAGGAGTTGCCGGCGTGATGGACGTGGTCGATCCGTTCCACCCAGTGGTAGCGCTGGAGCGCCACCGCGTCGAAGCCGGCCCGTTCGCCGAGGTCCGCGAACGACGGCTTCAGCCGGGACAGCGAGTCGGCGGTGGTACCGGGCCTGAGGTGCTCGTCGTGGTCCAGGACGAGCAGGCCGTTGCGGTCGTGGACCGGTACGACGGAGCGGGTGAACCGGCCCTCCTTCCAGGCCTCGCAGGCCCTCGCCTGCGACTCGGCGGCGTAGGTGTCGACGTCGTGCCGGGTGAAGCCCTCCAGGGTGGCGATGAGGTCCGCGCCGATGCCCTGGGGGACGAAGCCGGTGGTGTGGTTGGTGAGCGGGTCCGTCGCCCAGGCGCCTCCGTCGCTGCCCATCGGGGTACGGGACATGGACTCCACCCCGCCGGCCAGCACGAGGTCCTCCCAGCCCGAACGGACTTTCGCGGCAGCGAGGTTGACCGCCTCCAGGCCGGAGGCGCAGAAGCGGTTCTCCTGGACTCCGGCTACGGTGTCCGGCAGTCCGGCGGCCATCGCGGCGGTCCTGGCGATGTCCGCGCCCTGCTCACCGACCGGGCTGACGACACCGAGGACGACGTCGTCGATGCCGGCCGGGTCGAGGGCGGGGAATCTGCGGCGCACCTCGTCGATCAGACCGACGACCAGGTCGACGGCCTTGACGGAGTGCAGTGCGCCATCGGCCTTGCCGCGACCGCGCGGGGTGCGGATCGCCTCGTACACAAAGGCTTCGGTGCTCAACGGGAACCTTCCGGTCGATTCGGGAGCGGCAGACGTGCGGAGCGGGACGGCGGCGCTCACGCCAGCAGGGAGCGGCCGATGATCTCCTTCATGATTTCCGTGGTGCCGCCGTAGATCGTCTGGATGCGTCCGTCGAGGAACGCCCGGGCGACCCGGTACTCGGTCATGTAGCCGTATCCGCCGTGCAGTTGGAGACAGCGGTCGACGACGCGCTTGTGGAGTTCGGTCGCCCACCACTTGGCCATCGCGGCGTGTGTGGCGTGCAGGTGGCGGTCGGTGTGATCGGCGATGCAGCGGTCGACGAAGCTGCGGGTGACCGCGCACTCGGTGGCCATCTCGGCGATCTCGAAGCGGACGTGCTGGAGGCGGGCCAATGGCCGCCCGAACGCCTCACGTTCCTTCACGTACGCCGTGGTGACGTCCAGGATGTGCTCGGCCGCCGCCGCGGCGCCCACGGCGATCGCCAGCCGCTCCTGGGCGAGGTGCGCCATCAGGGAGACGAACGCCGTGTTCTCCTCGCCGAGCAGGTTCTCCTTGGGCACCCGTACGTCCTCGAAGAACAACTCGGCCGTGTCCTGGGCCTTCTGGCCGATTTTGTCGAGGTTGCGGCCGCGTTCGAAGCCCTTCATGCCGCGTTCGACGACCAGCAGGCTCTGTCCCGCGCTTCCGCCGTCGGGGGTGGTGCGGGCGACGACCACGACGAGGTCAGCGAGGATGCCGTTGGAGATGAACGTCTTGGCGCCGTTCAGCAGGTAGTGGTCGCCCTGGTCGGTGGCGGTCGTCCGGATGCCCTGGAGGTCGGAGCCCGCGCCGGGCTCGGTCATGGCGATGGCCGTGATCAGTTCGCCTGAGGTGTGGCCGGGCAGCCAGCGCCGCTTCTGCTCCTCGGTGGCGAGGCGGGTGAGGTACGGGCCGACGATGTCGTTGTGCAGGCTGAGCGCCATGCCGGAGGCGCCCGCTCGGGCGAACTCCTCGATGAGCACGGCGCTGTAGCGGAAGTCGTCGACGCCTCCGCCGCCGTACTCCTGCGGCACCGCGAGCCCGAGCAGGCCCTGCCGGCCGGCCGCGCGCCACGCGTCGCGGCTCACGATTCCGTCCCGCTCCCACTGCTCGTGGTGCGGGAGCACCTCCTTGGCGAGGAAGGTGCGCACGGTCTCCCGGAACGCCTCGTGGTCGGGGGTGAAGAGGTCTCGTCGCATGTCGTCTCCGGTCGGTGGGCGTGGGCCGGGCGCGCGATGGCGGGCGCGTCACAGCCAGTTCTTGACCTGCTCGACGAGGCGGGCCGGGTCGGGGCCGACGGGGGTGACGTTGAGCATGGTGACGCCCGCCTCCCGGAACACCTCGACGCGCTCGCGCACATAGCCCTCGGGGCCCGCCAGGCAGACCCGTTCGCACAGTTCGGCGGGCACGGCGGCTGCCGCGTCGTTCTTGCGGCCCGCGAGGTAGTGCTCCTGCACGACGGCGGCCTCGGCCTCGTAGCCGTAGGAACAGACCAGGTCGTAGTAGAAGTTGCGGCCGGGTGCGCCCATTCCGCCCACATACAGGGCGATGACGGGTCGCATGAGGTCACGCACCGCCTCGGCGCCGTCGCCGACGGCCAGCAGACCGCCCGCCACGACGGACAGGGCACCCAGGGACGGATCGCGCCGGGCCGCGCCCTCGGCCAGGGGCTTGGCCCAGACCGCCGCCGCGTGTTCGGGCACGTAGAGGAACGGCAGCCAGCCGTCGGCGAGTTCGGCGGTCATGCGCACATTGGCCGGGCCGAGCGCGGCGACATGGATGGGGATGGTGTCGCGCACGGGGTGCGTGAGCAGTTTGAGGGGTTTGCCGAAGGTGCCGCCCTTGTCGACGGGCAGGGGCAGGTCGGTGATGCCGTGGTGCTCGATCACCTCCCGGCGCCAGATGCGCCGGGCGATTTCGATGGTCTCCCGGGTGCGGCCGAGGGGCTTGTCGTAGCGGCGGCCGTGCCAGCCCTCCACGACCTGAGGGCCGGAGGCGCCGATCCCCAGCAGGGCCCGTCCGCCGGTGAGCGCGTCGAGTCCGGCGGCGGTCTGGGCGATGAGTGCCGGGGTGCGGGAGTAGACGTTGAGGATGGCCGAGCCGATGCGCATCCGCTCGGTGCGGGCGGCGAGATAGCCCATGACCGTGGGCGAGTCGAAGCCGTAGGCCTCGGCCACCCATACCGCGTCGAGTCCGGCCCGTTCGAGCGCGGCGGCCTCGTCGGCGGCGGTGCGCGGGTCGCCCGCGTACTGAAGGGGCATGGAGAGTTCCATCAGTGTCCCCTCCCGGCCGCCGCGCTCCGGGCCTGCGGTACGGCGAGTGCGGACACCTGCCAGTCCCGGGCCACCTCGGTGGCGTGGGCCCCCGGGAGCGCCGGTGGCAGCCGCAGGGAGCCCGGGGTGTCGGAGAAGCGGGGTGCGACGCCGGGCTGGACCGTGCCGTGGGCCTCCGTGAGTGACCCGCGCGCGCTCAGGTGGGGGTGCCGGGCGGCCTCGCCGAGGGACAGCACGGGTGCCACGCAGGCGTCCGTGCCGTCGAACACGGAGGTCCACTCGGCCCGGTCGGCGGCTTTGAACCTCTCGGCGAACAGGGCCCTCAACCTCGGCCAGTGCCGGGTGTCGTGACGGTCCGGCAGATCGTCCGTCGACAGCCCGAGCAGGCGTACGAACTCGCCGTAGAACCTGGCTTCCAGGGCCCCCACCGCCATGTACCGGCCGTCGCCGGTCTCGTAGACCGTGTAGTAGGGGCAGGCCCCGTCGAGCAGGTTGCTGCCGCGCCGGTCGTGCCAGGCACCGGAGGCGAGCAGACTGCGCAGGGCGGCGGTCAGATGAGTGGTGCCGTCGACGATCGCCGCGTCCACGACCTGCCCCTGTCCGGTCAGGCGTGCGTGCAGCAGCGCGGCGAGCAGGCCGACGACGAGGTAGAGCGAGCCGCCGGCGTAGTCGCCGAGCAGGTTGGCGGGGACGACCGGCGGACCGTCCGCGGCGCCGATCATGCCGAGGGCGCCGGTGAGGGCGATGTAGCCGATGTCGTGCCCGGCCCGGGGGGCCAGCGGACCGTCCTGCCCCCATCCGGTCATCCGGCCGTACACCAGCGCCGGGTTGACGGCCCGGCACTCCCGCGGTCCGACGCCCAGCCGCTCGGCGACTCCGGGCCGGTAGCCCTCGATGAGGACGTCGGCGCGTGCGGCGAGGGAGAGCACGGTGCCCGGTCCGTCCGGGGCCTTGAGGTCGACCAGCACGGAACGCTTGTTGCGGTTGGTGAGGTCGTGGGCGGCGGCGATCCCCACGGGCGAGGCCTCGGGGCGGTCCACGCGTACGACATCGGCGCCCAGGTCACCGAGGAGCATCGCGGCGAAGGGGGCCGGGCCGATCCCGGCCAGCTCCACCACGCGCAGGCCGTCAAGCGGCCCCGCCCTGCGCCGGGTTGTCGTGCTGTCGGAGATCTGCCGCGGGTCGGTGTCGCCATGGCTCGGGCTCACGAGGCCCCTCTCGTCGACCAGGGCCGCGAGGCCCTTCGATACGAAGTCTACTTAGCGCTCGCTAAGACAGTAGAGGCGCGCTCTGAGACGGTCAACAGGCTGGAATCAAGGAGCATTTGGACCGGTCTCACCTGACAGGTGCGCGAGAACTGATCGATCGATAAATGCCTGGACAAGGCTCAACGGGAGGCCCGGGCCCTACAATCGACCCCGTCGGCACCACATCGGAGGAGCACCGTTGAGCACAGAGGCGAAGCAGGAGCCCCACGCCGGGCAGCACTGGCGTCATTACGACCCGCTCAGCCTGCACCCGATCCTGTTGCATGCCATGGAGGCGTTCAACGAGCACGGCTATCACGGCACTTCGGTCCGTGACATCGCGGGCCGGGTGGGGGTGACGGTCCCCGCGCTCTACTACCACTACGAGAACAAGCAGGCCCTGCTCGCGACGCTGCTGGAGACGTCCATGACGGACGTGCTCGACCGCTGCCGGGCCGCCGCGGCCGAGGCGGGCGACGCTCCGGTGCCGCGCTTCTGCGCAATGGTGGAGTCGATCGTGCTCTACATGGCCCACCGCAAGGGGCTGGCGTTCCTGGACACCGAGATACGCAGCCTGGACGCCGGCAACCGGGCCCGGTACGTGGCGCTGCGCGACTATCTGGAGCACATGCTTCTGGACACGGTCAAATCCGGTGCCGCGCAAGGGGTGTTCACCACGCCGATCCCCGCGGACGCGGTGCGTGGAGTGCTGATCATGTGCCAGGGAGTGGCCAACTGGTACCGGGCCGAGGGCCCGCTCACCGCGGAGGAGATCGCCCGCAGACACGTACTGCTCGCCCTCGGGACCGTGGGGCACACGGGTGCCGGTACGGACAGGGCGGTGCTCAAGGGAGCGGCACTCTGACGGAGGGAACCGGCACGCCGGAGCCGACGTCCATGGAAGCAAAGATCACCCATGGGCACGGAGGAGCTCTCGATGACCGGCACAGCCACCCGTTACCTCTATCTCGTCCGGCACGGTGAGGCACTGCCGGACGAGAGCGGGTTGACGGAGGCCGGCCGACGGCAAGCCGCGCGCCTCGGCCGGCGGCTCCGCGGCATCCCCTTCACAGCCGTCCACCACGGTCCCTTGCCGCGGGCCGAACAGACCGCGCGCCTCATCGCCGACCAGCTCCAGAGCGTCCCCCTGCACGCCTCGGAGGTCGCCGGCGACTACGTCCCCTACCTACCGGAGAAGGAGGAACTACCGCCGGAATCAGCGGACTTCTATCTCCGCTTCCTCGCCGGAGCCGGCGAGGAGGAGCGAGCGCACGGACCCGCGCTGGCCCGCCAGGCGCTCGATCTGTTCACCGGGGCGGTGTCGACCGAGGAGGACCGGCACGACCTGGTCGTCACCCACAACTTCCTGGTCGCCTGGCTCGTCCGGGACGCCCTGCACGCGCCGAAGTGGCGTTGGCTCGGCCTCAACCACGCCAACGCGGCCCTCACCGTCATCCGCTACGCGCCCGGCCGCCCCGCCACCCTCCTCGTCTCCAACGACATGCGGCATCTGCCGAGCGAACTGCGCTGGACGGGCTTTCCCGCCGAGCAGCACGTCTGAACGCGACAGACCTTCCCGCCGGGCCTCCGGTCAGGGATGGAACCTCCATCGGCCCTCGGAAATGACGTCCACCTCGCCGTCCCTGACCCGCACGGCCGTCTCGTCGTCGAGGAAGTAGATCGGGAAGTCCGCCTTCGCGACGATGCGATCGGCCCAGGCGTCGTCCCGCTCGGGGAAGTCCGGCGAGTACAGATGAGGCTTGAGATACCAGTCGAAGAGCCCGAACGGCGGCTCCACGGTCGCCGTGCCGAGCACGTGGAGGTCCGCGGTGTCCCCGATCACGTCGGCGGAGTGTCCGGTGAGATGACGGCTGAAGATCATTGATCCGGCGCTGAACCCCACGTAGACCCGGCTCTCCAGCGCTTCCAGGAAGCCGTCCGCCAGGCCGTTGCCGGTGATGCTGCGCGCGAGGTGGTAGTGGTTGCCGCCACCGACGTAGACGACGTCGGCGTTGAGCAGCCGGTCGAGCACCGTCCGGCGGGGCAGGCCGTTCAGTTCCAGGACGTCGAACTCCCGCCAGCCCAGGCCGTGCAGCCGGTTCATGTCCGCGAGGAGCCACCCGTGGTCTCCGGGTTCGGCGACCGACGCGGTCGGCACGTACACGACGTTCGCCGATCCGAACGGTCTGCCCATCATGTCCCGCAGCGCGTCCCGCTCGGTCTCGTTGCGCAGGCCACTCGCCGTCAGCAGAAGGTTCATCGGGCGAGCCAAGCACGACGCACGGACCGGCGCAACGAACCCGGGCCCCGGGATCCACCCGCCCGGCCAGGGTCAGGCCAGCTTCTTCAGCTGTGCGTCGAGGACGTCCTGGGGGATCTCCGGCGGCTGGATGGGATTGAGGGACAGGAAGGTGGCGATGGTGGAGTCCTTGCGCACGACCAGAACCGTGACGGGGATCTCGGGGCCCGCGCCGCCGTCGACGACGACCTGGGTGGCATCGAAAGCCAGGGCCTCGTCCCCGTAACCGGAAACGGAGCGGGGCCGCGCGCCGGAATACCCCAGCCCGGCGCCGGGAAGCGCAGCCGACGGCCGCATGTCGGCGGTGGTGCACTTCCCCAGCGCCGTCCGCAGTTCGGTCATCACCGTGCCCGCGTCGGCACGTGTGTAGGAGGCCAGGCTCACACTCGCGTGCTGCCCCATGCTGTCGGAGTCGGAGACCACGTCCTGGGTGACCTCCGCCGTGAAGTCGTGCAGGCTGCCCAGTTGTGCGGCCGCGTAGACGGGCCCACATGGCTCGGGAGTGACGGCCCGGTAGGTCGCCACACTGTCGCGGTCCACCGGGCTGCCCTTCCCCGAGACCGTGGTGACGCCGTAGCCGGGCACGTCCTGCGCGCTCAGCGCCAGACGGTCGAGGGCCTTCTGACCGAGCCCCTTCCCGCCCTCAGCAGCCGGCGCACCGGAAGCCTGGCCCGATGCCGTCCCCGCGGACGCGTCGGACCCGTGCCGCGCGCCTGCCCCGGCGCCACCCCCGCCGGCCGTCCCGCACGCGCCCGCCAGTGCCAGCACCACCGCCACCCCCACCGCCGCGACGACCCGTCTTCCGGCCGCAGAACCACGCATCTTCCACCCCACCCCCGGGGACCCTTACGGGCACACCCGCACAAGAAGCCCGGGCATATGCCCGAGCCATAGCCGGCAGGGAGCCTAGCGGGCGCCCGGGAAACCTCCGCACCCGGTAGGTCGGGCCGGTAGCCGCGGGCGCGTGCGGAAGGGGCTCGGCGAGCGGGACCTCGGTCAGGGTCTCGCCCCGCCCGGGGCCTTCCGCCCGGCTCTGGGGCGTGCCGCCGCGTTCAGCGCGTCGCGGACCTCCCCCGGCAGCGATCGGCGATGCGGCCAGTCCACGACGAGCTGCGCGATCTCACGCATCTTGATGTTGGTGCGCTGGGAGACCTCACGCAGGATCTCCCAGGCGATGGCGGGAGGGACTCCGGTGAGGGCGACGACCACGCCGAGGGCCTGGTCGATGACGGCGTGCGCGGTGACCGCTTGGCGGAGCTGCGCAATTTCCTCTTCGAGGGCCGCGATCCGGACAGCGCTTTCGGGGGATTCTGGCATCGTCACGTGGACCCTCTGGTCTAGCTGGTCTTCTCGGTCTAGGTCACTGCTGCCCGCTCCCGAAGTCGACGAAAGTCCGGTAAACGAAGCGTCGGACCCCGGCTGTCCACGAAACGAAACCCGGCCGCGCGAACGGCCACGTCCGACCGTCCGCCGCGTCTCACCTCGCTGCTGCCTGGTGCCAAGATGGAGCGATGGACTCGCTCTTGTTCGAAAGCGACGACCTCGAGGTGACAGAGGACTTCCTCTGCCGCGCCTACGCCGACATGCGCATCGGCAGCGCCACACCCCAGTCCAGCCGGGCCCGGGTACGACGCGACGCCACGCCGTCCATCAGCATCGACGAGCTCGACCTCGACTTCGAGATGTCGTACTCCGTCAGTCCGCTGGGCAAGATCTGCCTGTGCGTCGTCCACGAGGGAACCGTCCAGGACCACGTCCTGCGCGGTGTGGACGACAACTTCGGCCCCGGAGACGCCGTGCTGTTCGCCCCGCCCGACGAGCCGTACGAGGGCCGGATCTGCGGTGCCCGCTACAACATCACGATGGTCGACCCCGCGCTCCTGAACCTGGTCGCCGCCACCGAGGCCGGTCCGCCGCACTCGCCGGTCCGGCTGACGGGGCACCGGCCCCGCACCCAGGCCGACGCCGACCGGCTCAAGAGCACGATCTTCTACCTGCGGGACCACGTCCTTTCCGACCCCGGGATCGAGTCACATCCCCTGATCCTTTCGACCGGCAGCCAGCTGCTGGCCGCGAGCATCCTGGCCGCCTTTCCGCACACCGCGCGCACCGACGCCACCGCACAGGACCGCGTCGACGCACACCCCGCCACCCTCAGGCGCGCCATCGCCTATATCGACGACCACGCCGACCAGCCGCTGACGGTGGCCGACATCGCCGACGCCGTGCACGTCACCATCCGCACCCTCCAGTACGCCTTCCGCCGCCATCTCGACACCACACCGCTGGCCTATCTGCGCCAGGCCCGGCTCGCCCACGCCCACCGGGACCTGCTGTCGGCCGGTCCGGACAGCAACGTCTCCGTGGCGGGTGTCGCGGCCCGCTGGGGCTTCCTGCACCCGGGCAGGTTCGCCGCGCTCTACCGGGCCGCGTACGGCGTCAACCCCGCCCAGACCCTCAACGGCGGTCACGCCCCGACGGACCAACGTCAGGGACAGGGCGACATATGAGATACCGATCGAAAGTCGCCTGGCTGTCAGGAGTGAAGGTCCACCGGCGAGAGCTCCCAACACCTCGGACTCGGTCAGCCACCCGTACCAGGCCACCTCGCCCGGGTCGCGGGCGACGACCTCCTCAAGCACCGCATCGCACACACCGAGCCAATGCACTCTGAGCCCCACCCGGTTGAGGAACCTGAACCGAAAGCTCACGGTCGCTCGCACCCCCAGCTCCTCACCGAGCTCGCGCGCAGCCGCCCGCTCATAGGACTCGCCGACTCCCGCGGCGCCCCCGACACCGAGTTCGTACTGCCCGGGATAACCAGACACCACTGACAGCACCCGATGCGTTCGACGACCTGGCGGTAGCGTGATCGGCATGACGGCCGGAGGCGAGACGGTGGAGGGCGAGGCCCTGGTCGGCGGCATGGCGAACGTGGGCGCGGTCTTCCGCCACGGTGGTGCGGTGGAGCGCCCGGCGCCGCGCACCGCACGCGCCCTCCACGTCCATCTCCGCGCCCTCGCGGAGCAGGGGTTCGACGCGGCGCCGAGGCCGATCCGGCTGACCGCGGACGGCCGCGAGCAGCTGACCTTCATCCCCGGTGACGTCGCTCTGCCGCCGTTTCCGCGGTGGGCGATGACCGAGACCGCGTTGGAATCGGTGGGCGGCCTGCTGCGGCGCCTGCACGACGCGAGTGCGGCCATCGAGGTCGACGCACGCGCGGAATGGCCCCGGTCCCTGGCCGACCCCGAGGGCGGGACGATGCTCTGCCACAACGACGTGTGCCCGGAGAACGTGGTCTTCCGCGACGGCCGAGCCGCGGCCCTGATCGATTTCGACCTGGCTGCCCCAGGCCGACCGGTGTGGGACGTCGCCATGACGGCGCGCTACTGGGTGCCCATGCTCGACCCCACCTCCGCTGCAGAACTGCATCCCATCGGACTGGACGCCCCCACCCGCCTGCGCATCCTCGCCGACGGATACGGCCTCGCCCCACAGGACCGCGCCGAACTGCCCGGCGTCATCGAGCAGGCCACCGCGTCCTGCCGGGCCTTCGTCGCCGACCGAGTGGCCACCGGCGACCCCGTCTACCTCCAGGCGTTGGCCGAGCGCGGTGGTTGGCAGCGCTGGGACCGCATTCAGGAGTGGCTGACGGACCACCGTGGCGTGTTCGCGGCCGCGTTGTAGAACGTGATCAGGACCTCCACCAAGGTCGGCACACCGTCGGTGTCGACGAAGAGATGGTCCAGCCACGACCCGGCCGGCTCCAGGGCCTGAAGTTCCTCGCGGCGTGGCAACGGTCGGCATCAGGGCGAGCTCTCCTCGAAACGGTGCGGCTTCACCTGCTGCTGGACAGGTCCGGCTCCAGCCTCGGCGTCGGGTCTCGACGGGGCAGCAGCAGCGGTGTGGTCAGGATGAGCAGGCCCGCGGCCGTGAGCGCGGTGCGCGGACTCGTGGCGTCGGCGAGCAGCCCGGTGAGTGCGGTGAGGACGGCGATGGAGGTCTGCTGCCCGATCGACCAGGCCGACAGGGTGCGGGCGACGAGATGCTTGGGGGTGTGCTCCAGCCGGTAGGTGGCGAGCACCGGGCCGTACAGGCTCATGTTGACGATGATCGCCAGCTCGACCGCCATCACGGTGATCAGGCCGACGATGCCGGGACGGACCAGGGCCAGGCCGATGAGCCAGATCGCGCGCAGGGTGCCCACGGTGCGGAAGACGCGGTGGCGGCCGAAGCGGGCCACCACACGGCGGGCCAGCCGGGAGCCGATCAGGCCGCCGAGGCAGGGGGCGGCGAAGGCGAGGGCGTACTGCCAGGGCGGGAACCCGAGTTGGCGAAGCAGGAGCACGGCCAGCAGTGGCTCGGTCGCCATGATCAGTCCGGCGACGAGCATCTGGTTGAGATAGAGCGGCCGCAGGCCGGGGTGGCTCATGATGTGGCGCCAGCCGTCGAGCAGTCCGCCCGCCCGGGCCGGGGTCTTGGCGGTCACGTGCGGTGCTTCCTTCTGGCCGCCGATCGCGGTGATGCCGAGAGCGGAGAGCAGGTAGCTGATCGCGTCGGCCACCACGGTGGTGACCGGCCCGAACACGCCGATCGCCGCCCCGCCCAGTGGTGGACCGACCGCGATGGAGCTCCAGTTCGTGGACTCGAACCGCGCGTTGGCGACGAGAAGGTCGTCCGGCCGTACAAGAGCCTTGAGGTAGGCACCGCCGGCCGCGTTGAAAGCGATCCTGGCCGCGGCGACCACGGCCGAGACCACCAGCAGGTGGATGAAGCTCAGCCACCCGAAGGCGTGGCCGAGCGGGATCGTCGCCATGCCCGCACACCGGACCAGATCCATCATGATCATGACTGGCCGCTTGCGCCGGAACTCCACCCACGGCGCGAGCGGCACCGCGATCAGCGCGCCCACCGCGGGCCCCACCGCCGACAGCGCGGACACCTCGGCGGGTCCGGCATGCAGCACCAGCACGGCGATCAGCGGCAACGCCCCGAACCCCAGCCCGGACCCGTACGCGCTCACCGCGTACGACGCCCACAGCCAGCCGAACGGCCGACCCAACCGTCTCCTGCCCACCATGCTCGGCGCACTCCCCTCGGGCCCCACCCGAACAAACCCACGTTGACCGATGAGAGACAAGCGGGCGGGACAGCGGCAGGTCAAACAACCGACCTGGCGGCGATCCACAACCATCGGTTGTTCACTAAGGTGGGTCGGCGTGGATCTCGAAGCAGTACGCACCTTCGTCGCCGTCGCGGAAGCGGGACAGTTCCAGAAGGCCGCCGACGACCTGTCGATCACCCAGCAGGCCGTCTCCAAACGCGTCGCCACGCTGGAACGCACCCTCGGCGTGCGGTTGTTCACCCGGGCCCCGCGCGGCGCCGAGCTCACCATCGACGGTCAGGCGTTCCTGCCCCACGCACGCGAACTGCTGCGCGTCGCCGAGCGGGCGAGCGCTTCCGTGCGCCCCGGCCGCCGTCCGCTGCGCGTCGACGTGATCGCCTCGCGCAGCGCGCAGTCCCACCTGATGCGCGGCTTCCACCGCGCACACCCCGACGTCGACCTCGACGTGATGATGCTGTTCGACATCGAGACCGCTGTCGCCGCCATCCGCTCCGGCACGATCGACGCGTCCTTCCGCGCCGTCGCCGCGCCCGGCCGGCCTCTCCCCGAGGACGTCGAGACCGTCCGCGTGCTCGACGAACCGCTCCAACTCCTCACCGGCCCCGACCACGCGCTGGCGGGCGCCCGGTCGGTCACCCTCGCCCAGCTCACCGGGCACCGCATCTGGATGCCGGGCATCGCCCCCGGAACCGAGTGGGGTGCCTACTACGACGATCTCGTCGCCGAGTTCGGCCTCACCATCGAGGTGACGGGCCCCAACTTCGGCTCGGACGCGCTTCTCGACACCATCGCCGACACCCCGGCCCTGGCGACGTTCATGGGTGAGCACACGCGCCTCATCTGGCCCGCCGACCACGGACTGCGGCGCATCCCGGTGACCGACCCGACCCCCGTCTACCCGCACTCGCTGCTCTGGCACCGCGACAACCCGCACCCAGCGCTGGCCACCCTCCGAGCCCACCTCGCCACCACGACGGCCGGCCACAGCGCCGCCGGGACCTGGGTGCCGGGCTGGGTGACCATGAGCTGACAGCCTGCGCCAGGCGGGACGGGCAGGGTGGAGCGGTCGTCGGATGACTGTCCGGACAAAACCCGTTGCCGCCGACCCGCATCGGATGTCTGATGGTTGGGCCACCGATCAGCGGAGGGACCATGAGGACGTCCGTGGAGCGGCCTGGGCGTGTCGCGGTCATCGGCGTGGGCGTCCTCGGAGCCTGCGTCGGCTGGAACCTGTCCCGGCAGGGTGCCCAGGTGATCTTCATCGACGCGGGCCGGCCGGGCGAAGGCGTCACCAACTGGTCCTTCTCGTGGGTCAACGCCAGCAACAAGACCGTCCGCAGGTCCTACTTCGATCTGAACGTCGCCGGCATGGCGGCCCACCGTGACCTTGCCGGTGCCATCGGGCCGGACTCGTGGTGGTATCCCAGCGGTCATCTGCGCTGGGCGGGCGATCCCGCAGCGGAGACGAAGCTGCTGGAAACAGCCGAACTGCTGGCCGGCTGGGACTACGGGGTCGAGGTGTGTACGGGTGCCGAGGCACGCCGCCGCCTCGAACCCGCTGTCGCGATCCCCGGCGAGGTTTCCGTGGTGTTCTACCCCGACGAGGCCTGGGTGCACGGACGCCGACTCGTCGGCGCTCTCGTCGGCCTGGCCGTCTCGGCCGGCGCCGAGCTCCGGTCCGGCACCGCCGTCCGTGACATCGGCACCGGTGCCGACGGGGGTGTGCGGACGGTTGGCCTGTCCGACGGGAGCAGCCTCGACGTGGACGTCGTCGTGAACGCGGCGGGTCCCGGCGCCGCCCATGTCGCCGGACTCGTCGACCGCCGATTGCCGGTGCGCCGGGAACCCGGCGTCGTCGCCCGGGTCGGCTGTGCTCAGGTCCCCGTCCACCGGCCCATGCATGCGCCCCGGATCGAGATCCGTCCTGACGGGGACGGTTCGGTGGTCCTCCACAGTCGTGAGGTCGACGCACTCATCGACACGGGCGACGAGTCGGCCGAACTCGCGCGCCTGCTCCACGACATGGGGCGGCAGGTCGTTCCCGAACTCGGCGACTCCCGCGTCACCGGGGCACGGGTGGCCAACCGGCCCGTCCCGGCCGACGGATTCCCCTCGGTGGGAGCTGTGCCGTCCGTCCCGGGTTACTACGAGGCCGTTTCCCACAGCGGCATCACGCTCGGGCCGGTCATCGGCCGGCTGCTGGCCGCCGAGATCCTCGGCGGGAGGCGAGACGCGATGCTCGCGGAGTTCCGCCCGGAGCGGTTCCGCGCCCGCACATCACATGAGCCCGAATGACCGGACGGTCCCCAAGACGAACCTTCAGCATCCGAAGAGCGTCGCGGCGTTGTCGTGGCACACGGCCCGCAGCCACTCCTCCCCCAGGCCCAGCCGCTCCAGAGCATGGAGCTGATGCAGGTACGGGTAGGGGATGTTGGGGAAGTCGGAGCCGAACAGGATGCGGTCGCCGAGCTCGGCGAGCCGGGGCAGGGCCTGGCCCGGGAAGGGCATGAAACTCTCGGAGAAGTCGGTGAACGCCATGGTGGTGTCCAGACGCACCTCGGTGTACCGCTCGGCGAGGCCGAGGAAATCCTCGTACTCGGGCATTCCCATATGGGCGATGATCAGCCGCAGCTCCGGGTGCCGGGCCAGCACCCGCGCGATCGGCTCGGGGCCGGTGTGCTTGCCGGGCGCGGGGCCCGAGCCGCAGTGGATCACCACGGGGACCCGGGCCGCTGCCAGCACGCCCCAGGCCGGCTGGAGGAGTTCGTCGGCCGGGTCGTAGGCCCCCACCTGCACGTGCGCCTTGAACACACGCGCGCCCGCCTCGACGGCCTCGCGCACATATGTCTCCACATCCGGCTCGGGGTAGAGGGTGGCGGTGTGCAGACAGTCCGGGGTGCGGCGGGCGAACTCGGCCGCCCAGTCGTTCAGCCAACGGGCCATGCCGGGTTTGTGCGGGTAGAGCATCGAGGTGAACGCCCGCACACCGAACTCACGCAGCACAGCGGCCCGTTCGGCCTCCTGCTGCCGGTAGGTGATCGGCCACTCCAGGCCGCCGGTGAGTGGCCCCAGCGCGTCGAAGTAGGCCCACACCTTGCGCAGGACACGTTCGGGCATGAAGTGGGTGTGGACGTCGACGAGTCCGGGGAGCCCGAGCCCTTCCCAGAAGCGGCGGACCTCACCGGCTTCCGTCTCCAGGGCGGAGACGTCGTCGGTGTCACTCTTCGCGCCCGGCGGGTGTTCGTGGCTGACAGGCGCCATGGGGTGATCGTTCACGTCTCCCACGATCACCCCCGGCGAGGGCGCGGGTCCAGCCCCTTTCGCCCGGACGGTGTGAGTGATCCATCACCCGTACCGGTCCCGGCGGACGGCACGTCCGGGCGACGGTCGCGGTGCACTGCGACGCGGGAGCGTTCTCCTGCCCTGCCTTCACGGTGTGCGGTGCGGGCCCAAGTCCTGGTGTACGTCGCCCAGTTCGGCGGCGGTGAGTGCAGGGCCGGGCAGCGGCCTCGGCGTCGGTGCGGTGTGCAGGCCGGCGAGGAACAGGGCGAGGGGACGGCGCCAGGCGTCGGGGGTGGTCGCGGTGGTCAGGGACGGGACCGCGGACGCCTGGACGGGCCCGAGCGCCTGTCTGGAGACGGTCTTCACGACCTTGGCCACCGATCGCGGCACCAACGACCTCATGACTTCCTTGTGGCCTCGTCGCAGCAGGACACGCGGGTGTCAGATCAGCAGCCGTGCGAGTCGGGTCATTTCTG
Organism: Streptomyces sp. NPDC051913; assembly: GCF_044593635.1. Classification (NCBI taxonomy): domain Bacteria; kingdom Bacillati; phylum Actinomycetota; class Actinomycetes; order Kitasatosporales; family Streptomycetaceae; genus Streptomyces; species Streptomyces sp. NPDC051913. The sequence continues at coordinate 70,828 of NZ_JBIUCI010000018.1, read as the reverse complement.
CCTCCGGTTCCACGACCGGCTGGATCACCAACTCGTCGACCCCCGACTTCTCCAGGACGTCGATCCGCCGGATGACCTCGCTCCTCGTGCCGACCAGGCCGAACTTGTCCACCAGGGAAGGCACGATGAGTTCGCGGTCCTCGGGGGACAGCCGGCCCAGGTAGTTGCGGTAGAGCGCCTGGTGGAGCCTCGGATCGGTGGGGGTGGTGCCGCGCGACCGGAGCAGGCGGTCGACAGCCGCGGCCTCCTCCAAGGGCAGGGCCGCGCGGAAGGCGGGGTTCTCCGCGGCGAGGATCAGCGCGCTCAGGGCGATGTGCCCCACCGCGTCCTTGACCGGATCGCCGTAGCGGTCCTCGCCGTCGGCCAGGACGTACAGGGAGGACATGAGATACGTACGGGTCTTGTCGGCCCCGCCGTCGTCACGTGCCGCCGCTCGCCGGGCCTGGCCGAGGGCGGTCCAGGGCGCGGGGTCGTGCAGTCCGAAGGAGATCAGTCCCGCGCCGAGCCGGCCGGCGACCGCGGCGGCCTTCGGACCGAACGCGGCCACGACGAACTCCACGGGATCCTCGGTGTTGACATGGGGCCCCACGTGCAGGAATCGCACGCGGCTTGACCGGGTGCCCTCGCGGTGGTCCGACTCGCGGCCGGCGGTGAGATCCCGCAGGGCCGCCGTGAACGACTCCAGTTCGGCCACCGTCGTGGGCCGCATGCCCAACGTACGGCGCGCCGTGTTGCCCGTTCCCACCCCGCAGATGACGCGACCTGGAGCGAGGGCATTGAGGCTGCTGACGGCCGCCGCGGCGGCGGGCGCGGAACGTAACGCCGGTGAGGTCACACCGATACCGAGCCTGATCCGGTGGGTGGCGTCAGCGCACAGCGCGAGGCTCACGAACGGGTCGCCGTGGACCATCGGTGTGTCGTAGACCCAGAAGCTGTCGAAGCCGAGTTCCTCGGCGCGGGCGGCCAGTCGTTCCACGCCCGGCCGTGCTGTCATGACGATGCCCGTCCGCATGCCGACTCCCCTCACCGTCGAGCGGGGTGACGCACCACTCCCGCTGCCATCCCCGTAGTCATTCCCTGTTCAAGCAGAGGGGACAGGGCTCGCGTATCCCTCGCGCACACGGCGGTCGCTGACGCGGAGGGCGAGGAGCGAGGCGCACAGGCTCACCGCCGCCATGGTGAGGAAGCTCGCGCGGTAGCCGGCTCCCACCAGGGTTCCGGCGAGGGCCACCCCGCCGGCGGCGGCGAGTTGGCGCTGCATGGAGAGCACGGTCGTGGCGTCGGCCATGCGGGCGGCGGGGACGGTGACGAAGGCGGCGTTCTGGCCACTGGCGAAGAGGAGGCCCACGCTGCCGCCGAGCAGGAACAGGGACGGGTACAGGGTGAGAGCCGGCGCGGCATTCGCCGCTGTCCCCAGGTAGGCGGCGATGACGGCGGCTCCGACGCCGCCCGTGACCATGAGTCGGCGCGGACCCACCGTGTCGTGCAGCCGGGGTGCGATCTGCGAGGCCGTCAGCATGCCCAGTGCCTCCGGGAAGGTGGCCAGTCCCGAGTGGAAGGCGTCGTAGCCCAGGCCGTTCTGGAGGAACTGGGGGTACAGGTAGAGGACGCCGAGGAACGCGGCGCCCATGGGCAGCAGGGACATCTGGGTGGTGCGGAAGAGCTGGTCCTCGACGATGTGCAGGTCGATCATCGGGTGCGGGGCACGCAGCTCCCAGGGCACCAGCACCACGAGCAGCAGGACGCCGCCCAGCAGGGGGACGAGGACGTGCCCGCTCCCCCACCCCCGCTCCGGTGCCCTGGTCAGGGCGTAGAGGACCGCCGCGAGTCCGCCGCCGGCCAGCAGGAAGCCGGGGAGGTCGAAGCGGGGTGCGCCGGAGCCGGGGAAGTCGGGCAGGGTCGCAAGGCCGAAGAGCAGGGCGAGCACACCGACGGGGACGTTGACGAGGAAGACCCAGTGCCAGGAGGCGGTGTCCACCAGCCAGCCGCCCAGCACCGGTCCCAGGGCGGGGGCGACGGCGGTCGGGACCATGACGTACTTCTGCGCGCGCAGCCGCTCCGCCACGGGGAAGGCGCGCAGCATCATCGTCATGCCGACCGGCGCGAGGAGGCCCCCGCCGACACCCTGTACGACGCGGCAGGCGGTGAGTTCCGGCAGGGACCCGGCGGTCCCGCACAGGGCGGAGGCCACCGTGAACAGCAGGAGCGCGGCGAGTGCGGTGCGCCGGGTTCCGAAGCGGTTGCCGAGCCAGCCGGAGACCGGGATGAAGACCGCGAGGGCCACCAGATAGCCGACGTTGACCGCGCTGAGTGCCGAGGCGTCCATGCCGAAGTCGCGGCCGAGGGCCGGGAGCGCCACGTTCACGATGGTGGTGTCCAGGATCGCCATGAAGTTCGCGGCGACGAACACCCCGCAGACCGCCACCTTGGCGGGGACGCGGGGGCCGGTGGGCGGCGCGGCTGTGTTCCCGGCCCGGCGGACGAGGGGCCTCACCGTCCGTGGCGGAGCCAGTTGGCCTGGGCTCCGGTCAGGCGCAGGCCGCGGGCCTGGAGGGAACGGTCGATCTGGTCGGTCGTCCGCGGACCGATGGACGGCCACACCTGGGACTGGTGGAGGGTCCAGGCGAGCGCCACCGTCTCGGGTCGGGTTCCGAGTTCGGCGGCGAGTTCGCGGCAACGGCGGCGACGGGCGCGGTTGTCCTCGGTGTCGTAGGGGTCCGGTCTGCCGTTGGTCTCGCGTGTCCCGGTGCGGGCGAAGTAGCCGCGGGCCTGCGCGGACCAGGCCAGCAGGGGCAGCCGGTGGGCGCGGACGACGTCGAGGACGGCGGGGTCGACGTGGAGGCTGCCGCCGAGCAGCGCCGGTTCGGGTTCGGCGAGGCTGAACTGGTAACTGGCGACGGCGTCATGGCCCCGCTCGGCCAGTTCGACGGCGAGCGCGGACAGTCGGTCCGGCTGCCAGTTGGAGGCTCCGACGCGGCGGACGTGTCCGGCCTCGACGAGGCTCACCAGGGTGTCGGCGAGTTCGGCCACGGAGCGGGTGGGGTCGTCGCAGTGGTAGAGGAGGACGTCGATGGTCCGGACGCCCAGGTTGTCGCGTGCGGCCCGTACCTGGTCGTGGACGGTGTCGCGGTCGAGCGGGAGGTCCGCGCCGGTGGTGTCGTGGCCGACCTTCGTGGCCACGCCGAGCGTGCCGGGGTTTCTGCGCAGCCAGTGTCCGATCGCCGGCTCGGCCTGTCCCTTGGCGTAGCTGTGCGAGGTCTCGACCAGGAGCCCGCCCGCGTCGGCGAAGCGGGTGAGGCGCTCGGCGGAGGTCTCGACCGGTTCCGCGCCGAAGGGGCCGCCGAGGACGAAGCGGTGGGCCGCGCTCTCCATGTCCTGTTGGGCGAAGAGTCCGTCGAGCAGGTGCACCGGGGAGTGCGGCATCAGGCCTCACTCCCGGCGACCCGTCCGAATCCGTCGATCTCGGGGAAAGGGCGGGGCAGATACTCCCTGAGGGGGATCTGGAAGACGTTCAGCATCATCGCGGACATGCTGAAACTGCCGACGCAGCCGATGAGATCGAGCACGCCCTCCTCGCCGAAGAGCGTGAGGGCCTCGGCATAGGTGTCGTCCGAGACGAAGTGGTCGTAGAGCATCTCGTGCGCGAAGGCGTGGAAGACCCGCTCGTCCTCGGCTTTGAACCGGGGTGCTTCACCGCGCGCGAGCCGGTCCAGGCATTCGGCGGGGACGCCTTCGATGATCGCCTGCTCGTAGTGGGCGTTCCACGCGGACTGGCTGTCGAAGTGGCGGCCGGCGATGAGCACGCTCAGCTCGCGCAGCCGCTGGGGGAAACGTGACTCGTTGCGGCAGTAGCGGCCGAGGTGCTCGACCCAGGGGGCGAGTTCCATGTTGCGGGCCCAGGCGAGGAAGGGCGGGGGCGGTTCGACTCCGGGGCCGACGATGGCGGTGAGGAGTTCGTTCTGCTCGGGGCTGAGGCTGGTCAGCGGGGTCAGACGCATGGTCGTACTGCCTTTCGGCGAAGACGAGAAGGGGCGTCACCGCGACACGGGACGGTGACGGGAGGAGCGGGAGGGACCCGCGCCCGGGCGGACGGGGAGGCGCGCCCGGGCACGGGCGGCCGACGGTGACGGGCCGTCGGCCGGACATGGTGTGCGGGGTGGTGTGCGGCTCGGTCGCAGGGAGCGGGTCAGGGGCGGCTCAACCTGTCGGAAGCACACCGGCGGTGCGTCAGGCGCTGCGCCACCAGGCGAAGTACTGGTCGCCGTAGCCGTCCATGATGTCGGCGTACTCGTGGTCCGCGTCGGGGAACTCGAAGAAGTCGTGGTCCACGTCGAGGGCGGTGAAGCGGGCGTCGAGGTCGCGGATGGTGGGGGCCAGGCGGGTGTCGAGGCGGCCGGAGAGCAGGCGGACCTGGCTGGTGCGGCGCAGCTCGGGGGCGTTGGCCAGGACCAGGCTCCAGGGGTGGCAGAGGTCGTAGTACTCCTGGTCGCCGAAGTAGGTGTTGTTGACGCGGTCCTCGGGCTCGTCCTTGAGGTCGCGCAGGATCGCGGGGGCGACCGCGGACACCTTGCCGAAGATCTTCGGGTACTTCAGGCCGAGGTGGAGGGCGCCGAAGCCGCCCATGGAGAAGCCCTCGATCGTGCGGGCGGCGGCCTCGGGGATCGTGCGGTAGGTGTCGTCCATGTGCCGGACGAGGTCGAAGGCGGTGATCTGGGCGAGCGGGCGGGCGCCGTCCTTGGAGTCGACGTACCAGCCGATCGGCAGGATCTGCGGGACGACGACGATCGCCGGGGGCATGACCTCGCCCCGGATCGCCTTGTCGATCCGCGCAACCATTTCCGAACCCTGCCGGGCATTGCCGAATCCGCCGTGCAGCCAGTAAATGACGGGGAAGCGCCGGTCGGGTTCGCTCTCGTACTGGGGCGGGAGGTAGAGCTGGTAGCTGCCCTGAGCGTCCGTGCCGCCGCGTGAGGGCTGGGGGTAGAGACCGAAGGTGGTGAGTTCCTGGTCGTCCTGGACCTCGTCGATCCACTGCTGTTCGATCTCTGCCATCTGCTCGGGGGTGGTGCGTACCGTGTGGACCTTCTCTGCCACGGGGTGAGTCCTCTCGGGTGAGCTGTCGTGGTGGGGATCCGGGGTCCTCCGAGGGGGGCGCGGCAGCCCTCCGGCCCTCCCAACCCCGGGAGCGTTCCGTTACGTGGAATGCTGTATCTTTTAGCGGAACGTTCATCAGTGAAGACCTCGCGACGGGAGACTGTCAATGGCCGGGATGGAAACTTCAGAGGACTCACAGACAGGCGGCCGAGGCGGACGCAGCTCCGCCGCGGGCAACGCCACCGACAAGGCCCTCAACCTGCTGGACGCCGCCGCGGCACCCGGCTATCCGCACCGGCTCGGCGAGATCGCGGCGGCCGCGGGCGTGCCCAAGGCCAGCGCCCACCGCATCCTGCAGAACCTGGTGGCCACCTCCTACCTGGCCACCGACGGCGCCGGGAGCTACAGCCCCGGCCCGCGGCTGCGCGCCCTCGCGGCCCGCGTCACCCAGGGCTGCGCCGAGGACCAGGTGATGCGGGCCGAACTGGAGGTGCTCAGCCGGCGCACCGGGCTCACCGCGCAGACGGGCGTACGGACCGGCGACAGCATCACGCTGCTGGTCAAGGTGGCCGGTCCGAACCCGGTGCAGGAGTCCTCCCGGGTGGGCCAGCAGCTGCCGCCGCACACCACCGCCATCGGCAAGTGCGTCCTCGCCGCCATGGCCGACGACGAACTCACCGCGTTCGTGGAGCGCGTAGGCCTGGAGGCCCGCACCGAGAACTCGATCCCCGACCTCGCCGCCCTGCGCGTCGAACTCGCCACGGTGCGCGAGCGGGGTTTCGCCCTCGACGAGGAGGAGAACGAGTTCGGTGTGCGCTGTCTCGCCGCCCCCGTCCGCGATGCCCGGGGTCGGGTCGTCGGCGGGGTCGGCCTCGCCACGATCACCTTCCTGGAGTCCCGCGAGGCGCTCCTGGACCGCAAGGACCTGCTGCTCACGACGGCCGAAGCGCTGCACGGACTGCTGGGCTGAGCCCCTGTCCGCATTTCCGTCCGTGCATGATCCGCATTCTTAGCTTGCACGTTCGTCGGTCAGTTCGTCCTGTACGACAGGTAGACACCGACGCACCGTTTCAGCAGGGTTACAGCACTCGACCGATCGCGTTCCGTCCGGCCAGCCCCCGGACGGGACCACGACATCGGCGCTGAACGCCTGAACATCATTCCTCGCGAGCAGCGGGAGCACCTCCGGTTCGTCGCCGCTCAATTCCCGGTACCGCCGATCCCGTACGGCCCACAGCCGGCCGTCGCCATGGCGGATCCCCGCGACGCAGACCCGACTTCCCCCTCAGGCCCGTCGGCCCGATCGCCGCACCCGCGCGCCTCGCCCCACCCATGGCAGCGCCCCAGCCGAGCTCCAGCGCAACTGAGCAAGGAGAGCCATGTCTTCCCACGACCTCCCACCGCACCGGCCCGCGCCGAGACCACTCCGTTCCGCCCGCTACGGCCTGCCCGCCCTGTGCGCCGCGCTGTCCCTGGCGCTGACCGCATGCGGCGGCGGGACGGACACCACCGCGGGCGCCCAGGGCACCGGCAAGCCCGTCGCCGGCGACACCCTCACCGTCGCCGAGCAGCAGGCCCCGCCCGGCCTGAACCCGGGCACCGCCGACCTGGGCTTCGTCGACTTCACGATGCTGTCGTACGAGTCGCTGTTCTACCTCTCCCCCGCGGGCAAGGTGGAACCGGCGCTGGCGAAGTCCTGGAAGTACGTCGGGACGGGCAACAAGGAACTGTCCCTCACCCTGCGCTCCGGTGTGAAGTTCGCCGACGGCACCGCGGTGACCGCCGACGCGGTCAAGGCCTCCCTGGAGTACGCCAAGAAGGCGCAGGGCAACCAGGCCCACTACCTCACCGACGCGACCATCACGGCCACCGGCCCGCTGGCGCTCACCATCAAGCTGGCCAAGCCCAACCCGATCCTGCCCACGCTGCTGACCCAGTCGTACGGCATCGGGCAGATCATCAGCCCCGAGGGCCTGGCGAACACGGCGAGCCTCACGCCGACGAAGACGAGTCAGGGCGCGGGACCGTACATCTACCAGCCGTCCGACAGCGTGGCCGGCGACCACTACACGTACACCGCCAACCCCTCCTACTACGACAAGGCCAAGCAGCACTACAAGAAGATCGTGATCCGGATCGTCCAGAACGGGCAGACCGCGGTCAACGCCATGAAGACCGGCCAGATCGACGTCTACAAGGGCGACTACACCTCGGCCGCCTCGGCCAAGGCCGCCGGGATGTCCACCGTCGGCCTCCCGGTGATCCTCCAGGGGCTGAGCCTGATCGACCGCGAGGGCGAGGTGTCCGAGCCGCTCGGTGACGTCCGCGTCCGGCAGGCCGTCAACTACGCCATCGACCGGGAGGCGGTCACCAAAGCGCTCCTCGGATCGGCGGGCACCCCGACGACCCAGACCGTGATCAAGGGCGGTGACGGCTACTCCGCGGAGCTGGCCGACCACTACCCCTACGACCCGGCCAAGGCCAAGGAGCTGCTGAAGGCGGCCGGCTACGCGGACGGCTTCGAACTGCCCGTCCTCGCCGCCACGTTCGTCGGCTTCGACACCATGGCGCAGGCGATCGCCGGGCAGTTGGCGAAGGTCGGCATCAAGGTCAAGGTCACCGCGGTCACCAGCATCACCTCCTTCGTGGAGAACCAGACCAACAAGAAGTACCCGGCCGTCTCCGGCGGGTTCACCGAGGAGCCGATGTATCTGGAGGGCCTGGACCTGTTCATGCCGGGCTCCAAGGTCTTCAACGGCTTCGGTTCCACCTCCCCCGAGCTGACCGACCTCTTCGACAAGGCCGCCGCGGCCGAGCCCGCCGAACGCGCCGACCTGGACCGGCAGATGCAGGAGTACCTGGTGAAGAACGCCTGGTTCGCCCCGGTCGCCTTCACCCCCGTCAACTACTACGTCCGCCCCGGCATCGGCGGCGTGCAGGTCAGCGCGGGAGCACCCTTCGTGAGCCCGCTCGCCGTCTACGCCACCAAGTAGCGCTCCGGGCGGCCCTCACCTGACCGGGGGCCGCCCGGCTCAAGAAAGGAGAGCGGTGCCATGCACCGGATCCTCTTCCGCTGGCTGCTCGGCGCGATCCCGGTCGTGTTCGGAGTCTCGGTCCTGACGTTCGTCCTCACCAGTCTGGTGCCGGGCGACCCGGGCCGCACCATCCTCGGCGCCAACGCGAGTCCCGCCCAGGTCACAGCACTTGACGCGCAGCTCGGCCTCGACCACCCGCTCCCCGTCCGTTACGCGGACTGGCTCGCCGCCGCCCTGCACGGCGACCTCGGCACCTCCCTCACCTCCGGGGTCCCGGTGAGCGACCAGCTCGGCTCCCGCCTGGGCGTCACCCTCTCCCTGATCGGGGGCGCGATCCTGGTCGCCGCCGTCGCCGGGGTGGCCCTCGGGGTGCTGAGCGCGCTGAAGGGCGGCCGGCTGGGACGTGCGGTGGACGGCATCTCGCTCGTCGGACTCGCCGTACCCAACTTCTGGTTCGGTCTGGTCCTGATGACGGCGTTCGCCGTGCAGCTGCCGCTCTTCCCGGCCACCGGCTACGTGCCGTTCACCGAGTCGCCGGTCCAGTGGTTCGAGTCGCTGGTCCTGCCGGTGCTCACCCTGGGAGTGCCGGCCACCGCGCCGGTCGCCAAGCAGACCCGCGACGGCGTGCTCACCCAGCTCGACCGCGACTACGTCCGGGTCCTGCGGGCCCGCGGCATCCCCGAACGGTCGGTGCTCTTCCGGCATGTGCTGCGCAACGCGGCCGCGCCGATCGTCACCGTGCTCGGGATCGTCGTGGTGACCCTGTTCGGCGGCACCGTGCTCGCCGAGACCCTGTTCGTGATGCCGGGCCTCGGCGGCCTGGCCGTCACGGCCGCGCAGACGCAGGACATCCCGATGGTCCAGGGGGTCGCCCTCGTCTTCACGGTCACCGTGATGTTGATCAACCTGCTGATCGAAGTGGTGTACGCGATGCTCAACCCGAAGGTGCGGACATGAAGGGCCTCGTGAAGGGCTTCGTCCGCAAGCGGGCGGCTCTCGCCTCCGCCTGTTATCTCCTCCTGGTCGTCCTGATCACCCTCAGCGCAGGCCTGCTCGCCCCCTACGATCCCGACGAACAGGACCTGACCGCCGCACTCCAGGGGCCCAGCGGCCAACACTGGCTCGGCACGGGCGAGTTGGGCCGGGACGTGCTGAGCCGGCTGATGCACGGCGGGCAGATCACCCTGCTCGGAGTGGTCATCACCCTCTTCGTGTATCTGGTGCTCGGGGTCCCGGCCGGCATGGTCGCGGGATACCGGGGCGGCTGGTTCGACCGGCTCGTCCTCAAGAGCGCGGAACTCGTCTCCGCCGTCCCCGTGATCATCGTGCTGCTGGTGGTGCTCTCCGTCTTCGTCAACGACGAGAACGCGGCCATGGCCGCCAACGGCCTGCTCGGCGCACCCCTGTTGGCCAGGGTCGTGCGCTCGGCCACGCTGGGCGTCAAGGAGGAGCTGTACGTCCGGGCAGCCGTCGCGAGCGGCATCCGCGACCGGGTGATCATCCGCCGCCATGTCGCCCCGCGCGTCAGCGGAGTCGTCCTCGTCCAGGCCTCCGTGTACGGCGCCTACGCCGTACTGCTGGAGACCGGGCTCGGCTTCCTCGGACTCGGTACCACCGAGGCCAGCTGGGGCAGCATGATCGCCGAGGCGTCGAAGAACGTCGGCACCGATCCCTGGTTGCTGGTGCCCTCCGGATTCATGATCATCAGCTTCATCCTGGCGCTGGGGCTGCTGAGCGACGGTCTGCGCGACACCCTCGCCGAACGTTTCGCGCCCTCGGCGGACAAACCGCCGTCCCGTCGTCGCCGCGCGGCTGCCGCGGCGGGACCACGGCCGTCGGTCCAGACGGTGGCCGAGGCTCCCGCCGACGCACTGCTCTCCGTCCGGGGCCTGACCGTCGCACTGCCGGTCGACGGCAAGGCGACCGAGGTGATCCGGGACGTCTCCTTCGACCTGGCGGCCGGTGAGGTGCTGGGGATCGTCGGCGAGACCGGCTGCGGCAAGACCGTCACCGCGACCTCGCTGCTCGGCATGCTGCCCGCGGGCGGCGAGATCACCACCGGCACCATCCGCTTCGAGGGCGCGGATCTCGCCCTCGCCGACGCGGCGGCACTGCGCCGGGTCCGGGGCCGTCGTATCGGCTGGATCTCCCAGGACCCGATATCCGGCCTGGACCCGTCGTTCACGGCGGGCGCCCAGGTCGCGGAGGCCGTGCGTGTGCACACCGGCTGCTCCCGCAAGGAGGCCAAGCAGCGCGCACTGGAGCTCTTCGCGAAGGTACGGCTGCCCGACCCGGCCCGCGTCGCCGCCAGCTACCCGCACCAGCTGTCCGGGGGCATGGCCCAACGCGTGGGCATCGCCGCCTCCTTGGCGGGCGATCCCGCCCTGGTCATCGCCGACGAACCGACGACCGCGCTGGACGTGACCGTGCAGGCCGAGATCCTCGACCTGCTCCGCGAACTCCAGGCCGCCGGCACCGCCGTCATCCTCATCACCCACGACTGGGGCGTCCTGGCCGACCTGTGCGACCGGGCCGTGGTGATGTACGCCGGCGAAGTCGTCGAGGAGGCCGAGGTCACCGCCCTGGTCACCGCACCGGCCCACCCGTACACCGCCGGCCTGTTGCGCTCCGACCCGCACCACGCGGTGCCGGGCGAGCCGCTGCCCGCCGTGGAGGGCGCCGTGCCGCCCCCGCCGCAGTGGCCGGTCGGCTGCCACTTCCAGAACCGCTGCCCACGGGTGACCGACGCCTGCCGGGAAAAGCCCGTCGTCATCACCCAGTTGGCGGCCATGGAGCGCTCGACCCGGTGTCTCAAGCCCCTCGAACCGACCGGAGGTGCACCTCGTGACTGACCTGGTGAAGGTGCGCGACCTGAGCGTCATCTATCCCCGGCCGCGCCGCAGCGGCGGGCCGCTCAACGCCGTACGCGGCGTCGATCTGACGGTGTGCCACGGCGAGACCGTGGGGCTGGTCGGCGAGTCCGGCTCGGGCAAGTCGACCATCGGCTCCGCGCTCCTCGGGCTGGTCCCCGCGGCCGCCGGCACGATCACGTTCGACGGCGCGGACATCACACGGGCCTCCCGCACGGACCGCCGGTCGCTGGCCCGCCGTATGCAGGTGGTGTTCCAGGATCCCTACGGCTCCATGAACCCGGCGCACACCGTCGGCGACACCCTCGCCGAGAGCCTGCGGTACAACCTCGCGCTGCCCAGCGAGGAGATCCAGGCACGGGTGCTGCGTGCCCTCGACGACGTGGGCCTGCCGCCCGGTGCCGCCCGCCGCCATCCTGCGGCCTTCTCCGGTGGCCAGCGTCAACGCATCGCCATCGCACGGGCGTTGGTGATGGAGCCCGACTTCGTCGTGTGCGACGAGGCGGTCAGCGCGCTGGATCTGTCCGTGCAGGCACAGGTCCTCAATCTGCTCGCGCGGCTCAAGGGCACCCGCGGTCTGAGCTATCTGTTCATCTCCCACGACCTGGCTGTCGTGCGCTATCTGAGCGACAGCATCGTCGTCCTCTACGCCGGCCGGGTCGTGGAACGGGGCCCGGCGGCCCTGGTGGCCGACTCCCCCGCCCACCCCTACACCCGCGCCCTGCTGGCGGCGGCCCCGGTCCCCGACCCGACGGCGCAACTCGCCCGCCGCACCGAACGCCTGCGCGCCACAGCCCCCACCCCCGCCACACCGGGGCGACCCGGCACCGGGTGCGATTTCGCCGCCCGGTGTCCCTTCGTTCAGGACATCTGCCGAACGACCCGCCCCGAACTGACCGACCAGGGCGGCGTGTCCGTGGCTTGTCACCGCTACGAGCACGTCATCGCCCGAGCCGCGTAGCCGCCCCGCTTCCCCCTCCTCGTCAAGGACCACGATGACCACCACCGCATCTGCTCAGCCCGACATCGCCGCACTCCTGCCCGACGGCACCCAGCTCATCGGCGGCGAGTGGGTTCCCGCTCGCTCCAAGGCCACCATCGACGTCGTCAACCCGGCCACCGGCGCCCTGCTGGCCCGCGTCCCGCGCGGCACCGCCGAGGACGTCGACGACGCCGTACGCGCCGCCGAGCGGGCGCTCCCCGCCTGGCGCGACGCCAGCCCCGCCGCACGCGGTGAACTCCTCCACCGCTGGGCCGAGTCGGTGCGCGAGCACGACGACGACATCAACCGCCTGGAGGCCATCGAGGTCGGCCACCCGGTCGGCCCCTCCCCCATCGCCGCACGCCTGACCTACCTCGCGGGCAAGGCCGACAAGGTCTTCGGCGACACGCTTCCCACCCGCTCCCCGGACGTCCTCGGCCTGACCCTGCGCGAGCCGTACGGCGTGATCGGCGCGATCATCCCGTGGAACGCGCCCGGCCCGATGACGGTGTTCAACACGGCGGCCCCGATCGCCGCCGGCAACACGGTCGTTCTCAAGCCTGCCGAGGACGCGCCGCTCACCGCCCTCTACCTGGCCAAGCTGGCGCAGGAGGCGGGTATCCCGCCCGGCGTCCTCAACGTCGTCACCGGATACGGAGACGAGGCCGGCGCCGCGCTCCCCGCGCACCCCGGCGTCCGCAAGCTGAGCTTCACGGGCTCCCCCGCCACCGGCACCGCCGTCATGGAAGCCTGCGCCCGCAACCTCATCCCGCTGCAACTGGAGTTGGGCGGCAAGTCCCCGCAGATCGTGCTGCCGGACGCGGACCTGGCCAAGGCCGTACCGGCGATCGTGCGCAGCATCGTCATGAACAGCGGCCAGGTCTGCGCGGCCGGCTCCCGCGTGCTCGTCCACTCCTCCCTGCACGACCGGCTCGTGGTCGAACTCGCCGATGCGTTCCGTGCCGTAAGGGTCGGGCTGTGGGACCAGCAGGTCGACATGGGCCCGTTGATCAACGCCCGGCAGGAGAGGCGGGTGCTGGACTATCTGGCCATCGGCCGCGAGGAGGGCGCCGAAGTGGTCGTCGGCGGCGGCAAGTTGATCGGGGCACCCTACGACGACGGCTACTTCGTCGAACCGACCCTCTTCGACCGGGTCACGCCGGACATGCGCATCGCCCAGGAGGAGATCTTCGGCCCCGTGCTCTCCGTCCTCACCTACGAGGACGAGGAAGAGGCGGTCGCCCTCGCCAACGGCACCCGCTACGGCCTCACCGCCACCGTCTGGACCCAGGACGTCGGCCGCGCGGTGCGACTGGCCCGCCGGGTCCAGGCCGGCCAGGTCGCCGTCAACACCCTCGGCGACGGCGGCCCGAACGGCGCGATCGGCGCACCCTTCGGCGGCTACAAGCACAGTGGCTTCGGCCGCTCCATGGGGCCCGACTACCTGGAGGACTGGACCCAGGTGAAGTGCGTCGTCATCAACTCCGGCTGAGCGGGGACGAGTCCCGGGCCGGTCATCGAGAGACGGCGACGACGCCCACGTTCGTCCCGCCACCGGATCCTTCGGTGGCGGGACGCGGCGACGCGATCAGCGCAGGCCGGCGAAGAGGTCGTTCTCGGGTACGGGCGCGCCGGTGGTGTCCTGGACGCGTACGAAGGTCTCGATGCCCATCAACTCGCCGAACCTCTCCTTGCCCATCTTGAGGAAGAAGATGTTCTCGCCCTGGCTGGCGTGCGCGGCCAGCGCGTCGAACTTCTGGCCGCTGAAGCCGGTCGTGTCCACCCACGTGGTGATCTGGTCGTCGGGGAGACCGATCTCGGCCAGCGCGGCGGCCTCGGCCGGGTCCGGCTCCGGCATGTCCTCATGGAACTCGCGCATGACCTCGCCGAACCGCTGCATCATCGAGCGGGGCGCCGTCGTCCAGTACACCTTCGGTGACAGGTCGGTCATCTCCAGCGCCGCCATCGTGATGCGGTGGGCCTGGATGTGGTCGGGGTGGCCGTAAAAGCCGTTCTCGTCATAGGTGACGACCACGTCGGGCCGGTAGTGCCGCATGAGTTCCGCGAGCCGCGCCGCGCCTTCCTCCACAGGGGTCTGCCAGAAGGATCCGGGGGCGTCGTTTCCGGGCCAGCCCATCATTCCGGAGTCGGCGTAGTCCAGCATCTCCAGATCGCTGATTTTGAGGACGTCACAGCTGGCCTGGAGCTCCTGGCGGCGCATCAAGGCGACCGCCGCCGGATCGTGCCCGGGATCGCCCGGCTTCACACCCCCCGGTCCGTCCCCGCAAGCGCCGTCGGTACAGGTCACCAGCACCGTGCGCATGCCTTCCGCCGCATACCGCGCGAGGACCCCTCCGGTGCCGGTGGCCTCGTCGTCGGGGTGGGCGTGCACTGCCATGAGGGTCAAAGGGCGGTCAGTCATGAAAAAGTCCTCCTGCGGACAAATATCTGGGTCCGGACGGCGCGGCGGACACACCGCGACCTTGAGGCCCGGTTCCAGGTGGGGGCGGATGACCCTGCGGTCCCCTGTTGCCCCGCCCATGCGGCACCGGTCCCTCGCTCGATGCAACCTTCCCGGCCGGACCGGGTGTTCCCGGCGCGGCCTCTTGGCTTGTTTCTGGCCCCGGACGTCCCGTCCTCAGCAGCGGTCTCGCCCGTACACGGATACAGACGGTCCGCCACGGCAGAACTCATCGCTGCGGGACGGCGCACTTGCAAGAAGCACTGCGGTGCCGACGGCCGCGGTGTCAGGGCGTCGAAGAAGGCGCCGTCGGCAGGGACGATGCCGTCGGGGCCGAGGTCCTGCCGCATCGATAGGCCGCGCCTATACGGGGCATCGATTTTTGGTCGTGGACCCCCCGCGCCGGGCCCGGGTTCACTGTGGCCCAAAGCTGGCGCGGACCGATCGGGCTCGGTGGCGCGCGATCAGGGAGGCTGCAATGACGCATACCCCGGGCAACGGACGAGCCGAGCAGGCCGCGCGTATCGCGGCCAAGCCGTGGTACCGGCAGTTGTACGTCCAGGTGCTGGTGGCGATCGTGATCGGCATCGTGCTGGGCTGGCGGTGGCCGGATCTGGCCACCGACATGGAGCCGATCGGCACGACGTTCATCACCGCGATGAAGATGCTGATCGGGCCGATCGTCTTCCTGACGATCATCGGCGGCATCGCCGGCGTCGCGGACCTGAGGAAGGTCGGCCGCACCGGAATCAAAGCGCTGACCTACTTCCAGGTCGGCACGATCGTGGCCCTGCTCACGGGCCTGGTGGCGATCAACGTCTTCCGGCTCGGGGACGGTGTGCACGCCGATCCGTCGACGTTGCGGACCACGGGCGACGCGAGCCAGTACGTCGAACAGGGCGAGCACCAGCACTGGTGGGAGTTCCTCACCGGCATCGTGCCGGACAGCTTCTTCGGCCCGTTCGTCGAGGGGAAGATCCTCCAGGTGATCTTCCTGGCCGTCGTCTTCGGCATCGCGATCAAGCTGGTGGGCAAGACGGGCGAGCCGATCATCGCGGCCGTGGGACGCCTGACCGAGGTCGTCTTCAAGGTCCTGTCCTTCGTGATGAGGGCGGCACCGCTGGGCGCCTTCGGCGCGATGTCGTACGCCATCGGCAAGTTCGGCCTGTCCACGCTGACCAGCCTCGGCTCGCTGATCCTCCTCTTCTACGTCACCTCGGCCCTGTTCGTCGTGGTCGTGCTCGGCGGTGTGCTCGCCCTGTACGTGCGGCTGAACATCTTCCAGCTCTTCCGCTACTTCAAGGAGGAGTTCTGGCTGATCCTCGGCACCTCGACCGCCGAGCCCGCGCTGCCCGGGCTGATGCGCAAGCTCCAGTTCATGGGCGCCGAGCGCCCCACGGTCGGCCTCGTCGTGCCGACCGGCTACAGCTTCAACCTCGACGGAGCGGCGATCTATCTGTCGCTGGCCACCCTCTACATCGCCCAGGCCACCGACACCTCCCTCTCCCTCGGCCAGCAACTCGGCCTGCTGGCCGTCATGTTGCTCACCTCCAAGGGCGCGGCGGGCGTCGCGGGCGGCGGTTTCATCGCGCTCACCGCCACGCTGTCGACGGTCGGTTCCGTCCCGGCCGCGGGCATCATGCTCATCTTCGGCATCGACAAGTTCATGTCGGAGTGCCGGGCGCTGGTGAACTTCTTCGGCAATGCCGTCGCCACCCTGTTCGTCGCCAAGTGGGAGAACGGGCTGGATCTGGAACGGGCGCGGGCGGTGCTGGCCGGGCGGGCGGGTGAGCCCTCGCTCGCCACCGAGGCCGAGCCCGAGATCGAGTCCAGGTCCGAGCCCAAGCGCGAGTCCGAGTCGGAGTCCGAGTCGGAGTCCGAGGTGGTACTCGCCAAGCAGCGTCCGGCCGCCGTTCACCCCGCCGAGGTGACGTCCTGATGCCCTCCGGCCTTGCGCCCTCCATCGTGACGCCGTCCGTCCTGATCGCGCCGGACAAGTTCAAGGGCTCCCTCACCGCCGATGCCGTGGCCCGCGCCGTGGCGGACGGGCTGCTGGCCGCCGCCCCGCACACCCGCGTCACCACACTCGCCCTCGCGGACGGAGGGGAGGGCAGCGTGGCCGCCGCCTGCACGGGCCGCTTCCGCGCCGAGACGGTCGTGGTGACGGGGCCGGTCGGGGAGCCGGTGACGGCCTCCGTCGCCCGCGACGCCCGTACCGTCCTCGTCGAGGCCGCCGCCGTGTGCGGCCTCGGCCTGCTGCCGAAGGGGCGTACGGCCGCACTGACGGCCACCAGCCGCGGCGTCGGCGAGGCCGTCCGGCAGGCGCTGGCCGGCGGAGCCGACACGCTCGTCCTCGCGCTCGGCGGTGTCGCCACCACCGACGGCGGCGCGGGTCTGCTGCAGTCCCTGGGTGCCGTCCTCGCCCGCGCGGACGGCACCCCTGTCGGCCCCGGTGGCCGCGGACTCGCCGACCTCCACCACCTCGACCTCACCGCGGCCCGCGCCGCGCTCGCGGGAGTCGATCTGATCCTCGCCACCGACGTGGACAACCCCCTGCTCGGAGCGGACGGCACCGCCGCCGTCTACGGCCCGCAGAAGGGGGCGACCGCCGACGACGTACGCGAGTTGGACGCGGCGCTGACCGGCTTCGTACGACGGTTGGCGGCGGCCGGTGTCCCGGACGCGGACGGCCTCGCCCGTACCGCCGGAGCGGGTGCGGCCGGCGGGCTCGGGTACGCCGGGTTGCTGCTGGGCGGCCGTATCCGCTCCGGGGCCGATCACTTCCTGACGCTGCTCGGTGCCGACGAACTCCTCGCGGACGCGGACCTCGTGATCACCGGCGAGGGCAGCCTGGACGAGCAGTCCCTGTCGGGAAAACTGCCGGTCGCCCTGGCGCGACGGGCCCGGCGACAGGGTGTCCCCGTGCATGCCGTCGCGGGCCGGTGCACCCTGTCCGCCGAGCAGGCGGGCGCCCACTTCCGCTCCGTGCAGGCCCTGACGGATCTGACCGACGAGGACTGCGCCACCGACAGTGCGCTGTCCGCACAGCTGCTCGCACGGTATGGCCGCGCGGTCGCCGAGCGATGGATCGGCGGCTGCGGGGAAGGGGCCGGGTCGGCGGCTAGGCCGTGTCTCTCGGATCAGCCCGACTCGGAGCGACGGTGCTCACCGGGATGATCCGAAAGACACGGCCTAGGTTGACCCTGACCTAGGACGACCGATCGGCGGAGGCAACGTGGACGCGCGGCAGCTGGAGTACTTCCTGGCCATCGTGGAGCACGGCGGCTTCAGCAAGGCCGCTGCGGCGCTCCACGTGGCCCAGCCGTCGCTGTCGCAGGCCATGGCGAACCTGGAGGCCGACCTCGGGGTCGCCCTGTTCCACCGGGTGGGCCGGGGCGTCGTCCTCAGCGAGGCCGGTGCCGAACTGCTGGAGCCCAGCCGCCGCGTCCTGCGCGACCTGGCCGCCGTGCGCGACACCGCCGCCGCGCTCGCCGGGCTGCACGGCGGCACGGTGGAGGTGGCCACCATGCCCTCCCCCGGCATCGAGCCGCTGACCACCCTCGTCCACCGGTTCGCCGAGCTGCACCCGTCCGTCACGGTGAGCACGCAGGCCGCGTTCACGCCCGACGAGGTGGTGTCGCTGGTCCGCAGCGGCGCCTGCGAGCTGGGCCTGCTGGGCTCGGCGAGCCCCGTCAACCCCTCCGGGATCGACGTCCTGCACGTCGAGGACCAGCCCTTCGTGGTCGTCGCCGCCCCCGGCGGGGCCGTCGAGGACGATGTCACGGTCCGGCCCGAGGACCTGGCCGGGCAGAAACTCATCGCCTCGCGCACGGGCAGCCTGATGCGCACCATCGTCGACGACATCACGGCGGGCGGTACCGGCACGGAGATCGTCACCATCGTCGACCACCGCACCTCCATCCTGCCGCTCGTCCTGACGGGCGTGGGCGTCGCCGTGCTGCCCTCCTCGTGGACCCGTCTGGCCCGTCGGTGCGGGGCCGTGGTGGCGCCCATCGAACCGACCGCCCACCTCCATGTGGCGATGGTCAGCCTGCCCGCGCATCTGACGCCGGCCGCCCGCGCGTTCCTGACCCTCACCAGGTCGCTGGCGCAACGCCGGGTCCGCGACGCCTGACACGTCGACGAGCCGCCGCACAACCGATCGGCCACGCCTATACGTCGTATCGAATCCATGTCTTGGACGGTTCACCAGGGCGCTGTGTTGACTCGAAGCGACCCCGAAACACAGCCGGCCGGAGGCACTTCATGACCACCACACCCCGCACGTTCCGCATCGCCGCCATCCCCGCCGACGGCGTCGGCAAGGAGGTCGTCGCCGCAGGGCGTGCCGTCCTCGACGCCCTGGCCGAGGAGTCCGGCGGGGCCTTCGCCTTCGAGTGGCAGGAGTTCCCCTGGGGCTGCGAGTACTACGAGCGCACCGGCACGATGATGGACGAGGACGGGCTCGACCGGCTCAAGGACTTCGACGCCATCTACTTCGGTGCCGTCGGCTGGCCGAACGTCCCCGACCACATCAGCCTGTGGGGGCTGCGGCTGAGGATCTGCCAGAGCTTCGACCAGTGGGCCAACGTCCGGCCCGTGCACTTCCTGCCGGGCGTCACCAGCCCGCTGCGCAAGGCCGACGACACCGAGCTCGACTGGGTGGTCGTCCGCGAGAACAGCGAGGGCGAGTACGCGGGCCTCGGCGGCCGCAACCTCGGCGGTCGCGGACCCGGCGGTGAGGTCGCCGTCCAGTCCGCCCTGTTCACCGAGGTGGGCTGCGAACGGATCATGCGGTTCGCCTTCGACCTGGCCCGCACCCGGGCGCACAAGAAGGTCTCCTCCGTGACCAAGAGCAATGCCCAGCAGTACGGCATGGTCCTGTGGGACGACGTGTTCAAGCGGGTCGCCGCCGACTACCCGGACGTCGAGACCGAGAGCGTGCTCGTCGACGCGATGTCCGCGAAGTTCGTGCTCAAGCCGGAGGACCTCTCCGTCGTCGTCGCCTCCAACCTCAACGCCGACATCCTCTCCGACCTCGGCAGCGCCCTCGCCGGCAGCCTCGGGCTCGCCGCCAGCGCCAACCTCAACCCCGAGCGCCGTTTCCCGAGCATGTTCGAGCCGGTCCACGGCTCCGCTCCGGACATCGCCGGCCAGGGCCTCGCCAACCCGATCGGCGCGGTCGGCAGCGCCGCGCTGATGCTGGAGCACTTCGGCCTGCACGACCAGGCGGCCCGCCTCAACAAGGCGATCGAGGCCACGACGGCCGCCGGCGTCCTCACCCGCGACGTCGGCGGCACCGCCTCCACGGAGGACGTCACCAAGGCGCTGATCGACGCCCTGTGAGCCATGCGGGCCAGGGAATCGGGGACGCCGGATCGAGTCGTACGGGTTCGTCGCGGTCGCAGTGCGGCGTGCCTTCGACGACCCGTGCGGCGGCGACCTGGTACGGCGGGCACGCGCACGTTCGGCTGCCCCGCGCGTCCGCTCTCCGGGATTTCGTACCCTTGCGGCATGCGCATGCGTCCCACCCTGAGCTGGACCCCTGCCGAGGATCTGCCGCCGGCCACCACGGATCTGGGCCCGGTCGTGGATGTGCTGAGCGCCGGCGGTGTGCTGGTGCTCAGCGGGGCGGGTATCTCCACGGAGTCGGGCATCCCCGACTACCGGGGCGAGGGCGGCAGCCTTGGCCGGCACACGCCGATGACCTACCAGGACTTCACCGCGAGTGCCCAGGCCCGCCGTCGTTACTGGGCGCGCAGTCACCTCGGCTGGCGCACCTTCGGCCGGGCCCGCCCCAACGCCGGGCACCGGGCCGTGACGGCGTTCGAGCGACACGGCCTGCTCTCGGGGGTGATCACCCAGAACGTGGACGGCCTGCACCAGGCCGCGGGCAGCGAGGGTGTCGTCGAGTTGCACGGCAGCCTGGGCCGGGTCGTCTGTCTTTCCTGCGGTGCTGTCAGCTCGCGCCGGGCGCTGGCCCTGCGGCTGGAGGAGGCCAACGCGGGCTTCGCGCCGACGGCCGCCGGGATCAACCCCGACGGCGACGCCGACCTCACCGACGCGCAGGTGGGCGACTTCCAGGTGCTGCCGTGTCTGATCTGCGACGGCGTCCTCAAGCCGGACGTGGTGTTCTTCGGCGAGACCGTGCCCGCCACGAGGGTCGAGCAGTGCCGCCAACTGGTCCGTGACGCGAGATCGCTACTGGTGCTGGGCTCTTCCCTGACCGTCATGTCCGGTCTACGGTTCGTCCGCCAGGCCGCCCAGGCCGCCAAAACCGTGATCATCGTCAACCGGGACCCGACCCGAGGCGACCCCCACGTCCTCACCCGCGTCGCACTGCCGCTGGGAGCAGCTCTGACCAGCGTCGCAGACGCACTGAACCTGGACGTCGGCACTGAGCCGACCGGGGGACGAGCCGGGGAGGCTTGAGCGGGCCCACGCTTCCCGGAGGCTGTTCTGGAACCGTCTGTACGCCGCCGCGGTGCTCGACACACCGCGACGGCGTACATGGGTTCGACTGGCCCCCGAAGCCCGGGCAGCGGGCCGAGATCAGGCGGGGGTGATGTTCTCCGCCTGCGGGCCCTTCTGGCCCTGGGTGATGTCGAAGGTGACAGCCTGGCCTTCCTGGAGCTCACGGAAGCCGGAGGCGTTGATGTTGGAGTAGTGCGCGAAGACGTCCGGACCGCCGCCGTCCTGGGCGATGAAGCCGAAGCCCTTTTCGGAGTTGAACCACTTCACGGTTCCGCTGGCCATGCTGATGCCTCTCAGTCGATGTCAGGAACCGCACCGCGCGGCCCTGGAGGTGATCGCCCTGGTCCGGCACTGCACAGCAAAACGCCCACGCCAAGGCGCGGGCAGGTACTGCGAACCACGACAGCTGGAGCAGACGCTACACGGCGAAGCGGATCATCTCCAGAGAGCGACAACTATGTACCGCATCGCGCCGGTTGGGGCGACGGGGCCACGAGCCCGCCGCGGACGAGGACAAGTCGCCCCGGACCCTGCTTCGGGCACGCGTACCCCCTCAGAACCGCCGGTCCCGGGCCGCGCGATGTCGCGGTTGCGCTGCACGGCGTCGAGCCGGAGTTCCTGGACGGAGATCAGGGCGTTCAGGAAGGGCCGGTACTCCGGGGCGACGAGTTCCGGCAGGCTCCGGCACCGGCACCGGCACCGGGCGAGCACCGTCTCCGCGCGCTCGGCCTGGGAGTCGACGAGACGTCCGACCGCCGGTGCGCACTCCTGTGGCCTCTCGCGCAGGCTGCCGAAGTCGAGCCCATGCCGGTCCAGTTCGTCCTGCGGGAACCCCACCCGCGCCAGGCGCTCAGCGAGGGCATTGTCAGTGGTGGCAGGCAGGATGGCGGTCATGACGACACCAGCTGCACAGATCGTGGATGCCGCCGCCTACGCGCAGGCGGTCGAGGACGCCGTGAAGGCCGCGGCCGCCTATTACGGGGGCGGCACCTCGCCCCTGGACGACGACGTCTACGACCGGCTGGTGCGCGGCATCGCGCAGTGGGAGGCCGACCATCCCGACCAGGTGCTCCCGGACTCCCCTTCGGGCAAGGTCGCCGGCGGCGCCGTCGAGGGGGATGTTCCGCACACGGTGCCGATGCTCAGCCTGGACAACGTCTTCTCCGCCGAGGAGTTCACCGCCTGGTCCGCCTCGCTGGAGCGCCGCGTCGGCCACGACGTCACCTCGTACAGCATCGAGCCGAAACTCGACGGTCTCGCGGTCGCCGCCCGTTACTCCCACGGCCGGCTGAGACGGCTGATCACCCGCGGCGACGGGACGGCCGGAGAGGACGTCAGCCACGCGATCGGCACCATCGAGGGCCTGCCCGGCACCCTGTCGGAGCCGGTCACCGTGGAGGTCCGCGGCGAGATCCTGATGACGACCGCGCAGTTCGAGCACGCCAACGACGTACGCACGGACCATGGCGGGCAGCCGTTCGCCAACCCGCGCAACGCCGCGGCCGGCACGCTGCGCGCCAAGGACCGCGCCTACACCGTGCCGATGACGTTCTTCGGGTACGGCCTGCTCCCCCTGCCCGACACCGACCCCGCCCTCGCCGAGCGGCTCGGCGAGAGCGCGCACAGTCAGCTGATGGCCCGGGCCGCCGAGTTGGGGGTGAACACCACCGCGTCGACCGCCGTGCCGGGCACCGTCGCCGACGGTGTCGAGCAGGTCCTGAGCCGGGTGGCGGAGATCGCCGCGTTGCGCGCCGAACTGCCGTTCGGGATCGACGGGGTCGTCATCAAGGCCGACCTGGCCGCCGACCAGCAGACCGCCGGCTCCGGCACCCGCGCCCCGCGCTGGGCGATCGCCTACAAGCTCCCGGCCATGGAGAAGATCACCCGCCTGCTGGAGGTGGAGTGGAACGTGGGCCGCACCGGCATCATCGCCCCGCGCGCGGTCCTGGAACCGGTGGAGATCGACGGCTCCACCATCACCTACGCCACCCTCCACAACCCGGCCGACATCACCCGCCGTGACCTGCGCCTGGGCGACCATGTCATGGTCTACCGCGCCGGGGACGTCATCCCCCGCGTCGAAGCCCCCGTCGCCCATCTGCGCACCGGTGAGGAGCAGCCCATCGTCTTCCCCGAGGCGTGCCCGCGCTGCGGATCGGCCATCGACACCAGCGAGCAGCGCTGGCGCTGCGAGAACGGCCGCAACTGTCATCTGGTCGCCTCGCTGTCCTACGCCGCCGGGCGCGACCAGCTCGACATCGAGGGGCTCGGTCACACCCGGGTCGTCCAGCTGGTCGACGCCGGTCTGGTCGCCGATCTCGCCGACCTGTTCGCCCTCACCCGCGAGCAGTTGCTGAACCTGGACCGGATGGGCGAGACCAGCACCGACAACCTCCTGGCCGCGCTGACCGCGGCGAAGGCCCAGCCGCTGTCACGCGTGTTGTGCGCGCTGGGGGTGCGGGGCACGGGCCGGTCCATGTCCCGGCGGATCGCGCGGCACTTCGCCACCATGGACAACATCCGGGCCGCCGACACCGAAGCGATGCAGCGGGTCGAGGGCATCGGCACCGAGAAGGCCCCGTCCATCGTCGCCGAACTCACCGAACTGGCCCCGCTCATCGACAAACTCGCCGCGGCCGGGGTCAACATGACCGAACCCGGCGCCACCCCGCCGCCCCCGGCCGACGCAGACGGTGACGGTGACGGCACCGACGAGTCCGGGGCAGCCGCGACGACGGATCTGCCGCTGGCCGGGATGACCGTCGTCGTCACCGGCTCGATGACCGGCGCTCTGGAGAAGCTCTCGCGCAACCAGATGAACGAGCTCATCGAGCGAGCCGGAGGCCGCTCCTCCTCCAGTGTCTCCAAGAAGACCTCCCTGGTCGTCGCCGGAGACAGCGCGGGCTCCAAGCGCGCCAAGGCCGAAGACCTCGGCATCCGCCTGGCCGCACCGGACGAGTTCGCCGCACTCATCGCCGACTTCCTCGACTGACCTGCGCCGCGGGGTCCGGCCGACGGGATCACCGGGGTCGAACTCACCCTGACCATCGACGGGGTCGTTCCGGGGTATCTCGCGGCTGCGCGGAGGAACTTCGGCGCCGACCGAGTGCCGCAGTTCCTCGCCGAGCTCGCCGGCCCCGCCGAGAAGTCGGGCTGACCGCGTCCGGCGGCTCCTGGATGATCAAGGCCGTTCGAGTCTCGCGGCCACCGCGTCGAGGACCCAGTCCAGGCCGGTCGCGAAGGATGTCTCGGTGTCCACGTCCGTGCCCTCGTGCACGGCCTTGGACAGCGCCGGGAAACGGCCGGTGGCCAGCATCCTCGTCACATGCGGGCCGGACGCGCGTCGCCAGTCGTGCTTGGACAGGCCGGTGGCACGTTCGGCCCGCAGGTTGGCGATCTCACGCCTGATCGCGCCGGTCGTATAGGCGCCGACCGTCTCCGTGGCGCGCACGGCCGTGTCGATGTCGATGAGGCCGTCGAGGGCCGCCAGTCTGGCCTCGGTCACGGCGAGGCCGTTGGGGCCCAGGCTCGGACGGCCGCCCAGCAGGTCGGCCAGCCACTCATGGCGGAGGGCGGCCTTCCTGGTGCGGTGGGCGAGCACGCGGAGCGCCTCCCGCCAGTCGCCGGGCGGCTCCTCGGGGAGGATCTCGGCCTGGACCTCGTCCACCATGAGGTCGAACAGTTCCTCCTTGGTCGCGATGAAGCCGTACAGCCGCATCGGGCCGGCGTTCAGCCGGGCGGCCACCTTGCGCAGCGACACCGCTTCGAGACCGCCCTCGTCGGCGAGCGCGACGGCGGCGGCGACGATCCGCTCCCGGTCGAGCGGCACGGGGCGAGTCGGCGGCTCCGGCCGGTCCCAGACAGTCATGTTCACATCGTACGGTTGCGATGCGACGTAGCGGATCAATACAGTGTATCGACATGAGACATCGCATCGCCGTGGTCGGGAGCGGTCCCGCCGGCCTCACCTTCGCCCGTGTCCTGCACCGCCACGGCCATCCGGTCACCGTCCTCGAACGCGATCCCTCCCGCACGGCCCGGCCCCCGGGCGGCACGCTGGACCTGCACCAAGGGCTGGGCCAGGTCGCGCTGGACAAAGCGGGGCTGCTGGCGGAGTTCGAGACGCTGTCCCGCCCCGAGGGGCAGGCCATGCGCATCCTGGACGCGGACGGGACCGTCCTGCGCGACTGGCGGGCCCGCCCGGACGACCGGGCCAATCCCGAGATCGACCGCGGGCACCTCCGTGACCTGCTCCTCGGCCCGCTGGAGGTCCAGTGGGGCCAGGAGGTGACACAGGTGGTGCCGGGGGGCCGGGACGGCGCGACGGTCCGCTTCGCGGACGGGCGGCAGGAGGCGTTCGACCTCGTGGTCGGCGCGGACGGCGCCTGGTCCCGGACCCGTCCGGCCGTGTCGTCGGTGACACCGCACTACACCGGCGTCACCTCGGTCGAGACCTCCCTCGACGACATCGACACCCGCCACCCCGACCTGGCCCGGCTGATCGGCGAGGGTTCCATGGCGGTGTACGGCGTGAACCGCGGCATCGTCGCCCAGCGCAACAGCGGCGGCCACGTCAAGGTGAACGCCCAGTTCCGTACGCCGCTGGACTGGCACACCAGCCTCGACCCGGCGGACGTGGAAGCCGTGCGCTCGAGCCTGCTGGCGTTGTTCGAGGGCTGGGCCGCGCCCGTCCTCGACCTCCTCCGACACGGCACGGCCTTCGTCCACCGTCCCCTCTACGTACTGCCCGAGTCCCACACCTGGACCCATGTCGCCGGTGTGACGCTCATGGGCGACGCCGCCCATCTGATGCCCCCGTTGGGGGCGGGCGCGAACCTCGCGATGCTGGAAGGGGCCGAACTCGCCGAGGCCATCGCCACCGGTCCGGGCGATCTGGACAAGGCGGTCCGCGCCTTCGAGGAACAGATGTGGGCGCGGGCCGGGAAATGGGGGCGGATCACGATGTCCGGCCTGGAACGCCTCGTGAGCCCTGACCCGGCCAACGCTCTCGCGCTCTTCGACCAGGTCCAGCCGTCCTGACCGCCCGGTGCCACAACAGCGGCACGGCACCGCCGCGGCGTCTCCGTCGCATCACCCCTTGCCGAGAGGTTCGGGATCAGGAACCGGCTGCCCGATACGGGACGGCCAGTCAGGGCGGAACCGTGCCACGAAGTCCGTGAAGTCGTCGCGCAGATACCGGGAGTCACACGGCTTCAGCCGGATCTGGTGACGGCTGTCGGCCCACCAGATCTCGAAGTCGGCGACCGTGCCTTCCACCGGCCATTCCTCCCCCTGCTCCGGCAGCAACGCCACGTCCACGAAGCCTCCGACGCACAGGCCGATGTCCACGAAGATCCCGATCACACCGGGCCTCGGGACCTTCACCACCGTCCCCTCGAAGACCTGCCCGAAGCGCAACCCCCGTCGAACGTCGGCCCACTCGGCATCTGTCACCATGAACGCCCCCTGACCGCCTGCTAGTTCTGCGGTGCCAGGGAGCGCAGGACGCAGAACTCGTTGCCCTCCGGGTCCGCCATGACCACCCAGTTCCGGCCTGGCCCCTGGCCCACGTCCGCCTTGGTGGCGCCGAGGCCGAGCAGTCTGGCCACCTCGTCCTCGGTGCTGCCGTCGATCGGGCTGACGTCGAGATGAAGCCGGTTCTTCACGGCCCTGCCCTCGGGCACCTGGACGAACAGCACGGTGGGTGGCATCTGACGGGCCCGTACCTCCTCGACGGTCGGCACCCAGGACCCGATCTCGACCTTGCCCTCGCTCCGCTCGATCACCTTGAAGCCCAGGACCTCGCACCAGAATGCGGCGAGTCCCTCGGGGTCGTGGCAGTCAACGGCCAACTCGGTGAACCTGCTTGTCATGACTCTCCCGGATAGTGCGAACGGGGCCCAGCGTATGGGCTCGGCACCGTTGCTCCCCGACCCGGTCGACGAGTCGGGCGTCTTCGTCCTGACGACGGCGCCCTCCGTCCTGGCCCCCCCGTCGACGTCGACCACGGTCCCGTGCGCCCCGCCCGCCTCGTCGCTCGCCGGCGGGACCGCGGCATGCGCGACGGTGTCCGGGGGCAAGAGCCGACTCTTCCACTACTTCCCCGACGGTAAGGGCCAACTGCATTGGGCGGTAACCTGGTTGGACGGGCGACTCCGCCCGCCACCGGGTGACCTCCCTGCCTCACCAGGTCTTGCCGGCCTGCTCCTGGACCGCGTGGTTGACCCGGTTGAAGAGGTTGGTCATCGCTGTCTCCAGGATGATCGCGCCCAGTTGTTCCTCCGTGAAGTGGTCGGCCGCGGCGTCCCAGATCTCGTCGGTCACGCCCGGCGCGCCGTCCTGGATCCGGGTCGCGGCCTCGGCCAGTGCGAGAGCGGCGCGTTCCTCGTCGGTGTAGAAGGGTGTCTCGCGCCACGCGACCACATGGTGCAGCCGCTCGTCCGTCTCGCCCGCCTTCCGCGCCGCCTCGATGGTGGCGAAAACGCACGGGCTGCAACCGTTGATCTGGCTGACCCGCAAGTGGACCAGGGACAGCACGCGTTGGTCGACGCCCCCGGCGTGCACCGCCTTGTAGAGGTGCTGGATCGCGGTGATCACATCAGGGTTGGCGGGGCCGGTCATGCGTGCTTGCATCAGTCGTGCTCCTTCATCGGTTACCTGCGCCCGTCGGCGCCCGTCATCACCCACGACGGAGCAGAGCCGAGGAAGGTAACACCGCATGTCCCACACCCGCCCCACCATCACGTCGGCGGAGGCGTTCGAGGCCCACCGTGAGCGGCTGCGTGCGATCGCCTACCGCATGCTCGGATCGCACGCGGACGCCGAGGACGTGGTCCAGGAGGCCTGGTTGCGGCTGTCCCGCCAGGACGTGACAGGCATCGACAACCTCGCCGGCTGGCTGACCACGGTGACCGGCCGGATCAGTCTCGATGTCCTGCGCTCACGCCGGGCCCGTCCGCAGGCGTCCTGGGACGACCTTTCGTCCCCCCTCGTCGTCATGGTCGACGACGCTCCCGCGCCCGAGGACGACGCCGTGCTCACCGACTCCGTCGGGCTCGCCCTGCAGGTCGTCCTTCACACGCTCCGCCCCGGCGAGCGGCTGGCGTTCGTGCTGCACGACCTGTTCGCGGTGCCCTTCGACGAGATCGGCCGGATCCTCGGCAAGTCCACCGCCGCCACCAAGATGCTCGCCAGCCGCGCGCGTCGCAAAGTGCGGACGACGGAACGACCGACCGGTACCGCACAGCAGCAGCGCGCGGTGGTGCAGGCCTTCCTCACGGCGGCACGCCACGGCGACTTCGAGGAGTTGCTGCGCATCCTCGACCCCGAGGTGAAACTGACCGTCGACACCCCGGCCGGTCCCTTCGTCACCCTCGGCGCCACTCAAGTGGCGGCCGGCGCGCAGTTGTCGGCCGACGCGGCCGCCAACGGACGGGCCGTACTCGTGAACGGCCTGCCCGGCATCATCGCCTGGTACGAGGACGGCAGCCCACAGGCCGTGCTCGCGTTCACCGTCCGGCACGGGCGGATCGCCGCCATCACCGTGGTGGCCGACCCGGCCGAACTGGCGCTGTTGAGCCTCCCGGGAGCGCGATGAGGTCGCATGGGCGGCCGACGCCCAGGGGGGGAGCGGCCGAGGTAGGCAGAGCAACGGGTCCACGCAAGGATTCGAACCCCATCGGCACCGAACGCTCCGGGCCGACGGGGGAGCGCTTCCCCGCCAGAGGTCTACGCGGAGGCCGCCTCGTCCCTGGCGCCCTCCGCCAGCCGAACGATGTCCCCGAAATCTCCTTCCGCGAGAGTTCCCAGGAATTCCGCGGCATCGATCTGTACGGAGAGCCGCTCTTCGGTTTCCATGTACAGCCTGATCGCGCTGAGCGAGTCGCCTCCGCTCTCGAAGAACTTCTCGCGATCTTCGACCTGGCCGTCGACCGAACGGCCGAGACCCTGGAGCCATATCCGGGACACGGCATCCCTGGCAGTGCTGTGCGAGGACAATGTCTTCTCCTGTTTCGTAGGCACGCTGTGGCCGAAATGAGCCGTCTAGGTCTGGATCCCCCGCGCGTTCACGTCCGCGTCACCCGAGAGCTCGCTGACCAGCAGGCCGCGGACCTCCTCACCGGACCGCTCCATGAAGAAGTGATCTCCCGGGAGGACGTGGACCTTCGTGTCGGCGTTGGTATGGCGCTCCCACTCCCCCAACTCGTCCGTCGGCACGCCCGCGTCGTCGGCGGCGCCGAGGACCGTGATCGGGGTGTCCAGTGCCGGAGTGGGTCGGTAGCCGTATCCGTCGACGGCGGACCAGTCGGCCCGGAACACGGGCAGGGCGAACGCGAGCAGTCGCTCGTCGTCCAGTGCCGCCTGAGGGGTGCCACCCAGCCGACGCAGTTCGGTCATCAACTCCGCGTCCGTGCGCTGTCGTTCCGCCGGCACCGCCTGCTGCCGGTGCGGTGCGGCGCTGCCCGCGACGACCAGGTGCTGGGGCCGGTGTCCGGTGAGATCGGACAGCCGGTGCGCCAGCTCGAACGCGATGACGGCCCCCATGCAGTGGCCGAACAGCGCGTAGGGACGATCCGTATGGGGCGCGATGTCGGCGGCCAGGGAGGCGACCAGCTCGCGCATGTCGTGGACAAGACCGTCCTTGAAGCGGTTTTCCCTGCCCGGCAACTGGACCGGCACGAACTCGATCCGTTGGTCCGAGGCCTCCCACCACTGCCGGTACAGACTGGCACCCTTGCCTGCGTAGGGCAGGCAGAAGATCCGGAGGTCGGCTGCGGGGGACGGCGGGCCGTACAGGAATATGCGATCGCTGATGGAATTGCCTTCCTTCGTACTCGAGGACCCCCTTTCGTCTTGAGGACCCTTTGCTGAACAGAGGCGCGACGCGGGCCGTGTCCCGGGAGGCGTCTCCGCCGTCGACCGCTGCCCCGGCCCCGTCGCCACCCCCTGGACATGTCCCTCATACCGAACGGACTTCAGCGATCGTAACGATCAATGAAGGCCGCATGTACGCACTATGGCACCAAGGCGGCTTAGCGTGCGGCGGCTGCACATGGCCCGCATTCGATGCGCCAGGGGTGACGTTTCCCCAAGGAGGGCCAGTTAAAGCATGGTTGGAATAAATGATGTGCCGAAGTCTGCGCACCGCGTCAAGAGGAGACGGGGCGTCGGCCGAGAAATGCTGGGTGAGCTGGTCGTTCACCAGTCGATCGCGCCCTTTGCCCCAGTTGCCGGAGCGCCCGGCGCTTGAACGACAGGCGGTCGGAATTTCGAAAAATCCGCCCGAGCCCTTGACGAGCTCTCAAGGCCGCAAGCAAGATCGACGGCGCAATGCAACCGGTTGCTGGCGGCGAACCGGTCAGTGGACCGACCCTTGTTCGCTATACCGAACACAGCGAACGGGGACGATTCCATACATCTCCCTACATTTCGACCCCGCTCGGGGGATCGTCGAGTCAGATGGAGGGTTGAGTGTGAGTCATACGGCACAACACATGGCAGCGACCGGCGTCGCTCGGCGACCGCGAGGCTCGGGCGTCCAGCTCCATAAATCCGGCTTGCTGTTCACGGCCAAACACAGCTTCAGCACCTGGGAAGAGCTCGGTACCGAACTGTTCTCTTTAGCCGATTCCTCCACCTGGTGGATCGCCGATTGGCTGGTCTACGGCGAGTCCGTATTCCACGACCGCTACGAGGAAGCCATCCGGCGAACATCGCTCAGCTATCAGACGCTGCGCAACTACACCTGGGTCGCGCGCGCCTTTCCTTTGCCCCGCAGACATCAAGGCCTGAGTTTCAGTCACCATCTCGAAGTGGTGGCGCTCGAACAACCGGAACAGGACTACTGGCTGCGGAAGGCCGAAGAGCTCGGCTGGAGCAGAAACAAGCTGCGCCGGGAAGTTCGTGGCAGTCTGCTCATGCGGCAGGGAAAGCTGACGCCACCGGAGTCCTCGACAGGCGGCGAGGCACACACCGTCGACCGCACGGCGGACGAGCCCACGTCGACGCCGGCCCTGCTGGAAGCGGCCTCCACACCCGAAGCACGCCCGCTGAAACTCCAGTTCTCGGCTGAGGACCTGGCAGGTCTGGAAAGAGCCGCCAGGAGAGACGGTGAGCCGATCGAGACGTGGGCGGCGAAGATCGTACGGCGCGCCATTGCCTGCTCCTGAGCGCGGCATCTCATGTCAGCCGTCGCGGCCGGACGGGTGCCTCGCTGAGCCTGAGCACCCGACGCGACCGACGCCCCGGACAGGGCGCGGGGGGATGGGGAATGACAACGACCACTGAATCGGTGCACGCGGCTTTCGAGCGGCGGGCGGCCGCCTTCCCGGAGTCGGTGGCGATCACGCTGAGCGGCAGAGGTGTCACCTACGCCGAGCTCAATGCGCGGGCCAACCGGCTCGCCCGGCACCTACGTGACCGGGGAGTCGGCCTG
Organism: Streptomyces sp. NPDC051913; assembly: GCF_044593635.1. Lineage (NCBI taxonomy): Bacteria > Bacillati > Actinomycetota > Actinomycetes > Kitasatosporales > Streptomycetaceae > Streptomyces > Streptomyces sp. NPDC051913. Next base: position 39,477 of record NZ_JBIUCI010000018.1, on the reverse strand, counting down.
GAGACCCCGGTCGGGATCTGCATGGACCGGTCCGTCGACACCGTCGTCGCCCTGATCGCGGTCCTCAAGGCCGGCGGACACTACGTCGCCCTCGACCCGCGCCAGCCGCGTGAACGTCACTCGACGCTCATGGAGGAGGCGGGCGTCCGTCTGATCCTCACCCAGGAACAGCTGCTCGCCCGGGTTTCCGGTCTGGCCGACGTCCTCGTACTCGACTCCGACTCCCTCGAACTCACCGATCTGCCCACCAGCGACCTCGGGATCCCCGTACAGGCGGACCACGCGGCATACGTGGCATACACCTCCGGGTCCACAGGCAGGCCCAAAGGCGCGTGCATCACGCATCGCGCCGTGCTTCGTCTCGTCCAGCCCGGCAACTTCCTGGAGGTCGAACCCGACGACGCCTTCCTGATGTTCGCCCCACTCGCCTTCGACGCCTCGACGCTGGAGATCTGGGCCCCGCTGCTGAACGGCGCCCGGCTCGTGGTCCTCCCGCCCGGCGAACCCTCCTTGGCAGAGCTGGCCGAGGCGGTCGTGCGGGAGCGCGTGACGGTGCTCTGGCTGACGGCGGGCCTCTTCCACCAGATGGCGGATGGCCCGATGGCCCGGCTGACCTCGCTGCGTCAGCTCCTGGCCGGCGGGGACGTGGTCTCCCCACACCACGTCAACCGCACCTTCGCCGCCCTTCCCGGAATCCGTCTGGTCAACGGTTACGGACCGACCGAGAACACCACGTTCACCTGTTGCCACGTCATGGAGGCGCCGGTCGAGGGCGACACCTTGCCGATCGGCCGGCCCGTCACCGGCACGCAGGTGTATGTGCTGGACGACCGGCTGCGGCCGGTGCCGGACGGCGAAAGCGGCGAGCTCTACGCCGGAGGTACCGGCGTGGCCCGCGGATACGTCGGCCGCGCGGACCTGACCGCCGACCGCTTCCTGCCCGATCCGTTCAGCGCCGTGCCCGGCGCGCGGATGTACCGCACCGGTGATCTCGTCAGACGCCGGTCGGACGGGGTCGTCGAGTTCCTCGGCCGCCTCGACCACCAGGTCAAGGTCCGCGGGTTCCGCATCGAGCCGGGTGAGATAGAGACCGCTCTGCTGGCCCACCCCGGGGTCAAGAACGCCTGTGTCGTGGTGCATACGCACCCGGAGGCGGGAAAGCGCCTGGCCGCCTTCTACGTCTGCGCCGACGGCATCGGCGCCGCGGACCTGCGCGAGCTCCTCGGCCGCTCGCTGCCGCCCCACATGGTCCCGTCAGCCTTCGTCCGGCTCGACGCCCTGCCCCTCACGGGGAACGGCAAAGTGGATCGGGCCGCGCTCACGGCGCGCCGACTGCGCGAACGCCCCGAGACCAACGCCGACTTCCGAGCCGCGCAGACGCCGGTCGAACGGCAACTGGCCTATCTATGGGCCGATTTGATGGGCCTCGACGAGGTCGGCGTGGACGACGACTTCTTCGAGCTGGGCGGCGATTCCCTGCTGGTGACCCGGATCGTCGGCCATGTCGCGGAGCGCTATGGGGTGGAACTGCGCCCGCGGGACCTCTACTTGAGCGCAACCGTGGCCGAACTGGCCGCAACCATCGACGAGGCGCTCTCCTCCGGCACCCCCACCACGACTCCGGCGCCGCTCACACCCCGCCCTCCGTTCCGCCGTATCCCATGAGGTGAAAGATGACTTCCGCCCAGCGACCCTCGAAGTGGCTGCTGCGCCGCCCCAAGGACGACAGTCCCGCGCGTATCTTCCTGTTCCCGTATGCGGGTGTGGGGGCGTCGATGTACTCCAGATGGCCTCGGTACATCGGCGGCGCCGAGGTCTGCCTCGTGCAGCTGCCCGCGCGGGAGAATCGGCTGCGCGAGGCGCACTTCGGCACCTACGAGGCCCTGGCCGGGCCGCTGCTGGAAGGTCTTGAGCCCTACCTCGACCGTCCGTCCGCGTTCTTCGGCCACTGCAGCGGCGTCCTGCCCGCGTTCGCCGTCATGGTGGAGCTGGCCCGGCAGGAGCGGCGGCTGCCGGACCGGCTCTTCGTCTCCTCCCAAGTGGCCCCGGACGACGGTCCGTACGGACGCCTGCTGGAGCTCGCCGAGGACGAACTCCCCCGGGAGATCGAGGCCATGACCCGGGCCATGGGTGGCGAGCCGCATCCTGATCTCGTGGAGCTCGGAGTGCGGCTGCTCGCCGCCGACATCGAGGCCAACCGCCAGTACCGGCCGACCGAGCCGGTGCGCCTCGCGACCGACCTCACCACCATCGGCTGGCGCGAGGACACCGTCATCCCCGTCGGGCTCATGGGCGGTTGGAGCCGGTACGCCGATGAGGGGCGCGTCCGCGAAGTGCTCCTGGACGGCGCGCACTACGACTTCCTGGGCGCCCCGGCGCCGTTGCTCGCCGAGTTGGCCCGCGACATGGAGAGCCTGCTGTCCGGTGCAGCGCCAGGTGGAGGGCCCGAGAGCGTCACCCGCCCTCGGCCTTGAGGAGGTCCGCCATGCGCGAGGCGAAGAAGAAGACCGCGGTCTGTGCCTCCGGTTCGTCCAGCCTCTCCAGCGCGGCGATCCCGGTGATGAAGCGCGACCCGGCGAGCCAGGTGAACAGTTCGGGCGAGCGCGCCCACCGCGCCATCCGCTCCAGCCTGATGGCGTAGAAGGACAGCAGGTCACGCGCGGAGCCGGGGTTGACGACCGGTGCGCACAGCTCGTTGCGCCACTCGTCGTCGCCGTCCAGGCACTCCACGCGGGCGGCGACGGCCGCGCTGGGCGGGAGGAGACAGGGCAGCAGCGGCTGGAGCGTGATGGCACCGGCCTCGAACACCGGCTTCGGCGGCTTCTGGGTCAGGCCGTCCGCGGTGCAGTCGATGTGCACCGTCCCCGGCGTCGTCGGGATCGTTCCCCCGTCGAGGGTCACGCTCGTGGCGCCGACGGCACGCACCCGTCCCAGCCTCACCACGTTCTTGATCCGCCGGAGCTGGGCCAGTTCCCCGGTATCGACGGTGGCGCACCGGAAGGCGCTCGGTTCGACGTCGGGGTCACGCCGGACGACCACGCGGTTCTTCTCCAGGACGCGGATCACGGCGTCGACCGAGGTGCAGGCCAGCAGGTTGAGCAGCGGCTGGAAGCCGCCGGACTGCCATTCGAGCCCACGGTTGATCAACCATGCGTCACGGGGCACGATCCAGGTGAGGCGGTCGGGGTCGATGCCTCGCTCCAGCAGCCACAGACAGGCGTCGATGCCGGTCTTGCCCGCCCCGATGACGGTGAACCGCTCGGGCGCGCGGTCCAGTTCGGCGAGCTGGTTGATCGTGATCAGGGTCGCCGCGTCCTCGACGCCGAAACCGGCCCGGCGCATCGCGGGGACGGTGATGTTCATGTACGAGGCGTCGACGACCCGCTTGCGCACGACGATCTCCGTCGCCTCCCCCGTCACGAGGGAGCGGACCGTGGCCGGGCGGCCGGGCTCCGCCACGTCGACGTTGTGCTTGGGGAGATAGGTGACGCGTCCTGAGGCGACCAGGGTCTCGCGCATCAGACGGTCGTAGTAGTCGAGAATCTCGCTGCGCGACGCGAGCTTCCCCGTTCCCTCGTCGCTGGGCATCGGGCGGGAGTTGACGCCGTAGAACTTGGACGGCCCGTGCAGCCGGACGAATGGATAGGACACGGTCCAGTGACCGCCCGGGGTGTCATGACGATCCACGACGGCCATCGTGGAGTCGCTCTCGCTGACGAGTACGTCGGCGAAAGCCATCCCCATCGCGCCGGCGCCGATGATCAAGTAGTCAACCGTCAGGGCGTTGGTCGGCAACTCATCTCCTTGTGTGTTCCGGGAAAGGGCACGACGCGCAGGGACGGCCTCAGCGAGGCACCGGTTCTCCGGAGGCGGGCAGCGGTTCCGTGGTCCTCGGGGCCAGTGCGCGGACCGAGGGGGTGGCGACCATGGCGAGGGTGGCGAGGAGGATCAGCGCGGCGGCCGCGTAAAGGGTGGCGTCGAGGCCGAGGAGCACCACGGCGGGTCCGGCGGCGAACTGGGCGAGCGGAAGCGCGAGATAGGAACCGAGGTCGTCGTACGCGTAGACACGGGCGAGGCGGTCCTCGGGGATCTGTTCGTTGAGGGTCGAATACCAGGCGACGCCGGCCTGCTCGACACCCACGCCCGACACGAAGTTGGCCACGACCAGCACCCAGGTGTACGGGGCGAGCGCGAGCAGCAGCGGTGTCATCGCCGTCAGGCCCATCAGCGCGCAGCCGACCAGAATCGCGCGCCTGGGTCTCCAGCGCAGCGAGAGCAGGCCCCCGGCGACCGCGCCGAGCGAGCCCGCGGCGACCGCCAGGCCCCAGCCGGTGCGGCCGATCCCGGTCGTGTCGGCGACGGCCGGCCCGAGGACGGTGAACGAGGCGGTGACCCCCGCGTTGAGGAAGCAGAAGGCCACCACGATCACCCACACCCAGGTGCGGGAGGTGAACTCACGCCACCCGACACGCAGTTCGTGTATCGCGCCGGAACTGGGCGCGGACGGTGCGAGCTTCACCCGGATCAGCGCGAAGGACACGGAGGCGAGCGCGAAGCTGAGCGCGTCGACGGCCAGACCCCAGCCTGGGCCGACGGCGGCGACCAGTACGCCGCCCAGCGAGGCGCCGACGATCATGGCGCTGCTGCCCGCGATCCGGGACAGCGCCAGGGCGGCGCGCCGGGACTCGGCCGGCACGACCTGGGGCAGCAGGGCCTGGGCGGCCGGCTGGTAGCAGGAGCTCGAGGCCCCGTTGACCGCGGCGAGCACCATGAGCAGGGGGATGGCGGCGCTCTCGGCGAGGACGAGGGTGGCCACCACCGCCTGGCTCACGGCACTGATCACACTGCTGCCGACCAGCAGCGGGCCACGCGGCAGCCGGTCCGCCAGCACGCCGCCGTACAGCAGAAAGAGGATGCTGGTGAGGGAGTGGGCGCCGACCACCAACCCGAGCGAGCCGACGGATCCGGTGGCGTCGAGCACGGCGAAGGCAAGGGCGATCGGTGCCACCCCGTTGCCGAGCACGTTGGCCGTCGTTCCGATGAAGAGATGGCGGAACGGGCGGTGGCGCAGAGGGGACAGAGCGGCAGACATGCGCTTGATCGTCGGGGCTGGGCGGCGGCGCCGTCAACGGGCTGAGGCCCTGTCGGCGAGCGCGGTGTGCAGCGCCTGTCCACAGCGTTCGGCCAGGCGCGGATCACCCTCGGCGGCCTCACGAGGGGCCGGTCCGAGGATCCACTCCGCGTGCCAGGTCCGCGACCGCGGCACCGATGTCACGGATGAGGAGGTCGCCCGGGCGGGCGAGTTCTCCGTTCAGGCGCCAGACGAGCCGCAGGGCGACGCAGTCCGTCTCCTGCCAGGCGAACAGCATCAGTTGCGGACCGTGCGTCCGCTCCTCCTCGAAGGTGATCTCTTCGTCGGGGAGGCGCCGAGGGGCGAGGGAGGACGCGAGCGGCCCGTGGGGATCCGCGTGGAGCGAGAGCATCGAGGAGTCGATGAAGTTGAACAGGGCACCGGCGACACGCAGTGAGTGCGCGCCGGGCAGGGTGCTGTCCCTGACGGACTCGGCCTCCACGCGGTCGATGTGGGAGAACAGGTTGGCCTGGATGTGCCGGCCGAAGGTGTGTTTCGCGGTGCGGGAGACGTCCTCCGTCGGCAGGGCGGGCACGAGCACCGGGGCCTGGAGGAACATCTTGCTCACACTCGACCGGACGTTCCGCAGCCACCGGTTGTGGGAGAGCGTCAGCACGCCGATCGCCGACGTGTCGGTGCTACGACACAGTGCCGCACCGAAGGCCATCAGCAGCACCGTGGCCATAGGTATCCGCAGCCTGGACGACGCGGCCTCGGCCGCTTTGAGCAGGGACGGGGAACGCAGACTGCAGGCGGCGTACCGTTCCGCGCCCGTCGGCACGACCAAGGCGCCGGCATCGACGTCGCCTTGGGCCCCCACCGCCTTCCGTACTTCCTGGAACTGATCGGTCCAGTACCGGACGGCCCGTCGGCGGTGGTGCTCCCCCTCCTCCGAGTCCTCCCAGCGGACGACGTCCAACGGCTGCGTGACATCCGGGTCGGCAGGGGGGTTTCCCCGCAGCAGGCTGTCCAGGTCCTGGAGCAGCACGCTCATGCCCCACCCGTCGACCGCGCTGTGGTCCGCGACCAGGCCGATCTCCCGGACGTGCCCGCCCGTGGTCGAGAGCACCGCGTGGAACGGCCACTGCGCCGACAGATCGAAGGAAGTGCGCCGGATCCGAGCGAAGCGTTCCTCGGCCGCCCTGCCGCCGCGCACCGAGACGGCGGCCTCGACCGCCGAGGCGGTCACCGGGGTGACGCGCTGCCTGCCGTCCCGGCCGGCCCCGTCGAACGTCAGCAAGGTGCGCAACGACTCGTGCCGGACGGCCAAGCGGGTGAGCGCCTGAAGCACCTGCGGGACCGTCGCTCCGCGTCCGTCGACCACGGAGCACAGATTGTCCTCGTAAGCGCCCTCGTTGTACTCCGCGAGTGCCTCAGGGTCGGTGGGGCGCTCGGCGAACCAGTCGGCCTGGGCCCAGTTCAGGCGCCCTTCGCGTTCGCCCGCCGCCGCGTTGTCAACGCCTTCCGGCACGGCTCCGCCTCTCGATTCGGTGTCCTGCGGACGACATCATCGGAATGCCTGCACAGGCTCTTCCACCAGGCGACGGATCTCCGACAGATCACCGCGGGCCAGCAGAGCCATGAGGTTTCGGTCCGTGGCCGGTAACGCGTCAAGCAGGTGTGCGGGGACGCTTCTGACGAACGAGCGGGCAGGTGAAAGCGGTTCGCCGAGTGTGGCGTCGCTGTGCAGATGCAGCGAGCGCAGCGCCCGCCGGACATCGCCTCGACACATGTCATCGGCGTAGGGAGGGACCAGTTCCGGTGCGAGGTCGGTGATGATCTCGTAGGTGTCGAGCACCATCCGCATACAGGCGGCGATGTTGTCCGGTTCCTCGCACCGTTGAGTGATCGACGACGCGCCTTCTTCGCGGATTCGCCAGTAGTAGACGAGCTCCGACAGGACATCCACGGACGATGCCTCGATGTGTGCCCGTATCATCACGGGCGCGTCCTCGTACTCGGTCAAGGTGAACGCAAGATCCCGGGCATCCCAGAACGAGCGCCGGAACACCTTGTTCCACACCATCCGGTCGCGCACGAGCGCGGTGTGGCGCCGGATGTGTGTGCGTTGCCGGTCGTGTGCGAACAGGTCCTGGTATCCGGAATACGGTTCCGCACCGGAGCTGTGCAGTCGGCGCACGTCTCCCGAGGCGATGTCCGATCCCGTGCGTTCCAGCGATCCGATGAGCGATGCGTAGGCGGTGACCGGCACGATGTCGTCGCTGTCGCAGAAGGCGAGATAGCGTCCACGGGCCACACGGAAGCCTGCGTTCCGCGCGGCACTCACTCCGGCGTGCGGTTGTCTGAGCACCCGTACACGGGGGTCCTGGCGCGCATGCTGTTCGGCGATGCCGGGGCTTCGGTCCGTGGATCCGTCATCGACCACGATGATCTCGACGTCCGCGACGTGTTGGTCGAGCAACGACCGGAGGCAGGCGGAGACATAGGGCTCGACGTCAAACATCGGTACGACGACACTCAGTGTCGGCAGCATGGCACACCAACCCTTTCCCGTGGATGACGACCGGCAGCGCTTCTCGGTCACCGCCGACCAGGGCGGCTTCAGGAGTTCGGGGCGACTGCCCGCAGTGCTTCACTGAGATCCCTGAGCACGGGGTTCTTGAGAACAACGCGAATATTGCGCCGGATCCCGAGTTCGTCACTCAACGCCTGCGCGAGCCGGATGGCGATGATGGAGTTGCCGCCCACGTCGAAGAAGTTGTCATCGAGGCCGATTTCGGCGTTTCCCGTCAGCTTTCGCACACTGTCGACGACCAATGCGTCCATGGATTCGTGGGACTCACCGGCGTTCGTCATATTCCCGACACCTCTCTCCGCGGTTCGTCGTCCATCGCCTTGACCAGGCTGGCCGGCCTCATGTCCGTCCAGTGTCCGGTCACATACTCGAGACAGGCCTTTCGGGTGTCCGGTCCGTGTACCGCTGCCCAGCCGGCCGGTACCGCTCTGAACGCAGGCCACAGGGAGTGCTGGTTCTCTTCATTGACCAGAACCAGGTAAACGCCTTCGTCATCCTCGAGCGGATTCGCCATGAACTCCTCTTTCTCGACCGATCCCGCCTGACCAGGCCGATTATTGTGCTCGTCTCGCCGGCGAGACAAGATTGATCGCAAGCTGGACGCACGGTCGTCCACATGGGCGCCCTGGTCGACGTTATTGATGAGGTGGGCGGTGTATGCCTGATCGTGTTGCCGTGGTAGGAATGTCGATTCGTGCGGCCGGCGTGCGGAACCCGGCCGACTTCTGGCGACTCATAAGCACGGGACAGTCCGGTCGGCGTGAGATCGACCACGCGGAGCTGGTGCGGCGCGGAATTCCGGGACACCGATACAAAGACCCGGCATATGTGCCCTTCGCGTATTCCCTGGAAGACTGTCTCGGTTTCGATATCAAGGCATTCGGATACAGCCGGTCCGAAGCGGAGCTGACCGATCCACAGCATCGCCTGATGCTGGAGGCCTGTTATCGGGCGGTCGAGGGCTCGGGATGCTTCATCGGCTCGTTGCCGGATCGTGTCGGGGTGTTCCTCGGGTCGCGGGCGAGTGACTACGGCGCGCAGATCAGACACCGCGCGGGCGCGACCGGCGGACATCTGGATCTCGCCGGTCTTGCCATCGGAACCGATCCCGACTACATGTCCAGCCGCATTTCCTATACCTACGGGCTGACCGGTCCTTCGATGACGGTCCTGAGCGCCTGTTCGTCCTCAAGCGTGGCCGTGCACCTCGCCTGCCAGGCGATCCTCGCCGGTGAGTGCGACTCGGCACTGGCCGGCGGTGTCGCCGTGGACGCACAGGACGCCGGCTACACGTTCACCGAGGGCGGCATCCACTCGCCCCGCGGTCGCTGCGAGCCGTACATGGCCTCGGCCGACGGCACGGTGGACGGCAACGGCGTCGCCGTTCTCTTCCTGCGGCGGCTGGACGCGGCACTGGCCGCGGGCAACCCCATCCTCGGCGTCATCGCCGGTACCGCGGTGAACAACGACGGCCGACAGCGCGCCGGCTTCACGGCACCGGGGGTTGCCGGTCAGACCGAGCTGATCGAAGAGGCCCTCGACGTCGCCGAGTTGAACTCCTCCAGCATCGGCCTGCTGGAGGGGCACGGCGCGGGCACGAGCATCGGGGACGCGCTGGAGATCGATGCGGCGAGCCAGGCCTTTCGCTCCTCCGGGGGCGGCACGGGGCAGTGCCGGCTCCACTCCGTCAAAGCGAACATCGGAAATCTCACCGCGGCGGCCGGCGCGGCAGGCATCATCGGCTGCCTCCTGGCCCTGCGCCACGGCCGGATCCCGCCCAACGCACCCCTGCTGGCAGGTGCCCCGCCGATCGACCTGCGGGGCACGCCCTTCCGGCTGGCCGACCGCGAGATCGCCTGGGAGCGCTCGGACGAGGGCCGCTACGCGGCCGTCAGTTCCTTCGGGCTGGGCGGCACGAACGCGCATGTCATCATCGGCGACGCCGAACCGGAGGTGCGGCTCACCTCCCGGGCGGGGCGGGCCTGGCAGCTCCTTCCGTTGTCCGCGGACGACCCGGAACGCCTCACCGAATCCGTCGACGCCGTGCGTTCGGCCGTCAACGGCGCATCGCGGGACGTGCGGCGGGACATCGGCCACACGCTGCGCACCGGTCGCCCGGAGCTCACCCTGCGCGCGACCGCGCTGATACCGGTCGACGACGGTTCGACCGGTGCGCGGTGGCCGACGCCCGCACGATTTCGTACCGCTCCCGACGGGCCACCGACCCTCGTCCTCGTGCTCCCCGGGGAGGAGAGCACGGCGTCGGACGCGGCGCTCGCCCTCTACGAGGCGGAGCCGGTCTTCCGGTCGGCCGTGGACAACGGCCTCGCCGTCATGGAACAGGTACTGGCCCCGGAGGCTTTCGGGACGGTGCGCGACGCGTTCCGCCACGGCAGAGCGCCGAACGCGACGAACGTCTCCCAGCCGGTGCTGCATCTGCTCGGAGTCGGACAGCACGCGTTCCTCAGCGATCTGGGGGTCAGCCCGGACCTGCTCATGGGTCACGGCGTCGGGGAGCTGACCGCCGCGCTGCTGAGCGGTGTCCTCTCCTTCGAGGACGCGGCCCGGGCGGTGTGCTGGCGCGGCCAGGCCCTGCCGGATCCGTCGGAACGCGCCGAAGCCGCTGTCCGCTTCACCCGTCGGATGCGTGAAGTACGGCTCAACCCGCCCACCACACCGACGGTTTCCTGCGTCACCGGAACCTGGCTGACCGCCGAGGACGCCTGCGATCCCGGGTACTGGGGCGCGCAACTGCGGGAGCACCTCCCCTTCGACGAGGCCCTGCGCTCCGTGGTGTCCGAGTATCCCGCGGCGGTGTACCTCCAGCTGAGCGGCGGGACGCACCTGCTGCGCGCGGCCCGGCCCCAGGGGGTGGCCGACGACGCCGCCCTGGCCCTGGTGTCCGACGGCGGTGCATCCGGCAGCCGGTGTTCCCCTCTCCAGGCCGTCGGAGCCCTGTGGGAACACGGCGTGCGGATCGACTGGCAAGCCTACGCGGAGCGCGATCACGCGCTGCGTGTCGACATCGCACCGCGGACCTTCGAGCGGACCGCGTATGCGCATCCCGCACTGCTGGAGCACTGCCCCGGGATCGACCCGGCGGAACTGTCGGGAAAGCAGGTCAGCCGATGACGTTCGCCCCAAGCGCGCACCCGACCTCGTCGGCGCAACAACGCCTGTGGTTCACGGAGCAGTTGGTGCCGGGGACCTCGCGGAACAACCTGTGCGCACAGTTCCTCGTGCACGGCGAGTTGGACGTGCCGACGCTCGAACGCGCGGTCAACGGCGTTGTCGAACGGCACGAGGTCCTGCGGGCCCGTTTCGGCATCGTGGACGACGCCCTCGTCCAGGAGTTGCTGGACGAAGCCCGGATCGCCGTGCGGGAGCTCGACGCCTCGGACGAGGCGTCGGCCGTCGCCACAGCGGCGGAACTCGCCCATGAGCCGTTCGACCTGACCGACGCTCCCCTGGTGCGGGTGGGACTGGTGCAGGGCGGCGACGGCACCCGGGTCCTGGTGTTCGTGCTCCATCACGTCGTGGCCGACGCCCGGTCGCTGGAGATCTTCGTGCGCGAGGTCGCCGAGCTCTACCGGAGGGACACGGCGGGCGGCGTCCCGGAGCTGCCCGCGTTGCCGTCGATCCGCTACGCCGACTTCGCGACACGGCAGCGCGAGTGGGCGAAGACCCCGCAGGCCGCTGAACGACGGGCGGCCCAGACGCACGCGCTCACGGACTTCCCGACGGTGGTCGATCTGCCGGCCGACCGCCCGCGGCCACCCGTGCAGACATGCGCTGGTGCGTCGTTGCGCTGGCGCGTCCCGTCCTCCCTGACGGCCGGGCTCGAGAGGGTGGCACGCGAACACGGGGCCACTCTCCGGACTCTGGCGCTCACCTCGTTCTCCGCGGTACTGGGTCTCTGGTCGCGCCAGTCCCGGCTGCTCGTGGCGGCCCCGGTGGCCAACCGCTCGTCGACCGAGACCGACCGCCTGATCGGCCTCTTCTCCAACACCCTTGTGATCCCGACGGACATGAGCGGCGATCCGTCGTTCGCCGGGTACCTCAAGCGCGTACATGACCTGTACCGGACGGCCGAGTCGCACAACGTCCCGTTCGAGGAGGTCGTGGACGGCCTCGCGCCCGAGCGCAGCCTGTCCCACAACCCGCTGGTCCAGGTGATGGCGGAATTCCATGAAGGCCCTGTTCCCCCGGTGGAACTCCCGGACGCGGAACTGGAACTGATCGACCATCGGACGGGAACCGCACAGTTCGACCTGGTACTCGCGGTCACGGCGCTCGACGACGGCGGTCTCGACTGCCGACTCCGGTACGCGACGGACCTGTTCGACCAGGAGACGGCGGAGCGGTTCACCCGGCACCTGCGGCGGCTGTGGGAAGTCGTCGCCGCCGACCCGGACGGCCGGGTGGCGGACATCGACCTGGCGGGGCAGGAAGAGCGGACCGTGCTCGCCACGCTGGGCGCCGGCCCCACACGTCCGGTCGATTCCCGCGCGCTCCCTGTCAGGCTGTCGGCCACCGCGCGCAGCCGACCGGACGCCGTCGCGGTGAAGGCGTCCGACGGCGTCCACACCTACGCGCAGTTCATCGAGCGGGCAGAGGCCGTGGGCGCGGCACTCACAGCACGCGGGCTGCGCCCCGGCGATCTGGTCGGGGTGGCCCTCCCCCGGGGCCGCGACCTGCCGGTGGGCCTGCTCGGCGTCTGGGCGGCGGGAGGGGCGTACGTCCCCCTGGACCCGGCGTATCCCGGCGCCCGGCTGGAGCACATGACGCGGGACGCCGGGATCAGGGTGCTGCTGAGCACCAGCGACCTCGCGGATCGCATCCCCGTGCCCCCTGGTACCGATGTGCTGCTGCTGGACGACCTCCCCTGTCCCCTCCCTCCGGTCCCCCGGCCGACCCCCGTGTCCCATGGCGATCATGTGGCCTACGTGATCTACACGTCCGGCTCGACCGGTCGCCCCAAGGGGGTGATGGTCGACCACAAGAGCCTCGGGAACCTGCTGGACGACTTCGCGTCCACATCCGGGTTCAGCACGCGCGACCGCCTGCTCGCACTGACATCACTCTCCTTCGACATCGCGGGGCTGGAGCTCTGGCTCCCGCTGCTGACCGGGGGGACACTGGTGATCGGGCCGCCGGGTGCCGGAGGCGACCCGGAGCTGCTGCACCGGCTGCTCTCCGACGAGGAGATCACGGTGGTGCAGGCCACCCCTGCCACCTGGAAGCTCTACGCCTCCGCCGAGCGGACCGCGCCGCCCGCGCTACGGCAGATATGGAGCGGCGGCGAGCATCTGCCGCACTCACTCGCCCGGACGCTCACCGCGATGGGGCCCGAGGTGCACAACCTCTACGGTCCGACGGAGACCACCATCTGGTCGACACGCGCGGTGCTACGACGGTCCGACACCGTCACGGGAATCGGGCGCCCCATCTCGAACACCAGGCTGTTCGTCCTCGACCACGCCGGCCGCCAGACCCCCATGGGCGTACCCGGAGAACTGTGCATCGGCGGTGCCGGGCTGGCACTGGGCTATCTCGGCCGCCCCGATCTGACCGCGCAGCGCTTCGTCGACGTCGAAGGTCTGCCCGTCTACCGCACCGGCGACCTGGTCCGTTGGCGGTCCGACGGGAACCTCGAGTACCTCGGACGTCTCGACGACCAGGTGAAGATCCGCGGGCACCGCGTGGAACCCGGCGAGGTCGATGCCGTGGCCCGAGCCTGCCCCGGCGTCCGCGACGCCTGCACGCTGGCCGTGGCGGCCTCCGCGGGAGAGGACCAGATGGTCACCTTCGTGACGCCGGAGAGCGCGGCCGAACAGGCCGGCGAGACCACCGAGGACTGGCGTGCCATCTGGGAGAACACCTATGCCGAAGGCGCACCCGCGGAAGAGGACGACTTCAACCTGAAGGGCTGGCAGAGCAGTTACTCCAAACAACCCCTGCCGGCGGCGGACATGCGGGACTGGGTGACGCGGACCGTGGACCGCATCGCCGCGACGGGCGCGCGCAGCTTCGCCGAGATCGGTTGCGGCACCGGACTGCTGCTCCTGCGCCTGGCCCCCGCAGCCGACCGCTACCTGGGTGTCGACTTCTCGACCGAGGCCATCGGGCAGGTGAGCGAGGCCGTTGCCCGGCGAGGGCTCGCCGACCGGGTGCGGCTGGCCACCGCCTCTGCCACGGAGATCGGGGACGTCGCCGACGGGGAGCTCTTCGACTGTGTGGTGATCAACTCCGTTGCCCAGTACTTCCCCGGCCGGGACTATCTCACCGAGGTCCTGACCGAGGCGAGCAGGATCGTGGTTCCCGGCGGTCATGTCTTCGTGGGCGACCTGCGCAGCCTGAGACTGGCCGAGGCGTTCCACGCCGGCGTGCTGCGGACGGACGAGCGGATGCCGCCCGACGAGTTGCGTGTCCTCGCCGCGCGCCACGCGCTGGAGGAGGACGAACTCCTCGTGGACCCGGGGTATTTCGCACAGTTGCAGAACGCGCTTCCCGCGGTGACCGGAATTCAGGTGTCGCTCAAGGACTCCGCATACGACAACGAGATGACGCGCTTCCGATACGACGTCCTGCTGAGGATCGGCGGGGAGGTACCGCAACAACCGCTCCCCTGTGAGTACCAGGACTGGGAGGACGTCCGTGACCTGGCGGGCCTGGACGCGCTCCTCGGCGCGTCGGGCTCGGCGGCGGTCGTGGTCGACGGGATCCCGAATGCCCGCGTCGCCCGCTTCGCCCAGCTCATGACGGGTGACGAGGCGCCGGGCTCGCTGTTCTCGCCGGCGGAACTCGACGAGGTCGCGGCCCGGCACGGCCGGCGGACCCACCACGCCTGGTCCGGTTCCTTTCCGGAGCAGGGACGCATCCGGACCGTCTTCACGCGCCGCGACCAGGGGGACGGACACTTCGTCCACGAGCGGCCGACGATCGACGGGCCGGTCAGCAACGATCCCCGGCAGGGTGCTCTGCTGCGGGTGCTCAAGCACAGCGTGCGGGCCAGGCTGCGGCAGAGCCTGCCCGAGTACATGGTGCCGAACCGGGTGCTGACCCTGCCGGCGCTGCCGCTGACCCCGAACGGGAAGACCGACCGGAACGCCCTGAAGGCCATCGCCCGGCAGCAGGCCCCGAGTACGGATCATGTACGCCCGAGCGGACGTGCCCAGAGCCTTCTGCACGACATCTGGTGTGAAGTACTGGGCGTCTCCCGAGTCAGCGTCACGGAGAACATCTTCGACGCGGGCACCACATCACTGCTCATCGTGCGGATACGGCAGGAGCTTCGTGGGCGGCATGCCATCGACATACCGCTGACCTCCTTCTTCGCCTACCCGACGATCGCCTCGCTCGCTCAGACCCTCGATCAGGGGGAGGGACCCCGTTCCTCCGACGGACGGTCCACGAGCCCTCGTGCGCGCAACGCCGATGCCGCGCGTCGGCGGCAGCACCGTCGGAGGTGACGGCCGATGACCGCCGCCGTGGCGAATCTGCTGCGCTGCCGTGCTCCTCATCCGGACCCCGCCATGCGGCTGTTCTGCCTTCCGTGGGCCGGGTCCGGTGCGCTCGGATACGGGGCCTGGCGGTTGCCCGCCGACCTGGCCGCCGAGGTGTGGGCCGTCCAGTTCCCCGGACGTGAGGACCGGGCCGGGGAAACTCCGCTGCGGTCCATCGCGTCGATGGTCGACGCCCTGCGGGTCGCCGCGGAACCGCTGCTCGACCGGCCGTTCGCGTTCTTCGGCCACAGCATGGGGGCTCTGCTGGCCTTCGAACTGGCCCGCACGCTACGAGCCGCGGGCAGGCCGGCCCCGGCTCGGCTCTTCCTGTCCGGGATGCGTGCCCCCGACCTCCCGTCCTGGCGGCCTGCCGCGAGCGTTCTGGACGACGAGGCCCTGCTGCGACGCCTGAACGAGATCGCTGGTCCCTCGGCCTCGGCTCTGCGCGACCGCGATGTGCTCCTCTGGCTGGCTCCCGCGATGCGTGCCGACTTCGCGGCCTGCGAAGGCTACCGATACCGGCGGCAATCGCCGTTGAGCGTGCCGACCCGACTGCTCACCGCCCGTGACGACGCCGAGGTCCGGGTGGACGAGGTCGCCGCATGGCGACGGCATTGCGCTGCCGCCGCCCCGGTCCGTGTCTTCGAGGGAGGCCACCTCTACCTGCTCGACCGGCGGGCGGAGGTGCTCGCTCTCATCGCCGACGAGCTCGCGCCCAACGGGCCCGGGTCGGCGGGCTAAGGCCTGTCCGGCGGATCAGGTCGCAGGGAGCGCGGCGCCTCATTGCCCCGCGTCTGCGGCATGATCCGCCGGACACGACCTAGCTCCCGGTCGGGCCTTCCTCGCCTTCGTGGTCCAGTTCGGCCAACGGCCGCTCGCCGTCGGCGACCATGGCGTCGAGCAGGTTCCGGAAGTACCGCGGAAGGCGTTCGACGAGCTCGGGGTCGACCAGGTCGGCCGCGGCCTCGAACTCGCACCGGAGTCCGTCGGCGCTCTCCACGATGTTCAGGGCCAGGGGGTTGCCGGTGCGGGTGATCGGCAACGGTTCGGCCTGTGAGACCGCGAGCCCGTCCATGGGGGGCACCACGACCTGCCGGTAGAACGACATCGACGTGGTGAACAACTCGCTGCGCAGGCCCGCTCCGGGCGGGGCGGATTCCGCGATCAGGTCCGCGAACGGGTAGTCCTGGTGCTCCAGCCCGTCGACCAGTTGTGTCAGAACCTCGGCCACGTAGTCCGCGACCGGCAGGTCCGCCGGCGTGCTCAGGCGCAGCGGCAGCAGATTCGAGCAGTATCCGACCACCTGGTCCAGCTCCGGTGGGCGCCGGGCGGACGCGACCGGAAGCAGGATGTCGTCCTGTCCGGTCAGTCGCTGCAACAGTGCCCCCCAGGCCGCCACCAGATAGGCGAAGACGGTGACCCCCTCCTCGCGGGCGGCCTCGCGCATCCGGTCGCGGAACCCGGGATCGAGGAGAAGGCTGTGCCGCACCGCGCGGTAGGGGAACCGGCCCGGCTGCCCCGACCTCGGCAGGACCGGTGCGGGAACTCCCTCCACCAGGGAACGCCAGAAGGCGCGGTGCTCTGCGGCGGTCGGGCCTGCGGCGATCCGCTCATGCCAGGCGAGGTACTCCCGGAACTGTGTGGCCGGGGGCAGTTGGGGGCTCGTGCCGCGGCACCTGGCGTTGTACAGCGCGACCAGGTCGTCGAGCAGGACGCCGTAGGACCAGCCGTCCACCGCCGCGTGATGGACCGTGATGAGCAGCAGGTGCCGTCGCGGTTCGACCTCCACCACGGCGGCGCGGAACACCTCCCCGTCGACCGGGTCGAGCGGTCGTTGCGCCCAGCTCCGCAGGAAGCGCCCGAGTGCGTCCTCGTCCGCGCAGGTGTGCTCGGTCAGCAGAGCGCTTGACGGTGTCCCGGGCGCCGGGCGGACGACGAGCGTGTCGCCGTCCGGACTGAAGGTGGTGCGCAGCGTCTCATGACGGGCGACGAGGTCCCGGACGGCGGTGCGCAGTGCGTCGCGGTCCAGTGAGCCGTCGAGCCAGAACCCGACGGACATCTCGAAGGCGGGCACACCCTCCTGGTCCAGGGCCCGTAGTTGCCGCTGGGCGAGGGTGCTGGACGGCGCTGCCGCGGGCGGTCGGGGGCCGGCCGGACTCGTGTGCCGACTGCCGAGCAGGCCATGCGCCCGCAGTTCCTCGACCGATTCACGGACGGCGGTGCGGATGTGGTCGAGATCGGCCTGCTCGTGCGCGGTGGAGAGGAAGAAGTTGCGCAACTCCCAGACGAACACGCCCCGTTCCAGGAGGTTGAAGTAGAACGGGTCCATGTTCGCCTGGTGCTCGAACTTGAAGAGCGAGGAGAACCGGTGGACTTCGATCGGTACGTCGAGCTCGCGGAAATCGGCGTTCAGCTGGTCGGCGAACGTCGCCGTCCTGCGGTCCAGGTCGCGTTGCAGTTCGGGGCCCTCGGCGCGCAGATGGTCGAGGACCGCCTTGGCGGTCGCCATGGTCAGGGGGTGCTGGTTGAACGTGCCGCCGAAGAAGGTGGATTCCACCCTCGGGCCCGAGTCGTCGCCGAAGTTCCAGACGCCGCCGTCGATCGAGTCCATGACCCCGTCGCGTCCGGCGATGACGCCGAGCGGCATCCCGCCCCCTACGATCTTGCCGTAGGTGGCGAGGTCCGCCCTGATGTCGTACAGCCCCTGGACGCCCGCCGGATGGCAGCGGAAACCGGTGACCATCTCGTCGAAGACGAGTTTCGTACCGTGGTTGCTGGTGATCTCGCGGAGCGCACGCAGGAATGCGGGCTTCTGCACGCCGGGGGTGCGCAGCGTCACCGGCTCGGTAAGAACGGCCGCGAGCTCCGATCCGTGCCGGTCGATGAAGTCGAGGGCGGCGTCCGTGCCGAACTCGAGCACGTACACGTTCTCCACGGCGAGCGGCGAGACGCCTGGTGCGAGCGGACGGGTGCCGAACACCCCGTTCTCCTGGGACGGCATGGCGAGCACGCTGTCGAAGTGGCCGTGGTACGCGGTGGAGAAGACCACTATCTTGTCGCGGCCGGTCGCCGCCCGTGCGAGTCGCACCGCGGTCATGACCGCCTCCGTGCCGCTGTTGAGGAAGGCGACGCGCTCCATGCCGGTCAACTCGATTATTCCGGCGGCGACTTCCTCGACCAGCTGGGTGCGCGGCCCGAGGCTGAACCCGACGTCCAGCCGCTCTCGGACGGCCGACATGACGACCGGCGGGTTGTGGCCGAGGAGGTGGACGCCGTATCCCAGGGTGAGGTCGACGTACTCGTTGCCGTCGATGTCCCACAGCCGCGAGCCCTGGCCCCGTTCGGCGACGATCGGGTACAGCATCTCCTTGGTCGAGGGACGGAAGCCGACGGTGGACCGGCTGTCGGCCACCATCGTCCGGAACCGCTGGGCGAACTCCTTGGAACCCTTGGTCCGGCTGCTGAGGCGGTCGGCGAGCTCCTTCAGATAGCGGGCGCGCTCCGCCGTCTCCACGGGGCCGGCCGCGCCGATCCGGGCGCCGGGTGCGAGCGGCACCACCGACTTCGGCGGGGGGAGCACCACCCGCGCCGAACCTCCGGCCCCGGACACGCCACCAACGGCCGGGCCGGCTGCGGGGATCGGGCCGGTGGTAGGGATCGGTTCGCTGCCCGCAAGCAGCTGAAGCTGGCGCTGCATGACCGCGAGCTGCTCTTTGATCAGGTCCTCTACGGCCGTCGACACGCCTGGCGTCACTGTGCCGCGCGGCGTGTGCGCCGGTGGAGCCGATGGGGCGGGGACCACGACGTCGACACTGGCGGCGGCAGCGGGTTCCGGCGTTGTCCGCGCTCCCGGCAGCTTCTCCGCCGGTGCGTTGGCCGCAAGGTACGCGGCCAGGTCGGGCAGGGTGCGGACGTCACCGAAGAGTTGCCGCAGCGGCACTTTGCAGCCGTAGCGGTCCTCCAGACGCTGCAACATGCCGAGCAGCGACATCGAGTCCCCGAGTTCCGTGACCGCGAGGTTGGCGTCCAGCTCTCCGGGCTCGATGTCGAAATAGTCGCCGACGATGGTGCCTACTTCTTGGAGGAGGAGTTCCACGGTGCTCTCCTGGTGGTCGAACATCAGGCTGTTTCCCTTCGGCGGCCGACACGGCGCTGGGACGGCGCCGCGGTGCGTCCCGGTGCCAGAACGGCGGCCAGGTGGTCGATCGTTGGGTTCGCTAGGAGTTCGACCGCCGTGAGCGGCACGCCGAGTCGTTCCTCGATCCGCCGGGCGAGCCTGACGGCCAGCAGCTCGTCGCCGCCCACCTCGAACAGGCTCAGGTCGTAACGATCGATCTCGGTCCGCAGCGCTTCGGACCACAGGGCCGCCAGCGCCGCCTTCAGCTCGTCGCCGCTCAACTGCCGCCGGGGCGAGGCGAGTACGGGGCACACCGGCTCCGGGTGGGCCCGCCGCCGTGCACGGCGTTCCGGGTCGGTGGCCGAGACATGGAGCCGGGACGGCAGGTCGGAGCGCAGTACCAGGTCGAGGACTTCGGCACGCTGCTCCGGTGGCAGGGAGTCGTCCCAGCTGATGGCGAGGAGTCCGTCCGTGCCCGACGACCGCGCGGAGAGGAGGCGGTCGGCCGCCGCCTGCCACGGGTCGCCGCCGTCCGGCACCGCGGCGGGCGAGCGCATCACGGCGCCGAAGTCGACGGGGGTTTCGGCGAAGATCTCGGCCGGCACCAGCGCGCCGCGTACCTTCACGGTGAGAGCCCGCCGCCAGGCCGCCCGGTCGGCGCGGCCGGTCCCGGAGTCGGTCCGGTCGCGCGGGGCGTCGGCGGCGCAGTGGAACCACCCGTCGATCCGGCCGAACCGCTGACGCGCGGCGGCGACCAGCTCCCTCATCGCCCGCGCGTCGGTGACGTCGACGGATTCCGCGACGACGGTGGCGCCGAGCTGTTCGATGCCGCGGACGGCCTCGATCGTCCGGCTGACCGGGTCGGCCGCTCCGTGTTCGGCGAGCCACCGGTCGAACGCCTCGGGTCGCGGCAGCGGGCACTGGTCGACGAGCACCAGGGTGGCCCCGGCGACGCGCGCCAGATGGCCGGCGAGAGCCAGGCCCATCCGTCCGAGACCGCCGGCGACGAGGTAGACGCCGCCGGGTCGCAGCCGGCTGGTCGGGACGGGCGGGCCGGGCTCAGCCGCCACCGGTACGAGACGGCGCGTCCAGCGGTGCCCGTTCCGGAACGCGATCGGCGTCCCGGTCGGGGCGAGGATCTCGGCGAGGAGGACGTCCGGGCCGGGAGTGCCGGTGCCGATGTCGATGCTTCGGCACCGGAGCCCGGCGGATTCCTGGGAGAGGAAGCGCGGTGCGGCATCGGTCATCGCGGCGCCGGCCGCGAGCACTTCCGCGCCCGTGACGTCGTACACGTCGCGGGCCACCACCGTGATGTCCCCGCCCGCGGGGTCGGGGCCCCGGCCGAGCCGGCCGGCGACATCGAGGACGGAGAACAGTCCGAGGTCGCAGGCGCGGTCCAGACCGTCCGTCGCGAGGTGCCCCGGAGCGATGTCCAGGGACCAGAGGTGCACGACCCGCTCCGGGGTCAGCCCGTCCGTGGCCAGCGCGTCGAACAGCTTCTCGTAGTCGCCGGATTCTCCGGGGTCGACGACGAAGGAGGCACTGTCGGCCCGGTGGAAGGAACCTCCCTGACGCACCACGGCCACGGTGGCGCCCTGTTCGCGCAGGGCGTCTGCCAGCGAGTCGCCGGTGCCGCCGGAGTCCGCGAACAGCAGCCATGGCCCGGCCGGCAGCGGGTTCGCCCCGTGTGCGCCCGCTCCGGGGCCGAGGCGCTGCCATGACGGTGTGTAGAGCCACTCGGCCGGTCGGGGCGTGGAGCCCGGCTTCTCCCCGCCGGAGGCGGGCGGTGGTGCGAGGCGGAGGAAGGTGCGCTGCAGCGCGTGCACCGGCAGGGGGACACGGTGCCGTCGTCCGCCGTACCAGGCGGACCAGTCCACCGGCACGCCTTCGGTCCACAGCCGGCCCGCGGCGGTCAGCAACCGGGACACGGGCGGCAGGTCCCGCTCGCCGTCGAGGCCGGAGTCCGTGGGGAGCACGGACGGGTTCCCGATCGCCACCAGGGCCGCGCCGTCCGCCGCCCGGCCGGTGAACGCCTCGTCCAGCCGCTCGCCCTCCCATACGTCCCGGGTCCAGTGCAGCGGGTCGAGCGCCCGTGACTGCGGGAGTTCGCCGCCCACGACGGCCGACAGGACGGGTACGTCCGGGATCCGCGGGCGCAACTCGGGGGCGTGGTCGATCAGTCCGGCCCGCCAGGCCAGCAGTGCCGCCGCGTCGGACGGCCCGAAGACACCGGCGAAGCACGCCGCGAGGACTTCGCCGGCCCCTGCGCCGCCGACCGCCGCAGGCCGCACGCCGGACTCCGTCCACAGGGTCGCCAGAACCTGGCTCGCGGTCACCAGAGCCGCCGGCGCGTCGTCCCTACTCGGCACGGAGGTCACGGGCGACCGCTCGACCGTCTCGGCGACCGCGGACAACTGTGCCGACAGCGCACGGAACTCGTCGGTCGGGACGTCGCCGAACAGGAAGGACACGGTCGGCTCGCTCTCCACCACCCGCCCGCCCCCGCGCTCGCCGTCGGCGAGCGCGCGCAGTCCGGCCGCGGCGGTGGCGCGGTCCGCCGCGGTGACGGTGTGGCGGTGCGCGTGACCGCGCCGGCCCCGCCGCAGCGTGAAGGCCACGTCGCCGAGGTCGGGCGCGTCCGGTGCCTCCAGTACGTCGGCCAGCCGGCCGGCCAACTCCGCCAGCGCCTGCGCGCTCGGGGCACTCACGGCCAGTGTCTGCGGGCCGCCGATCGTGGCCGGCCGGTCCGGGAGCGGGGGTGCCTCCTCCAGCACGACATGGGCGTTCGTGCCGCCGATGCCGAACGAACTCACTCCGGCCCGACGGGGAGTGTCGCCCGCCGGCCAGGCCGTCGGCAGCGTGTTGATGTAGAAGGGGCTGTTGACCAGATCGATCTGCGGGTTGGGCCGGTCGAATCCCGGGTGGCCCGGGATCTCCCGGTGCCGCAGCGCCAGCACCGCCTTGACGAAGCCGGCGACTCCCGCCGCGGCGGCGAGGTGCCCTACGTTCGCCTTGACCGAGCCCAGGGCGCACTGGCCCGGCCGGGCACCGCCGTCGGCGAAGGCCTCGCTCAACGCGGCGAACTCGATGGGGTCGCCCAGAGCCGTGGCGGTGCCGTGGGCCTCGACGTACGTGATGGTGTCGGCGTCGACCTCGGCCACCGCCTGCGCCTCGGAGATCACGGCGCGTTGCCCACCGATACTCGGGGCGGTGTACCCGATCTTGTCGGAGCCGTCGTTGTTGATCGCCGAACCCTTGACCACCGCGAGGATCTGGTCCCCGTCCTCGATCGCCTCGGCCAGCCGCTTCAGGGCGACGAGACCCACCCCGTCACCGAAGGTCGTCCCCGCCCCCTCGGCGTCGAAGGGCCGGCACCGCCCGTCCGGGGAGAGGATCATCCCCTCGCTGTAGACGTAGCCCGGATAGCTGTTGGCGATGACGGACACACCGCCGGCCAGGGCGATGTCGCATTCACCGGTGAGCAGGCTCTGCACGGCCAGATGCACCGCGACCAGGGATGTCGAACAGGCGGTCTGCACATTGACGCTCGGCCCGTTGAGACCGAGCTTGTAGGAGATCCTGGTGGTCAGATAGTCCTTGTCGTTGGCGATCATGAGCTCGGTGCCGTCGTAGCCGAGCGGATCGCAGGAACGGGCCACGGCATTCGTCAGATACGTGTTCATCGACGCGCCGGCGAACACGCCGATGGCCTGGGCGTCCGCTCCGCCGGCGTAGCCGATGGTCCCGAGCAGCTCCCACGCGACTTCGAGCAGGACGCGTTGCTGCGGATCGAGCAGTTTCGCCTCGCGCCTGGTGAAGCCGAAGAACTCGTGGTCGAAGTCGAAGGCGTCCGACAGGATCGCGGCCCGATTGACATACCGGGGATCGCGCAGCACACGCTCCGGCACCCCGGCGGCCGTGAGTTCGGCGTCGGTGAACGTGGTCAGCATGTCGTCCCCGGCACGCAACCGGTCCCAGAACCGAGTCAGGTTCCCGGCACCGGGGAACCGACCGCACATGCCGATCACGGCCACGTCGTTCGACCGCACCGGTGCGGCGGCCGTACCACCGTCAGACATCGCTGCCCCCGTCGGTGTCCAGGACGCGACGCTCCCTCGCGCGCAGGCGGGCGACGCGGGCCGTGCCGTCGGCCAACTGTGCGCGTCTGCTCGATGCCCGGCTGCGGCCGGGGCTCGCGCCGACCCCGGTGTCGGTCCGGCCGAGGTGCCGGGCCAGGCCGGCCACGGTCGGGTGGCGGAACAGTTCGTTGATCTTCAGCGGAGTGTCCGCGGCTTCGTCGACGAGCAGCTCGTGCACCTCCATCAGCAGCATGGAGTTACCCCCGAGGTCGAAGAAGTTGTCGTCGGGCCCGATGCCCTCGCGCCCGAGCACCTGCCGCCACACGGCCGTGATGCGCTGCTCGACACCGCGTATCTCGTTGCCGCTGCGAGGAGTTGCGCGGGCGGGCTCGGGTGCCTCGGCGGTGTGCCGGTCGACGCCGGGGACGACCTCGGACGCCATGGGCAGTTCCGTCACCGTGCGACCGGGGTCCGCGAGCGCGGCCCGCAGCAGCGCCAGATAGTTCTCGGTGACCTGCCGGGCCGCCCGGGCGGAGAAGACGGACTTGCGGTACTTCAGCAGCCCGACCAGCCGCTCCCCGTCGTGCACGATCTCAAGAACGAGTTCGAGCTGGTCGTCCTGTTGGTCCAGTCGGAACGGCACCGCGGTCAGCCCGGCCCAGTCGACCGGCGCGGCACCGTCGTCCGCCACGTACAGACCTGCCAGCGCCGGGTACCGGCTGGGTTTCTGGTAGCTGAACATCGCCTGGAAGATCGGGTTGCGGTCGTCCACCCGACGTGGCGCCAGCTCGCCGACCAGCAGCTCGAACGGGTAGTCCTGGTACTCCAGCGCCTCGATGACGGTACGGCGGGTCCGGCCCAGCCGTTCCCGGAACGACACCGCGTCGCCCATGTCGGCGCGCAGTACGACGGGGTTGACGAAGTTTCCGACGCACTCGGCCAGCGCCGGATCGGTCCGCCCGGCGAAGGGGGATCCCACCAGGACGTCCCGCTGTCCGGTGTAGCGGCCGACCAGGACCTGATAGGCGGTCAGCAGCACGACGTACGGGGTGACCCCTTCGTCCTTGGCCAGTACGAAGACGCTGTCGGTGAGCTCCGGGGCGAGGGGAAAGACGATCGATCCGCCCCCGTCGGCGTCGCGGTCGAGTGCGCAGCGAGGCCATGAGGCGGGCTCGAGCGGGCCGGAGAGCTGAGCGTGCCAATAGGCGCGCGCCTCACTGCCCTTCGGCCCTTGGATCGAGTCGCGTTGACGGACGACGAAGTCGCTGTAGGGGACGTTGTGTCCGGACATCCGCGCCGGGGTGCGCTCGGTCTCCGCCAGGTAGAGCTGCTCGAGTTCGGCGACGATGACACCGAGCGACCAGAAGTCGCACACCACATGGTGCACGGCCAGCAGCACCACGGCCTCCCCCGGCGCCACCTGATACGTCCGCACCCGTACCATCGGCCCGGCCGAGAGTGCGAACGGCTCTCGGTAGGCGCGGTGCACCTCGTCCACGAGCTGCCGCTCGTCCCAGTGGCGGGCGTCGACTTCGGCGAAGTCGGGTTCGAGCCAGCCGTGCACCGTCTGGCCGTCGGTGCCGCTGAAGGTGGTGCGCAGTGCGGCGTGCCGCCCTACGAGCGACGAGACCGCGGCGCGGAAGTCGGCGGGGTCGAATCCGCCGGTGAAGCGAGCGGTGAACCCGACGTTGTAGGAGGCACTGTCCGGGTTCATCCGGTGGAGCAGCAGCAGCGGGCGCTGGGCGTACGACAGCGGATGTGCGGTGCGCGCCTGACCGGCACGTGCCCGCAGGGTCGCCTCCAGCCTTTTGCGCAGCTCCCATTGCCGGGCGTCGTCGGTGGTCATGCGCTTCCGTCCCCCTCGGCCAGCCAGGGCAGCAGCGCCTCGATCTGGTCCTCGGTCAGCGAGTCAAGGTTGGCCAGGAGGCGTTCCGCCTCCTCCGGTGAGAAGGGCTCCGCCGCGGTCGTCGCCGCCGTGGGCGCGGCGGCTCGGGACGGCGCGTCGAGCGTCAGGCGCTCCGACAGTTCGTCGACGAGCAGGCGCAGGGCCTTGCCCTGGAGGAGGCCGGTGAGCGGCAGGTCGACGTCCAGGTCGCGGAAGATCTGGCCGCGTACTTCGACCGCCACCAGCGAATCGAGCCCCGCTTCATGGAGCGAGAGGTCCTCGTCGACGGCGGCCTCGGGCATGCCGAGCCGCGCGGCCAGCATGCTCCGCAGGTAGTCGAGCACCAGCTCGCGACGGTGTTCCGGCGTGGCGCCGGGCCGGTCCCGCCGCAGCCGCCTGACCGCCTCCACGCCGTCCCCGCCTGACGCCCCCGCACCCTGGACGACCGCCCGCCCGGTGGGGAACCGGTCGAGGTAGCGCGACCAGTCCACGGAGAACACCCCGTGATGACCACCGGGCCCGGTCAGAAGCCGGTCGAGCGCGGCGAACGCCGGACCGGCCGCCAGCGGGGTGAACCCGCCCTCCAGGAGCCGGTTCTGCATCCGTTCGCTCAGTTGCGCCGCCATGCCCGTCTCCCACGGCCCCCAGCCGACGCTGAGGGCGGGAAGGCCCAGCCCGCGCCGGTAGTGGGCGAGCCCGTCCAGGAAGGCGTTGGCGGCCGCGTAATGGGCCTGTCCCGGCGCTCCGAGCAGGGCCGCTGTGGAGGAGAACAGGATGAAGTGGTCGAGGTCGAGATCCAGCGTGGCTCGGTGCAGGTGCCAGGCGCCGGCGGCCTTGGGGTCGGCCACCGACTCGAAGCGGTCCCAGCCGAGGTGCGACAGCACCGCGTCGTCGAGGACGCCGGCCGCGTGGACGACGCCCTTGAGGCCGCCCCACTCCCGGCGGGCCCGCGTGACCAGTCGGTCGACGGCGGCCGCGTCCGTGACGTCGAGGCTCGCCAGGGTGACGCGCAGCCCGGACCGCTCCAGCTCACGAACCTGCTCCTCGATACGTGCCTCCTGAGCACGCCGCGAGGCGAGCACCACATGACGCACCCCGCGTCCGGCCAGCCAGGCCGCGGTCCGCAGCCCGAGCGCTCCGGTCCCGCCGGTGATCAGGTGGCACCCCTGGGTGCTGAGCCGGTCAGGACGTGTCGGCGTCGGCGACTCGCGGCGCAGGGTGGGCCGGTGGAGCCGTCCGCCGCGGATCGCGGCTTCGCGGCCGGACCGTTCGAGCGGCACGTTCGGTAGGCCGGTGGGGTCTCGTGGGTCCAGGTCGAGCAGCCGTACGTTCAGCTGTGGTGCTTCCAGTGCCGCGCTCCGGCCGAGGCCCCAGAGCATCGCCCCGTAGGGGTCGCCGACCTCGGCGGGCTCGTGCACGGCCACCGCGCCGCGGGTGAGCAGCAGCACGGAATCCGGTGTCCAGTCCGCTTGCTCGGTGGCCTGCACGAGGGCGGGGACGCTGCCACAGGCAAGCCGGGTGTTCTGTGCGTCCAGCCCGAGGCAGTGCAGCACGCTCGCCGGTCCGGTCTCCCGGAACAGCCGCACCAGGTGGTCCACGTCGGCGGGATCCAGCGTGTAACGCCCCTCTCGGAGGCGGGTGAAGGCCGTGCCCACCTCGGCGATCACACACCGGCTGCCGCTCTCCTCCAGCGCGGTGACCGGGTGCCGCCAGTGCCCCTGACGGTCGGCGAGCACGATCCAGGTGCCGGTCGTGGGCTGGGCGGCGGTCGGCTCGGTCGTCTCCCACGCGTCGGTGTAGATCGCCGCCTCGGACGAGCGGAAGGAGACGGCTCGCAGTTGAAGGCCGAAGAGCTCCAGCAGTGGGTTGCCCTCATGATCGGTCAGCGAGACGTCGGCCAGGGCTCCCGAGTCGTCGGCCGCTCGGTGCCGGACGAGGGCGACTCCGGATTCCACGGCGTCGCGGGAGGCGTGGAACACGGCTCGCTCGATCCGGAACGGAAGCAGCACGCCGTCCTGAGGTGCCGAGCGGACGATCCGGGCGGCGATGGCCAGCTGGACGCAGGAGTCGAGCAGTGCCATGGTCCGCTCTCGCGGCGAGCCGGCGGCGAAGCGGAGGTCGCCGGAGCTGTCCGCACCGTCCAGGCGCAGCTCTTCGATCCACTGGAACGCCGGGCCGAACCGGAAGCCCGCCGTTTCGAACAGGGGGTAGAGCTCGGTCGGGGGCACCGGCCGGCCGGTGCGGTAGGCCGACCGGTCCGTCAGTTGTGCGACGGCGTCGGTCCGTTGGATCCGTCCCTCCGCGTGGACCTGCCAGGACTCGTCGGCCAGTGGGTCCTGCGGGTGCGTCAGGCTGAGCGACTGGGCGACGTAGCGGTGGTCCCCGGCCGGGGTGAGCACGAGCTGGAGTCGGCGCGGTGTCTCCTCGGCCTCCAGCGCGCGCGGGAAGACCAGGTCCTCGACGACCGCGGCGGAGTCGGCGGCCACCGCCTCCACCAGGCAGGCCGTGTGGTACGCCCCGGGTACGACGAGGCGGCCGGAGATCTCGTGGTCGGCGAGCACGCGCGGGGCCCTCGCGGCCACCGTGGTCTCGTAACGCCGTTGCGTGGACTGCGGCAGCGCGAGCCGGGTCAGTTCCGGCAGGTCTCCGGCCGGAGGGATGGGCGGCTCGGCATCGGTCGGCGTCTCGGTGGCCGGCGCGGGCGCCGGTGCGGTCCAGTGCCGGGTCCGGGCGAAGGGATAGAGCGGAGCGGAAGCGTTCCCCGCCGGCGATGGTGCGTGGTACTCCGCCCAGCTGACCGGGACTCCTGCCCTCTCCAGGCGCGCCAGATGGGTGAGCACGGTGACCTGATCCGGGGTTCTGGGCGCCAGGCCGGGCAACCAGACGGCATCGTCGTCGCACTGGGCGCGGCCGGAGGTGGTGAGGGTGCGGCCCGGACCCACTTCGAGGAAGACCGTGCACCCTCCGGCGAGCAGTTCGCCGATGCCGGGCGCGAACCTGACCGGTGAGGTGAGCTGCCGTCCCCAGTACTCCGCGCCGAGCTCCGCACGGCCCGCCCAGGCGCCGGTGAGGTTCAGCGCCATCGGCACTACCGGCTCCCGGTGGGTGATCCGGCCCGCGGCCTCGACGAGTTCGGGTACGGCCGGGGCGACCAGCGGGGAGTGGAAGGCGTGCGTGGTCTCCAGCGGAATCACGCCCCAGCGCCGCTGTCCGAACTCCTCTTCCAGCTCGCCCATCTCGGTGTCCGAGCCGGAGACCGTGATCCGTTCCGGCGCGTTGTAGGCCGCCACCGCCGCCGTGCCGCCCTTGGCCTTGACCAGCCGTTCCAGTTCGGCGGGGTCGGTGCAGCCGACGGCGACCATCCGACCGCTGCCGGGTACGGCCGCGAAGGCACGACCGCGCGCGCAGACCAGTTCGAGGCCCTCCTCGACACTGAACACGCCTGCCACGCAGGCGGCCGCGTACTCGCCGAGGCTGTGACCGACGACCGCGTCGGGGCGTACTCCGCACGAGGCCCAGAATTCCGCCAGGGCGATCTGCAGGAGGAAGACCGCCGGCTGGAGCAGTTCGGCCTTTGTCTGTGCCGCGGGGTCGGCGAACACGTCGAGCGGGCCGACTCCGGTGAGGCGGCGGAAGGTTTCCGTGTGCCGGTCCAGTGCCGCGCGGAAGGTCGGGCTGTCGCGGTGGAGTTCGACGGCCATGCCGGCGTACTCGGAGCTCTGTCCTGGGAAGAGGAACCCGACCCTCGGCCTGTTTCGCGCGGATTCGCCGGTGTCGGCAGCCCCGGTGCCGTCGCCGAGCCATGACTCGATGCGCTCGGCCGCTGTGTGCCCGGTGTCCGCGATGACGCTGAGCCGGTGTCGAAGCGCGCGGCGGCCGACGTGACTGGTGCGGGCCAGGTCCGTCAGGTCCGCGTCCGGCTCGCGCAGTCGGCTCGCCCACCGGTTCGCCAGTTCCCGCAGCGCGTCCGCGTTCTTGGCGCTGATCGTGATGAGTTCGGGCCCCGGTCGCCGATCGGGGGGCGTGCGTTCGGGTGCCTGCTCCAGCACGGCGAAGGCGTTGGTGCCGCCGATGCCCAGGGAGTTGACCGCTGCCCGGCGCGGGGATCCGGGCAGCGGCAGTGGCGCCGTGTTGACGAAGAGGCCCGTGTCATCCAGCTTCAGCCGGGGACTCGGCGCCGTGAAGTACGGGCTGGGCGGGATCTGCCCGCGATGCAGGGACAGTGCGGCCTTGATCAGACCGGCGATGCCGGACGCCGCCTCCATGTGCCCGATCAGCGCCTTCACCGAGCCGATGGCGCAGGGTGCGTCCTGCCCGAAGAGCTGTTTCAGCGCGCCGATCTCGGTGGGGTCGCCGAGCGGTACTCCGGTTCCGTGCGCCTCGATGTAGCCGATCGTGGCGGGGTCGACGCAGGAGACATGAAGTGCCTGCCGCATGGCGGCCAGTTGGCCGGACAGGCTCGCGGCTCCGTAACTCGACTTGCCGCCCCCGTCGTTGTTGATCGCCGTTCCGAGGATGGTGGCGTAGACCGTGTCTCGGTCGCGCAGCGCGGCGGCGAGCGGCTTGAGGACGACGGCGCCCACGCCGCTGCCGAAGATCGTTCCCTGTGCGCCGATGTCGAAGGGGCGGCAGCGGCCGTCCGGCGACAGGATGCCGCCCCGGCGGTGCCAGTACCCCGCGGCGTGCGGGAGCCGGATGTTCACGCCGCCGGCAAGTGCCGCGTCGCACTCGCCGCGCAGCAGGCTCTGGACCGCGAGGTGCACCGCGACCAGCGAGGTGGAGCAGGCCGTCTGCACGGTCAGGCTGGGACCGGTCAGATCGAGTTTGTACGACACCCGGGTGGCGAGAAAGTCCTTGTCGGTCCCGAGTTGTTCGAGCGAGGCCGTGGGATCTTCCAGTGGCCCGGAGCTGTGCAGCACCTCGGGGAGATAGCTGGTGAGAACACCCCCGCTGCCGGCGAAGACGCCCACCGGGTTCCCGGCCCCGGTCGCCGTGGCCAGGCCCGCGTTCTCCAGGGCGTGCCAGCAGGTCTCCAGGAAGATCCGCTGCTGCGGGTCCATGACGGCGGCCTCGCGGCCGGAGATGTCGAAGAAGGCCGCGTCGAAGAGGTCGATGTCGTCCATCGAGGCGGTGGCCTTGACGTAGTCAGGGTTGCGCAGCCACTCAGGGTTGACGCCGGTGCGCAGCAACTCCTCCTCACCGAGGTCGCGTATCGACTCGCGCCCGGCCAGGATCGCGTCCCAGAACTGGTCCAGGTCCGCGGCTCCGGGGAAGCGGGCCGCCATGCCCACGATGGCGATCGGTTCCCCCTCGGGTGCGCGCCGCGTCATGACGGCTCGCCGGCGCCGAGTCGGGGCAGGACGACCGGGTCGTACGCCTCCAGCAGGTCACCGACCGTGCGCACACCGGTGATGGGCACTTCGGCGGAGAACGGGTCGGTGTCCAGCTCCATCTCCAGCACGGCGACGAGCCGCGCGAGGTGCAGTGACTCGAGGCCGAGCTGATCGACGAGCAGCTGGTCCTCGTCCAGGCGCTCGACCGGCCCGGCCACCTCGTTCACGATCTCCAGCAGTGCGGCCCTGACCGTGTCCCGCTTGTTCATTGGAATCACACTCCGTTCATGATCACCCGGCCCCGTGGCAGGGGTTCAGCAGGTGTAGCCGCCGTCGACGGTGATGGTCTGGCCGGTGATGAAGCTCGCCGCGGGCGAGGTGAGGAACCGGATGACGCCGAGGACGTCCTCCACCGAGCCGAGCCGGCCCAACGGCGTCCGGCGCACGATGCGGTGACGTTGGGATTCGCTGATGCCCGCGGTCATCTCGCTGTCGAAATAGCCGGGAGCGACACTGACCACCCGCACTCCGGCAGGGCCCACTTCACGGGCGAGGCCCCGGGTCAGTCCGTCGAGTGCCGCTTTCGCCGCGCCGTACACGGCGACGCCGGTCTGTCCGCGCAGCGCGTTGATGGAGGACAGGTTGATCACCACACCGGCTCGGCTCGCGAGCATGGGCTTGAGGCAGGCCCGGGTGAGCAGGACCGGTAGCGTCAGGTTGGTCCGCAGCGCGGTGTCGATGGCTGCCGGGGCGGTCAGCGTCAGCAGACCTTCGAGCCCGACCGCCGCGTTGTTCACCAGGGTGTCGATGCGGCGGTGGCGACGCGCGGCGGTACGGACGAACTCCTCGACCGCGTCCGCGTCCGTGCCGTCGATCGGGGACCAGAACAGCGTGTCCGGAGCGGTCGACTTGCCCAGTGCGATGAGTTCGGCGGACTCGGTCCGGCTGAAGGTCTCCACCCGGTAGCCGCGCTCCAGGAAGTCCGTCACCAGCGCCAGTCCCAGGCCGCGGCTGCCGCCGCTGACGACCGCCACCGGGCGCTGGTCCGCGGTGCCGTTCATGCCGCACCCCCCATGCGCTTGAATCGCTCGCCGTGCAACGGCGTGTCCGCGACGGCGATGACGGCCGGAACCTTGTGCGGCGGCAGGTGCGCGGTGCAGAACTGGCGCAGCCGTTTGTTCAGGGCTCGCCGCTCCTCCGGCTCGATCAGCTCGACCGTGGCCATGACGATGTGACCGGTGACCGCGTTCGGGCGTCCGGTCACGATGACGTCGGAGACATTGCCGGCCCGGAGCAGCACGTTCTCGACCTCGGCCGGTGACACCTTCTCCCCGCCCACGTTGATCAGCGCCGACAGCCGGCCTAGGACCCGGAGGGTGCCGTCCTCGGCCACTTCGACCGCGTCTCCGGTGTTGAGCCACCCGTCCTCGTCGAAGGGGCTGGGCGCGTTGAGATACCCGAGCATGGCGCTGGGCGACTTGATCCAGAGCACTCCGTCACGCACCCGCGTCCCGAATCCCCGTCCCCCGACGTCCATCCGCAACGAGTCCGAGGCGATCGACCGGGTGGGCAGGATGCCGGTCTCGGTGAGGCCGTACGTCTGCTTGAACCGCACCTGGGGGAAGACTTCGGCGGCATGCGCGAGGGTGACCTCCCGCATGGGCTCCGTCCCGTAGGTGATCAGTTCGAGCGAGGACAGGTCGTGGTCCTCGTGGGCCCCGGAGAGCAGCAGCATGTTGAGAAAGGTCGGTGTGGTCGGCAGCACCTGGACGCCGTGCCGGTCGATGGCCTCGCACGCGTGCTTGGGGGTGCGCTGCGGCTCGGTGACCACCGTTCCACCGCCGATGAGTGTGCGGAACAATGTGTTGACTCCGCCGATGTGGTCGAGCGCCATGAACTGCAGCGTGCGCCGGGGCCGCGACGACGCACGGAAGTCACCCAGCAGCCGCGGCAAGGAGAGAAGGGCCGCCTTGCTCTCGCCGGTCGTGCCCGAGGAGAACAACAGCAGCCCGGCCTCTCCCCGTTGGGCGAGCTCGGTCAGCAGCCGTGGCCGAGGCGCATCCGCCGCCGGGACGGTCCGGACGGTCCACTCGTCGGGACCGCTGAACTCGATGACACGGGTCGCGTGCGCCGTCGCGATCCGGCGCTCGCGCTGGTCCTTCGGGGGATCGGCGGGCGCGAAGGGAACGACGACGGCGCCGAGTTCGGCCAGTGCCACGAAGAGCGCGACCGTGTGCGGCGAGGCGTTGCCGACGATCGCGACGCTCTCGCCCGCCGTCACTCCGAGCCCGTTCAGCTCGGTCAGCCAGCCGCCGGCCCGCGCCGCGAGTTCGCCGTACGTGACGCTGCCGCCGTACCCGACCATGGCCTCGGTGTCGGATCGACCCTGAAGTTGCGACAGCAGCCAGTCCATCGCGCCTCCCCTCACTGTCATGTGCGCCATCAGCTGAGCCGCGAGGCCACGGAATACGGTGTGGACTTTCTCGTGAATTCCATGGCGGTCAATTGATTCGCCCACGCTTCCCATTCACGTAAGGCGATCACGGAGACTACCGGCATTTCATCCGGCCGGGCGATACAGGAATCCTCATGCCACCGCCTGTCCCGCCGGCGAGACAAGTACTGACAGGAGTTCATGCCGATGCATAGCATGACGCCGGTCCATGCGGACAGCCGAGCCGAGGGGAGCGAGCGGGATGGATTTCAGTCTCTTCTACTTCGCCAATGACAGTGGAAATTCCGACGGAGATCGATATCGGCTACTGATCGACGGTGCTCGTTTCGCGGACGAACACGGCTTCCGTGCCGTGTGGACACCGGAACGCCACTTCCATCACTTCGGAGGCACTTATCCGAATCCTTCGGTGACCAGTGCGGCGATCGCCTCCATCACCAGCCGCGTCAGAATTCGGGCGGGCAGCGTGGTGGCGCCCCTGCACCATCCGTTGCGGATCGCCGAGGAGTGGGCGGTGGTCGACAACCTCTCGCACGGCCGCGTCGGTGTGTCGTTCGCCTCTGGATGGCACGCCACCGATTTCGCGCTGAACCCGCCGGCCTACGCGGACCGCCGCACCGAGATGTACGAGCGGATCGAGCAGGTACGGGCACTGTGGCGCGGCGAGACCATCGAGGTTCCGGACGGCCTGGGAAACCCGGTCAAAGTACGGTCGTTTCCCCCGCCGGTGCAGGCCGAGTTGCCTGTCTGGGTCACCAGCGTCGGCGATGTCGCGACGTTCCGCAGCGCCGGACGTACAGGTGCCGGGCTGCTCACCCACCTGCTCGGTCAGAGCCCGGAGCAACTGGCCGAGAAGATCGCGGAATACCGGGAGGCGGCGTCCGAAGCGAGTCAGGGCGCATGGCCGGGCCACGTCGTGGTCATGGTGCACACCTTTCTGGGTGAGGACAACGAGGCGGTCCGGGAACTGGTCCGGCCGGCACTGTCGGCGTACATGCGCAGCTCTCTGAGCCTCATCCTGGCCTCGGACACCCATGCCGGTGCGGAGGGTGCGGAGAACCTCGAAGAAGACGAGATCGATTTCCTCGTCGAGCGATCGTTCGAGCACTATTTCGACAACATCGGTCTGCTCGGCTCCGTGGAGAAGGCCGAAGGCGTCGTCGCACGCCTCGCGGAGATCGGCGTGGACGAGATCGCCTGTCTCATCGACTTCGGGCTGCCGACGGACGAGGTCGTCTCAGGCTTGACGCACCTCGGACGGCTGCGCTCGATCTCCGGCGACTGAGGGCGGACAAGGGATCCGGCGAGCTCCGCGAGGGGCTCGCCGGATCCCTTGTCCGTGGTCGACTCGCGCCACCGGCATCACGGCCTCTCCCCGTGCGGCGCGGGCCGGTCCGCGCCATCCTCCTCGGCCGTCAAGTGGACCGCCATGTCGCCCAGCGACTCCGCTTCGAAGATCGTTCGGATGCTCAGCTCGCAGCCCAACTCCGTGCGCACGCGACCTATGATCTGCATGGCGAGCAGCGAATTGCCGCCGAGAACCCAGAAGTTGTCGTCGAGGCCCGCCTCCGGGACTCCGACCACCTCGGCCACGATCTCGCACAGACGCTCTCCCCAGGAGTCGACGAGAAGCCCCGCGTTCTCGCCGGCCGCCGGTACCGTGCCCGACGGCTCGATATCCGACAGCCCCCTGCGGTCCAGCCTGCCGTCGGGGGCGATCGGGAACGCTTCGAGAACCTCCACCCGGTCGGGGAACAGCGCGGAGGGCAGCCTGCCGCGAAGGAACTCCCGTACGGCGGAGGCCGTCAGCCCTTCCCGGCCTTCCTCGCCCGGCACGACGTACGCCACCAACTGGGCCGTGGGCGTGCCGGGGTCGGTCGCGACGACGGCGGCCCGGGCGACGGCGGGATGCGTGTGAAGGACCGCTTCCAGATCACCCGGCTCGACACGCAGCCCCCGGACGGTCACCCGGTCCTCAAGGCGGCCCCAGATCTCGAGCTGCCCGTCAGGACGCAGCCGGCCCCTGTCACCCGTGCGGTACATACGCCGACCGGGGACGTCGCTGAACGGGTCGGCGACGAAGCGCTCGCCGGTGTCGGCGGGTCGCCCTCGATATCCCTGGGCCACTGCGGGCCCGCCGATACAGATCTCGCCGACGAACAGGGGCGGCAGCAACTGCAGTTGCTCGTCGACGACATAGATGCGGGAGCTGCCCGCCGCGCGCCCGCCCTCCTGACGCGTGTGTTCCCCGATCTCCGTCCTGGCCACACCTCCACCGCACTCGGTCAGGCCGTAGGTGTGGAACGCGAGGAGCCCCGGCTGCTCGCACAGCCGCCGCCACAGCCCGTCCGGCGCGCGCTCGCCACCGACGACCACAAGCTTCGGCGGGTACGCCAGCGCCAGGACGCCGGCGTCGACCAGGCGTTCCATCTGGCTGCTGCCGCAGCTCAGCACGTCGATCGCCGATTCGGGATCCGATCCTCGGGCGAGGAGCCGGAGCAGATCCGTCCTCTCCTCCTCGTCGATCAACAGCAGCCGATGCCCGAAGGCGATCATGCCCAGACACTGATCGAGGAACGCGTCGAAGGACACTGAGCTCAGCGCGCCGACGTTGACCTGAGCGCCGTCGGGCAACCGCGCGTACATCGGCGCCAGTTGGGCGGTGACGCGAGCCACGAGGCTCGTCTGATCGACGACCACGCCTTTCGGCTGTCCCGTGGAACCCGGGGTGAAGACCATGTAGGCGGGCGCGGTGGCCGGGCGCCGAGCGGGATCGTCGCGGTGCGTGGGAACCTCCCCGGCACCGTGCGCCCCACGCGCCAGGAGGACGGCCGCGGAGACCGTCTCCACATCGGCGACGTACTCGTCCGAGACGACCAGGGTGATGCCCGCCTCCTCGATGAGCGGTCGGCGGCGCCCCTGGGGCTGCCGTGGATCGAGCAGGAGAAATCCTCCGCCCGCGCCCCACGTGGCGAGCATCGCTACGATCAGATCGCTGCGCCTCGCCAGGCAGATCCCCACCATGGTGCCGGTGCGCACGCCGCGGGCGCGCAATGCCACGCTCATCGTCCGGGCCCGGTCCGCGAGTTCGGCGAAGGTGAGCCGCTCCCCCGGTGCCACGACCGCTTCCCGTTCAGGCGAGGTCGCGGCCGTCGCCTCGAAGAGTTCCCATGCCGATACGCGGTGCGAGGTGGCACCGCCCTCCCGGGTCTCGTTCTCCGCCCCGAGCGTCAGCGCTTCGGCCTGTGCGGTGTGCCCGAGGACCGCGATGCTCCCGAGCGGGACGTCGGGTGCCAGGGTGAGGGACTCCAGGAGGCTTCCGTAGGCATCGGCGAACACCTCCATGGCTGCCTCGGAAAACCGCTGACGGTTGTATTCGACGGTGAGCAGGGTCTCGTGCGCCTG
The DNA here is from genome assembly GCF_044593635.1 of Streptomyces sp. NPDC051913. Lineage (NCBI taxonomy): Bacteria > Bacillati > Actinomycetota > Actinomycetes > Kitasatosporales > Streptomycetaceae > Streptomyces > Streptomyces sp. NPDC051913. The sequence continues at coordinate 3,031 of NZ_JBIUCI010000018.1, read as the reverse complement.
CCGTTGTATGTCCAGTCTCAGGTCGAACTGGACGCGCGCCAATTGCGTGGGTTCCGGCATCGGCGTCACCCGCAGCCCGTCGAGCTCCCAGATATCGCTCGGGTCGAGCGAGCCGTATCCGATGGCGGCCTGAAACAGGGGGTTGCGATCGGCGTCCCGATAGGGGGAAAGAGTCTCCACCACCGTCTCGAACGGCACATCCTGGTGGTCGAGTGCGTCCAGAACCATTTCACTCACGCGCTCGATGAACTGATCGAAGGTCGATTCGGGCGCTGCCGGGCAGCGCAGCACAACCGTATTGGCGAAGAATCCGATCGTTCCGAAGAATTCTGCGTCGGGTCGCGCGAGTACCGGCGTGCCGACCGCTATGTCACTCGATCCCGCCCAGCGCTGCAACAGAATGAAATAGGCTCCCAGCATGCCCATGAACGGAGTGATCGAGCGCTCCTTGCAGAACCTCTCGAATCCCGTCACCACATCCTTCGCAACGGCGACCGGGAGCCGGGAACCGACCATCCTCCCCGGGATTTCCGTGCTGTCCTCGGGCAGCCGCACCGACTTGAGGCCCGCCAGCTGACCACGCCAGTAGTCCAGGCCTGCGCGATCGACCCCGGAGGCCTTCTCCGCGAGACAGAAATCCGCGTACGGAACGGCCGGCACCGCCCAGGCCGACGCGTCAGGGTCAGCGAAGGCGAGGCGTAGCTCCTCGGCGAACACCTGGGCGGACATTTCGTCGATGATGATGTGATGAAAAACGAGAATCATCAGATGCAGCTTGGGCGACACCCGTATGACGCTTGCCTTCCAGAGCGGTCCGGATGACAGATCAAAAGGAAAATCGAGCAGCCTGCCCGCTTCGGCCTCAGCCCAGGCAAGGCGCTCGTCGTGGGTGTCGCCCTCGGCCTCCGAAATGTCGATCAGGGACGCGAGGAAAGGATCTCCGTGCACATCGCGTACCACTTGGAGGACTTCACCGTCGCGTTCCAGGAATGTGGTGCGCAATGTTTCGTGCCGGTCGTACAGAACCCTGAGTGCGCGATCCAGTCTTTCTGTCTCCAGCGCCCCGTCGAGCCTGAGTACAGTTCCCCAGGTGTCCGCCGCATCATCCGATCTCACCAAGGACGAGAAATACATCCTCCGCTGCGCCGACGAGGCGGGAACCACATCCTGTCCATTCGCGTGACGTATTCGAGACATAGAAGTCCGCCAACCAATCGATCGAGTGCGGTTACCGAGGGGCACGGAGACTGCTCACACCGACTCGATAAAGCCTAACCAGCTGCCTGCGGACGTCAAAGCAGAGAGGCGCACATTCCACGGCGATGCAGGGACGACACTTGTCTCGCCGGCAAGACGGGGAGAACGCCACGCTCAGCGGTGTTCGGGGTTCTCCGCCCCCGGTCGGCAGCCCGCGTCCCACTGGGAGCGCTGGTTGCCGTACGCGGGGATGCCGCCCGCCCGTTTCAGCAGGGCGGCGGTGTGCATGAGGTTCCAGGTCATGAAGGACGTGTTGCGGTTGGTGAAGTCGTTCTCCGGGCCGCCCGAACCGGGGTCGAGGTACGACGGTCCCGGGCCGGCCGGTCCGATCCAGCCGGCGTCGGCCTGGGGCGGGATCGTGTAGCCGAGGTGCTGGAGGCTGTAGAGGACGTTCATCGCGCAGTGCTTCACGCCGTCCTCGTTGCCGGTGATCAGACAGCCGCCGACGCGGCCGTAATAGGCGTACTGGCCCTGTGGGTTGAGGATGCCGGAGCAGGCGTAGAGGCGCTCGATCACCCGCTTGGTCACCGAGCTGTTGTCGCCGAGCCAGATCGGACCGGCGACGACCAGGATGTCCGCGGCCATCACACGCTCGTACAGTGCGGGCCACTCGTCGGTGGCGAAACCGTACTCGGTCATGTCCGGGTAGACGCCAGGGGCGATGTCGTGGTCGACGGCACGGATCTCGGACGTGGTGACCCCCCGCGCCATCATGATCTCCGCGCTCTTGTCGATCAGCCCTTGGGTGTGGCTGAGCTGCGAGGACGGTTTGAGGGTGCAGTTGATGAAAAGAGCGGTCAGGTCGTCGAAGCGGTACGAGGCGTCGGCGGCGGGCGCGGGTTCGGTTGTCATGAGGGCAGCTTCTCGCGAGTGTTCCGTTTTGTCCCGTTCACGCGCGGCTGGTCCTCCGCCGTTCACCGTCCCCCCATCCGGGCCAGTTCCTTGCCGTCGGCGCCGTACACCCGGAACTGCGCGTCCCCGAGCAGCCCTTCGCTCGCGTCGGCGGGTTGCGGTGCGCCGACCGCGTAGGAACTCACATAGGCCGGGCGGCCGGCCAGCCGCACGATGGGGAGGACGGTGGTCCGGCCGTTCTCCGTCATCGTGATGCGGACGGCGGGTGTCTTCCCGGTGTACGCGAAGACGTACACCATCCCGTTCGCCAAGGGGTGCGTGTTGAAGGTCATCGGTATGGCACCGGGCTGGTCCACGTCCAGGTCCGCCACGCAGATGGGTTTCTCGTCAGCCGGGTTCGCGTCGCAGTACTCACGCTTCTTGAGCATGTACCAGACGCCGAGCCCCGCTTCGATCCGCTCCCCTGGTCGCACGACACGGACCGGCGAGCGGTCGTCGGCCGGGTCGTGGGTGGCGGAGGGGCCGGGCGTCGGCACCTGGGTGCTGGAGACGGCGGGCGAGTGCGTGGTCTCGTGCGGCAGGACCAGCTTGACGGCCGGCGGGGTCAGCAGGGCGACGGCCAGAGTGGCGGTCACCAGCCTGCGGCGCCGCTTGATGAGCCTGGCCCGGTGTACGACCCGGTCACGTGGGAACGCCGTGGGGGCGCAGTCCCGTGCGGCCTCGTCCAGCATCTGCCAGAGCTCAGGGGACGGCGGCTGCGGGGAGATGTCGGTACTCATGCCCGGGGTCCGTCCTGTTCCGTGTGCGCCGACCCGCCGGCGTAGTCCGACAGGGCCGCGCTGGAGCGCAGCTTCTTCAGCGCCCTGCTGGCCTGGCTCTTCACGGTGCCGACGGAGCAGCCGAGGAGGTCCGCCGTCTGCTG
>NZ_JBIUCI010000017.1:191347-198172 GCF_044593635.1 Streptomyces sp. NPDC051913 | reverse complement strand
CCTCCACACCTACAACTACCATCGCTGCCACACCGCACTCGGAGGCCAGCCGCCGATCAACCGTGTGAACAACCCTGCGGGGCAATACACCTAGGGCCTCTCCGGACGCCCCAGGCCCCGCGTCCTAACCGTGGTCGTGGCCCAGTGGGTCGCCCTCCGTCTCCGTACCGGCCCCCGGGCCGACACGGATCTCGAAGTCGCCGTCGTACCTCTTGTGGCCCTCGATGACCGCGAGCTCGACGGCCTCGGAGCCCATCTCGCCGCGCACGATGACCGGGTCGCGGCGCAGGTCGCGCATGAGGGCGACGCACATCCCGATCATCACGAGGACGAAGGGCGCGGCGGCCAGGATGGTGAGGTTCTGCAAGCCGGTGAGGGCGTCGCCCTGACCGCTGCCGACGAGCAGCATGATGGCGGCGACCGCGCCGGTGACGACGCCCCAGAACACCACGACGAACCGGCCGGGTTCGAGGGCGCCCTTCTGGGAGAGCGTACCCATCACGATGGAGGCGGCGTCGGCCCCCGAGACGAAGAAGATGCCGACCAGGATCATCACCAGCAGGCTGGTGGCGGTGGCGATGGGGAACTCCTGGAGCACGCCGAAGAGTTGGCCCTCGGGAGTGTCCTCGCCGGCGAGTGCGCCGCCCTCCTTCAGCTTCATCGCCGTACCGCCGAAGACGGCGAACCAGATCAGGCTGACCGTGCTGGGGACGAGGATGACACCGCCGACGAACTGGCGGATGGTGCGGCCGCGGCTGATGCGGGCGATGAACATGCCGACGAAGGGCGTCCAGGAGATCCACCAGGCCCAGTAAAAGACGGTCCAGCTGCCCAGCCAGTCGGCGACGCCCTTGCCGCCGCTCGCCTCGGTGCGGCCGGCGAGCTGGGGCAGGTCGCCGAGGTAGGCGAAGACCGAGGTGGGCAGCAGGTCGAGGACGATGATCGTCGGTCCGGCGATGAACACGAACACGGCGAGGATCAGCGCCAGCACCATGTTGGTGTTGGACAGCCACTGGATGCCCCGCTCGACACCCGAGACGGCGGAGGCGACGAAGGCCAGCGTGAGGACGGCGATGATCGCGACGAGCAGACCGGTGCTGACGTCGTCCATCCAGTCCAACTCCTGGAAGCCGGAGCCGATCTGGAGCGCGCCGAGGCCGAGGGAGGCCGCCGAGCCGAAGATGGTGGCGATGATCGCGAGGATGTCGATGACCCGGCCCACGCCGCCCTCGGCGTGCCGCTCCCCGATCAGCGGGGTGAACACGGCGCTGATGGTCTGGCGGCGGCGCTTGCGGAAGGTGCTGTAGGCGATACCGAGGCCGACCACCGCGTAGATCGCCCAGGGATGCAGTGTCCAGTGGAAGAGGGTGGTCGCCATCGCCGTCTCCATGCGGTCACCGGAGTCGGCGGGGTTCGTGCCGGGTGGCGGGGTCGTGTAGTGGGCGAGGGGTTCGCTCACGCCGTAGAACATCAGACCGATGCCCATGCCGGCGCTGAACATCATCGCGACCCACGACACCGTGCGGAACTCGGGCTCCTCGCCCTCGGCGCCGAGGTGGATGCGGCCGTAGCGGCTGACCGCGAGCCACAGGGCGAAGACCACGAAGCAGGAGGCGGCCAGCATGAAGGCCCAACCGCCGTTCTTGATCAGGCCGTTGAGCATCTTGGTGGAGACGTTCTCCAGCGAGTCCGTCGCCGTGGAACCCCAGATCACGAACGCCACGGTGATGACGGCGGTGACCCCGAACACCACGCGGTCGGTGGTGTGGTCGCGGGGAAGGCCCGAAGAACCCTCCCCGCCACCCCTTTTCTTCATGTCTTCCGTCATTTGCGGCACCTTCTCCCGAAACCCATGGATACGGCCTACCACAGGTACCGCACATGACTCGGTTTTCAACAGTCGATGTCGAATTACTGGATTACTACGGGACGCGCTGGACGGACCGCGGCGCCTGCACGCCGTCGAGTTCCGTGGCCTCGGGTACGGCGGTGGCGGCGCCGTCCGTGGCGTGCGCGAAGGCCCGGGCGCCACCGACCAGCGGGACGCTCGCCTTCGTGCGGGACAGGTCCAGCGTGAGCGTCGGCGTGGTGGACGGCGGGTCGATCAAATCCTTGTCCGTGCCCGCGATGATCAGGGCGAGCCGGTGGCCGGCCGGGACGACATGATCGGTGGCGGCCAGGTCGAGGGTGATCGTGTACGCCTTGCCCGGGGTGAGCGGGACGCCCTTGCCGGGGTCGGCGTAGGTGCCGAGGTCGGCCCAGCCTCGGCTGACGACCTCGTAGTCGACGTCGGCGGTCTTGGCCTGGGTCACCTTGAAGCAGGCGCTGTCACCGGCGGTGCTGACACCCCAGCAGGTGCGGTCGGTGAGGGTGCTGATGCCCTCGCCGCTCGCCGCGTAGTCCCGGATGGTGTTCGGGCCGAGGTCCACGAGGACGGCGGAGAGATGAGCCGTCGAGGTGGTGGGCGTGGCGGTGACGGTGACCTTCGAGGAGCCGGAGACGCGCAGGTCCTCGGTGAGCGTGCCGGTGGCGAAGCCCGCCTTGTCGGGGGTGGAGGTGTCGATCCGCGCGGCCCAGTCGGTCTCGCTCAGCGCCGGGTTGTCGGTGAAGGTCTCGGTGCCCCGTGCTCGGGAGACGCCGAGGGTGCCGACGCCGGGCTGCGCGCCCTGGGAGGGGCGCAGGGTGGTGGTGCTGGTGCCGCGCGGGGGCCAGACCTTGGAGGTGACCCACTGGTCGGGGTGGCGTTCGATGTCGGCCATCGGCTCGCGGTCGATGCCGTTGTCGTAGCCGAGGAGTTCATGGTCGAACCAGCGGTGCAGGGTGTCGACCCATGCCGCGCGGCGGAAGTCGAAGGGGTCGACGTGGCCGGTCTGGGAGAGCCAGATCTTGCGCTCGACGCCGTTCTTGGCGAGGGCGTCCCACCACTGGCCGAGGTGCTTCATCCGGACGTTGAGGTCCTGCTGGCCGTGGATCGCGAAGACGCTGGCCTTCACCTTGGCGGCGTTCCTGACGTAGTCCCGCTCGGTCCAGAAGCCGGTCCAGTCACCGCTGCGCGGGGCGCCGTCGACGATCTTCTGCTGCACTGCGGCGCACTTGGCGCGGGCGTCGGGGCTGTCGACGTAGTCGGAGAGCCAGTCGGGGCCGGAGTCGTAGAGCGGGGCGCCCTGCTGGAAGTAGTAGTCGTACCAGGAGGAGATGGCGCTGATCGGGACGATCGTCCTCAGCCCTTCGACGCCGGTCGCGGCGACACCGTTGGCTATGGTGCCGTCCCAGCTCTTGCCGATCATGCCGGTTCTGCCGTTGGTCCAGTCGGCCTTGGCCTTTGTGGTGCCCGTACGGCTGGTGTACGCCTTGGCGCGGCCGTTCAGCCAGTCGACGACGGCCTTGGCGGAGAGGATGTCCGAGCGGCCGCCGACGTCCACGCAGCCGTCGGAGCGGTTGGTGCCGGCGAGGTCGACGCCGACGAAGGCGTAGCCGCGGGGCACGAAGTAGTTGTCGTAGAAGAGCGGCATCTGGACGACGTCGCCCTGGGCGTCGTACGTCTTCTTCTGGCTCTCGTTGCCGCGCCCGCAGCAGGAGTAGTACGGGCTGGCGTCCATGATGACCGGAACCTTGCGGCCCTGGGCGGCGGGTTCGCGGGGGCGGACGATGTCGACGGCCACGCGGTCGTTCTTGCCGTCGCCGTCCCCGTCGAGGCCGGTGTCCACCCAGACGGCCTCGCGGACGGCGTTCTCGTACGAGTAGACGGGTTGGCTCTCACGCGGCGCGGCCTGTGCGGCGGCGGGGGTGAGGAACGTGGCCAGCAGGGCGGCGGTGGCCGCCGTCGCGAGCTGTCTCCAGATCGTGAAGCGCGTGCGTATCGGCATGCGCGGACGGTACAGCTGTCAACTCCCGTGCAAAAGAGGGCCGTTTGCCATACAGGGGGCGCGGAGTCGGTCATGACGGCCGAATGGCGATCGTGTGACGGCTGCGGCCATGGACATGCCTGGGTCCACAGGGACTGAATAGGCTCCGAACAGACTTCTTGCCCCTACGACTTGGAGCTTTCGTGCACCGCAGAATCATCGCGCCGGGCGCACTCGCTGCCGCGTCCGTCCTGCTGGCGATCCCGGCATCGGCCGCGAGCCACTCCCCCGGCGCCCCGGGCATCGGCGACCCCTACTACCCGGACTACGGCAACGGCGGATACGACGTCTCCCACTACGACCTGCGGCTGAAGTACCAGCCGGCGACGGACGAGCTGGAGGGCACGGCGACCCTTCTGGCCCGCACCACACAGGACTTGTCCCGCTTCAACCTGGACTTCCTGCTGGACGTCTCCTAGGTGCGGGTCAACGGCGCGAAGGCGTCGTTCACCACCTCCGGCGAGCACGAGCTGGAGATCACCCCGAAGTCGCCGCTGGCGAAGGGCACTTCGGTGACCGTCGTCGTGCGGTACAGCGGAGTCCCGTCGTCGAAGCAGGCGTACGGCTTCACCAGTTGGCACCGCACTCCGGACGGCGGGGTCGGCGCGAACGAGCCCGAGTCGGCCTGGTGGTGGTTCCCGAGCAACGACCACCCGCTCGACAAGGCGACCTATGACGTGTCCGTCCTGGTGCCGGACGGCAGCCAGGCCATCTCCAACGGCACGCTCCAGTCGACGAGTTCACGCCTCGGCTGGACCCGCTACAACTGGCGGTCCGACAAGCCGCAGGCCACCTATCTCGCGACGCTGGCGGTCGGCAGGTTCGACATCACGACCGGGACCACCGAGAGCGGCGTCCCGGTCGTCAACGCGTACAGCAAGGACCTCGGCGCCAACGACGGCGCCGCGCGAGCCAGCATCGAGCGGACCGGTGAGGTCGCCGACTGGCTGAGCGAGTACTTCGGGCCGTATCCGTACAACGCGCTCGGCGGGTACGTCCCCAACACCACCACCGGGTACGCGCTGGAGACGCAGACCCGGCCGTACTACAGCCCGCGGCAGTTCGCGAACGGCTCCAACGTGTCCGTGGTCGTGCACGAGCTGGCCCACCAGTGGTACGGGGACCTCGTCTCCGTGTCCGGGTGGAAGGACATCTGGATCAACGAGGGCTTCGCCCGGTACGCGCAGTGGCTGTGGTCCGAGCACGAGGACGAGGGCACCGCGCAGGAGCTCGCGGACTACGTGTACGCCTCGCACCCGGCCGACGACCCGTTCTGGACGGTGAAGCCCGGTGACCCCGGTCCGGAGAACCAGTTCGACATCGCCGTCTACGACCGGGGCGCGCTGGCCCTCCAGGCGCTGCGGAACGAGATCGGTGACGACGCGTTCTTCACGGTCCTGAAGGGCTGGCCGCAGAAGTACGCGTACGGCAACGCGTCCGTCGCCGACTTCCGGGCGTACGCGGAGGAGGTGTCCGGGCAGTCGCTGTCCGCGCTGTTCGACACCTGGCTGTTCCAGCCGACGAAGCCGGCCGCCCCGGCGGCGCGGACCGCCTCGATCGCGGGGGCCTCGGCCGCACCGGAGCAGCCGAGGTCGTGGAAGCAGATCGCGGCGACGAACGACGTGCACGAGCACTAGAAGGGGTACTCGGCAGGTGGCGTGGGGCGCCTCGCCGGACGTGGGCGCTGCCGCGCTCCACGCCCTCCCGCGGTCTACGGTGGGCCCACGTCGCCGGACGCATGGGCCCGCCGGCGCCGCCTGACGAGGGAGTCGGAGTGCGCGACGTCGCGATCATCGAGGCACCGTCCGTGCTGGGGCTGCGGCCGACCGGCGTCGAGGAGCTGCCCCGGGCACTGCTCGACGCGGGTCTGGCCGACGGTCTGGGCGCGGTGCGGGTGGGCAGCGTCGAGCCGGGCCCGTACGACCCGGAACGGGACCCGGAGACCGGGGTGCTCAATCCGGGCGGGATCGCCGAGCACGCCCTGCGGCTGGCCGGTGCGGTGGGCGAGGTCCTCGACGCCGGGCGGTTCCCGCTGGTGCTGGGCGGCGACTGCAGCATCCTGCTCGGCAATCTGCTCGCCCTGCGCCGCCGGGGGCGCCATGGGCTGCTGTTCCTCGACGGCCACACCGACTTCTATCGACCGGAGACGGAGCCGGCCGGCGAGGTGGCCTCGATGGAGCTGGCACTGGCCACCGGTCGGGGGCCCACCGCCCTCGCCGACCTGGACGGGCTCGGGCCGCTGGTGCGGGACGAGGACGTCGTCGCCCTCGGGTTCCGGGACCAGGCGGAGGCGGCGGTGTTCGGTATGGAGCCGCTGCCGGAGAAACTGCACGCGCTGGACCTCGACCGGGTGCGGGAGCTGGGGGCGGGTGAGGCGGCGCGGCAGGCGGTGGAGGCCCTGACCGGCGAGGGCGGCGGGGCCGGGTACTGGGTGCATCTCGACGTCGACGTGCTGGACGACGCGGTCATGCCCGCCGTGGACTACCGGCTGGACGGCGGGCTGAGCTGGGAGGAGCTGGAAACCGTCCTGCGCACGGCACTGTCCGGCACCGGGGCGGTGGGACTGGACGTCACGATCTTCAACCCGCGCCTCGATCCGGACGGGAGCACGGCGGCCAGGCTCACGGAGTGCCTGCTACGGGCGTTCGCGGCGCAGGGCTAAGCCGGGTGCCGGAGGGCGTCCGCGGCGCAGAGCTGAGCCGGTGGGGCCGCGGAGGCGTTCGCGGCTGACGGCTGAGCCGGTTACCGCGGGGCGTTCGCGGCGCAGGGCTGAGCCGGGTGCCGGACGACCCTCGCGGCTCAAAGCCGAGCCGGTGGGGCCGCGGAGGCGTTCGCGGCTGACGGCTGAGCCGGTTACCGCGGGACGTTCGCGGCACAGGGCTCAGCCGGGTGCCGGACGACCCTCGCGGCTCAAAGCCGA
>NZ_JBIUCI010000017.1:182762-191248 GCF_044593635.1 Streptomyces sp. NPDC051913 | reverse complement strand
AGCCGGTGGGGCCGCGGGGGCGTTCGCAGCTGACGGCTGAGCCTGTCGAGCCGCGGGGCGTTCGCGGCACAGGGCTCAGCCGGTTACCGGACGACCCTCACGACACAGGGCCGAGCCGGTGGGGCCGCGGGGGCGTTCGCAGCTGACGGCTGAGCCTGTCGAGCCGCGGGGCGTTCGCGGCACAGGGCTCAGCCGGTTACCGGACGACCTTCGCGGCACAGGGCTGAGTCGGGTGCCGCAGGGCGTTCGCGGCGCAGGAGTGGATCCGGGGGTGGCCGGTCACATGGCGTCCGGCGCCCGGCTCGACGTCTGCGGCACCACCGGCTCGCCCAGCACCCGGCTCGCCAGCTCCGTCGCCAACTCGGGCAGGAAGTGCTGGAGTCGGGCTCGCGCGGTGGCCAGGTCGGCGTCGATGCGGGTGGCCGTCCGGGCCAGGAGTTCGTCCCGTTCGCGGAGGCCCTCCGCGCGGGCCGCGGCGATGAGCGCGGCGCCCTCCGCCTCGGCTCGCTGACGGGTGCGGGCCGCGTCATGGCGGGCGTCGGCGAGTTCGGCCTCCGCCTCGGCGCGCTTCTCCTCGGCGAGCGCCCGGAGCCGCTCGGCCCGCGCGGCGACTCCGTCCGTGGCCTGCTCGCGCGCCGCCAGGACCCGGTTCATCCGGCGCAGCAGCGGAACCAGACAGAGGAAGCAGACGGCGAACAGCACCACCCCGACCGCCAGGTCCTGGACCTGAGGGTTCAGCGGTCCGATCTCCACCGGAACGAGGTCCATACCGCCGCCTCCCTGCCTTGCCGGCCCGTCAGTCGCCGTGGTCGTAGACCGTGACGGCGAGCCCCCGTCGTACCAGCCGCTCGGCGATCAGCGGTTCGACGCGGGACCACTTGCCCCCGGCCAGTCCGCACCCTATCCGGGGCATGTGGACCGAGGCGCCGAGTGCCACGGCCTTGTCGGCGAGCCGCCCCAGCGCCGTGTCGATCGCCTCGTACCGGACGGGGACGCCCTTGCTGCCCGTGCGGATGCCGCGCTGGCCGACCAGGTTGGCCACCCACACATACGGCTCGACCTGGATGAACTGGGCCGCGCCCAGCCCGAAGTCGTTCCCGGCCCTGCCCCGGTGCCAGGCGCGGTACGCCGCCTCCGGCTCGGGCCAGCGGCGCGAGAGGGCGAGCACGAAGCCCTTTCCCCATCCCCCGATGTCGTTGCAGACATGGGCGATCACCTTGACGCCCTTCACCGAGGGAACGGTGGCGTCGCCCCGGACGTAAGTGATCTCCGACATGACGCCACCGTAGGCGCCGCCACTGACAACGGCCCCCGAATTACCCCGTGAACTCGGTCAGCTCCCGGTCCGCCGTCCGCGCCACCCGGCGCCGCACCGCGAACCATCCGCCCACCAGCATCGCCGCGATCACCGGGATCAGCAGCAGGGTCTTGCGGCCCACTTCGGGGTCGTTCGCCATCATGCCGAGGCAGGCCAGCAGGAAGACGATCGTGGCGATCTCCGTGACCGGGCTGAACGGGAGGCGGAAGGTGGGGCGGGTGACCAGGCCGGCCCGCGCGCGGCGGACGAAGACCAGATGGCAGACCATGATGATCACCCAGGTGCTGATGATGCCGAGGGAGGCGACGTTCAGCACGATCTCGAAGGCCTGGCTGGGCATGAGGTAGTTGAGGCCGACGCCGAGCACGCACACCGCGCAGGTGAGCAGGATGCCGCCGTAGGGGACCTGGCTGCGGTTCATGCGGGCGGTGAACCTCGGGGCCGAGCCGGCCGTCGCCATGGAGCGCAGGATGCGGCCAGTGGAGTACAGGCCGGAGTTCAGGGACGACATCGCCGCCGTCAGGACCACCAGGTTCATCACGTCTCCGGCGCCCTCGACGCCGATCTTCGACAGGACCGTGACGAAGGGGCTCTCGTCGGCCGAGTAGACGGAGCCGGGGAGGAGGAGGGCGAGAAGGACGACCGAGCCGACGTAGAACAGTCCCACCCGCCACATGATCGAGTTCACCGCGCGCGGGACGACCTTCTCCGGCTCGGCGGTCTCGCCCGCGGCGACGCCGACCAGCTCCAGGGCGGCGTACGCGAAGATCACGCCCTGCATGACGAGGACCACGGGCATGAGGCCGTGCGGGAAGACGCCGCCGTTGTCGGTGATGACGCTCGGGCCGGGCGTCGTGCCGCCCACCTGGTGCTGGGTGGCCAGCAGGAAGATGCCGACGAGCATGAAGCCGACCAGGGTGGCGACCTTGACGATGGCGAACCAGAACTCCATCTCGCCGAAGATCTTCACCGAGATCAGGTTCACGGCGAGGACGACGGCCAGCGCGATGAGCGCCAGTGTCCACTGCGGGATGTCGGTGAACAGGCTCCAGTAGTGCGTGTAGAGCGCGATCGCGGTGATGTCGGCGATACCGGTGGTCGACCAGTTCAGGAAGTACATCCAGCCGGCGACGTACGCGCCCTTCTCGCCGAGGAACTCGCGCGCGTACGACACGAAGGAACCGGAGGACGGGCGGTAGAGGACGAGCTCGCCGAGCGCCCGGACGACGAAGAAGGCGAAGATGCCGCAGACCAGGTAGGCGATCGCGAGCGCGGGACCGGCGTCGTGGAGGCGTCCTCCGGCGCCGAGGAAGAGGCCCGTGCCGATCGCGCCGCCGATGGCGATCATGTTGACGTGGCGGGCCTTGAGGTCCTTGCTGTAGCCGGCGTCACCCGCGTCCGCGGGCGTCCGGGCCACCTCGGTGGCTGTTGCCGTGTCCACGGCGTCCTTGCTCACAGGGGGTACCACTCTCTGGTGCGGGGGCGCCCGGGCGGATCGCGCGCGGGTGTCCTGACGTACGTATGGCCTGTGCGCTCGGTGGAGGCACAGACCAAGGGGCCACCTTCCCCGAACCCCGCGGGCCACGCGGTGGCGGACCTCACACCGCGGGACATGTCACATGATCGGCAGGGGTGCCCAGGAGGTTTCACAGCACTGGTGAGACAGCGATACTGCTGCACATGACGACCGACACCGCCGACACCGAGAAGCCGACCCTCACCGTCGATGAGCTGGCCGCTCAGGCGGGCGTCACCGTGCGCACGGTCCGCTTCTACAGCACCAAGGGTCTGCTGCCGCCGCCGGTGATCGGTCCGCGCCGGGTGGGGCACTACGGCAGGGACCATCTGGCGCGTCTGGAACTCATCGAGGAGCTCCAGCACCAGGGGATGACACTGGCCGCGATCGAGCGGTATCTGCGGCAGCTGCCGCCCGACCTGAGCGCGCACGATCTCGCGATCCACCGCGCGGTCGTCGCCTCCTGGGCGCCGGACACCACCGAGACGGCCGAGCGGCGGGAGCTGGAGCGGCGGGCGGGGCGGCCACTGGCCGACGACGACGTCCAGCGGCTCGTGGCGATGGGCGTCGTACAGCCCGACGGGGAGGACTTCCGCTTCGACTCGGGGCTGCTGCGGCTCGGCGTGCGACTGCTCGACGTACCGCTGTCCCAGGAGTCGATCCTGGCCGCGCGCAACGTGCTCGTGGAGCACGCGCGCGTGGCGGCGCACGAGCTGGCGGAGCTGTTCCGCGGCGAGGTGTCCGAGCGGGACACCGCGGACGTGCGGTCCCTGTCGGCCCATATGCACCCGATCGTGGTGCAGGCCCTGCTGACGACGTTCCAGCGGTCGTTGAGGGAGGAGTTGAGCGGGTGGGTGGAGCGGTCAGAGGTAGGCGGAGCCCCCTGACACGTTGAGGGTCTGGCCGGTCAGGAAGCCGCTGCCCTCGTCGACCACGTACAGCAGGGTCGAGACCAGGTCGGACGGCTCCTGGGTGCGCCGGACGGCCTGCCGGTCGCGGACGAGGGCGAAGCCGCCGTCGGCGCCGACGGTCCGCTCGGCGGTAGCGGTGCGGACCATGGTGGGTGCGATGGCGTTGACGGTGATGGCGTACGGCGCGAGCGCGGCGGCGAGGGCGCGGGTGAAGCCGATCAGACCCATCTTCGAGGCGACGTACGGGACCATCGTGGGCGGCGCGGTGAAGACCGCCGCAGAGGCGATGTTGACGACACGACCCCAGCCGGCCGCCTTCAGATGGGGCAGTGCGGCCCGGGTGACGAGGTACGGGGCCTCCAGGTTGACCCGCATCACGCGGCGCCACTCCTCGGGGGTCGTCTCCTCGAAGGGCTTGGCGGGGTACACGCCCGCGTTGTTGACGACCACGTGCAGTGTGCCGAACCGGTCGACGACGCGCTCCAGTCCGGCCCCGATCACCTCCTCGTCGGCGACGTCGCCGACCAGTTCCAGGTAGTCGAGGATCCTGTCCGCGGTCTCCGGCTGCGGCACGAGGTCCAGCCCGGCGACCCGGTAGCCGCGCCCCGCGAGTGCCACGGCGAACTCCTGCCCGAGGCCCTGTGCCGCGCCGGTCACCAGGGCGGTACGCGTCTCCATGGGGCGAGTGTGCGGACCCGCCCCGCGGTGGGCAAGGGCGCATTCCACTCGCTGGAACGCCCGTGTTGCCGCCGGCGCCGGTTGGGCCGACGCTGCGGGCGACCCCCAGCGCCAGACGTACCGGGAGCGGTGCCCGATGACCGAGACCGAGCGTGCCGTGGACGACGCCGAGCGCGCCCGCGATCCTCGACAGCCGCTTCGGCCGCGGCCGTTGACGTCCGTGTCCCGTCGGCTGGTGCGGGACGAGCTGGGTGTGCTGGTCGTGCTGGGTCTGCTGGTGGCCGGGATCGGCATCCCCTACCCGGACTTCCTCGACACCGACAATCTGCTGTCCACCGCGCACAACTCCGTCTACATCTCGCTGATGGCGTGCGGGATGGTCTTCGCGCTCGCGATGCGCGAGGTGGACCTGTCGGTGGGCGGTACGTACGCGATGGTGCTGGTCGTCGGGGCGTTGCTGGTGCGGGACGGCTGGGCGCCCTGGGCGGCGGTGCCGGTCATGCTGCTCACCGGCGTCGCGTGCGGGGTGTTCAACGCGCTGGTGACGACGGTGCTCGCGCTGCCGTCGTTCATCGTGACGCTGGGCACGCTCATGCTCTTCCGCGGGGTCGGGCTCGCGCTGGCCGACGGCAGGCAGGTCACCGATCTGCCGCTGGGCGACTCGTTCTTCACCTTCGCGGGCGGTGATCCGGGCGGGGTGCCGTTCGCGCTGTGGGTGCTGCTCGTGGTGGTCGTCGTGCTGGCCGTGGTCCTCGCCCGGACCCGTTTCGGTGCCCGGGTGCGGGCGATCGGGTCCAACCCCGACGCCGCCGCGTTCAGCGGCATCCCGGTCGTCCGTACCCGCGTCCAGGCCCTCGCCCTGTCCGGGCTCACCACGGCGTGCGCCGCCGCCCTCGCCCTCGCCTTCTACGGTGCCGGGGACCCGACTCTCGGCCAGGGTTACGAGTTGCAGGCCATCGCCGCCTGCATCATCGGCGGTACCCCGCTGGCCGGTGGGCGGGGCTCGGTGATCGGCGCGGTGGCGGGCGCGATGATCCTCTCCATGGTCGCCGCCGGGCTCGTGTTCTTCGAAGTACCCATCAACTGGACGTCGTTCGCGACCGGTGGGGTCATCCTCGTCGCCGTCGCGGCGGACAGCGCGCTGCGCCGGACCGGGCGTCGCCGTCGATGAGCCGTATCGCCGTCGACGAAGCCGCGTCGCCGCCAATGAGCCGTATCGCCTGGAACGAGCCGTGTCGCCTGGGAGGCCCTGATGCAACGTCAATTTCATACGGTGACTGCCGCGTTCGGTGTTCTCGTGCTGCTCGGTGCCGCCGGTTGCGGCGACGGCGACAGCGGCGGCGGCAAGGGCGGCAAGCTCGACATGGGCATCGCGGTGGCCAACATCTCGCTCAACTTCGCCCACGAGATGGTGCTGGGTGCCGAGAGCGCCGCCGACCACGCGAAGAACGTCGACTTCAAGGCGGTCGGCCCACCCAACACGGACGGCCCGGCCGAGGTGCAGCTGTTCCAGAACCTGACCGCCACCGCCAAGGACGGCATCGTCCTGGAGAACCTCGACCCGCCGATCTTCACCCGCCCCGCCGCGCAGGCCGTCGACAAGGGCATCCCGATCGTCGCCCTGGACACCTCCCCCACCGACGGGAGCAAGGTCGGGTTCTACGTCGGCAACGACAACTACGCGCTGGGCGAGTTGATGGCGAAGGAGGCGCTGAAGCGGCTCGGCGACGACCCCGAGGGCGAGGTCGCGATCGGCGTGCCCAATCCGGGGACGCCGGTGCTGGACAGCCGGGCCAAGGGCATCAAGGACACGTTCGCCAAGGAGGCACCGAAGGTCCGGATCGTCGGCCCCTTCCAGACGTACAGCGACCCCGGCCAGAATTACAGCGCGTGGTCCGCGCAGGTCAACGCCCATCCGGACGCGCTGGCGTTCCTCGGTGTCGGTGACGCCGACAGCTACAACCTCGCCAAGATCAAGAAGCAGAAGAACGGCAAGTGGCTGACGGCCGGTTTCGACGTCGACCCGAAGACCCTGGAGGCGGTCAAGGACGGTTCGAACTTCGTCGCCATCGACCCGCAGCACTTCCTCAAGGGCTATCTGTCCACGGCGATCCTGATCGACTCGGTCCGCGACAACGACGGGAAGCTGCCCGACGGTTGGTTCCTCTCGCCCGGCGGGGTCGTCGACTCCTCCGTCATCGACGAGATCATCGCCCGGCAGAAGTCCCCGGAGGCGGCGTACGACTGGTACAAGCCGACGATCGACAAACTGCTCGGCGACCAGGACGCCCAGCTGCGTCCCCTGAAGGACGCGCGCTGAGATGACGTCGTACGACGACATCCTCGTGGCCCAGGGGCTGTTCAAGTCCTACGGCGGGGTCCGCGCCCTGGACGGGGTGGACATGCGGCTGAGCGGCGGCGAGGTGCACGCGCTGGTCGGCGAGAACGGCGCGGGCAAGTCCACGCTGGTGCGCGTCCTTTCGGGCACGCTGGCCGCCGACGAGGGGGCGGTGCGGCTGGCGAAGGACACCCGGATCGCCACCGTCTCCCAGGAGTTGAGCCTATTCCCCGACCTCACCGTCCGCGAGAACCTCTTCCCGTACCGCCCACCACGCCGCTTCGGTCTGCTCGACCGGGGCGCCATGGACCGCGCGGCCCGGCCGGTCCTCGCCGAACTCGGTCTGGACGTCGACCTCGGCACGGAGGTCGGCGAACTCCCCCTGGCCGAGCAACAGTTGACGGAGATCGCGCGGGCGCTGCTGCGCCGACCCCGGCTGCTGATCCTCGACGAGCCGACCTCGGCGCTGCCCGCGGCGGCCGTCGACCGGCTCGAAGGGGTGTTGCGCACCCTGACCGGGCGGGGCATCGCCGTCCTGTACGTCACCCACTTCCTGGAGGAGGTCATGCGCCTGGCGCAGCGCGTGACAGTCCTGCGGGACGGGCGGGTCGCGCTGGCCGGGGCACACCGTGCGGACGTCGACGTGCCGGAACTGGTCTCGGCGATGCTGGGCCGCCGCCCCGAGCAGCCGGTGCGCCGGACGCGGACCGTGGTCGACCTGCCGCCGCCCGTGGTGCTGTCCGGGGTGAGCGTGCCGGGGAGCCTGACGGACGTGACGTTCACCGTGCGGGCGGGTGAGGTGGTGGGGCTCGCGGGGCTCCAAGGGGCCGGGCATCTCACGGCGTTGGAGGTGGTGTGCGGGCGTACGGCGGTGTCGGCGGGGCGGGGTGACATCGGCGGGCGCGGGCTGCCGCGCTCACTGCGGGACGCGGTGCGGGCGGGGGTCGCTTTCGTGCCGAGCGACCGCAAGCGGTACGGGTTGATGGTGGACCGCGAGGTGTGGGAGAACACGACGTCGGTGAGCTGGCTGGCGCTCGGGCGGGGCGGCTTCGCGCCGTCACGCGGAGAACTGGTCCGGCGCACCGTCGAGTTGACCGAGCGGCTGCGGCTGCGTGGCGGACCGCACGATGTGGTGGCGCGACTGTCCGGCGGCAACCAGCAGAAGGTCGTCTTCGCCAAGTGGCTGGCCACCGAGCCGAGGATCGTGGTCCTCGACGA
Source organism: Streptomyces sp. NPDC051913 (assembly GCF_044593635.1). Taxonomy (NCBI): domain Bacteria; kingdom Bacillati; phylum Actinomycetota; class Actinomycetes; order Kitasatosporales; family Streptomycetaceae; genus Streptomyces; species Streptomyces sp. NPDC051913. The sequence goes on along the minus strand of NZ_JBIUCI010000017.1, from coordinate 183,269 downwards.
TCCGACACGCGGTGTCGACGTCGGCGTACGCGCCGAAATGCACCGGATCGTCGGCGAGTTGGCGGCGGGGGGTGCGGCTGTGCTCATGGCGTCGACCGACCTCGCGGAGCTGACGGAGGTGTGCGACCGGGTGCTGGTGTTCGTGCGGGGGCGGATCACCGAGGAGGTGCACGGGGCACGGCTGACGGAGCATGCGTTGGCGGTGGCGATGCAGCAGGGGGCTTCGGCGGCGGGGTGAGGTGGTGGCGCGGGTCGGGCTGATTGCGGCGGCGGAGGGGGAGGGGGTGGCGCGCGTCAGGCTGAGAGCGGCGGCGGCTGGGCGAGGGGGTGGCGCGCGTCAGGCTGAGAGCAGCGGCGGCCGGGCGAAGCGGTGGCGCGCGTCAGGCTGAGAGCAGCGACAGCCCGGCGGGGGGTGGCACACGCCAGCCGAGAGCAGCGGCGGCCGGGCGAAGCAGTGGCGCGCGTCAGGCTGAGAGCAGCGACAGCCCGGCGGGGGGTGGCACACGC
>NZ_JBIUCI010000017.1:0-182664 GCF_044593635.1 Streptomyces sp. NPDC051913 | reverse complement strand
GCCAGCCGAGAGCAGCGACAGCCCGGCGGGGGGCGGCACACACCAGGCCGGCAGCAGCGGCGGCCGGGCGAAGCAGTGGCGCACGCCAGCCGAGAGCAGCGACAGCCCGGCGGGGGGCGGCACACACCAGGCCGGCAGCAGCGGCGGCCGGGCGAAGCAGTGGCGCACGCCAGCCGAGAGCCGCGACAGCCCGGCGGGGGGCGGCACACACCAGCCGAGAGCAGCGACAGCCCGGCGGGGGGGCGGCACACGCCAGCCGAGAGCAGCGGCGACCGGGCGAAGCAGTAGCGCACCCCAGGCCGAGAGCAGCGACAGCCCGGCGGGGGGTGGTGCGCGTCAGGCCGACAGTGTGCGGGTCAGTGCTCTTGCCGCCGCGCAGACTCTCGCTCCGACCCGGTCCACGTCCAGCCGTCTCGTCCAGCCGGTCACCGAGATCGCGGCGATCGGGCGGGATCCCCGGCCCTGGGCGTAGATCGGGGCGGCGACCGCCGAGACGCCGATCTCGGCCTCCTCCAGGTTGACGCCGAAGCCGCGGGCCCGGGTCAGGGCCAGGTCACGGGCGAGCTGACCGGGCAGAACGAGGGTGCGGGGGGTGAGACGGAGCAGGGTGCGGTGCGGTGGCCGGGGGTCCTGCGCGAGGAACACCTTCCCCGTGGCCGTGCAGTGGGCGGGCAGCCGGCCGCCGGTGCGGGAGACGATCGGGGTGGCGCGGCGGCCGGTGACCTTCTCCAGGAAGAGGGTGTCGGTGCCGTCGGGGACGGCGAGGTGGACGTTCTCGTGGGTGGCCTGGTGCAGATCGCCGAGGTAGGGCAGGGCGGCGTCGCGCAACTCGCGTACGGACGGCGCGGACTGCCCGAGCACGAAGAGGCCGAGGCCGACGCGGTAGCTGCCGTCGACGGTCCGTTCCACCAGGCCGAGCCGGACCAGCTCGCCGATCAGCCGGTGCGCGGTCGGTTTGGGCAGGCCGGTGCGCAGCGCGAGTTCGGCGAGGGTGAGCGCGGTGCCGGAGTCTCCGCAGGCGCGCAGCAGCAGGACACCCCGGGCGAGCACCGACTTGGGCAGCGGACCGTCCGTCATGGACCGATGGTGGTGCCCCGCGCGGCCGGGTGACAAGGTGCGGGTGGCGGTGAGTGGCGGATCATTCGCGCAGCGGTACGTCGACCAGGAGCGGGCCGCTCAACTTCCCCGCGCCCGCCACCAGTTCCCGCAGATGGTCCGCGCTCTCGGCGCGGACGGCGTCCACCCCGAAGAAGGCGGCTGCCTGGGTGAAGTCCAGGGCGCCCAGCTCCGTTCCGGGACAGACTCCCTGGCCGTCCATCGCCGTGTAGGTGTCCTGGAGGGTGCGGTAGACGCCGTTGCTCATCACCACGAACAGGACGGGGGTCCGCTGATGTGCGGCGCTCCACAGTCCCTGGAGCCCGAACAGGGTGCAGCCGTCGCCGAGTACGGCCACCACAGGGCGCCCTGGCTCTGCGAGCGCGCGGCCGACGGCTGCGCCGATGCCCCAGCCGAGTCCGCCGCCGACGGTGTGGGTGTAACTGCCCGGGCGTTCGAGTCGTAGGAGTCGACGGAGCAACAGCCCCACGGTGATGGCCTCTTCGACGACGACGGCGTCGGGCGGCAGACCCCGGGCGACGGCGTGGGCGGCGGCCCAAGGGGCGAGGGGGGCCGGTGAACAGGCGGCGCGGGCGGCGGACTCGGCGCGGTCGCGGTCGGCGGTGTGCTGTTGGCCGGCCCGCAGGACGCGGGCCTTGGCGGTGTGGTCGGGTACGCGCTCGCGCAACAGGTCGGCGAGGCGGTGCAGCGACGGGGCGAGGGCGCCGACCAGTCCGGTGTCGGCGGGGAAGTTGCGGCCGATCTCGTCCGGGTCGGAGTCGACCTGGACGACGGTGAGGCCGGGCGGCAGGGCGGGGCCGGGGGTGTAGTGGTGGGGGGTGAAGGCGTGCGCCCCGGCGATCAGCACCACGTCGTGGGGTTCGAGCGCGGCACGGATGGCGTCGTGGCGGGGTGGCAGCATCCCGGCGTACAGGGGGTGCGTGGTCGGGAAGTCGAGCCAGTCGGCCATGGGCTGGTGGTGCACGGTCGCCCCGCAGGCCTCCGCCACCCTGACCAGTGCCGCGACGGCGTCCTCGCGGCCGACGCCGTCCCCGGCGACGATCGCGGGGCGGGCGCCGTCGCCGAGCAGGACGGCCGCGCGCTCGATGCCCGGGGCCGGGCCGAGCGGTGGGGTCGGGGTGCGGGCGGGGACCTCGACCTCCGTGTTTTCCGCGAACAGGTCCATGGGGATGGAGAGGAACACCGGCCCCGCGGGCGGGCGTACGGCGAGGGCGAAGGCGCGGCGGAGCGCCAGCGGGAGGTCGCGGGCGTGCTGGACGTCGTAGGCCGCTTTCACCGCGGGGGTCGCCAGGGCGACGAGGTCGCCGGAGAGCATCGGGTCCTGCTGGAGGTGGCGGCGGTCCTGCTGGCCCGCGATGACGACGAGCGGGGTGCGGGAGCGGCGGGTGTTGAGGAGACCGATGAGACCGTTGGCGAGGCCGGCGGCGACATGCAGGCTGACGAAGGCGGGCCTGCCGGTGGCGCGGGCGTATCCGTCGGCCATGGCGACGACGGCGCCCTCGTGCACGCCGAGGACGTACTCGGGGGCGTCCTCGGTCTCCGACAGGGCGGCCAGGAACGGGAGTTCGGTGGTGCCGGGGTTTCCGAAGATCCGGTCCACGCCCTCGCCGCGGAGGATGTCCAGAAAGGCGAGGGCGGGACGGGCTGCCATGGGGGCTCCTCGGTGGGGACGGGGACCGGGTCGCAGGTCAGCGTCTTCGCCGGGGGGCCGGAGGAGCAAGCGGGGCGTGTCGCTCAGCGGTACGTCACCGGGCGTCGGTGAACGTCTCTCCCTTCTCCGCCTTCTCCACCAGCAGCGCCGGCGGAGTGAAGCGGTCGCCGTAGCGCTCGGCGAGTTCACGCGCGCGGGCCACGAAGCCGGCCAGGCCGCCCTCGTAGCCGTTGATGTACTGGAGGACTCCGCCCGTCCAGCCCGGGAAGCCGATACCGAAGATGGAGCCGATGTTGGCGTCGGCGACGGATGTGAGGACGCCCTCCTCCAGGAGCTTCACCGTGTCGAGGGCCTCGGAGAAGAGCATGCGTTCCTGCATGTCCCTGAACGGGATCTCCGAGCCCTCGCGGGTGAAGTGCTCGCGCAGGCCCGGCCACAGTCCGGCGCGCTTGCCGCTGTCGTCGTAGTCGTAGAAGCCGGCGCCGCCGCTGCGTCCCGGGCGGTCGAACTCGTCCACCATCCGGTCGATGACCGCCTCGGCGGGGTGCGTCGGCCAGGTGCCGCCCGCCTCCTCGACGGCCCGCTTGGACTCGTTGCGGATCTTGCGCGGGAGGGTGAGCGTCAGTTCGTCCATCAGGGACAGGACCTTCGCCGGGTAGCCCGCCTGTGCCGCCGCCTGTTCGACCGAGGCGGGCTCGATGCCCTCGCCGACCATCGCGACGCCCTCGTTGATGAAGTGGCCGATGACCCGGGAGGTGAAGAAGCCCCGCGAGTCGTTGACGACGATCGGTGTCTTCTTGATCTGCCGGACCAGGTCGAAGGCGCGGGCCAGCGCCTCCTCCCCGGTCCGGTCGCCCTTGATGATCTCGACGAGCGGCATCTTGTCGACGGGCGAGAAGAAGTGCAGCCCGATGAAGTCGGTCTGGCGCTCCACACCTTCGGCGAGGGCTGTGATCGGGAGGGTGGAGGTGTTGGAGCACAGCAGCGCGTCGGGCTCGACGATGTGCTGGATCTCCTGGAAGACCTTGTGCTTGAGTTCGGGGTTCTCGAAGACGGCTTCGATCACCGCGTCGCAGCCGGCCACGTCCTGCGGATCGGCCGTGGGCGTGATCCGGGCCAGCAGCGCGTCGGCCTTCTCCTGGGTGGTACGGCCCCTGGAGACCGCCTTCGCGCAGAGCTTCTCGGAGTAGGCCTTGCCCTTGGCCGCGGCCTGAGCCGACACGTCCTTGAGGACGACGTCGATGCCCGCGCGGGCGCACGAGTAGGCGATGCCCGCACCCATCATCCCGGCACCGAGTACGGCGACCTTGGTGACCTTGCGCGGGGCGATGCCCTTGGGGCGGTTGGCGCCGGAGTTGACGGCCTGGAGGTCGAAGAAGAACGCCTGGATCATGTTCTTCGAGGTCTGGCCGGCGGCCAGTTCGACGAAGTAGCGCGCCTCGATGACCTGGGCCGTCTCGAAGTCGACCTGGGCGCCCTCCACCGCGGCGGCGAGGATGTTGCGCGGCGCCGGATAGGGCGCGCCGTTGGTCTGCTTGCGCAGGTTGGCCGGGAAGGCGGGCAGGTTGGCCGCGAACTTGGGGTTGGCGGGGGTGCCGCCGGGGATGCGGTAGCCGGGCTTGTCCCAGGGCTGCTGCGACGAGGGGTTGGCCTCGATGAACGCGCGTGCCTTGGCGAGCATCTCCTCCTGGGTGGCGGCCACCTCGTGGACCAGGCCGTTGTCCAGGGCGCGCTGCGGGCTGTACTGGGTGCCCTGGAGCAGCACCTTCAGCAGGGCGTCGGTGATGCCGAGGAGGCGGACCGTGCGGGCCACACCGCCGCCGCCCGGGAGCAGACCGAGGGTGACCTCGGGGCAGCCGATCTTGGAGCCCGGCGCGTCGAGGGCGACGCGGTGGTGGCAGGCGAGGGCGATCTCGTAACCGCCGCCGAGGGCGGCGCCGTTCATCGCGGCGACGACCGGCTTGCCGAGGGTCTCGATGCGGCGCAGGTTCCGCTTGATGGCCAGGCCGCCCTCGAAGAGCTCCTGCGCGGTCTCCGGGGTGACCCGGATGAGGTCGCGCAGGTCGCCGCCGGCGAAGAACGTCTTCTTGGCGGAGGTGAAGATGATGCCGCGGATGGAGTCCTTCTCGGCCTCCAGGCGGTCGGTGACGTACGCGAGGGAGTCGCGGAACGCCTGGTTCATGGTGTTCGCGGACTGGTCGGGGTCGTCGAGGACGAGCGTGACGACGCCGTCGCGGTCCTGCTCCCAGCGGATGGTCGTGGACTGAGTGCTCATGTGGAGGTGCTCCGTGTGATCCGTCGTGTCCGTCGGGAGGGGGGTCAGATGCGCTCGACGATGGTGGCGATGCCCATGCCACCGCCCACGCAGAGCGTGGCGAGGCCGTACCGCTTGTCCTGGCGCTCCAGTTCGTCGATGAGCGAGCCGAGGATCATGGCGCCGGTGGCGCCGAGGGGGTGGCCGAGCGCGATGGCGCCGCCGTTGACGTTGACCTTGTCCAGGGACAGGCCCATGTCCCGCGCGAAGCGCAGGACGACTGCCGCGAAGGCCTCGTTGATCTCGACGAGGTCGATGTCGTCGATGGTCAGCCCGGCCTTGGCGAGGGCCTTGCGGGTGGCCGGGGCGGGGCCGGTGAGCATGATGGTGGGCTCGGAGCCGGAGACGGCCGCGGAGATGATCCGCGCGCGCGGGGTGAGGCCGTGACGCTCGCCGACCTCCTTGGAGCCGATGGCGACCAGGGAGGCGCCGTCGACGATGCCGGAGGAGTTGCCGGCGTGGTGGACGTGGTCGATCTTCTCGACCCAGTGGTACTTCTGGAGGGCCACCGCGTCGAAGCCGCCCAGTTCGCCGATGTCCGCGAAGGACGGCTTGAGCTTGGCGAGGGAGTCGGCGGTGGTGCCGGGACGCGGGAACTCGTCGTGGTCCAGGACGACGAGGCCGCTGCGGTCCGTGACGGGGACGACGGACCGCTCGAAGCGGCCCTCCTTCATGGCGGTGGCCGCGCGCTCCTGCGACAGGGCCGCGTACTCGTCGACATCGCGTCGTGAGAAGCCCTCGATGGTGGCGATGAGGTCGGCGCCGATGCCCTGCGGCACGAAGTTCACGGCGAGGTTGGTCATCGGGTCGTTGAACCAGGCGCCGCCGTCGGAGGCCATCGGCACCCGGGACATCGACTCGACGCCGCCCGCGAGGACGAGGTCCTCCCAGCCGGAGCGGACCTTCATCGCCGCCATGTTGACGGCCTCAAGACCCGAGGCACAGAAGCGGTTCTCCTGCACGCCCGCGACCGTGTCCGGCAGTCCGGCGGCGATGGCGGCGATGCGGGCGATGTCGGAGCCCTGGTCGCCGACCGGGCCGACCACACCGAGGACGATGTCGTCGATCGCGGCCGGGTCGAGGCCCGGGAAGCGGTCGCGGATCTCGTGGATGAGTCCGACGACCAGGTCGATGGGCTTGGTGCCGTGCAGGGCGCCGTTCGCCTTGCCGCGGCCGCGCGGGGTGCGGATCGCGTCGTACACGTACGCTTCGGTGCTCACAGAGTGGCCTTTCGGGGTGGTCGAGGGTGAGGGTCAGCCCAGCAGGGAACGGCCGATGATCTCCTTCATGATCTCGGTCGTACCGCCGTAGATGGTCTGGATACGGCCGTCGGTGAAGGCCCGGGCGACGGGATGTTCGCTCATGTAGCCGTAGCCCCCGTGCAGTTGCAGGCACCGGTCGGCGACCCGCTTCTGCAGTTCGGTCGCCCACCACTTGGCCATGGACGCGTGGACGGCGTCGAGTTCCCCGTTCGAGTGATCCTCGATGCAGCGGTCGAGGAACGTGCGGGTGACGGCGCACTCGGTGGCCATCTCGGCTATCTCGAACCGGATGTGCTGCTTGGTGGCGAGGGGCCGGCCGAAGGCCTCGCGCTCCTTGACGTACTCCGTGGTGATCTCCAGGAGGTGCTCGGCGGCGGCGATCGCGGCGACGGCGATGCTGAGGCGCTCCTGGGCGAGGTTCGTCATCAGGTGGAGGAAGGCGCCGTTGAGCTCGCCGAGGAGGTTCTCCTTGGGCACGTGCACGTCGTGGAAGAACAGCTCGGCCGTGTCCTGCGCCTTCTGGCCGATCTTGTCGAGGTTGCGGCCCCGCTCGAAGCCTTCCGCGCCGCGCTCGACGACCAGCAGGGACAGGCCGTGGGCACCGCCCTGCGGGGTGGTCCTCGCGACGACGATCACCAGGTCGGCGAGGATGCCGTTGGAGATGAACGTCTTGGAGCCGTTGAGGATCCAGTGGTCGCCGCGGTCCTCCGCGTTCGTGCGGATGCCCTGGAGGTCGGAGCCCGCGCCGGGCTCGGTCATGGCGATGGCGGTGATCAGTGTGCCGTCGCAGAAGCCGGGCAGCCAGCGCCGGCGCTGCTCGTCGGTGGCCAGGCCGGTCAGATACGGGCCGATGATGTCGTTGTGCAGGCCGAGGGCGAGACCGGGGGCGCCCGCGCGCGTGAACTCCTCGGCGAGGACCGCGGCGTAACGGAAGTCGGCGGTGCCGCCTCCGCCGTACTCCTCGGGCACGGCGAGTCCGAGCAGGCCCTGCTTGCCGGCCGCGCGCCAGGCGTCGCGGGAGACGATGCCGTCCTTCTCCCACTGCGCGTAGTGCGGCAGCACCTCCCGGTCCAGGAAGGCGCGCACGGTGTCGCGGAACGCGTCGTGCTCGGGGGTGAAGATCTGCCGCTTCATTCTGTGTCGAGGCCTTTCATGGATTTCTGGCCGTTCATGGGCTTCTGCCCCTTCATCGGATGCCGGCCCGTCATCGGTTCACGTCTTTCGAGAGTCCCGGCACGTCCCAGTCGCGGGCCACGTCCTCGGTGTCGGCGCCGGGCTGCGCCGGGCCGCTGCGGACGGTCGTCGGGGTCGCCGAGAAGCGGGGTGCCGGGGCGGGCTGGGTCAGGCCGCCGTGGTCGGTGAAGGTGCCGCGGGCGGCCAGGTGCGGGTGGTGCGGGGCCTCGGTCAGCGACAGGACGGGCGCCACGCAGGCGTCGGTGCCGTCGAAGGCGGCCGTCCATTCGTCCCGGGTACGGGACTTGAAGCGGGCGGCGACGGCCTCGCGCAGGTCGCCCCAGCGGGTCCAGTCCTTGCGGGCCTCGGCATGCTCGGGGATGCCGAGAACGCGTACGAACTCGTCGTAGAACTGCGGCTCCAGGGCGCCGACGGCCATGTACCGGCCGTCGGCGGTCTCGTAGGTGCCGTAGTACGGGCAGCCGCCGTCGAGGAGGTTGGCGCCGCGCCGGTCCTGCCAGCCGCCCGCCGCGACCATGCCGTGGATCATCGCGGCGAGGTGGGAGGTGCCGTCGACGATGGCGGCGTCGACGACCTGTCCGACGCCGGTCGCGCGCGCGTGGTGGAGGGCGGCGAGGACGCCGACGACGAGGTACAGGGAGCCGCCCGCGTAGTCGCCGAGGAGGTTGGCGGGGACGGCCGGGGGCCGGCCTGGGTCGCCGATCATGCCGAGGGTGCCCGTGAGGGCGATGTAGGCGATGTCGTGCCCGGCCCGCCGGGCGAGCGGCCCCTCCTGGCCCCACCCGGTCATCCGACCGTAGACGAGCCCGGCGTTGCGGGCGTGGCAGGCCTCGGGGCCGACGCCCAGCCGCTCGGCGACGCCGGGGCGGTAGCCCTCGACGAGGATGTCGGCGCGGGCGGCGAGGTCCAGGACGCGCGCGGCGCCGTCGGGGGCCTTGAGGTCGACGACCACCGAGCGCTTGTTGCGGTTGGTGACGTCGTACGCCGGGTCGATCGCCAGTCCCGGTCCGCCGGGCCGGTCCACCCGGACGACGTCGGCGCCGAGGTCGGCCAGGAGCATGGCGGCGAACGGGCCCGGTCCGATGCCGGCGAGTTCGAGCACGCGTACGCCGGTCAGCGGGCCCTGCCCTGGCGTCGTTGCCGTGGTCATCCAGCCCCCATGTCGTCCTGCCCCGAAGGGCGTGACACAACTGATGTAACACCAGTGATGCTAAGAACCCGATCCATCGGACACAAGACCTGAACGAGCAAGCGCTTAGCCAATTTACCGATGGGTCACTGTCCGTGCACTTCCCCGGTCACGCTAGCCTCGGCCACCGACAACGGCGCGTGATGCGGGACGAGGGGTGTCATGAGCAGGCTGAACAGGGCGGACCGTCCGTACGACATCGTGCTCTTCGGAGCGACGGGTTTCGTGGGGACGCTCACCGCCGAGTACCTCGCCGTGCACGCCCCCGAAGGGCTGCGCTGGGCGATCGCCGGCCGCAGCGAGGAGAAGCTCGAAGCGCTGCGGAAGCGGCTGCCCGGCGGCGCGGAGATCGGGGTACTGCGGGCCGACGTGGCCGATCCGGCCTCGCTGCGGGCGCTCGCCGAGCACGCGCGCGTGGTGGCCACGACGGTGGGCCCCTACGTGACCTACGGCGAGGAGCTGGTCGCCGCCTGCGCCGAGACGGGCGCGGACTATCTCGACCTCACCGGCGAGCCGGAGTTCGTGGACCTGATGTACGTCCGCCATGACGCACGCGCGCGGGAGACCGGGGCGCGTCTTGTGCACGCGTGCGGTTTCGACTCGGTGCCGCACGACCTGGGCGCGTACTTCACGGTGCGGCAGCTGCCGGAGGGGGTGCCGCTGCGGGTGGACGGGTTCGTGACGGCGGACGCGACGTTCTCCGGCGGTACGTTCGCCTCGGCGCTGAACCAGTTCGCGCGCGGTCGGCAGATGCTGGCCGCCGCGCGGGACCGCAGGCGGCACGAGCCGCGGCTCGTGGGGCGGCGGGCCACGACGCCCAACGGCGCGCCGCGGTACGCCGGGGAGGTCGGCGCCTGGGCGCTGCCGCTGCCGACGATCGACGCGCAGATCGTGGTCCGCTCGGCCAGGGCGCTGGAACGTTACGGCCCCGACTTCCGCTACCGCCACTACGCGGCCGTACGGCGGCTGCCGATCGCTCTCGGCGGGGTGGTGGGGGTCGGTGCGCTGTTCACGGCGGCCCAGGTGCCGCCCGCGCGGCGCTGGTTGTCCGACCGGCTCAAGCCCGGGGACGGGCCGAGCGCGGAGAAGCGGGCGAGGAGCTGGTTCTCGGTGCGGTTCGTGGGCGAGGGGGGCGGCCGACAGGTCTTCACCGAGGTCACGGGCGGGGACCCGGGCTACGACGAGACGGCGAAGATGTTCGCCGAGGCGGCGCTCTGCCTCGCCTTCGACGATCTTCCGGCGACGGCCGGGCAGGTCACCACGGCGGTGGCGATGGGCGACGCGCTGATCGAGCGGCTGCGGGCGGCGGGGATCGTGTTCCGGGTGGCGCGGAGCAGGTAGAGCCGGCGTCTCAGCCGAGGACGAGCGGCAGTTTCGCCGCCAGCTCGCCGAGTCCGGCCCGCTCCGCGTCCGTCGGGGGACGGCGGCCGGTGCCGACGAGCAGGGCGTCCGGGTCGGTGAACGAGGTGGGGAACGCGGTCCCGGCGATCTGCTCCAGCAGCGCGCGGGACCGCGCCAGCCCCTCGCTCGGCGGTCCGGGCGTGCCCGGGAGGCGGGCGATCAGATCGAGGTGGTGCAGCGTCCACTCCAGGACGTAGGCGTCGAGGTAGTCGCCCACGGTGAGGACCATGTCCTGGGTGCTCACCAGGGCGGCGGGGTCGGCGAGTTCGGCCGCGCGGCCGGCGGCGGAACCGACGTCGTCGAGGTGGAACCTGAGCAGGCCCACCTCCTCGTACGCGGCGGCGAGCCGGACGACGAGCGCGTCGAGCGGGTCGTCCCCGGTGGGCGCCTCGTCGGCGACGTGCCAGTAGGTCACGGCGTCGGCGGTGGGTTCCGAGTCGGCCGGCGTGACGAGCGTGATCAGCACGTCCTGGGCGTCGATGACCAGATGGCACACGAGGTCCCGCACCAGCCACCCGGCACAGCCGGACGGCTGCTCGAAGTCCTGGTCCGGCAGGTCGGCGACGGCCGTGCGCAACGCAGTCCAGGAGCGCGCGAAGAGATCCACCCTCGGCAAGCTAGCCGGGCGCCGGAAGCACCGACAAGCGAATTGCCGGGCGCGCCCTACAGCGGCCAGGTGGCCACCGTGTAGATCATCCCGCAGATCCACGCGAGCCCTGCCAGCACAGCGAGGATGAGCCCGGCCATCACGGCCCGCTCGACGGGCCGGTTCGGGTCGGCGAGGGGCTTCGGGGAGCGGTGGCGGGGCATACGGTGCGTCGTCATGCGCCACAGCCTGCCGATCACGCGACCGTGTCCACATCCGTACAGATACTCAGTTCCCGTACTCAGCAACCGAGTACGTCCTCCACGCGCGCGTGCGCCTCGGGGTCACCCGCCATCCGCACCACCGCCTCGATCTCCGGCGTCCTGTACGTCCCGTTCGGCCTGCGGGTTCCTGACCCGCGTCGCCTCCTTCAACGCCTTTCGGCACAGTGCGTCCGCGCGGCGGGTCGTCTCCGGGAGGCGGTACGCGGGGGTGAGGGCCAGGGTGTGGGCGATGGCGTCGGGCAGCGTGACGCGGTGGCCGACGGAGACGAAGACCGGCTTGACGGAGTCGCGGGTGCGGACGGCGCGGCCCACCTCCTCGGTGTCGGCCAGGAGGGGGGTGGTGCTGCCGCGTGGGGTGGCCGGGTCGTCGTAGGTGAACGTGAAGGGGTTCTTCGCGACGCCGATCGTGGGGAGGTCCATGAGGACGCCCAGGTGGCTGGCGAGGCCGAAGCGGCGGGGGTGGGCGCGGCCGTAGCCGTCGCAGACGATCAGGCCGGGTGGGCAGGGGAGGCAGGACAGGGCGGCCAGCACCGTGGGGATCTCGCGGAAGGCGAGCAGGCCGGGGACGTACGGGAAGGAGACGTGGCCGACGGCCGTGGACTCCGCGACTACCTCCAGGGTCGCCGCGTCCAGGACGACCGCCGCGGCCACGACGACGTCCCGCTCGTCGTCGTAGGCCACGTCGACGCCGGTCACCCGGCCGGTCCCGGGCGGCGGGCCCGGCTCGTCCAGCACCACCCTCGTGCGCAACTCGTCCTGTACGGCACGGGCTTCGTCCTCGGTCGCGGGCCAGCCCGCGGGAATGCGTACGGTCGTCATGATGACGACGAGCGTACGCACCCCGCCGCGGGCTCCGGTCAGCCCTTCGCGCCGAGCGCCTGCTTCAGCTGGCTCTTGTTCATGTCCGAACGCCCGCTGATGTTGCGGCGCTTGGCCTCCGCGTAGAGCTGGTCGTAGGTCTGGCCCTGGGAGCCCTTGCCGGACCGCTGTCCGCCCCGTTTGCCGGACGACATGTCCTGCGTGGAGGTGCGGCTCGCGGTCTTGGACTCCCCGGAGCGGGCGCGTTCCTTGTTGACCGTGCGCGCGGCGATCTCCTCGGCGCGCTCGGTGCTCTCGCCCCGGTCCTTCGCGCTCTCCTTGATGTGCTCGTACTGCCGCTCCCGCTTGGGACTGGAACCGCGTGGCATGTGCGCTCACTCCTCTCGCCCTCACAGTCCTTTCGCCTGCGGCCACCGGGTACCCACATCCGCGCTCAGCTCTCCAGCCGGGCCACCCGCCCCTTCTCGCCGGCCGCCCAGCAGCCCAGGTCGGGGGTGCAGGCCACGGTGTCGTACGAGCCCGTGTCGACCGTGCGCCAGGTGCGGCCGCCGTCGGTCGTCAGGTCGGTGCCGGTGGGGCCGACCGCGAGGGCGGCGGTGCGGCTGTGCGGGAGCCAGGCGACGCCGGAGCGGTAGGCGGGCGGGGGTGTGGCGGCGGGCTGCCAGGTGCGGCCGCCGTCCCTCGTCACCGCGCCCGCCCGCGGGGACGTCTGGTCCGCGCGGTAGTCGCCGCCCACCGCGAGACCGTGGGCACGGTCGCGGAAGGCGAGCGCGAAGACGCCCTTGGCCGGGTCTCCCGCGGGGATCGGGGTGTCGGTGGCCGTCCAGGTCAGGCCGCGGTCCGAGGAGTGGAGCACGCGCGCGCGTGCCGCTCCGCCGGTGGCGAGCCAGACGTCCTTCGGACCGGAGCCGACCAGGCACTGGCCGCTCGCGGCGAACCCGGCCTCGCCGTCCAGCGCGGCCGGCATGCCCTCGCTCGGCAGCACCTTCCAGGAGCGTCCGCCGTCGCTCGTCGACAGGATGCGGAACCTCCCGTCCACGGGGTCGCTCATCGCGAGGCCGTGCCGGGCGTCGAGGAAGGTGAGGCAGTCGTAGAAGGCCCGCGCGTCGGTGTTGCGGAAGGACTCCGTCCAGGTGACCCCGCCGTCGTCGGTGCGGTACACCCGGGACGCCTCGCCCTCGCCGATCGCGAGGACCACCGCCCGCCGCGCGTCGAAGGCCTCGATGTCCCGGAACTGGAGCTCCTCCGCGCCGGGCGGCGATACGTTCCGCCAGCTCGCGCCGCCGTAGGTGGTGCGCAGGACGGTGCCCTGGGTGCCGGACACCCAGGCGGTCGTACGGCTGACGGCGGACAGGCCCCGGAACCGTACGTCGGGGGTGCCGCTGTCCTTCAGCTCCCAGTGCGGTGCCCGGTGCCGCGGTTCGTGCGCCTGGGCGGGTACGGCCGTGAGCGCGGCCAGCGCCGCCGCGCACGCCACCCCCGCGGCCACCCTGGTCCCGGTGCGCATCGTGCGGCTCGTACGTCTCGTCCGTCGCGTTCCTCGCGTGTTCCCCAAGCGCCTCATGGCGGGCGAAGCTAGCCCACGCACGCGTGGGCGTCCAGATGGGGTCCTGGTCGCCCCAAGTGCCCGTCGCGACACGGGAAGACGGCCGCGTCACTCCTGTGCATGAAAGGCGGTGACCGAGGTCACTCGATTCCGGTGTGCACGGATGGGCCGATTCCGACGTCTCTTCCAGTAGCCGGCCCCATCCACCCGGAAGTCAGCACAGCCGTCAGTCCGCCGTCACAAGGGAGCAAGGCGTTGTCCACCGTCATCGAGCAGCCCGTAGAGGCCCGCCTCGTCGCCGCCGCACCGCGGATGCCGAGCATTCCCGCCACACTCCACTACGACCGGCGTGATCCGTTCGCCGTCCGCATGACCTTCCCCGCCCCGGCCACTCTGGAGGGCGTGGACGTCTGCTGGACGTTCTCCCGCGAACTCCTCGCCGCCGGCATGAAGGACCCCGAGGGCCACGGCGACGTCCGCGTCCGGCCGTACGGCTACGACCGCACCGTCCTGGAGTTCCACGCCCCCGAGGGCACCGCCGTCGTGCATGTCCGCTCGGGCGAGCTGCGGCGTTTCCTGGAGGCGACGGCCGAGCTGGTGCCCGTCGGCCTGGAGCATCTCCAGCTCGACCTGGACCACCAGCTGGCCGAGCTGATGCGGGACGCCTGCTGAGCTAGGCCGTGTCTTTCGGATCATCCCGGGACCGCGGGGCTTGGCACGCCCATCTGCCGCGTTGTCGTCGGTCGCCGACGCTCCCCGCCCAGCAGGGCGTTGAGCCCGCCGTAGTCGTACCCGTCGGCCAGCGACGCGTACGTGCCCGTGTCCAGCAGCTCCCGCGCGGCGCGGCGCACCAGGGCGTGCACGGCCATCGGGATGCCCGCGCCCGAGCTCACGCGCGCGACGCCGAGCGCCGCCAGTTCGGCGACCGGTGGGGCGCCGGGGCCGACCATGATGTTCAGGGGGCCGTCGACACCGTCGACGAGCTCCTTCACGGTTCCCGGGTCGACGGCCCCGGGGACGAAGATCCCGTCGGCGCCCGCGGCCCGGAAGGCGGCGGCCCGCTCCAGGGTGCGGTCCACTCCCCCGGCTCCCCGCAGGAACGTGTCGACGCGGGCGTTGACGAACAGCGGCACGTCCGCCGCGTCGGCGGCGGCGCGCGCGGCGGCGATCCGCTCGGCCTGTTCACTGACGTCCCGCAGCGGTCCCGCGCCCTCCTCGTAGAGGGCGTCCTCGATGTTCACGCCGACCGCGCCCGCCGCGAGGACCGCGCGGATCGTGTCGGCGACGCCCTCCGGGTCGACGGCGAAGCCGCTCTCGACGTCCGCGCTGACCGGTACGTCCACGGCGGCGGCGATGTCCGCGACGACCCCGAGGGCCCGCTCCCGGTCCACCCGGTCGCCGTCCGCCGCGCCGAGGCCCCAGGCGAGCCCCGCGCTGGTGGTCGCGACGGCCGCGGCCCCGGTGTCCTCGACGATCCGGGCGCTCGCCGTGTCCCAGGCGTTCGGCAGGATCACCGGACGTCCGGGGATGTGCAGGGCGTGGAAGGCGAGGGCTCGATCGCGGAGTGAGGGCTGCTTCGTCATGCCGCTCACTCAAGCAGCCGGGGGTGGGGCGGGGCTGGCAGGAAATCGACATCAACGTGCGGCACCGAAGGGCTCACGCCCCGGCCGGCGCGGCCGCGCTCGTCAGCGCCGCCCGCAGTTCCTCCCCCACCTTCCGCATCGCCGGCCCCGCCGCCCCGCTCCGCTCGGCCAGCTCCGCCAGGCGGTCCTTGTGCAGGC
Source organism: Streptomyces sp. NPDC051913 (assembly GCF_044593635.1). Classification (NCBI taxonomy): domain Bacteria; kingdom Bacillati; phylum Actinomycetota; class Actinomycetes; order Kitasatosporales; family Streptomycetaceae; genus Streptomyces; species Streptomyces sp. NPDC051913. The sequence goes on along the minus strand of NZ_JBIUCI010000017.1, from coordinate 167,521 downwards.
CGCGCTCCTCGCGCGGCACCAGCGTGCGGAGTTCGGCCGCGGCGGCCAGGGTGACGAGCGCCGCGTCGCGGTCGGAGACCTCCGCCGCCGGTACCGGCCCTTCGAGGACCTGCCGGGCCCGCTCGCGCAGCGCGTCCGCGGCGGCGACGCGCTCCAGGGCGTACTCGACGGTCGGGAAGAGCGCGAGGACCCGCCGCTTCTCCGCGCGGAGGTACCCCTCGGCGGCCAGCTGCTCCCGTACGGCGTCGAGCGTCACGCGCGCGTGCAGCGGCACCCAGCCGCGCCAGTGGTGCGGCCGGGACTCCCTGACGAGTTCCAGGAGCCCGTCGAGGACGGCGTCCCCGGTGCGGGAGTCCATGTCGGCCGGGGTGGCGATGCCGTCGTCGTCGACGAGGAGCTCGCGCTGGGCCAGCTCGGTGAGGGCACCGGCCCGCACCAGGTGGTGGAGGTGCGGCTCGCCGGTGAGCTCGTTTCTGGTGGTGTCCCAGGCCAGTAGACAGAGCCGGGCGGGCAGGGACAGCGAACCGTCGGGCACGGGGCCTCCTCGAGATCGGGATCCAGGTTAATTCGGTTGACCGTCCGCAGGCCTGCTCCTACGGTGTAGAACGCTTCTGCTGCCGTCGATCGGAGAAGGACGTTGCTCCTCTGAGGTCTTGAGACACCGCGTCACACATCTCTGTGGTGTGTGCGCTGCGTGCGACCTCGGCGTGCGAGCCATCCTTCGGTGCAGGGGCTTTTCTCTTGCCCCTCCGCCGCCCGCGGAGCCTCCCCTGTGGTCGCAGGTGTTCTCGATACGCGTGTGCCCCTGACCGCATCAAGCAACCGCGAGGCCCGCATGTCCTCTTCCCTGTCCGTCACGTCCCTCGCCTTCGCCTGGCCCGACGGCACCCCCGTCTTCGACGACCTCGACATCGCCTTCGGTCCCGGCCGTACCGGCCTCGTCGGCGTCAACGGGTCCGGGAAGTCCACCCTGTTGAAGCTGATCGCCGGTGACCTCACGCCGGCCGACGGCGCCGTCCGCGTCGCCGGCGAGGTCGGGTATCTGCCGCAGAACGTCACGCTCGACACCGCGCTGCGGATCGACGAGGTGCTCGGCATCGCCGCACAGCGGGCCGCCCTGCACGCCATCGAGGCGGGCGACGTGGCCGAGGAGCACTTCGAGACCGTCGGCGACGACTGGGACGTGGAGGAACGCGCCCTGGCCACGCTCGGCGAACTCGGCCTCGACCGCATCGGCCTGGACCGCACGGTCGGCGAGGTCTCGGGCGGCGAGTCGGTGCTGCTGCGGCTGGCCGCGCTGCTGCTGCACCGGCCGGACGTGCTGCTCCTGGACGAGCCGACCAACAACCTCGACCTGTACGCGCGCAGGCGGCTGTACGCGGCCGTCGCGTCCTGGTCCGGCGTGCTGGTCGTCGTCAGCCACGACCGTGAACTCCTCGACCTCGTCGACCAGATCGCCGATCTGCGCTCCGGAGAGGTCACCTGGTACGGCGGCAACTTCTCCGCCTATGAGGCGGCTCTCACCACCGAACAGGAGGCGGCGGAACGGATGGTGCGGGTCGCGGAGGCCGACCTGAAGCGGCAGAAGCGTGAACTCGTCGACGCGCACTCGAAGTTGGCGCAACGCACGCGGTACGCCAACAAGATGTACGACAACAAGCGCGAGCCCAGGGCGGTGATGAAACTGAAGAAGCGCTCGGCGCAGGTCTCGGCGGGCAAGCACCGCATCATGCACGAGGAGAAGCTCGCCGAGGCCAAGGACCGCCTCGACGAGGCGGTGGACGCCGTACGGGACGACGACGAGATCCGTGTCGACCTGCCGTACACGGCCGTGCCGCCGGGGCGTGACGTGCTGACCCTGATGGACCTGGAACTGGCCTACGGCGCGCGCCTGCGGGGCGGCTTCGATCTGCGCGGTCCCGAGCGGGTCGCGCTGATCGGGCGAAACGGCGCGGGCAAGACGACGCTGCTGCGCACGATCGCCGGGGAGTTGGCGCCGGTGTCCGGCGAGACGCACGCGCACGTGCCACTGCGGTTCCTGCCGCAACGGCTCGACGTGCTCGACGGTGAGCTGTCGGTCGCGGAGAACGTGGCCCGGTTCGCGCCGGACGCCACCAACAACCGGGTGCGGGCGCGGCTGGCCCGCTTCCTGTTCCGGGGCGCCCGGGCCGACCAGAAGGCGGCGACGCTGTCCGGCGGCGAGCGCTTCCGGGCGACGCTCGCGGCACTGATGCTGGCGGAGCCGGCCCCGCAGCTGCTGATGCTGGACGAGCCGACGAACAACCTCGACATGGCGAGCGTGCGGCAGCTGACGAGTGCGCTGGAGTCGTACGAGGGGGCGCTGATCGTGGCCGGCCACGACCTGCCGTTCCTGGAGTCGATCGGCATCACGCGCTGGCTGCTGCTGGACGGTGAGCTGCGGGAGACCTCGCCCGAGGCGCTCGCGGACCTGGCCTAGGCGCAGGGGCGCCGTCGGTGATCTTCGGGACGACCGAGATCGCCGACGGGCCCCTCCCGGCCGTGGTTACCGCCGCGTATCTCAGGAGGGCCACAGCCTCGCATCGGGGGTTTTGTGCGCGCGGGCCCGCCCTGCATGATGGCTGACCGGCGCCGCTTTTCCGGGGCGCCGCCACCTGCCGCCGTTACGGAGTTTCCTCGTGCCCAGCAAGAAGGCCCTCATCCGCCGCCCCAGCCCGCGCCTCGCCGAAGGCCTGGTGACGCACCTCGAGCGCGAGAAGGTCGACGTCGATCTCGCGGTCGAGCAGTGGGAGGCGTACGCCGAGGCCCTGCGTGCCCACGGCTGGGAGACGATCGAGGTGGAACCGGCCGACGACTGCCCGGACTCGGTGTTCGTCGAGGACACGGTGGTCATGTACAAGAACGTCGCCCTGATCACCCGGCCCGGCGCCGAGTCACGGCGCGAGGAGACCGCCGGGGTCGAGGAGGCCGTGGCCTCGCTGGGCTGCTCGGTGAACTGGATCTGGGAGCCGGGCACCCTGGACGGCGGTGACGTCCTCAAGGTCGGCGACACGATCTACGTCGGCCGCGGCGGCCGTACCAACGCGGCGGGCGTCCAGCAGCTGCGGGCCGCCTTCGAGCCGCTCGGGGCGCGGGTCGTCGCCGTGCCGGTGAGCAAGGTGCTGCATCTGAAGTCGGCGGTGACAGCGCTGCCGGACGGGACGGTCCTCGGGAACATCCCGAAGGTGGACCGCCCGTCCCTCTTCCCGCGCTTCCTGTCCGTGCCGGAGGAGGCGGGCGGTCACGTCGTGCTCCTCGGCGGTCACAAGCTGCTGATATCGGCGAGCGCGCCGAAGACCGCCGACCTGCTGGCCGACCTCGGCCACGACCCGGTCGTGGTCGACATCAGCGAGTTCGAGAAGCTGGAGGGGTGTGTGACATGCCTCTCGGTCCGCGTCCGGGAGTTGTATGCCTGACGAGTGAACGGATCAACCGTTCGGCCCTGGGACCTGCGGGTCCTGGGGCTTTTGCACAGGCCTCCGAAACCCTTGGGAACACTGGCTGATCAGGGATCTTTACATCGCGCTTAACCTACGGCTTCGTAACCTACGGGTTCGTAGCCTACGCTCTCGTAGGTTCCGGCAACCGCTCGCCGGTCACCCGGCTTTCCCCCGCTTTGTTACGCGTCCCCCTGGAGTTCCCGTGACGATCACTTCCCCTCACCTCGGCAGCCCCGCCGTCTGGACCGACGCCAAGCTGTTGTACGCGTTGGAGGAAGTGGTCGAGACCGAGCTCAACCGGCATCTGAAGGTCACCAAGGACTGGATGCCGCACGAGTACGTGCCATGGAGCGACGGCCGCAACTTCCCGGGCTTCTTCGAGGACGGCGAGGCCTGGGACAAGGAGCAGTCCAAGGTCACCGAGATCGGCCGCATCGCGCTCGTCGTGAACCTCCTCACCGAGGACAACCTCCCCAGCTACCACCACGAGATCGCCTCGCTCTTCGGCCGCGACGGCGCCTGGGGCACCTGGGTGCACCGCTGGACCGCCGAGGAGGGCCGGCACGGCATCGTGATGCGCGACTACCTGCTCGCCTCGCGCGCGGTGGACCCGGACAAGCTGGAAGCGTTCCGCATGGCCCACATGAGCGAGGGCTTCGAGTCGGACAACCGTCACTCGATGCTGCACTCGGTCGCCTATGTCGCCTTCCAGGAACTCGCGACCCGTATCTCGCACCGCAACACCGGCCACCAGTCCGGCGACCCGGTCTGCGACCGCATGCTGGCGCGCATCGCGACCGACGAGAACCTCCACATGGTCTTCTACCGCAACCTCCTGAAGGCCGCGTTCGAGCTCGCCCCCGACCTGACCATGCAGGCCGTCCGGGACGTCGTCGTCAACTTCCGCATGCCCGGCCACGGCATGCCCGGCTTCGAGCGCTTCGCCGCGCAGATGGCCATCGGCGAGGTCTACAACCTGCGCATCCACCACGACGACGTCATCCAGCCCGTGCTGCGCTTCCTGAAGATCATGGAGATCGACGGCCTCGGCCCCGAGGGACAGCAGGCCCAGGAGGAACTCGGCCTGTTCATGGGTGCTCTGGACGCGGAGGCTTCGAAGTTCGACGCGAAGCTCGCGGCGCGCAAGGCGCGGATGGCGGCACGCGCGGCGGGCTGATCACAGCAGGGGCGGCCGTCGATTTTCCGGTGCGGTCCGCCCCTGACCGGCGGCATCATGCCGCCATGCGAGAGAACACCAGGGCGGAGAGGTCGGTCGCGTTCCTGCTCGGCCTCGTCGACGAGGAGACCGCCGTACGGATCCGGGCCCGGACCGGCCTGCCGGAGCCCGAGACCCCCGCGCAGGCCCGGGGACGCGTCACGCGCGCGTGGACCTGGGCCCGCGGCCTTGAGGCCTCCGTGGCGCTGTGGATCATGGAGAACGACGACCCGCAGCTCAACGCCCTGGTGTGGCGGCACATCCCGACCGACTCCGGTCTGCGCCGCGCCATCGCGCGCGGAGTGCCCTTCGCGGCCGGTCGTGTCGATCCCCTGCCGGTCGACGTGACCCTGCCGGGGCAGGAACCCGAGATTCCCGAGAGCTACGCCCGCCATGGTCTCGTCGGCGCGCTGCGCCAGGTCACCACGGTGCACCAGGGACGCGCCGCGGCGTCCATGGTCCTGACGCGCGCCGACTGGGCGACGGTCGGCGCGGCGGACCGCGAACGTCCGCTGCCCGGCTACGCGCGCTGGGCGCTCAACGTACGCCCGGACTGCCCGCCGTCGGTACGGGCGGGCTTCGGCACCCACGCCAAGTTCACCCACCGCCTGCGCCAGGCGGGCGTGTTCGAGAGCGCCGCCGACTACGTGGCCTCCGAGGGCCCCGCCCTACGGGTCCTTGAAGTGCTGTCGATGGGGCGGCTGTTGTTCCCGGCGCGGCTGAAGGAGGCCGAGGCCGCCCTGCGCCCGCTCGTCGAGGAGCACTTGGGCGACCGTGAGGAAGCGTGGGCGGTGCTGGTCCAGCTGGCGGAGACGTTCCACGGGAACACACCGGAACTGATCGTCACGGCGGGTGCCGTCGCGTGACCGCAGGGGGGCGGGGCGGCTGGATTCGAACCAGCGTGTTTCCGGTTTTGGAGACCAGTGCGCCTGCCTCTGCGCTACGGCCCCGCCCTTGACGCCAGATCGTAATGCCTTGGCCCGATGTCAGTGGGTCCTGGTACCAATGAGCCACGGGGGCACATTCGGTACGGGGGCAGGACATGGCGTACGGGGAGCGGGGGCGGCGTCCCCCGGTGGTCGACCTCGCCGACCGCCGGGCGCTGGAGGGGTACCGCCCGGCGGATCCGGCGGTCGTGGCGCAGGCACGCCGGCTCAAGGAGGCGGCCCTGCTGGACTTCGGGCTGACGGAGTCGGCGGTGGCGTCCTGGCTGTACGCCAAGTGCCACCACCAGATCCCGACGACCGCGATCGACACGGCGGCCGTGGTGGCGTCCGGCGACGGGACGTGTCTGCTGCTGTTCAACCCGGACTTCTTCGCCGGACTCGGCCTGGACGGCGTGAAGTTCGTCCTGTTCCACGAGGCACGCCATCTGGTGCACCGCCATCTCTTCGCCGACCCGGAGCTGCGGGCCGACCCGGTCTTCGAGCTGGCGGCCGAGGTGTCCATCAACCACGTGGCCCTGGTCCGGCTCCGCCGCGACGAACTCCCCCTCCTGGACGGCCGGCCGACGGGCGTCGACCCGCGCGCGGTGTACGAGCGGTACCGCGCGGACCTGACCGAGCACGGCCTGGAGCCCGTCCCGTACGAGACGTTCACCGAGACGGACCTGCGGGTGTACGGCGAGCTGAAGCGGATGCACCGTCCACCGGTGCCGCAGCGGCGGCTGTGTGTGCACCTGGGGGGCGACCTCGTCCCGGCCGACCAGGAGACCGTCGACGCGGTGACGTCCTCGGCGCTGCTCAACTCCCTGCTGGCGGCCCGGCGCGGACACGCGGGCGCGGAGCGGGAGTTGCTGGACCTCATGGGCCGCACCGAGGACTGCGGCGCACGCGCGGCGCGGATCTGGGGGCAGCTGGGCGCGGGCGTGCTGCGGGGCGAGACCACGCGCACGCGGACGGTCCACTGGTGGCAGCGCTGGCTGGTCGACGTCCTCGGTTCCAGGCTGCGCGAGGGCGAGCGGCTGGTGTACCCGAAGAAGCGGGGTGCGCTGCTCGCCGCGCTCGGCCAGGACCCGATGCTGGCGCGGCGCGGCCCGGTGCGGGACAAGGTGCTGGTCGTCGCGTACGACACGTCCGGCTCGATGCCGCAGCATGTGATCACCTGGCTCACCGAACTCGTGGGCCGCATCGACGGGGTGGAGGCGCACTGGCTGTCCTTCGACGCGGTGGTGATGCCCTTCGCGCCCGGCGAGCGGGTCTACGGCGGGGGCGGCACGAGCTTCCAGGTGGTCGCGGACTACGTGGAGGGGCGTACGGAGGTCAACGGCCGGCGTTTCGACGTCACGCCGGACGCCGTCGTGATGCTGACGGACGGATACGCGCCACCGATCACGCCCGCCGAGCCGGAGAAATGGATCTGGCTGATCACGGAGGGCGGCAGTGAGTGGCCAGAGACGCACACACCGGCGATGGACTGCCATCGCGTCACCACAGGATCACGGTAAATGACCACGGACACCGAGAAGTTGACCGCCTCCCGGCTCGAGTCGTTCATCGACGCGATGATCGACATGGGGCAGACGGGCCAGATCTTCGGCGAGCACGGCATCGGCAAGACGGCGACGTTCTTCTCCCACCTCGCCCACGCCCGTCCGGACACCACCCTGGTGTACGTCCCGGCGGCGAACCTGACGCCGGACGACCTGCTCGTCAACGCGCCGGTGCGCGACCCGTACACCGGTGAACTGGTGCTGCGCCAGCTGGTGATGAGCCAGCTGAAGCCGGGCACGCCGTTCGTGCTGCTGATCGACGACTCGCTCCAGGCGGGCGACACGATCCAGTCGCAGCTGATGCAGATCGCCTGCAACTGGACGCTGGGCGAGCACGACCTGCGCGCGCTGGGCTGCGTCGGCGTCTTCCTCACCGACAACGAGTCGCTGACGGAGACGTCGGCCCGGCGCGGCGACCTCGCGCTCCTGGACCGTATGGTCACGCTGCGGATCACGGCCAACGACACCTCGTGGCGCCGGCATCTGGCGGCCAAGTACCGCCCGTGGGACCTGCGTCCGGTGTTCTCGCTGTGGGCGTCCCTCTCCCCCGCCCTGCGCGAACTGCTGTCCCCGCGCACACTCGACCATGTCCTCGCCAACGCCAAGGAGGGCTTCCCGCTGCGCTGGGGCCTCCCCTTGGTCGACGGCGACCGGCTGCGCCTCGCCGAGCCGGGTCCGGACGGAAAGCCGGGGCAGAACCGTACGCACGAGATCCTCGACCGGATCGCCGAGGCGGTGGGCGTGGCCAACCCGTCGACGATTCCCGACCCGGTGCGACAGGTGCTGCGCGCCGCCCTGCGCAACCGCTGGACGGTGCTGCTCCAGGGCCCGCCCGGGTGCGGCAAGACGGAACTGGTGCGGGAGACGGTGCGGGCCGGTCTCGGCCGGGAGCCGCTGTACTTCTCGCTGCCGGTGACGAACGTCGAGGACCTGTGCGCGCCGGTCCCGTCGGCCGACGGCACCCTCGACCACCTCCTCGCCGCCCACTTCACCGGCCCCGAGCCCAAGGCCATCGTGTGGGACGAGTACAACCGGCCCAAGGACAAGGCGGCGTTCGCCAAGCTGATGGAGATCACCCAGGAGTGGTCGCTCGCGGGGCGGCGGATCGAGAACCTGCGGGCGCAGATCGCGGTGCAGAACCCGCCGTACCATCTGGGCCGCAAGCTGCTGGTGTCGCGGAACAACATCGCGCAGGCGACGCGTTTCACGGCCTCCCTGGAGGTCGATCCGCAGGACATCCCGGCCAACGAGTGGCTGCTGGCCCGTTACGGCGCGGACGCCGAGACGGTCCTGGAGTGGTGGAAGCACGACATAGACGACGACGGCCGTGCCTGGATCACCAAGCGCACCCTGGAGCGGCTCATCAAGCTGCACCGGCGCGGGCTGCCGCTGGAGATGGGCACGGTGTATCTCGGCGACGGAGAGTACGCGCCCGTGCCGCTCACCGCGCTCCTCGACCGGCTGAGGGGCCGTGAGGTCACCGGTCTGCGGGAGCTGGCCCGCGACGCGGACGCCTGGGAGGCTCGGCTGCGCCGCGCGGCCGAGCGGTCCGAGGAGGGCGGCAACGACACGGACGTGGTCCACCAGATCCTCGCCAACGCGGAACTGTCCCAGCTGAAGAAGCACCGCGCGGTGGTGGCCCGCCTGGTGGCACTGCTGCCGGCCAAGCTGCGGGCGACGTATCTGGTGGGGGCGTCGGAGCGGCAGCAGCGCTTCTGGACGGAGGTCTTCCTGGGGATGCGGAGACAGTAGGCGTCAGGCGTCAGGCGGGGCTGTGCGGTGCACGCTCCGGACGGCGGCCACGTCGGCCGGGACCGCCGGCCGCGGCAGGTGGGCGCTGTGCGTCTCCAGGCGTCGTTTGACGCTGGCCGCGATGCCCTGGCCGAGGACGAAGCGGGTGGCGGTGACGGCGTGGGGCGCGGTGTCGAGGAGTCGGTGGGCCTCGCGGCTGCGCATGCCGGTGTGGGTGAGGACGAGGTGGGTCAGGCGGTGCTCGGCGGTCGCCAGGGTGTGGGCGATCGTGCCGGAGGCTGCCAGGTCGATGCGGTTGTCCGCCGCGCCGAGCACCGCCGCCGCGCGCACCCGGCCGAGGTCCAGCAGGGTGACGCCCGCGGTGGTCGCCGCCGTCACGAGCCGGGCGGCGGCCTGTGGCCCGATGCCGTTGCTGGCGACCGCGAGCCGGGTGAGCCGCCCGTACGGCGCCCGCTCCAGCGCGTCGGCGAGACGGAGGGCGCCCGCGTCCCCCAACCGGGCCGCGGACATGTACAGTTCGTCGATCGCGCCATCGGCGACCACCACTCCGAGCGCCGCCGCGCCCGCCTCGCCCAGCGGGTTCCCGCCGACGAAGAGCCGCTCGACGCGGCGTCCGTTGTCCGCGGCGGCCGACAGCGCGTCGGCGAGGACGGCGGCGGCGGTCGCGTCGAGACCGGTCTGGACGAGGTCGAGGGTGCGCAACGACCGCGCCGACTCGATGAGTTCCGCCGCGGCCCGGCCACCACCGGAACCCAGCGGATTGCGTTTGAGCCACACCCCGGTGACGACCTGCGGCGAGGCCCGCAGCTGGTCGGCGATCCGGCAGGCGCCGCCCGCGGTGATCCCGTTGCAGCCGAGGTAGAGCGTCTCGACCTCGGCACTAGCCCCCGCCACCACCTCGGCCCCGGCATCGCCAAGGCCGTCGGTCCCGAGCAGCAGATGCCGTACCGGTGTCGGGCCGTCCCCCAGCGCCTGAGCGACCAAGGACGCCCCCTCGGCGCCCAGTTCCTGCTTGCACAGGTCGAGGCGCCCGTCGGGCAGTGCCGTACCGGCCGGGAAGTCGAGCCGTTCTCCGGCCGGCCGTCCGGCCCTCAACCAGTCCAGCAGCGGGCCCAGTTCGGCGACCGGGCGCGGCACGACGGACGGCACCCCGGCGAAGCCGCTCGTCTCCTGACTCACCACTCCGCCTCCTGGTAGTCCTTGAGGAACACCCCGGACACGGGCTCCCCTGCCTCGCCGCGCACGATCGGGTCGTACACCCGGGCCGCCCCGTCCACGATGTCCAGCGGCGTCCGGAACCCGGCCCGCGCCATCCGCGCCTTCTTCGGCGCCGGGTTCTCGTCCGTGATCCAACCGGTGTCGACGGCGCACATGTGCACGCCCTGGTCGGCGAGTTCGGCGGCGCTGGTGCGGGTGAGCATGTTGAGGGCGGCCTTGGCCATGTTGGTGTGCGGATGCCCCGCCATCTTGTTGCGGACGGCGAAGCGGCCCTCGACGGCGGTCACGTTGACCACGTACCGACGTGGCCGCGGGGACGCCAGCAGCAGTGGCAGCAGCCGGTCGCACAGCAGCGCCGGGGCGAGGGCGTTGACGAGCTGGGTCTCCAGGACCTCGGCCGGGTCGAGCGCGCCGAGCCGGGCCGACCAGGAGTTCTCCGGGGACGGGTCGGGCAGCAGCCCGGCCTCGTCGGCTTCGCGCAGGGCGACGGGCAGGGACGCGGCGCCGCTCGCCAGCATCCGCATCGGCGTGAACCCGGGCGCCTGCCGGGCGCCCTCGGGCAGCGCGTCGTACTCACCGCCCGCGAGCAGCGCGTACGACTCCGGCGGTCTGCGCACCGTCTGGGCGGCGTTGTTGACGAGGATGTCCAGTGGCTCGCCCTCGCGCCGCAACTCCTCGCACAGGCCGAGCACTTGGCGGGGATCACGCAGGTCCACGGCGAGCACGGTCAGTCGGTCGAGCCACTTCTCGCTGCCCGGCTCGGCCCGGAAGCGGCGCACGGTGTCGTACGGGAACCGGGAGGTGACCAGCAGTTCGGCGCCGTCCCGCAGCATCATCAGGGCCAGCTGGAAGCCGATCTTCACTCGGCCGCCGGTGAGCAGCGCGCGGCGACCGGAGAGGTCACAGCTCAGCGCGCGGCGGGCCGTGTTGTCGGCGGCGCACGACGGGCACAGCCGGTGGTAGAAGGAGTCGACCTCGCGGTAGGGCGCCTTGCAGACGTAGCAGGTGCGGGGCTTGCGAAAGACACCGGACGTGCCGGCCGCCGGGGTCAGCGGCGCGTCCTCGCGCCGTTCGGGGGCGCCGGTCGCCGTCGCCGCCATGGTCCGCGCGTCGGCGGCGGACGCCTCGGCACCCCGGGCCTTGCGCCGCCGCAGCCGTCCGTCGCGGGCGAAGGAGGCGGCGACCTGCTCGGCGGACAGCCGTACGGGGTCGTCGACGGGCAGTTCGCGCAGCTTGCCCACGACCTGGTGGAAGGCGGCCAGTTCCGCCTCACTGATCGCCTCGCCCATGTGCCGTCCCCGCCCCGTGTTCCGCCGTACCGCGGTCCCGACCGGATTCGAACCGGCGTATCCGCCCTGACAAGGCGGCGAGTCTGCCTCTGCTCTACGGGACCTCCGCGCGGGTCCGGACGACCGGATTCGAACCGGTGTGATCGCCTGAGCAAGGCGGTGCGCCTGCCTCTGCGCTACGTCCGGACGCGCCCCCGGATCCTAACCGCACCCCGAACGGCCGGTCGCACGGATTTACGGGACGCCTCCGCGGTGCAACGGTGCCCGCAGGGGGTGACACACCATGGCCCAGACCCATGAGTGGATGTTCTACGAGGTCATGTGGCGCGGCTGGGCGGGTCGGGACCGGGTCCCGTATCCCGTGCCCTGGTGGGCGCAGCAGGCCTTCCGCCGCTGGAGCGACGACTTCGACTCCGGCACGTACGACTCCAAGGAGGCGGCCTTCGCCTCCAACGCCCTGTACCGCTACTGGCACATGGTCGGCGTCAAGGACCATCGCCAGGAGTCCCTGATCGGCCAGGCGGGCGAGATCGAGCCCGTCTACGACAAGTACAGCCTCTGCTTCTTCCTCCACGATCCGGCGACGGGCACCCTGCGGCTGCCCCAACTCCCGGACGCGGGACGGGTGGAGCAGCGGATGGAGGCTCCGCATCTGCCGGTGGTCCTGACGACGTTCCGCACACCGGAGGACGTCGAGTTCGTGCAGCGCACCTTCGCCACGCCGGTCGGCGTGAGCCAACGGGACCTGGTGGTCACGCGGGTGACCGTGGGCAGTCCCACCGGGCAGCCGCGCGAGGGGCTGCTGTGCGCGGCCGTACTGCCCGCCGGTCCGAGCGGCTTCCAGCGGCACGACCGCGACGGCCGCCAGATCACCGACCGGCGCCTGACGTTCCTGCGCCATCTGCCGGACGAGCAGCGGGTGGAGACCAACTCGGGCTGGGGCCCGGTCTTCGACACCGCGCCCGAGCAGTACGGCGTCTACGGCAACACGGACTTCTCCTTCGACCCGGACACCTACCTCACCCACAGCCCGTTCCACGACCTGGTCGTCGGCGGCAAGCTGAACGGCGCCCTGGAGGCGCAGGACCAGGTCGCGGGGATGTGCAGCGCGGTGTTCGCATGGCCGTTCCGGGTGACGGAGGACGAGGTCTTCGAGATCGACGTACGCCTGCCGGTCGACCTGTTCAGCGGCGCGGCGGACCTCGCCGGGCTCCGCGCCACGCCGGCCGCCGAACTGGAGGCCGCCAACCGGGACTTCTGGACGGCGAAGATCCTCGGGCAGGGGGTGCAGCCGGGTCTGCCGCGCCCGGTGGCCCATCTCACCGACCTGTTCCGCCAGTCCCGCACCCAGCTCCTCGTCCTGTCCGACCACGGCGAGATCCATCCGGGCCCCACGGTCTACGACTCCTTCTGGATCCGGGACTCCTCCGTCGAGGCGACAGCGTGTTCACTCGTCGGCGACTCGGCCCTGGTCGAACGGCAGTTGGGTACGCACTACCCGCTGAAGTTCAGTCTCGGGACGGGCCGGATCGGTCCGTGCGCCGAGTACGGTTTCTACGGCGGCCCGCACGAGAAGGACGACCGCGAGTGGGACAGCAACGGCCAGGCCCTGTGGGCGATCGGCCGCTTCGACCGCACGAGTGGTCAACAGGCAGCCTTCGGAACGAAGTTGTACGTCCCCTACGTCCGCGACGCGGCCCGCTGGCTGCGCGACAACCGCGACCGGTACGGCCTGCTGCACAGCGGCTGGAGCGCCGAACACCTCGGCGAGCGCGACAAGCCGCACTACTGGGACGACTTCTGGGCACTGGCCGGGCTCTACGAGGCCGCACGCCTGGCCGAACGGATCGGTGCGCCGGAGGTGGGCGAACTCTGGTCCGCGTTCGACGACTTGAAGCAGGCCACGGGTGACTCGATCCGCTGGGTGCTGGGCGAGCAGCGGGCGCGCGGCGCCTGGGAGACGTACATCCCGACCGGCCCCGGCGACGTCGGACGGCTCGACTCGACGATGATCGGGGCGGCGGCGTACTTCCACCCGCTGCGTCTGCACATGGGCAGCAAGCTGGGCGACGACATCGACCGGGCCGCCCGCCACACCCTCGACACCATGTACGCGCACTTCGTCACCGGCGGCTTCCGGCACGAGGCCGCCTGGCAGGCCTACGGGCCCTACCTGACCCTGCAGTTGGCGCACGCCTGTCTGCTCGCCGGGGACCCGGCGCGCATGGACGCACTGCTCGGCTGGACGGTCGCGGCGGGGTTCCCGAGCGTCGCGGAGCGCGCGGTGGCACTGGGGGCGTGGAACGAGCAGCACGCGTTCCCGATCGCGTCCGACTTCCGCGAAGTGCCGTACGGGCGGTGGTACATGGGGGACATGCCGCACGGCTGGGCGGCCGCCGAGTATCTGCTGTTGATCCGCGACATCCTCTTCTTCGAGGCCGACGAGGACCGCGACCCGCACCTGTACATCGCTGCGGGGGTACGGCCGCACTGGGTGCCCGGGGGTGAACCGGTCACCGTGGACGCCGCGCCCACGCTCTTCGGGGTGCCCTTCGGGTACCGGCTCTCGCACGACCCGGTGGAGCGGAGGGTGACCGTGGAGATCACGCAGGCGCCCGAGGGGGTGCGGTTCGTCTATCCGTGCCGGTTCGGCGAGGTGCGGTCGGCGCAGGCCGACGGGCACGAGCTCGACCGGACGGGCCAGGATGTACGGGTGCCGGCGGGGACGGTGCGGTTCAGTGTGACGTACGCCTGATCTCCAGCCGTTCCTTCTCCGACAGGCCGCCCCACACGCCGAAGCGCTCGTCGTTGTCGAGGGCGAACTCCAGACAGGCGGAGCGGATCGGGCACAGACCGCAGATCCGCTTCGCCTCTCGCACGGAGCTGCCCGGCTCGGGGAAGAAGAAGTCCCCGCCGGTCTGTGCGCAGAGCGCCTCTTCCTGCCAGTCCAGGCCGGGTGGCGTGATCGTTTCGATGAGCATGTGCAGGATCGTGCCGGGCGGCGAAAAACGTTCGATCAACGCCGGATCAACGCCGCGCTCCGAGGCCTCCGGCCGCCCCGATACTGCTCCGCCGTGCGCCCTGACGCACGGCGGCGCGCGGCGTTGCGGGGCGATTGTCGGTGGGCGGTGCGAGACTCGGCAGTGCAGTGAACTGACCCCTCGGAGGAGGGCAAGGATGCTCACCACCCGTTATGTCACCGGCGCACCGAACTGGCTCGATCTCGGCACCCCCGACATCGAAGGCGCCTCCACCTTCTACAACGCCCTCTTCGGCTGGCGCTTCGAGCCCGGGCCGCCCGAGTCCGGCGGCTACGGCTTCTTCCAGCTGGACGGGCGGACCGTCGCGGGCGGCATGCAGAGCACCGCGGAGGACGGCCCGCCGTCCTGGACGGTGTACTTCCAGACCCCGGACGCGGACGCCACCGCGAAGGCCGCCGAGCAGGCGCACGGCAAGGTGCTGATGCAGCCCCTGGACGTGATGGACCAGGGCCGTACGGCGATCCTCGCCGACAAGGCCGGCGTGCCCTTCGGTATCTGGCAGCCCGGCCGCCTCAAGGGTCTCGACGTCACGCAGGAGCCGGGCTCCCTGTGCTGGATCGAGCTCTACACGGCGGACCAGCCGATGGCCGCGTGGTTCTACAACGCCGTCCTCGGCCTGGAGACCTACGGCGTCGACTTCCCGGGCGGCACCTACACGACGATCAACCCACGCGGCGAGTCCGAGAACGCCATGTTCGGCGGCATCATCCCCCTCGCCGACGCGCCCACGGAGGCGGAGGGCGGGCCCCACTGGCTGCCGTACTTCGAGGCCACGGATGTGGACGCGGTGGTCGCCGAGGCGCAGGAGCGGGGCGGCCTGGTCAGGATGCCGCCCACCGACATCCCGGGCGTGGGCCGGGTCGCCCGCCTCGCCGACCCGTACGGGGCCCGCTTCGCGGTGATCAGGAGTGCGCCCGCGCAGGGGTGAGGCGGGCAGGGCCACGGGGAGGCGGAGAACGCCGCTCCACCTCCGCGGGCCGGCTGTGCGGACGCCCGCCGGCTACGCGGACGCCCTGCGCACCAGCGTCGTAGGCAGCACCACTCCGGAGGCCGCGTCCCCGCCGCCCTTGAGCAGCAGGCGGGCCATCAGCCGGCCCATCTCCTCGATGTCCTGGCGGATCGTCGTGAGGGGTGGGTCGGTCTGTTCGGCGATCGGCAGCATGTCGTCGAAGCCGATGACGGCGACGTCGTCGGGGACGCGGCGGCCGTGCTCGCGCAGTACGCGCAGGGCGCCGGACGCGGTGAGGTCGTTGGCGGCGAACACCGCGTCGATGTCCGGGCAGCGGTCGAGGAGCTCGCGCATCGCCCGCTCCCCGCCGCCCGGCGTGAAGTCACCCTCCGCGACGAGCCGCGCGTCGACGTCCCCCATGACATCGCGGAAGCCCTCCAGCCGGTCCACCGCAGACGTCTGGTCGAGGGCGCCGGTGATGTGGGCGACACGGCTGCGGCCGAGGCCGACGAGATGCCGTACGGCGTCCCGGGCGCCGCCCCGGTTGTCGCTGTCGACGTACACCACGTCGTCCCCCGTGCCGTCGCTCCAGCCGGGCCGGCCGCCGAACACGGTCGGGATTCCGGCCCGTTGGATCAGACCGGGCAGCGGGTCGTCGAGGTGGAGGGAGAAGACGAGCGCCCCGTCGACATGCCCCCCGGCGAGATAGCGACCGACCCGGGCGTGATCGTCCCGCCCCTCGGTGAGCAGCAGCACGAGCTGGTTGTCGTGAGCCGTCAACTCCTTGCTGATGCCCCGGAGTTGCAGAGCGAAGAAGGGGTCGGAGAAGACCCGGGTCTCCGGTTCGGCGACGACGACGGCGATGGCGTCATGGCGTCGCGTGACCAGGCTGCGCGCCGCCTGGTTCGGAACGTACCCCAGCTCCTCCACGGCCCGCCGCACCCGCTCGACGAGCGGCTCCCTGACCCCGTCACCACCGTTCACCACCCGCGACACGGTGGCCCGCGAGACCCCGGCCCGCGCGGCCACGGCCTCCAGCGTGGGACGCGGCACTGTCTCGCTCACTTCGGGCCCTCCTCGTGGTTGCGGCCCAGGATAGCCCTGGTCGACGCGGGAGGTGAGAGCGCTCTCGGGAAGCGGGAACAGGGTTGCGGCGGCGCCGGGGCGGCAAGCGGATCGCGGTGCGGGATGCGGCCACGGCCACTGATGCCCGGGCGCCCCCTACGCCGTGCTCGACATCAGCTGACCTCAAGCCAGCAGATCCACCTCTCGCCCCACCCTCCTCCGTCGAGCCTCCCCGTACGCCGCCCACGCGAGCGCCAGGTCCTGCCAGGGGAGTCCCACCGGGGCGTAGACGGTGCGGTCAGTGGCGTCGGCCCTGCCCGGGTGGTCGCCTCGCAGTACCTCCCCGAGGGTGGCGTCCGCCGTCAGGCCCGCCTCCGCCAGCACTCCCATCGTGCCGGCGAGGTCGCGGTCGTCCACGATCACCGAGGCAGCCTCGAGCAGATCCGCGCCCAGCTCCCGCTTGCCCGGCTCGTCCGCGCCGAGGCTGGTGAGATGCTGGCCGGGACGCGTGTCCGCGAGGTGCAGCAGCGGCTCGCGGGACCAGGTCGCCAGCAGGACGGTGTCGGTCGCCGCGGCCACCTCCGCCGCCGAGCCCACCACGCGTCCACCATGTCGCGCCGCGAACTCGGCGGCCCGTTCGCCGTCCGTGTCGTGGACCACCACGTCAAGGGGGGACCGGAGCGCCTTCAGTCCCTGTACCGTCAACTCGGCCTGTGCGCCCGCCCCGACCACTCCGAGAGCATCAACCGCACCGGCCAGCACCTGCGTTCCCAGTGCCGCCGCCAACCCCGTCCGCCACGCCGTCACCGTCGCCGAGTCGATCAGCGCCAGCAACTCGCCGTCCCGGCCGCTGTGGAGACAGATCACGCCCCGCAACGCGGGCCGCGCGCCCGGGAACTTGGCGTTCACCTTCACCGTGTACGCCTCGATGCCCGGCAGCAGCCCGGGGACGAGGGCCGTGGCCGTTCCCGGGAACGGCAGGTCCGTGCGTATCCGCTGCCCGGCCGGCATCGCCTCAGCCGCCGTACGGAAGCCCTCCCTCAAAGCGTCGAGACAGGCCGCCGGGTCCAGTACGCCCTCGATGTCACCGCGGGTGAGGAGAAGAGTCACCCGCCCATGATCCGCCAGTCAGTCGGTCAGTGCTCATGCTCGGCCTCGTGTTCATGGGGCTCGTACCCGGGAATCGTCCCGTCCGTCTTCTTCACCAGGAACAACCCCACCATCCCCATGTCCGAGTGGCTCTGGACATGGCAGTGGTACATCCACGCGCCCGCCCCCACCCCCTCCCCCGCGATCACCTGGAAGCCGAAGGAGTCCGCAGGGCCCACGATCTTGTTGTCGATGACCTGGCTCGGGTCGTCGGGACCGGCGAGCATGCCGGTGCGGTTGTCGGCCCAGCGGTGACCGTGCATATGGAAGGTGTGGTAGTACTCACCGTGCGTGATCATCACGAACTCGACCCGGTCGCCCACCGTGGCCTCGAAGTCGGGGCCGGAGTGGGCGGGCTTGTTGTTGATGAGCATGTCGTTGAAGACGATCGTGTGCGTCGCGTCCGGGAGGATGTCGCCCTTGCGGCGGACGATCACCGGGCCGTACAGGCCCTTGCGGATGCCGCCCGTGCCGTGCTCCGTGCCCACCACGTGGTCGTGGTAGTGCCAGTAACCCGCGCTGCCCGACCGCCAGGTGCCGTCCTTGCGGCGGCCGGGGGCGTGGGTGCGCCAGGTGTAGGTGCGGGTGCCGCCCGGTTCGACGTCGCTCTTGTTCAACCTGGTGCCGTCGCTGGAGATCTCGTAGTCCAGGCCGTGGACATGGAGGCTCGCCCGCACGTCCATCGTGTTCTCGAACTCGATGTGCAGCGTGTCGCCCTCGTTCAGCTCGATCAGCGGGCCCGGGATCGTCGCCCTGCCCTTCTCGAAGCCGTAGCCCATCTGTCCGTCGGCGAGCTTCTCGGCGTACAGCTTGATGTGCCGCACCTCGCCGCCCGCCGGGGCCGTCTTCGCCGGGGTGTCGGCGCTCGCGGCCTCCGGTGCGACGGACAACGATGTCGCGACGGTTCCGGCGCCCACGACGGCCGCGCCGCCCAGCAGCACTCGTCGATTGAACCCGCGCCTGTCCATGCGGAACATGCGGAACTCCCCACCCTGGGACGGAATTTGCGGAGACGCACCTGTGATGAACCTGTGAGACGGTACCGGCCGTTCCGCTGTTTATCCACACTCAGGACAAAGTTGGCCCCAACTCGGTCATAGGTATTGGCGAGTTGCGCAAAGACGTCTAGCTTCCTTGGCGCTGTCGCTGTGACCGAGGAGGTGCCCATGCACTTACGAGGGTTGAGCACGAGAAGACGGATCGGTGTGGCGGGCGTGACCGCCGGGGTCGTCGTGGCCGGGCTGATGTCCGGCCCCGTCGCCACCGCGCGCCCGGCGCCGGAACCGACGCTGACAACGATGTCCATCAAGTCGCCGCCGGGCGGCGCGAATGTACGGGTGCTGGTCTTCTACGGAACCGCCGCGGCCGGCGAGGAGTCGCCGGTCGTGAACGCCGGGATCGAGGCCATCGAGAAGATCGGCTTGTCCGGGCCGGCCGATCAGCGGTTCAGGACCGTGGCCACGGACGACGCCTCGGTGTTCACCGATGAGGCGAAGCTCGGCCGGTACAACGCCATCGTCTTCCTCACCGGGGGTGGCGACATCCTCGATCCCGAGCAGGAGGCGGGACTTGAGGCCTACATGGAGGCCGGCGGCGGGTTCGTCGGCATCCATGACGCCGCACGCGCCGAGCCGTACTCGGACTGGTTCACGGGGCTCGTCGGCGCCCGGCCCGCCGCCTCCGGTCCAACCGCCGTGCAGCGAGCTGTTGTCGAGGTGGGTGATCGGCAGCATCCGGCGACCAAGGATCTGCCCGTGCAGTGGAAGCGGCCGGACCAGTGGTTCAACTGGGCCAAGAACCCGTCGGGTTCCGTGCACACCGTGGCCCGGGTGCGTGAGTCGACGTATCAGCCGGGGGACGGGAAGAACGGCTGGGACCATCCGGTCAGTTGGTGCCGTGACTACGACGGCGGGCGCTCCTTCTACACCGGCATGGGCGGCACGGTGTCGTCGTACGACGAGACCGACTTCCGTGCGCATCTGCGGGGCGCACTGATGTGGACCACCCGGATCGCGCAGGCCGACTGCAAGGCCACCATCACCGGCAACTACAAGGCCGAGCGCCTCACCCAGCCCAACCAGCCGGGGCGGAACGACCAGATCGGCGAACCGCACGGCCTGGTCACCGCCCCCGACGGCCGGGTGCTCTACATCGGGCGGGGCGGCGCCGACTCCTCCCAGCCGGTGGTCACCGACTGGAACAACCCCGACGTCGGCAAGGGCCAGGGCGAGATCCACGTCTACGACCCGAAGACCAAGAAGGTGACCCTCGCGGGCGCCCTGACCGTCTTCGGCAACAAGGGCGGCGGCGACGAACTGGTGAAGGTCGAGGAAGGGCTCCTCGGCATCGAGCTCGACCCGCGGTTCGAGGAGAACGGGTGGGTGTATCTGCACTACACCCCGCACTCGCGGATCAACCGCGACAGCCGGACGGCCGAGCGGCGCGTCTCCCGCTTCACCCTCGACCTCGCCACGAACAAGCTGGACCTGGGCAGCGAGAAGGTGCTGCTCAAGTGGCCGGTACAGATCCACAGTTGCTGCCACGCGGGCGGCGGGATGACCTGGGACTCCAAGGGCAACCTGTACATCGCGACCGGCGACAACAACTCCAGCCGGTTCAGCGACGGCTACTCGGGCAACAACCCGGAGCCGAACTACAAGGGCGTCTCCTTCGCCGACGCGCGCCGCACCGCCGGCAACACTCACAACCTCAACGGCAAGATCCTGCGCATCCACCCGGAGGCGGACGGGACCTACACCCTTCCGCAGGGGAACCTCTTCACGGGCCAGGAGACCGACGAGGG
This sequence comes from Streptomyces sp. NPDC051913, assembly GCF_044593635.1. Lineage (NCBI taxonomy): Bacteria > Bacillati > Actinomycetota > Actinomycetes > Kitasatosporales > Streptomycetaceae > Streptomyces > Streptomyces sp. NPDC051913. The sequence goes on along the minus strand of NZ_JBIUCI010000017.1, from coordinate 147,090 downwards.
CGGCGGCAAGACCCGCGGTGAGATCTATGTGATGGGGGTCAGGAACCCCGCCCGCATCTTCGTCGACCAGAAGACCGACATCCTCTACGCGGGGTGGGTCGGCCCGGACGCCTCGGCGCCCTCGACGACCTGGGGTCCGGCGAAGTACGACACGTTCGCCGTCATCACCAAGGCGAGCAACCGGGGTTGGCCGTACTGCATGGGCAACAAGCAGCCCTACCGCGACCGTAACCTCCCCGACCCGACGAAACCGCTCGGCTGGTACGACTGCGACCACCCGAAGAACGAGTCCCCGAACAACGACGGCCTCGTCAACCTCCCGCCGGTCACCGGCAACAACATCTGGTACTCGCCCCAGGGCGGCGCCCCGGACTTCCCGCGCGACGCGAACGGCGTCCCGTCGTACAAGCAGGAGGAGTCCACGTATCTGCTGCCGTGGCTGAAGGGCGGCGGCCAGGCCGCGATGAACGGGCCGGTCTACCGCTACGACGCCCAGAGCGCGAGCGCGGTGAAGTGGCCCGCGTACTGGGACGGCAAGTGGTTCGTCGGCGACTTCTACGACGCCGACCAGCCGCGCAACGCCGTCATCACCGACCCGAAGAACCATGGTGAAGGCGGACTCCCCGTGCACTCCGAGTCGTTGAAGAAGATCATCCCGATCGGCAACGACGGCATCAAGAACCTCATGGACTGGAAGTTCGGTCCGGACGGCTCGCTGTACGTCCTCGACTACGGCCGGGGCTTCTTCACCTCGGACGCCAAGTCGGCGCTGTGGCGGGTCACTTACACGGGCGGCGGTCCGACACCGGCCGCTGACCGGCTGGCGAGGGGGGCGACGCGGTGACACGGCAACGAAGAGTCCTCACCGCCCTGTTGGCCGCGGTGCTGCTGCTGCTCGGTCTCCAGGCCGTACCGAGCACCGCCCGGCCCGAGGAGACGGCGGCCGCCCAGACCCTCACCTGGACCGCAGGCGACGACATCACCCGGTACACGTCGGCGCCGACGACCGCGGTGGCCGGGCAGGCGACGATCGTCTTCGAGAACAGCGCGGCCACCGGCAACACCACCGGCATGCCGCACACGTTGACCTTCGTGACCAGCGATCCCGAGTTCAACAGCGACGTCACACTCAACATCCTGGCCAACCCGAACGACGACATGGGGGGCCGGCACACCGCCGAGGTCACGCTCACCCCGGGCCGCTACTTCTACCACTGCACGATCCCGGGCCACGGCCAGATGCAGGGCATCCTCGTGGTGACCGAGGGCGGCGGCACCGACACCACGCCGCCCGCGACGGCAGCGCAGGTCACGGGGACACAGAACGCGCAGGGTGAGTACGTCGGTTCGGCGAGTGTCGCCATCAGCGCCACGGACGAGGCCGGGGGATCCGGGGTCGACAGCGTCCAGTACGCGGTCGGCGACACGGGTGACTGGCTGCCGTACACCACCCCGGTCGTCGTCGACCAGGTGGGCCGTCACACGATCCGCTACCGGGCGCTGGACAAGGCGGGGAACGTCGCCGCGGAGAAGAGCGTCACGTTCACGGTGGTACCACCGGCCTCGGACGACACCACCCCGCCGGACACCTCGGCGACGGTGACCGGTGAGCAGGACGCCGGCGGGGCGTACTTCGACATGGCGACGGTGACCGTGTCGGCCTCCGACACGGGTTCCGGGGTCAGCGGCATCGAGTACGCGGTCGACAGCGGGGCCTGGCAGCCGTACAGCGGCCCCGTGATGGTGCACCAGCTCGGCTCCCACACCGTCCGCTACCGGGCGACCGACAAGGCAGGCAACGTCGCCGCCGAGAAGAGCGTCCAGTTCACGGTCGTCGCGACACCCTCGCCGGACACCACAGCGCCCGTGACGGGTGTGAGTGTCGAGGGCACGAAGAACTCGGCCGGGGCCTACGTCGGCAACGCCAGGGTCATCGTGAGCGCGACGGACGAGGGCGGTTCGGGGGTCGACCGGGTCGAGTACTCGATCGACGGCGGCCCGTACCTCGCGTACACCAGCCCCGTGGTCGTCGACCGCGCGGGCACCCACACCCTCGCCTACCGGGCCACCGACAAGGCGGGCAACACCGCGACGGCCCGTACGGTGACCTTCACCGTGGTGTCGAGCCAGGTGCCCGCACCCAACTGCGCGGAGTTCGACGAGCGGTTGACGGTGATCGTCGGCGAGGTGGACTCGGGTGTGCCGAACCGGCTGACCAACAACCGGTGCCGGATCAACGAGTTGATCGAGGACGAGAGGGAGTGGACGTCTCACGCGCTGTTCCTGAAGCACGTGAAGACGGTCCTGGACAAGCTCCTCAAGGAAGGCGTCGTCGACCAGCGCGAGTACAACGCCGTCCAGAAGGCCGCCCGCCAGTCCGGCATCGGCAGGCCGGGGCAGACCGAGGGCTACCGGAAGATCCTCGACGGCACCGCCGAGTCGTTCGCCAAGTGGCAGCAGGTGGGGGGCGGTTCGTTCGGTCTCAACGCCGACGGGTCCATCACCTCCGGGACCACCAAGGGCGGGCTCGGCATGCTGTGGTTCCCCGAACGCAAGTACGGCGACTTCTCGCTCCGCCTCCAGTGGCGCGACGACGCCCCGGGCACCGGGAACGCCAACGCGGGTGTGTTCGTGCGCTTCCCGTGGGTCCACGACCACCCCGAGGAGTCCCGCCCGGAATGGGTCGCCATCAAGTACGGGCATGAGGTGCAGGTCCTGGACCGGCCCGACGGCGACATGTACAAGACCGGCTCGATCTACGGCTTCGACCGCGTGGGCCTGGCCGGCGCGGGTGTGACCCAGAAGGGCACCTGGAACGACTACGAGATCCGGGTGGTCGACCAGCACTACTCGGTCTACCGCAACGGCGTGCTCATCAACGAGTTCGACAACACCGGCGGCCAGGAATTCGTCCCGCCCCGCTCGGACGACCCGGGCACGGACGGCAGGCGGTTCGTCTCCGGCTACGTCGGACTCCAGGTGCACGGCACGACGGACGTCATCTCCTACCGGGATGTGCGGATCAAGGAGTTGTAGTCCCATCCTTGCGGGCCCTGCTCGGCTGTACCCGCTTGGGCTCCCCCGGCATCTTCGGATACTCGGGCGGGTACGGCAGATCACCGAGCCCGTGGTCGTGCTCGTCGCGGCGGGCCAGTTCCAGCAGGGGCTCCAGCGAGAACGCGTGCTCGTCCATGTCCGCGTGCACATCGCCGAGTTCGGCGAAGCGCGCGGGCATGGTCGCGAGATCGAAGTCCTGCGGATGCGCCACGCCCACCTCGTCCCAGCGCAGAGGTGCGGAGACGGGAGCGTGCGGGCGGGGTCGTACCGAGTAGGCGGAGGCGATCGTGCGGTCCCTGGCCGTCTGGTTGTAGTCGATGAAGATGCGCTCGCCGCGCTCCTCCTTCCACCACTTGATCGTCACATGGTCCGGCATCCGCCGTTCCATCTCCCGTCCGACCGCGATCGCGGCCCGCCGCACCTGGGTGAAGGTCCAGCGGGGCTCGATGGGCACGAAGACATGCAGTCCGCGTCCGCCGGACGTCTTGGGCCAGCCGCGCAGTCCGCCGAACTCCTCCAGCACGTCCCGGAGTTCACCGGCGGCACGGACGGCGTCGTCGTAGTCGGTGCCGGGCTGCGGATCGAGGTCGATGCGGAGCTCGTCGGGGCGGTCGACGTCGTCGCGCCGTACCGGCCACGGATGGAAGGTGAGCGTGCCGAACTGGGCGGCCCACAGGACCGCCGCCTCCTCGGTGGGGCACATCTCGTCCGCGCTGCGACCGCTCGGGAAGGTGATGTGGGCGGTCGGGATCCAGTCGGGCATGTTCTTCGGCGCCCGCTTCTGGAAGAAGTTCTCGCCCGTCACACCGTCGGGATAGCGCTCCAGCGTGGTCGGGCGGTTCCGCAGGGCGCGCAGGATGCCCGGTGCGACGGAGATGTAGTACCGGGCCAGATCCAGCTTGGTGAAACCGCGCTCCGGGAAGAAGATCTTGTCCGGGCTGGACAGCCGTACGGTCCGCCCGGCCACCTCAAGCTCCACCGCGTCACCCATGCGAGCCACGGTAGGCCAGCGGGACAGACCGCGCATACCGGGCGAAATCCATCGGCGGCCAGCAGAATCGGAACCATGGATCTGCCGGTCATGCCTCCCGTGAAGCCCATGCTCGCCAAGTCGGTCGCGAAGATCCCGCCGGGCATGCAGTACGAGGCGAAGTGGGACGGGTTCCGGGCGATCGTGTTCCGCGACCGTACCGAGGTCGAGCTCGGCAGCCGGACCGGCAAGCCGCTGACCAGGTACTTTCCCGAGCTGGTGACCGCCCTCATGGAACGGTTGCCGGAGCGTTGTGTGCTGGACGGCGAGATCGTCATCGCCCGGGACGGGCGGCTCGACTTCGACGCGCTCACCGAGCGCATCCACCCGGCGGACTCCCGGGTGCGGACGCTCGCCGAGCGCACCCCGGCGTCGTTCGTCGCCTTCGACCTGCTGGCCCTGGCCGACGAGTCGGTCCTCGACGTCCCGCTGACCGACCGGCGGGCCCTGCTGGCCGCGGCCCTGTCCGATGTCACCCCGCCGGTCCATCTCGCGCCCGCGACGACCGACATCGACGTCGCCCAGAACTGGTTCGAGCAGTACGAGGGGGCCGGTCTCGACGGCGTCATCGCCAAGCCGCTCGGCCTGCACTACCTCCAGGACGAGCGCGCCATGTTCAAGATCAAGCACGAGCGGACGGCGGACGTGGTCGTCGCGGGCTACCGCCTCCACAAGAGCGGCCCCGTCGTCGGGTCCCTGCTCCTGGGGCTGTACGACGACCGGGGAACCCTCCAGCATGTGGGCGTGTCGGCCGCCTTCACCATGAAGCGGCGCGCGGAGCTGGTCGAGGAACTGGAGCCGCTGCGCATGGACGACGTCACCGGGCATCCCTGGGCGGCCTGGTCGAACGAGGCGGCGCACGAGACGGCACGGCTGCCCGGGGCGCCCAGCCGCTGGTCGGGCAAGAAGGACCTGTCCTGGGTGCCGCTGCGGCCGGAACGCGTGGTCGAGGTGGCGTACGACCACATGGAGAACGGGGCGCGGTTCCGGCACACGGCCCGCTTCCGCCGCTGGCGCCCGGACCGGACGCCGGAAAGCTGCACGTACGGGCAGCTGGAGGAGCCGGTGCGTTACGACCTGGCCGAGATCCTGGGCTCCCCCGACTGACACATGGCGGCTACGGCTTCATCAGCACCTTCACCGCGCCGTCCTGCTTGCGCTGGAACATCTCGTACGCGTGCGGCGCCTCGTCGAGCGGCACACGGTGGGTGGCGAAGTCCTCGACGCCGAGGACGTCGTCGTCGCTCAGGTGCGGGAGGATCTCGTCGACCCAGCGGCGCACGTTGGCCTGGCCCATGCGGAGCTGGATCTGCTTGTCGAACAGGGTGAGCAGCGGCAGTGGGTCGGCCATGCCGCCGTAGACGCCGGAGAGCGAGATGGTGCCGCCGCGGCGGACCAGGTCGATGGCGGTGTACAGGGCGGCGAGCCGGTCGACGCTGAAGCGTTCCGCGAACGGGGCGCTCAGTTTCCGCGGCAGCAGGGCCGTGGCGTTCTGGGCGAGCCGGGCGGCGGCGCTGCCGTGGGCCTCGGTGCCGACCGCGTCGATCACGGCGTCGGGGCCACGGCCGGCGGTACGGTCGCGGATCGCGCCGACGAGTTCCTTCTCGCCGTCGAAGTCCCGCAGGTCGAAGGTCTCCACGCCGCGCTCCCGGGCCCGGTGCAGCCGCTCGGTGACCAGGTCGACCCCGAACACCGTTCCGGCGCCCCGCAGTTGTGCCACCCGGCAGGCCATGTCGCCGATGGGTCCGAGGCCGAGCACGGCGACGGTGCCGCCCTCCGGGACGTCCGCGTAGGCGACGGCCTGCCAGGCGGTGGGCAGGACGTCGGAGAGGTAGACGAAACGGTCGTCGGGCGGGCCCTCGGGCACCTTGATCGGGCCGAACTGGGCCTGCGGGACGCGCAGATACTCGGCCTGGGCGCCGGGTACGGCCCCGTACAGCCGGGTGTAGCCGAAGAGCGCGGCGCCCATGCCCTCGCCGGTGACCTGGGTGGTCTCGCACTGGGTCGGCAGGGCGTTCTCGCACATCCAGCAACTGCCGCAGGCGATCTGGAAGGGGACGACGACCCGGTCGCCCGCCTTGAGGTCGGGCACCCCGGCGCCGACCTCCTCGACGATGCCCATGGGCTCGTGACCGAGGATGTCGCCCGGTGTCATGAACGGGGTGAGCACCTCGTACAGATGCAGATCGGAGCCGCACAGTCCGCTCGACGTGATGCGGATGACGGCATCCGTGGGCTCCTGGATCCCCGGATCGGGCACGGTCTCCACCCGTACGTCCCGCTTGCCCTGCCAGGTGACTGCCTTCATCGCCGCACGCTCCCTTCCCCCCTGCTTCCCCCTTCGGAGGCGCCCCGGGTACCCGGACACACCGGGCCGAACCGCGCTCTGGGCCGCTCGGCGTAGCCATGCGCTCCCCCAGAGGTGTTCACCAGAGACATTCACCCGACCGATCAAATCCGAGCGGGTATGGCCAGCAATGAACAAATAAGCGCACAATCAGGGAAACGAGACTTGGGTGGCGACGGTGGGCATGGGACGAAGGGCGCGCACCGGGCGCGCCGGGACTACGGCGGCGCTCCTGGCCGCCGCGCTGACGGTCGCCCTGGCGGCGGGCTGCACAGGCACGCGCCAAGGCTCCGGCCCGGCGAACGACGACGGGCGGGGCCCCGGCCACACCCAGGAGGGCGGCCAGACCCCGGACCCGAGCCAGGAACCGTCACAGAGCGGGCCGTCCGGCGCGCCCGTCCTCGCCGTGAAGATCGACAACGCGCGGGCCGCCCGGCCGCACACGGGCACCGACGCCGCCGACATCATCTATGCCGAGCAGGTCGAGGGCGGTCTGAGCCGGCTGATGGCGGTCTACGCGACCCGGCTCCCCAAGGTGATCGGGCCGGTGCGCAGCGCCCGGGAGTCCGACCTGGAGCTGCTGCGCCAGTTCGATCACCCGACGCTGGCCTTCTCCGGCGCCCAGGGCAAGCTGATGCCGCTGATCGACAAGGCGCCGCTGAACCCGCAGACACCGGAGAACACCCCCGGCGCCTACTTCCGCGGCACCGACAGGGCCGCCCCGCACAACCTCTACCTGCACCCGTCCCGGCTGCTGCCCGGCGCGCCCGGCGCGGACGCCCTGACCACCGGCTTCACCTTCGGCGCCGCCCCCGACGGCGGCCGCAAGGACACGTCGGAGACCGTGCGCTACCCGGCGGCCCGCTACTCCTTCACCTGGTCGTCGAGCCGCGACCGCTATCTGGTCGCCATGGACGGCACCCCGGCGGTGACGACCGGCGGCAAGCGGCTCGCCCCGGCGACGGTCGTCGTGCAGTACGTGAAGATCCGCAAGTCCGACTTCCACGACTTCCTCGGCAACAACACCCCGTACACCGAGACCGTGGGCTCCGGGAAGGCGAAGGTGCTGCGCGGCGGGAAGGCGTACGACGTCCACTGGGAACGCGAGAGCGCGACGGACGGCACGACGTTCACGACGAGCGGCGGGGACCCGGTGAACTTCGCCGAGGGCCAGGTGTGGGTGCTGTTCGCGAAGGCGCCCTGACGGCTTAGCCGGCGCCGCGACGCCCGCTCAGCGCTGGGCCGCGAGGGGTTCCGCCGGGTTGCGGAGCCCCTCGGCCGCGTCCGCGACCCGCTGGATCAGCTCGAAGAACACGGACTGCTCGTCGGCGGAGAGCGGGGCGAGGAAGACCTGGTTCATCCGGGCCGTGCGGACCGTCAGCTTGCGGTGGGTGCGCACTCCGTCGTCGGTGAGGCGCAGCAGGAATCGGCGGCCGTCCTGCGGGTCGCGCACCTTGTCGAGCAGGCCGCGGCGACCGAGCCGGCTGATCACCTCGGCGATGGTCGACCGGTCGAGCCCGACCCGCTCCCCCACCGTCCGCTGGTCAAGGCCCGGCTCGGCGACGAGCGCGTTGAGGACCGCGAACTGGGGCGAGGTGATCTCCTCCGAGACCATCGTGTTCCACAGCAGGTAGTGGGCCTGCTGCAGTCGGCGGGCCAGGTGCCCGGGGTGGGTGGTGAGGTCCACCGCGACCATGTGCGCTCCCCACGATCGAATTGATTGGTGCACTGAACAATACTCGTCACCCCCATGACTGTCTGTAGCTCGGCCCGTATCGCTGACCTCGCCTTTCTTCAGGGTCTTGACGCCGCACCCTTCCGATGGCAGCGTGAAGGAAACTTCACCGAAATACTCAGTGCCCTGATTAATCGGCGGGATGGAGCTTCACGCATGGACAAGGTGGTCGCCACAGCCGCCGAGGCGGTGGCCGATGTGCCGGACGGCGCGACACTCGCCGTCGGCGGCTTCGGACTGAGCGGGGTGCCCAACGTGCTGATCCAGGCGCTGCACGCGCGCGGGACCAGCGGCCTCGGCGTCGTCTCCAACAACTGCGGTGCCATGGAGTCCGGCCTGGCCGTCCTGCTGTCGGCGGGCCGCATCGCGCGCGTGACCGGTTCCTACATCGGGGCCAACAAGGAGTTCGCCCGGCAGTACCTGTCCGGCGAGCTGGAGGTCGAGATGATCCCGCAGGGCACGCTCGCCGAGCGGCTGCGGGCCGGCGGCGCCGGCATCCCCGCCTTCTACACCCCCGCCGGTGTCGGCACCCAGGTCGCCGAGGGCGGACTGCCGTGGCGGTACGACGGTGAGGGCGGCGTCGCGCTCGCCTCACCGCCGAAGGAGGTGCGTGAGTTCGACGGCACCGAGTACGTGCTGGAGCGGGGCATCCGCACCGACTTCGCGCTGGTACGGGCCGCGCGCGGCGACCGGCACGGGAATCTCGTCTTCAACAAGTCCTCCCGCAACTTCAACCCCCTCGCCGCGATGGCGGGACGGGTGACGATCGCGGAGGTCGAGGAGCTCGTCGAGCCCGGCGAGATCGATCCGGACGCGGTGCATCTGCCGGGGATCTTCGTGCAGCGGGTGGTGGCGCTGACACTGGAGCAGGCCGACGACAAGGGCATCGAGAAGCGGACGGTGAGCAACTGATGGCCTGGACACGCGAGCAGATGGCCGCGCGGGCGGCGCGCGAGCTTCAGGACGGGCAGTACGTCAATCTCGGCATCGGGCTGCCGACGCTCATCCCCAACTACCTGCCGCCCGGGGTCGAGGTGATCCTGGAGTCCGAGAACGGCATCCTGGGCACCGGCCCCTACCCCACCGAGGACCAGGTCGACCCCGACCTCATCAACGCCGGCAAGGAGACCGTCACGGTCCTGCCGGGCGCCTCCTTCTTCGACTCGGCGCTGTCCTTCTCGATGATCCGGGGCGGGCACATCGATGTCGCCGTGCTGGGCGCGATGCAGGTCTCCGCCGGCGGTGACCTCGCCAACTGGGCGATCCCCGGCAAGATGATCACCGGGATCGGCGGGGCGATGGACCTGGTCCACGGCGCCCGCACCGTCATCGTGGTCATGACCCACACCGCGAAGGACGGCTCGGCGAAGATCCTTCAGGAGTGCGCGCTGCCGCTCACCGGCAAGGCGTGCGTGAACCGGATCATCACCGACCTCGGCGTCCTCGACGTCACCGGGGACGGCCTCGTCCTGGTGGAGACCGCGCCCGAGGTGACCGTCGAGGAGATCGTCGCCAAGACCGCGGCGAAGGTCCGCGTCCCGGAGGAGATCCAGTCGTGAAGGACGTCTACATCGTCGACGCGGTCCGCACGCCGATCGGCCGCTACAACGGCGGCCTGTCCTCGGTACGGCCGGACGACCTGGCCGCGCACGCCATCCGTGAACTCGTCGCCCGCACCCCGGACCTGGACCCGTCCCGCATCGAGGACGTGTACTTCGGCAACGCCAACGGGGCGGGCGAGGAGAACCGCAACGTGGCCCGGATGGGCGCGCTGCTGGCGGGACTGCCGACGTCCGTCCCGGGCGTGACGGTCAACCGGCTCTGCGCGTCCGGCCTGGAGGCGGTGATCCAGGCGGCCCGTGCCATCGCGGTCGGGGACGCGTCCATCGCCGTGGCCGGCGGCGTGGAGTCGATGACCCGTGCGCCGTACGTGCTGCCGAAGAACGACCGGGCCTTCCCCGCCGGGCACACCGAGCTGTACTCGACCACGCTGGGCTGGCGCATGGTCAACCCGCAGATGGATCCGCAGTGGACGATCCCGCTGGGCGAGTCGGCCGAACTGATCGCCGACAAGCACAAGATCACGCGTGAGCAGCAGGACGAGTTCGCGCTGGCCTCGCACCGGAAGGCGGCCTCGGCGCAGGAACAGGGGCTGTTCGACATCGAGTTGGCGCCTGTCTCGATCCCGCAGCGCAAGGGCGATCCGGCGCTGTTCGGTGCGGATGAGTGCGTGCGGGCCGATGCGTCCCTCGCGGCGATGGCCAAGCTCCGGCCCTCCTTCCGCAAGGCCGGTGGCACGGTCACCGCGGGCAACGCCTCGCCGCTGAACGACGGGGCGGCGGCGCTGCTGCTGGTCGACGAGGAGGGGCTGCGGGCCACGGGGCGCGATCCGCTCGCCCGGATCTCCGCGACCGGCGTGAACGCCCTCGACCCGGACTACTTCGGACTGGCACCCGTGGAGGCGGTCACGCGTGCGCTGGCCAAGGCGGGCAAGGGATTCGGCGATCTCTCCGTCCTGGAGCTGAACGAGGCGTTCGCCGCGCAGGTGCTCGGCTGTGTCGCCGAGTGGCCCGCGTTCGATCCGGCGATCCTCAATCCGCAGGGCGGTGCTCTTGCTCTCGGGCATCCGCTCGGGGCTTCCGGGGCTCGGCTTGCCGGTACGGTGGCGCACCAACTCGCCCGACAGGGTAGTGGGGTTGGTGTCGCCACGTTGTGTATCGGTGTCGGGCAAGGGCTCGCACTCGTCCTGGAACGTTAGGTATCGATCGCGGCTGCGGGCCGGATGTGGCTGGTCGCGCAGTTCCCCGCGCCCCCAAGGGCGCGACCCCGACCCCGATTTCAAGAAACCCCAGGACGTTCCCCATGACTCTCACCCAGCACGACATCGACCAGGAGATCGCGGCCGAGCACGCCGCCTACGAGAAGCGGATCGCCGGTGGCGCCCCGGTCGAGCACCAGCCGCGCCGCGACTACGCCCCGTACCGCTCCTCGGTCCTGCGCCACCCCAAACAGCCGCCGGTCACCATCGACGTGTCCCAGGACCCGGAGCTGGTGGAGCTGCACTCCCCCGCCTTCGGGGAGCGGGACATCACCGAGATAGACAACGACCTCACCCGACAGCACAACGGCGAGCCGATCGGCGAGCGGATCACCGTCTCCGGGCGGCTCCTCGACCGTGACGGCCGTCCGATCCGCGGCCAGCTCATCGAGATCTGGCAGGCCAACTCGGCGGGCCGGTACGCCCATCAGCGCGAGCAGCACGACGCGCCGCTCGACCCGAACTTCACCGGCGTCGGCCGCACGCTGACGGACTCGGAGGGGCAGTACCACTTCACGACCGTCCAGCCGGGCCCGTACCCGTGGCGTCAGCACGTCAACGCCTGGCGCCCCGCCCACATCCACTTCTCGCTCTTCGGCACGGCGTTCACCCAGCGGCTGGTGACGCAGATGTACTTCCCGAGCGACCCGCTGTTCCCGTACGACCCGATCATCCAGTCGGTGACGGACGACGCGGCCCGGCAGCGGCTGGTGGCGACGTACGACCACAACCTGTCGGTGCCGGAGTTCTCCATGGGCTACCACTGGGACATCGTGCTCGACGGACCGCACGCCACCTGGATCGAAGAGGGACGCTGACCTGCCATGACGAAGATCGACACCAGCCGTCCGGAGACGGTCCTCCCGACCCCCTCGCACACGGTCGGCCCCTTCTACGGCCACGCCCTGCCCTTCCCCGGCGGCGAGGACATCGCGCCGGTCGGCCACCCGGACACGATCGTCGTGCACGGCTGCCTCTACGACGGTGAGGGCAACCCGCTGCCGGACGCGTTCGTCGAGTTGTGGGGTCCTGACCCCGACGGCAACATCCCGCAGGTCGACGGCTCGATGCGGCGCGACGGGGCCAGCGGTGGCTTCATGGGGCGCACGGGTGTGGAGTTCACCGGGTGGGGCCGCAGCCAGACCGACGCGAGTGGGCACTGGTCCGCGCGGACGCTGCGTCCGGGCGCGCGCGGACAGAGCGCGCCGTATCTCAGCGTGTGCGTGTTCGCGCGCGGGCTGCTCCTGCACCTCTACACGCGGATCTACTTCCCCGGTGACGAGGCCGCGCTCGCCGCGGACCCGCTGCTGAACCGGGTGGACCCCGCGCGGCGCGGCACGCTGATCGCGGCCGACGGCGGCAACGGAACGTACCGTTTCGACATCCGCCTTCAGGGCGAAGGCGAGACGGTCTTCCTGGAGTTCCAGTGACATCTGCCTCGGAGTCGGACGCCGGCCTGCTCGCCCCCGGGTGGGCCGACTCCCCCGCCGCGGCCGCGACGAGCGACGCCGCGTATCTGCGCGCGCTGCTCGACGCGGAGGCCGCGCTCACCCGTGCCCAGGCGGCCCTGGGCCTGGCCCCGGACGAGGCCGCCACGGCGGTCACCTCGGCCGCCCGGTCCGGGGAGCTCGACGCCCGGGACATCGCCGTACGCGCGCGTGCGGGCGGCAACCCGGTGATCCCGCTGGTCGCCGACCTGACGAAGGCGGTCGGCGGGGAGTACGGCCCCTATGTCCACCGGGGCGCGACCAGCCAGGACATCCTGGACACGGCGACGATGCTGGTGGCCGTGCGCGCCCTCGACCTGGTCCGTGCCGATCTCGCGCGGACGGAGGCGGCGCTGGCCGGGCTGGCCGCCGAGCACCGGGACACCGCGATGCCGGGTCGCACGCTGACCCAGCACGCGGTGCCGACGACGTTCGGGCTGAAGGCGGCCGGATGGCGGTCGCTGGTGCTGGACGCCCGGGACCGGGTGACATCCGTGCGCGACTCCCTGCCCGCCCAACTCGGCGGCGCCGCAGGCACGTTGGCCGCCTTCACTGCGTACGGCGCGACGGACCCGACCGCGCTGCCGACGGCGTACGCGCGCGAACTCGGCCTCAAGGCGCCCGATCTGCCCTGGCACACCCTGCGCACCCCGATCGCTGATCTCGCCGGCTGCCTGGCCTTCGCGGCCGGGGCACTGGGAAAGATCGCCACGGATGTGCTGAGCCTGGCCCGCACCGAGATCGCCGAGGTGGCGGAGGGCAGCGGCGGCGGTTCGTCGGCGATGCCGCACAAGGCGAATCCCGTACGGTCCACGCTGATCGCCGCTGCCGCCCGGCGGGCGCCTCTGCTCGCCGCGACGCTGTACGGGTCCTTGGCCCCCGAGGACGAGCGGCCGGCCGGTGCCTGGCACGCCGAATGGGAGCCGCTGCGCGACCTGCTCCGGCTCGTCGGCGGAGCGGCCCGCGATGCCGCCGAACTCACCGAGGGTCTGCGGGTGAACGCCGACGCCATGCGGCAACACCTCGACCTCACCCACGGGTTGATCGTCTCCGAGCGCCTGTCCGCCGAACTGGCCCCGATCCTGGGGCGGGCCCGCGCCAAGGAACTGCTGACCCAGCTCGCGCGCCGCACCTACACCGAGGGCCGCTCTCTCCAGGAACTCCTCGCGGAGGAAACGGAGTTGAAGGAAGCCGTGGACCTCGACCCCACCCACTACACCGGCGCCGCCGGTACCCTCACCGACCGCGCCCTGGAGCGACGTTGACCGCCACCCTCCTCAACCACCGCACCGAGGGCCCCCTTTCGGCCGCCCCGCTGCTGCTGGGCCCGTCGCTCGGCACGTCATCCGCCCTCTGGGGCAAGGTCGCGCCGGAACTGTCCATCACCCACCGGGTCGTCCGCTGGGACCTGCCCGGACACGGCGGCAGCCCGGCCGACCTGATCGGCCCCGGCGCCACCGTCGCCGACCTCGCCGACCTGGTGCTCACGCTCGCCGACTCGCTCGGCATCGAGCGTTTCGCCTACGCGGGGGTGTCGTTGGGCGGCGCGGTCGGCCTGCACCTGGCCGTCCACCACCCCGAGCGGATCTCGGCACTGGCCGTGGTCTGCTCCTCGGCCCACTTCAACGGGGCCAAGCCCTGGGAGGAGCGGGCGGCACGGGTGCGCGCCGAGGGCCTGGACTGGCTCGTGGAGAGCGCGGACACGCGCTGGTTCACCCCGGGCTTCACCGAGCCCCGGCTGGTCCGGGACCAGGGGGACACCGATCCCGGGGCGTACGCCGCCTGCTGCGACGCGCTCGCCGCCTTCGACCTGCGGGACCGGCTGGCGGAGATCACCGCACCGACCCTGCTGGTCGCCGGCCGCGAGGACCGGGCGACCCCGCCCGCGCATCTGCGGGAGATCGCCGACGCGGTGCCGGGCGCCGGGCTCGTGGAGATCCCGGGCGCGGCGCACCTGGCTCCCGCCGAACGCCCGGAGGCCGTGCTGACGGCCCTGCGCGCACATTTCGACGGCGGCGCCAGGCGGGGCATGCAGGTACGGCGCGAGGTCCTCGGCGACGCCCACGTGGACCGGGCACAGGCCCGGCAGACCCCCTTCACCGCCCGCTACCAGGACTTCATCTCGCGCTACGCCTGGGGCGAGATCTGGACCGACCCGACGCTCAGCCGCCGCGAGCGCAGCATGATCACGCTGACGGCGCTGGTCGCGCACGGCCACTACGAGGAGCTGGCCATGCATGTGCGGGCGGCCCGGCGCAACGGTCTGACGCCGGAGGAGATCGGCGCCGTACTGCTCCAGACGGCCGTGTACTGCGGGGTTCCGGCGGCGAACTCGGCGTTCGCGGCGGCACAGCGGGTGCTGGCGGAGGACGGGGAAGCCTGACCCTGACGGTCCTACCCCCAGCAGCATCTGCCACCTGCCTCCGCCGTGTGCCTACGGTGGAGGCATGTCGACTGTTCTGATCACCGGCGCCACCTCCGGTCTCGGCCGGTACGTCGCCTTCGAGCTGGTCCGCTCCGGGCACGTCGTCCTCGCCCACGGCCGCGATCCGGGCCGTACCGAGAGCCTGGTCGAGGAACTCCGCGCGCAGGGCGACGCCGAGGCGTTCGTCGCCGACCTCGCCTCCCTGGCGCAGGTGCGCGAGCTGGGCGCGCAGGTAGCCGACGCCCATCCCGACCTGGACGTGCTGATCAACAACGCGGGCGTGGGCGCCGGTTCACCGGGCGCGGCCCGCGAACTCAGCGCCGACGGCCATGAACTGCGCTTCGCCGTGAACTACTTGGCGCCGGTGGCCCTGACCCGAGCCCTCCTGCCGACGCTCCGCGCGAACGCCCCGGCCCGGATCGTCAACGTCGGCTCGGTGGGCCAGGACCCCGTCGACTTCGACGACATCGAGTTCCGCCGCGGCTACGACGGCTTCGCGGCCTACCGTCGCGCCAAGTTCGCCCTGGCGGCCCATACGTTCACCCTGGCCGAGGAGTTGACGGGCACGGGCATCGCGGTGAACGTCCTGCACCCGGCCACGTTCATGGACACGGCGATGGTCCGGGAGGGAGGGGTCGCCCCTTGGAGCACGGTGGCGGACGGAGCACCGGGCGTACTGGCCCTGGCCACCCAGGACTTGGGCACGGGCGGCTACTTCGACGGCACGCAAAGGGCAAGGTCCCACGAGGAAACGTACGACGGCGAGGTACAGGAACGATTGGCGACGATCACTGATCAACTCCTCGCGCTGTAACGCCCCCAGGGGCGCGGGGAACTGCGCGACCAGCCGCAGACGGCCCGCACTCACCCGACCACTCGCGGCCCCGAGCTCTCACCGCAGCCCCCGACCCGTCTCCAACACATCCCGCGCCTGCGCCACCAGCCCATCCGCCCCACAGGACCGAGCCAGCGCCAGCCCCCGCTGGATCTCCGCCACCGACCGCGCGGCGATCCCGTACTCCACCCGCGCGGCCGCGTGCTCGTACTGGCAGGGCGACGCTTCCAGATACGTCACCGCCTGCGACAGCAACCGCACCGCCCGCTGCCCCGTCTCCAGCGCGGCAGCGCACCGCAGCGCCTCACCGATCGCGGTGTCCGTACCGAACCGCTCGGCCCGGCGCCGCGCGTCCGTGGCGAGCTGGGCGGCGCGCGCCGGGTCCTGGGTGGACAGCGCGCGGGCGAGGTCGAGCGCCCAGGGGACCATGACCGGGTTGTGGTGTCCGCGGGCCGTCGCCGCCTTCTCCGCCGCCTCCAGTTCGTTGATGCCGTCCTGGGTACGGCCGACGGCCAGCAGCAACCGGCCCCGCACCGAGCGCGGGTCGGGCAGCACGATGGTCGAGGGATAGGGCGGGGCGAAGCCGTACTGCTCGGCTATCTCCCAGGCCTCCTCGACATGCCCGCGCGCGAGCAGCGTGTCGACGAGGTTGCAGGTGGCCGACCAGTACAGCGGCAGCCCGCGGGCGACCCGGTCGGCGATGCGCAGGGACTCGCGCAGCGCGTCCTCGGCCTCCCTGAGACGGCCGCGCCTGCGGTGGTTGAAGCCGAGGAAGGCGTGGGCCAGCGCGAGGTGGCCGCCGCTCCAACCCGAGGACTCGTAGGTGCGCAGCGCGTCGGTGAACATGCTCTCGGCGCGGTCGAGCCGGTCGGTGTACGTGTAGGAGCTGGCCAGCATCATGAGAATCTCCAGGCCCCACTCGGTGTCGGTCCAGCCGAGTCCGGGGGCCAGGCGGCCGTTGACGAGGGCGCGGTCGCTGAGTTCGACGACGACCTCGGCGTTCTCCCCGTGGGTCATGGCGTCGAAGCCGCGCAGGATGAGCAGGGCGCGCTCGGAGTTGTCCCGCCCGGTGCAGGTGGAGGCGAGTTCGGCGAGCCGTTCGGAGCGGCCCGGTGAGCTGGCCTCGCCCGCGTGGATGCCCTCCCACATGTACTGCACGGCCTGGAGGCGGAGTTGGGCGGGACCGGGTGCGTGCCGGGCGGCCTCCGCCTCGACCGTGCGGACCGCGTCCTCCAGCTGGTCGTTGTGGATCAGGGCCTGGGAGAGCCGGAAGACGGCGTCGACGCGCTCGGCTCCGTCGAGGCCGGGCATGGCGAGCGCGGACTGGAGATGGTCGACGGTGGTGGCGGGTGCGGTCAGGAGGATGGCGCAGCCCAGTTCGTAGAGCACGCGGGCGTGGGACTCCTGCCGGGGCGGTTCCAGCAGCGCCCGTTCCAGACAGCGGCGGGCCGCGTCGGGGGCGCCGACGGCGAGGTGTTCGCGGGCGGCCTCGCGGAGCTGCTCGACGAGTTCCTCGTCGTCGTCCGGGTGGACCTGGAGCAGGTGCCGGGAGGCCATCGCCGCGCCGAGCCCGGAGTCGGTGACGACGCGGGCGGCGATGCCGTGCATCGCGGTGCACAGGGCGGGCGGGATGGAGTTGTAGACGGCGCTGGCGATGAGCGGGTGGACGAACTCCAGGTCGCCGCCGTCGGCCGGGGCCGTGGCGGGGTCGGGCCCGGTCAGGATGCGGGCGCTGCGCAGGAGTTCGGCGCAGCGGACGGCGTCCTCGTCGCTCATGGTGGCGAGTTTGGCGACGAGGCCGACGGAGATGCCGGTGCCGAGGATGGCGGCCGCCCAGGCGAACCGGGTGGCCTCGATGCCGAGTCCTTCGAGGCGGGCGACGAGGCCGCCGCCGCGGGCGGAGCGGTTGAGGGCGCGCAGCTCGGGCGCCTGGGCCTCGACCGGTTCGAGTTCGCTGTCCTGGACCTTGGCGAGGAGTTCGACCGTCTCGTACGGGTTGCCGCCGGTGACGGCCCACACCTCGCGGCAGAACGGGGCATCGGCGTGTCCGCCCAGGGTGGCGCGGGTGAGGCCGGCGGTCGCCTCCGGGGTCAGGGCGCTGAGGGTGGCGACCGGGGCGTCCGCGGCGGCGGCGATGGCGTCGAGATGGCGGGCGCTCTCGCCGCTCACCTCGCCGGGGCGGCGGGCCACCAGGACCAGGACGGACAGGTCGTCGAGGCGCTCGACGAACGCGGCGAGCCAGCGCAGGGTCTCCTGGTCGGCCCAGTGGGCGTCGTCGATGACGAGCACGAGCGGCCAGTCGCGGCGGGCGAGTCGGCGTACGGCGGCCACCAGGCCGTCGCACACGCCCTGCGGGTCGGCCTGGACCGCGCCGGGCTCGGTCAGTCCGAGGGCGGGGCCGGCGATGTCGTACCAGTCGCCGAGGTACTCGCGCGCCTCCTCCGGCATCAGGGACACCAGGGCGGGCTGGAGGAGCTGGCGCAGCACGTTGAAGGGGACGGACCTGAGGGTCTCGCCGCCGCGGGCCGACCAGACGACGCAGCCGCGCGCTTCCGCCCTGCGCCGGGTCTCGGCCAGCAGCGCGGTCTTGCCGAGTCCGGCCTCGCCGCGGAACACCAGCACGCTGCCCGACGACGAGCTGTCGGCGCGCAGCGTGTCGATCGCCTGCTCGACGGCGGCGACCTCCTCGTCGCGCTCCCACAGGAAGGCCGAGGCGGCCTGGGTGGGCCGTGCCTCCGTCATCCCGTTACCTCCCCAAGTCGCCCGAACGACGTACAGACCTCGAGCGTAGCCGTCCGATTGCCTATGTGGAGGGCGGTCCGGGCAGCTGTTGCCTCGACGGGTGACAGCGGGTGCGCGCGGGCGACGCGCCCGGCCCGTGACCTGCGCCGCGCACTTGTTGACTGTCAGTCAAAAACCGGAGGAGGAGCCCATTCTTCAAGATCGGAAAGAAGACCGCGCGACCGGCGAAGGCGCCGGTCGCTCCCGCCGCGCCCTCGTCGCCGGGTCGGTCGGCAACTTCCTGGAGTGGTACGAGTTCGGTGTCTACGGCTACTTCGCCACGATCATCGCGGCGCGCTTCTTCACCCCGGAGGGCGGCGGCGAGGTCGAGGCACTGGTCAGGACGTACGCGTCGTTCGCGCTGGCGTTCTTCTTCCGGCCGGTCGGAGCGGCCCTGTTCGGGCTGCTCGGGGACCGGATCGGTCGACGGCCCGTGCTGATCCTGGTGATCGCGCTGATGACCGGTGCGACCGCTCTGATCGGTGCGCTGCCGACGTACGACCAGGTCGGCGCGCTCGCTCCCTGGCTGCTCACCTTTCTGAGGGTGATTCAGGGGCTGTCGGCGGGAGGGGAGTTCGGCGGGGCGGTGTCGGTGATGACGGAGTTCGCGCCGCCGGGCCGCCGGGGGTTGTACGGGTCGTGGCAGTCGTTCACGGTGGCGCTCGGGCTGTTGGGCGGCGCGGGGGCTGCGGCGCTGCTCGCGACCGTGCTGACGGAGGCGCAACTGGGCGACTGGGGCTGGCGGTTGCCGTTTGTGCTGACGCTGCCGATGGGGTTGGGGGCGCTGTGGCTGCGGTTGCGGCTGGACGAGACCCCGGCCTTCGAGGAGGAGCGGTCACCGGTGCGACCGCCTCCGCGGGAGCTCGCCGGGGCGATCGCGCTCGGCGCGGGGCGCGTCATGGGCTGGGCCGCGGCCGGTTACACCTTCCTCGTCGTGCTGCCGTCCTACCTCCAGAGCACCCTGCACGCGAGCTTCCGGCAGGCGCTGCTCGCCACCGTGCTGGCCAATCTGGGTTTCGCGGCGAGCATCGTCCCGGCGGGGCTGCTGAGCGACCGGGTGGGGCGGCGGCCGGTGATGCTGACGGGGGCGGTGCTGGTGGTGGTGCTCGCGGTGCCGCTGCTCAACCTCCTGCAGGATGAGGGAACTTCGAACGCCGTGAAGGGCGTCGCGGTGTGCGGTGCGGGTGCCGTGGTGGGTCTGATGGCGGGGCCGGGGCCGGCGATGCTGGCGGAGCTGTTCCCGACGAACGTGCGCTGCACGGGGCTGGGACTCGCCTACGCGCTGTCCAATGCGGTGTTCTCCGGGTGCGCGGGCCTCATCATCACCAAGACCGTGGAGCGGACCGGGAACGTGGACATCCCGGCGTACTACGCGGCGGCGACCTGCGCGGTGAGCGCGTTGGCGCTGGCCAAGTCACCAGGCAGAAAGGGGAGTTGAGCGGATGCGGGTCATCGGACTGATGTCCGGCACGTCGTACGACGCCATCGACGCGGGGGCGGCCGACCTGAGGCTCGTCGACGACAGCCTCGTACTCGAACCGCTGGGGATGGTGAGCGAGCCGTACGACGACGACCTGCGCGAGGCGCTCGGGGCCGCCCTGCCGCCGGGGCGGACGTCGATGGCCGAGGTGTGCCGGCTCGACACCCTCATCGGGCGGGCCTTCGCCGCGGCGGCCGTCCGGGCCGGGCGTGAACTGTGCGACGGACGAGCCGAGTTGGTCGCCTCGCACGGGCAGACCGTGTATCACTGGGCCGAAGCGGGCCGGGTGCACGGCACGCTTCAGCTCGGGCAGCCCGCCTGGATCGCGGAGGCGACGGGACTGGCCGTCGTCTCCGACTTCCGGCCGCGTGACATCGCCGTCGGCGGGCAGGGCGCGCCGCTGGTCGGTCTGGTCGACCTCTTGTGGCTGAACGGCCGGCCGGGCACACCGGTCGCGCTGAACCTCGGCGGCATCGCCAACCTCACCGCGCCCGACGGAACGGCCTTCGACACCGGGCCGGGGTGCGCGCTGATCGACGCGGCGGCCCGGGGGTTCAGCGGCGGACGCCTGGCGTACGACGCCGACGGGGCGCTGGCCGCGCGGGGCAGGGTGCACGGGGCGCTGCTCTCCCGGCTGCTCGCGGAGCCGTACTACGCGCTGAAGCCGCCCAAGACGACCGGGAAGGAGCTGTTCCACCTCGGGCACCTCCAGGACGCCCTGGCCGGGTTCGGGACGCTGCCCGCCGAGGACGTCGTCGCCACCCTGACGATGCTCACGGCCCGGACGGTCGCCGACGCCGTACGGACGCTCGACGCGACGGAGGTGATCGCCTCGGGCGGCGGGACGCGCAACCCGACGCTGATGCGGATGCTCGGCGCCCAGCTGCCCGGTCTCGCCCTGCGCGCCTCCGGCGAACTGGGGCTGCCGTCGGACGCGAAGGAGGCGTACGCCTTCGCCGTTCTCGGGTTCCTGACCGTGCACGGTCTGCCCGGCACGGTGCCGCGGAGCACGGGTGCCCGGCACGCGCGCGTGCTCGGTTCGGTGACTCCGGGACGGGACGGACTGCGCCTGCCGCCGCCCGCGCGGGTACGTCCTGTACGACTCGTCCTGAACTGACCGGAATTCCGTACCGGCCCTCTCATACGCCTTTCACCGACGCCTCATACGGTGGGGGCATGACGCAGGTGACTCCTCCCGGTTGGTATCCCGATCCCGGGCAGACAAGTGACGGTCCCGCCACCGAGCGCTGGTGGGACGGCAAGGCATGGACTGACCAGATCCGCCCCGCGGGGTCGGCCGCCGCATGGGGTCCTCCGGCGCAGACCGCCGACGCGGGGCCGTACCCGGCGTACCCCGCGTATCCGGGTCAGCCGCCGGCCGGTGGGCGACGGGGGCTGCGGACGGGCATAGCCGTCGCGGTCGCCGTCGCGGTCCTCGCCAGCATCGGCGTGGGCGTGTGGGCGCTGACCAGTGACGACGACGGGGGCGGCAACACCGCCAACTCCCAGCAGCAGCCGGGCGGCACCGGTGGCCCCGGCGGCGGCCAGGGCGGTCCCGGTGGCCAGGACGGCGGCCAGGGCGGTCCCGGCGGCAACGGCGGTTCGGGCGGATCCGGTGGGTCCGAAGGCGCCTCGCCGTCGCCGCAGGGGTCCGAGGCGCCGAAGATCGAGAGCGGTTCGGTGTCCGACTCGATCAGCGGGATCAGCATCCCGATCCCGGACGGCTGGTACGGCCAGGAGATCCAGGTCGGCGCATCGGTCACGTCCAACGACTCCTACCAGTGCCCAGGTGAGACGTCGAAGACGTGCACGAAGGGCGGCGCCTACTCCGCGCCGGCCGCCGCGTTCGGCCACCAGGACAAGTCGGCCGAGGCGGTCGCCAAGGCCGACATCAAGGCCAACGCCGACGAGTCCTACGGCGGCAAGACCTACGGCGCGATCACCTCCCACGACGTGCTCGCCTCCAAGGCGGTGACCGTCGCCGGGCAGAAGGGCTATCTGGTCCGCTGGAAGGCGGTGACGAGCAAGGGCGCCGACGGCTACGTCGAGTCCCTGGCCTTCCCCTCCCCCTCCAACGCGCAGCAGATCGTCGTCGTGCGCTTCGGTGTCGACGTCGGCGAGAAGCAGTCGGTGATCGACGAGATCACCAAGGGGATCAAGGTGTCGACGGGCGGCGGCAGCGGCACGGACGTGTAAGCACGCCCGCCGGACAGCAGTCGGCCGGGTGGGGCGCCTCTCCGCTCAAGAGGAACCCCACCCGGCCGGGGGGTGCGCGCCGCCCCCGTCCCCACGGTGCGGCGCGAGCAGGTCACCGTCCAGTCATCCCACGGACGGCGGCCTGGGTCTTCACGTCTCAGGTCTTCACGTCTCAGGTCTTCACGTCAGGCCCAGCGCCGGCAGCACCACGGCGTCGACGAAACGGACCAGATAGTCGGGGTCGGCGTACTCCCCGTCCACTACGGGCCGCGCGCGGATCACCCCGAACAGCTGGGCCGGGATGTACTCCAGCGCGGGCTGGTCGGCGGCGATCTCACCGCGCTCGACCCCCCGCTGGAGGATCTCCTTCAGCGCGGCGATCTCCGGATGGACGAGCGCCTCACGCAGGGCCATCGCCAGTTCCTCGTCCTGTGTGACGGCGTGCCCGAGCGCCTGGAGCAGCTTGGTGTCCCGCATCGACCACCGGCCCGCCGCCCGCGCGACCTCGCGCAGGTCGTTCGCGAGCGTTCCGCTGTCGATGCCCTCGAACTTCGACACCCGGCGCGAGCGCAGCGCGGCCACCACGAACTGGGGCTTGGTCTTCCACTGCCGGTAGAGCGTGGACTTGCTGCACCGGGTGCTGGCGGCCACCCCTTCCATGGTCACGGCCTCATAGCCGCACTCCCTGATCTGCTCGAGGACGGCGTCGAAGAACTCCTGCTCACGCTCGCGCGAGATCTTGGAGCGGCGCGAGGCGGCGACCGTGTCCGGTCCGTCCGCGGCCTGCGACGTCATCGGCTCTTCTCCTCGTTTCTAGTGCGGCTCAAGCTGCCGCGGCCAAGGTGTTGAGGGGCTGCGTTCCAGTGTGGCGTACGTCTATCGATACTCGAGTGTACCGGTACTGGACCGTATCGGTACACTGGCGTATCGGTACGCACCCGTATCGCTGAGTCTGGTGCGGAGCGCGATGAGTTCCCCGCGCTCCGGACGTCACCAGTTCAGCCCGCACCACCGTCAGCGAAGGGGCCGGGGGATGAATGCCCGCACCGAGCCTGCAGAAGGAGAGACCGACGCGATAGCGCGGCCTCCGCTCGTCCGTGAGCTCCTGCTCGTCGCAGGGCTCTTCCTCGTCTACAAGTTCGGTCGCCAGCTGGCGACCGGCCACACCGGCGAGGCCTTCGGCAACGCGCACCGCGTGTGGGACCTGGAACGAGCCGTCCACCTGCCCGGCGAGGGCTCCGTGCAGAACCTGCTGCTGCACGGCGACACCCTCGTGCACCTCGCCAACACCTACTACGCGACGGTCCACTTCCCGGCCACCGCGGCCTTCCTGATCTGGCTCTATCTGCGCCGGCCCACGCACTACGTCTGGGCCCGCCGGATCCTCGCCGCCGTCACCGCCGCCGCCCTGGTGGTCCATCTCACGTTCCCGCTGGCCCCGCCCCGCATGCTGGCCGCGACGGGCCTGGTGGACACCGCGAAGGTGTACGGACCCTCGGTCTACGGCCCGCCCCGGACCGACCACCTCTCGAACCAGTTCGCGGCGATGCCCTCCCTGCACTTCGGCTGGGCCCTGATGGTGGCGATCGGTCTGATCGTGGCGACCAGGTCGCGCTGGCGCTGGCTGTGGCTGCTGCACCCGCTGCTGACCCTGACGGTGATCGTCGGCACCGCGAACCACTACTGGCTCGACGCGATCGTGGCCGCCGCCATGCTGGGCATCGCGCTCGCGGTCATCCGCCTCCCGCGCCGGCCCGAGCACACCGGGACCACCGCGGGGCGCGCCCAGGAGCGCCCGGCCCCCGCCGACGCGCACGCCGAGAAGAACGTCCTGGTCGGAGCGGGCCGATGAGCGCCACCGTCCTCGCCGTCGTCCTCTCGCTCTTCTCCGCCGTCGCCTACGCGGCCGCGGCGGTCGCCCAGGAGCGGCTGGCCTCCCGCGACCCGGGCTCGGGCATGGTGCGGATGCTCACCTCGGGCGCCTGGTGGGGGTCCGTGGTCCTGAACGCCTCCGCCGCGCTGCTGCACGTGGTGGCCCTCAAGTACGGCCCGCTCACCGTGGTCCAGCCGCTGGGCGCGCTCACCCTGGTCGCCGCCGTCCCGATGGGCGCGCGCGTGGCCGGGCGCCGGGTCAGCGCCACGGAGTGGCGGGGCACGGCGTACACGCTCATCGGTCTGGCCGCGATCCTCGTCACGGCCTCCGGGGCCGCCCCCGAGAACGTCCTCAGCACACCCGAGGCGCTCGCGGTGGCCGGTGTCACGGCCGCGCTGATCGGTCTGCTGGCCCGCCGCGGCACCCGCCCCGGGCTGCGGCACGCGACCGGGTCGGGGTTCGCCTCCGGGGTCGCCTCGGCCCTCACCCAGACGGTGACGGTGGCGGCGACCGACCGCTCGGAGTCGCTGCTGAGCGTGCAGGTGATCGGCGTGGCCCTGCTGGTCGCGGCGTTCGCGGCGGGCGGTCTGCTGCTGTCCCAGGTGGCCTACCGGGGCGGTCTCGGCGCCCCGCTCGCGGTGGTGACCCTGGCGAACCCGCTGGCCGCCGCGGTGATCGGTCTGTCCCTGCTCGGCGAACGCCTCCAGGGCGGCGCCGCGGGCGTCCTGCTGGCGCTGTCCGGAGCGGGCGTGGCGGCCTGGGGCGTGGTGCTGCTGAGCCGGGTGACGCCGCAGCCGGCGGTCGCGCCCAGCAAGGTCGTCGCGTCCGGTGGACCCGCCACCGAGGACCCGGTGGCGGCCCATCCCGTGGCCGCCGTACTCGCTCTGGAGTCCGCGAAGGCGGCGGCCGAGCAGGGGCTGGTGCCCCGGCAGCCCAAGCAACCGGGGCACCTCACATCACTGTGAGCCGAGCCGCCGCGAACCGGCCGCGGCGCGAGGGAGCCGGGCGCCGGTCCGCCCGGCTCCGCGCTACTCGGCGATGATCGCCGGGTCGCTCACCCCGGCCCGGCCGTTCTCGACATGCCCGGCGAATCCGCGCAGGAACGCCGGGTCCGCGTCCGACGTGACGGTCAGGTCGTACCAGCGCCGGCTCGCCGTGAGGCCGATCGTGCGCCTGACGGTGGCGCCGGGCCGCACGGTCACCGAGGTCGCGGCACCGCCGTACCCGTTGACGATCTTCAGCCGTACGCTGCCGGTCCCCTGGTTGGTGAGAGTCAGCTCGACGTCGTCGCCGCAGTGCCGCGCGGTGACCTCGGGTCCGGCCTTCTTGTTGCCGCCCTTGAAGGCCCGCACGAACCCGTTCGGGCCGTGCACGGTCAGGTCGTACGAGCCGTTCGAGTACGCCGAGTTCCAGGTGTCGGCGACGGACTTGCCGGCCTCGGTGGTGTAGGTCCAGGGTCCGTCGGCGCGGTTGCCGGACGTGACCAGGAAGCCCGCGCCCGCCCGGGCGCCGGAGGCGAACGTCAGGGTGAACTTTCCGGTCGCCGCGTCGACCGAGCCGTCCACGCGCGGGGCGTACTTCAGCGGGCGGGCGGGGCGCAGTCCGCGCTCCTGCTTCGGCAGCACCGGGTGGGCGGGCGGGGTGGGCACGTAGTCCGGGTGCCGCTCGCGGTCCGGCGGCTCGTAACCGGCGGTGTCGGGCAGGGTGACCGGCCTGACGTCCGTGCGGGAGAAGTCGAAGGCCGCGGTGAGGTCGCCGCAGACCGCCCGGCGCCAGGGCGAGATGTTCGGCTCGTGCACCCCGAAGCGGCGCTCCATGAACCGGATGATCGAGGTGTGGTCGAGGGTCTCGGAACAGACGTAACCGCCCTTGCTCCAGGGCGAGACGACGAGCATCGGCACCCGCTGGCCGAGTCCGTAGGGGCCGGCGACATGGGCGCTGTCGCCCTTGAAGAGGTCCAGGGCCGGATCGACCGTGGACCTGCCCTGCGCGGCGGAGGCGGGCGGGAACGCCGGGACGACGTGGTCGAAGAAGCCGTCGTTCTCGTCGTACGTGATGAACAGCGCCGTCTTCGCCCACACCTCCGGCACCGAGGTGAGCGCGTCGAGAACCTGCGCTATGTACCAGGCACCGTAATTGGCGGGCCAGTTGGGGTGCTCGGTGAAGGCCTCGGGGGCGACGACCCACGAGATCTCGGGCAGCTTCCCGCCCTTGACGTCGGCGCGCAACTGGTCGAAGTAGCCCTCGCCCTTGGTGTAGTCGGTGCCGGTGCGGGCCTTGTCGTAGAGCGGGCTGCCGGGCTGGGCGTCGCGGTACTGGTTGAAGTACAGCAGCGAGTTGTCGCCGTAGTTGCCCCGGTAGGCGTCGGGGATCCAGCCCCATGAACCGGCGGCGTCGAGGCCGTCGCCGACGTCCTGGTAGATCTTCCAGGAGACGCCCGCCCGCTCCAGACGTTCGGGGTACGTCGTCCAGCCGTAGCCGACCTCGTCGTTGCCGAGGACGGGGCCGCCGCCCTGGCCGTCGTTGCCGGTGTAACCCGTCCACATGTAGTAGCGGTTGGGGTCGGTCGAGCCGATGAACGAGCAGTGGTAGGCGTCGCAGACGGTGAAGGAGTCGGCGAGCGCGTAGTGGAACGGGATGTCCTCGCGCGTCAGGTAGGCCATGGTCGTGGAGCCCTTGGAGGGCACCCACTTGTCGTACTTGCCGTTGTCGAAGGCCGCGTGGCCGTCGTTCCAGCCGTGCGGGAGGTCCTGGACGAACGCCAGGCCCAGGTCGTCGTGGTCCGGGTGGAACGGCAGGATCTCCTTGCCGCCGCTGTCCTTCTGGTGCCAGACCGACCGGCCGTCCGCCTGCTTGACGGGTCGCGGGTCCCCGAAGCCGCGGACACCGCGCAGTGTGCCGAAGTAGTGGTCGAAGGAACGGTTCTCCTGCATGAGGACGACGATGTGCTCGACGTCCTCGATCGATCCCGTGCGGTGGTTCGCCGGGAGTGCGGCGGCGCGCTGGATGCTGTTGGACAGCGCGGTGAACGCCGTGGTGGCGCCCGCGAGTTGGAGGAAACTGCGCCGATTGACTTCGGGCATGGGTGGGATCTGCCTCTCATCCAGGGGTGCGGATGGCCGGAACGTGGCGGAAGGTGCGCGCAGCGAGTGTTCCAAGAGCACCAAACGTCAGGGAAGGGTGCGGTGACACCCATGTGAAAGTCGCCGGTACGCGAGGTGTCAGCCGTGACCGTGATCACCGTGCACGCGCCCAAGGGACGTCTGACCCTGGAACAGCGCCGGAGGCCGGCGGAGCCGCTGACGGACGCGGTACCGGTCCCCGAGGTCGGTCGGTTCGCGCCGCCCGCGCGCGCCGGGTTCCAGGTGCACTTCGTGGAGCGCGAGCCGGACATGACGGCCATCGGCGGCAGACTGCCGGCGGACGCCGGCCCGGGGCTCGACGTCATGGTGATCGACGTGACGGTGATGGACGGGGACTGGCGCGCGTGCGGGCTGCCAGAGCCCTGGCCGGCCTGGTGGGTGACCTTCCGGGTGGTCGTCGAGGGCAGTTGGGGGTCGAGCGGCGGGGTGCTGTCGATCCCGTCCCTGCTGGAGAGCGGGGTGTTCACCGAGGAGAAGGCGAAGGCGATCCGAGCGGCGATCGAGACCTGATCAGCCGCCAACGGCAGACACGCCACGGGCGGCCACCGCGTGCCCACCCGACGACAGGCACGGCGTCGCCGATCGACGCCACATCACCCCACGGCCGCCACAACACCGACGTCAGGCGCTCGCCCAGCCAGCGGCAGACACGCCGTCCGCGACCGACGCCTGACCACCCGACGACAGACACGGCGTCCGCGACCGACGCCTGACCACCCGGCGGCAGACACGGCGTCCGCGACCGACGCCACATCACCCCACCGCGGCCACAACACCGACGAACAGCGCCCGACCAGCCAGCGGCAGACACGCCGTCCGCGACCGACGCCTGACCACCCGGCGGCAGACACGGCGTCCGCGACCGACGCCACATCACCCCACGGCCGCCACAACACCGACGTCAGGCGCCCGCCCAGCCAGCGGCAGACACGCCGTCCGCGACCGACGCCTGACCACCCGACGACAGACACGGCGTCCGCGACCGACGCCACATCACCCCACCGCGGCCACAACACCGACGAACGGCGCCTGATCAGTCGGCGGCAGCACGGTGTCGGCGATCGGCGCCTGATCGCTCGGCGGCGGCCACGGTGTCGGCGATCACCGCTGCCAACTGGCGCTCCACCAGGTCCAGCGGTCGCATGCTCCGCTTCGCCCGGCACATCGCGATCGCCCCCTCGACGCCCGCCACGACGAGGGCCGCGACACCCGCGGCCTGCTCGCGCTCCACGCCCCGGTCCCGCAACGACTCCGCGAGCAGTCGCTCCCACCGCCCGAACGCCTCGGCGGCGGCGAGAAGGGCGGGCGGCGTCTCGTCGATCGGCGGTTCCTCGACGGAGACGGCCAGCACCGGGCAGCCGGCCCGGTAGTCGCTCTCGACGACGATGCCGCGCCACAGGGCGAGGAAGGCGCGCAGCCCGGCCGCCGGGCCCGCGTCGAGTTCCTTGCGCAGGATGCGCTCGACCGCCGTACCGGCGTATCGCACCGCCTCGGTGGCCAGTTGCTGCTTGCCCTCGGGGAAGTAGTGGTAGGTCGAGCCGAGCGGCGCCTTGGCGTGTTTGGCCAGCTCACGGATGCTCGTGGCGTTCAGACCGCGCCTGCTGATCATGTCGGCAGCGCCGGCCACGATGCGCTCGCGCGACGGTGTGCTGGATTCCGCCAAGGCCGTGCCCCTCTCTGGTTATAACGCTCGTCATAGTCTAGCGTGGGCGCCGCCTATAACGACTGTCATAACCCGCAGTCGTCCGTTCCCTTGAGTTGAGCGAGCGAAGGAGACCCGTCATGCCGATGATCCGGCTCACCGTCCCGTCCGGTGCCCTGACCGAGGAGGGTCGCGGGACCGTACGGCGCGACCTGGCCGACGTCCTGCTGCGCTGGGAGGGAGCACCCGACACGGCGTTCTTCCGGGCCCAGGCGTGGAGCTACCTGGTCGAGCTGCCCGCGGGGGCGCAGACCACCGCCGAGGACGACGCGCCGCGCTTCCTGGTGGAGGTGACCGTGCCGCAGGGCGCGCTGTCCGAGCGCCGCGAGGCGGGGCTGGTCGAGGAGGCCACGAGGACGGTCCTCGGCGCGGCCGGGCTGTCTCCGAACGAGGCGCCGCGGGTGTGGGTGCTGGTCCACGAACAGGCCGACGGCACCTGGGGCGCGGGCGGCTCGGTGGTCCGCTACGCCGACCTCGTGGCCCTCGCGAAGGGACAGACCGGTGCGTGAACTGACCTACGTCGCCCGTGACACCGTCGAGTGGCGGGAGGCGCCCGACCCGAAGGTGCGGTCCGGCCGGGAGGCGATCGTCGCGCCGGTCGCGGCGACCTCCTGCGACGTCGACACCGCGATCCTCGCCGGACACGGCTTCCTGGATCCGCCGTTCGCGCTCGGGCACGAGTGCGTGGCCCGGGTGGTGGAGATCGGGGACGCGGTGACCGGCGTGGCCCCCGGGGACCTGGTCGTCGTCCCGTGGTCGCTGAACTGCGGTGCGTGCGACCACTGCCGTGCCGGACTCACCGCGCACTGCACGGCCGTACCGCACATGGCGATGTACGGCGCCCCGATCGGCGGCACCTGGGGCGGGCTCTTCTCCGACCTCGTCCGCGTGCCCTGGGCGGACGCCATGCTGGTGCCACTGCCCGGCGATCTGGATCCCGTCGCGATGGCGTCGGCGAGCGACAACTGGTCGCTGTCCTGGCGGCTGGTCGCACCGCACCTCAAGGCGCGGCCCGGCGCCCGGGTCCTGGTCGTGGCGCGCGGCAGCATCGGGCTGTATGTGTGCGACATCGCCCGCGCGCTCGGCGCGTCGGAGGTGCTGTACGTCGATCCGGACCCCGAACACCGGGAACTGGCGCGGGGATTCGGTGCCGCCACGGCCGAGTCCCTCGATCCCGTCCGGCACGGCTTCGACATCGCGGTGGAGGCCACGGGCCGCGTCGACCAGCTCGCGCTCACCGTGAAGTCCCTTGCCCCGGAGGGCGTCTGCGAGTCCGCGGGCAACCACTTCCGCCCCGGCGAGCTGCCCCTGCTCGACATGTACCTCACCGGCGTCACCCTGCGCATCGCCCGCGACAACGTCCGCGGCCACATCCCCGACGCCCTGGAACTCGCCCGCTCGGGCAGGGTCGACCCGGCGCGCGTGGTCTCGCACGTCATCGACTGGGAGCAACTGCCCGACGCCCTGCCGGAGAAGCACCTCAAGCCCGTGTTCGTACGGGCGGACGGCTGACCGGGGACTTCGACGGACGCCTCGTCCCGGCGCCCCGAGCCTCACGGGAGCGCGCGCCTCATGGCGTCCGCGACGAGTTCGCCGATGAGTACGGCGGTGGCGGCCGGGCCCCGTACGGGGGCGTCAGGGAGGATCGAGGTGTCGGCGACCCTCAGGCCCGCGATGCCGTGGACGCGGCCGTACTGGTCGACGGCGGGGCCCATGGGGACGGTTCCGCAGGTGTGCTGGGCGGTGCCCAGGTGGTCGGCGATCCAGGCGTCCAGGGCCCGGTCGTCGGCGAGGGTGCCGGGGGCCGGGCCGAGGAACGCGCGGGAGACCTCGGCGAAGGCCCGGGTGGTGGCCAACTCCGCCGTGGCACGCACGACTTCACGCAGGCGGCGACGGTCGTCAGGGGTGCGCAGATAGCCGTACTTGATGCGCGGTGGGGTGTTCGGGTCGGCCGACCCGAGGCGCAGGGTGCCTGTGCGGCGGGGCGTCTGCGCCGACGCCAGGAAGGCCAGCGGTGCGCCGGGGGCGGTGACGGTGCCGCCGACCAGGGCCGCCATCGGCGTCAGGGACTGGAGGATCTCCAGGTCCCCGGGGTGGGGAGCGTCGGTGGAGGACAGGTGCAGGCAGCCGCCCAGCCAGGAGTCCACCGGGGCGCCCAGATCCTGGTGCGGGGTCCATTCCAGGGCCACTTGCGGGTGGTCGCTGAAGGCCGCTCCTACGGCGGGGAGGTCCTGGAGCACGGGCACGCCGAGGCGTTCGAGGTCGGCGCGGGGTCCGATGCCGGACAGATGCAGGAGCTGCGGGGTGGCGAACGCCCCCGCGCAGAGAACGACTTCGCCCGCGTCGAGGACGGTGCCGTCAGCGAGCCGTACCCCGGTGGCACGGCCCCGTGCCACGGTCACTCGCACCACCCTACGGCCGCCCAGGACGGTCAGGTTCGGGCGGTCACGCAGGTAGGCGACGGCGGTGTTGAGCCGTAGGCCGTCGACGGCGTTGGAGGGCACCGGCCCGAAGCCCGGCGCTTCCTGGGCGTTCTTGTCCGGTTCCGCCGGATACCCCAGCTCCCTTGTGGCGGAGGCGAATGCGGTTGCGGCCGGATGCTTCGGCTCGCCGCGCCGCACCCGCAGCGGGCCGTGGGCGCCATGCGTCCGGCTCGGCCCGAAGTCGAGGTCGGTCTCCATGCGGCGGAGGTGCGGCAGCACCCGCTCATAGGCCCAGGCGGGGTGGCCCGCCGCCGCCCAGCGGTCGAAGTCCTCGCGCCGGGCGCGGATGAAATAGCCGCCGTTGACGGTCGTGGAGCCGCCGAGGTACTGGCCGCGAGCGGCCGTGTACGGGCGGTCGGGGGTCAGCTGGGCAGGATAGGGCCGGACCGCCGGGTGGCCCGGCCGGGCACCGGGGACCAGACGGGCGTCGAGCAGATCGGCGGGGAACGGTCCGGTCGGTGCGGGGCCCGCCTCCAGCAGGAGCACCCTGCGGCCGGGGTCCTCGGCGAGCCGCGCGGCCAGTACGGCGCCGGCGGCTCCCGCGCCGACGACGAGGACGTCGTACCGGCTCATCGCCCCGACCGTACGAAGCGGGGGCGCAGGGCCGCCGTGGAGCGGCCCCTGACGGCCGACCACCACACGCCGCTGCCGTACGCGAGGTCGTCCAGGCGGCGGGCGAGGCCGTAGCGGACGGGGTCCAGGGGCGCGCGGTCGCGGCGGTGTTCGAGGGCTATGTCGGTCAGCGCGGCGACGGCCGCCGCCCTGCGGACCCGGCGGGAGGCCGCGCAGCCGAGGGCGGTGAGGGGCCACCAGTGCCGGGTGAGGAGGGCGGAGGCCTGGGAGAGGGCCGCGACGGTGCCGTGGGCGGTGAGCCGCGCGGCGAGGCGGTGCGGGTGCTCGGTGCCGGAGAGCTTGCGGGCGATCCTCAGCACGGTGACGCCGCACACGGCTCCGGCGACGGGGAGCGACCAGCGGCGCTGGGCCAGCAGGGCGAGGAGGAGAGCGGTGTTCCAGGGGGCGAGGACGGCCGGGGCGATGAAGCGGGGGTGGCGTTCGGCCAGGGGGTGGGCGCCGGTGCCGTAGACGGCCTTGCGGCGGAACCAGTCATGGACACGGACCCGGTGTTCGTGGGCTGCCTCCACTGCGGGCTCGTACCGCACCCGCCGGCCGTTCTCGATGAGCCGCCAGCACAGGTCCACGTCCTCCCCCACCCGCAGCCGCTCGTCGAGCCCGTCTCCCAGGGCGTCGACGCGTGCGACGGCACAGGCCGTCGGGACCCAGGAGACCGGGCTGCCGGGCAGGACGGTCGCCGGGTGGGCGCCCAGGTCGAGCGAGGAGCGGGCGCTCTCGTAACGGCCCAGCCAGTTGGTGGAGTCGGCGGTCGCCAGCGCCGTGATGCGCGGGACGGCGAGGGCGAGCCGGGGGTCGTGGAAGTGCCGGAGCAGGGTGGGGACCGTGTCGGGGTGCAGGACCACGTCGGAGTCGACGAAGACGACGTACGGAGTGGTGACGCGGCGCAGCCCGGCGTTGCGGGCCCCGGCCGGGCCGACGTTGACGGGGAGCGGGAGGAAGGTGGCGCCGTGCCGGACGGTGACGGCCTCGACGGCGTCGGGGCGGACGGACGCGTCGTCGACGACGATGACCGTGCGCCCGGTGCCGATACTGGTGAGCAACCGGTCCAGTTGGCGCGGGCGGTCCCGGACCGGGACCACGAACGTGTGCCGCCAGTCCGCGAGTTCGGGCAGCGCGGCGATGACGGGGTTGGCCATTCCGGCGTCGAGCAGCCGCTCCGCCAGCAGCGCGCTCGCCGGGCCGGTGACGCGCAGGTCCCGGCCGCTCAGGAGGGGCCGGGCCCGCGCGGAGAGACGGAGCAGGCGGGTGGGGAAGCCGCCGAGGAGGGCCCGGCCGCCGTCGACGACCTCGGTGTGCCGGTCGAGCGTGACCGTGAAGCCGTGGGGCAGGGACATTGCCGAACCACCTCCGTGCGGGTCCAACTCCGTGCGGGCGTCGGTCACATCAGCCGCGGGACACCGGGAGCGCGCTCCTCGAAGATCTGAGCATACGTGCGAGGTGCCCCCTCGGACGGCGAACGCCTTGGCGCCCGGACACGTCGCAGCAGCGAACCTCTTCTGAACAGGCGCTTCACAGCCCTCCTTCCGTG
This sequence comes from Streptomyces sp. NPDC051913, assembly GCF_044593635.1. Lineage (NCBI taxonomy): Bacteria > Bacillati > Actinomycetota > Actinomycetes > Kitasatosporales > Streptomycetaceae > Streptomyces > Streptomyces sp. NPDC051913. The sequence goes on along the minus strand of NZ_JBIUCI010000017.1, from coordinate 113,537 downwards.
AGGCGGAAGCCGTGTTGCGCCCCTGTGACGCCCTTCCCGACGATGTCGGCAACGCAGACAGACGGGAGCCGCAACGATGCCGCACACGACCGCCTTCGCCCGGAACCAGTGGTACGTCGCCGCCTACAGCCATGAGGTGGGGCGCGAGGAGCTGCTGGGTCGCACGATCCTCGGTGAACCGCTCGTCTTCTACCGGACGGAGGAGGACGGGACGCCGGTCGCGCTCGCCGACCGGTGTGTGCACCGCCGGTACCCGCTGCACGAGAAGCCCAGCAGGCTCGACGGCGACCGGCTCGTGTGCGGGTACCACGGGTTCACGTACGACACGAGCGGCACCTGTGTGTACGTGCCGGGGCAGAAACGCGTTCCCCGTACGGCGCGGGTCGCCTCCTATCCGATCGTCGAGCAGGACTCGCTGATCTGGGTGTGGATCGGCGACCCGAAGCTCGCCGACGCCGACACCGTCCCGCGGGCCCGGCACCTCGACTCCCCCGGCTGGGTCACCGTGCGCGGCATGGAGCCCATCGACGCCGACTACGGCCTCCTCGTCGACAACCTCCTCGACCTCTCCCACGAGACGTATCTGCACGGCGGCTACATCGGCACCCCCGAGGTGGCCGAGACACCGATCACCACCGAGGCGGACGAGGGCGCGGGGATCGTCCGGGTGAGCCGGCACATGGACGACGCCGAGTGCCCGCCGTTCTACGCCAGGTCGACCGGGATATCGGGGCGGATCACGCGCTGGCAGGACATCGAGTACCACGCGCCCTGTCTGTATCTGCTGCACAGCCGGGTCGCGCCGGTCGGTGTGGTGCCCGAGGCGGACGGCAGCGACCCGGGGGGCTTCCACACCGAGGTCACCTACGCCATCACACCGTCCGAGGACGGCAAGGTGTACGACTTCTGGGCCGTGTCGCGGGACTGGGCGACGGACGACGCCGAGGTCACCGAGTTCCTGCGGAGCAACAACCACACGGTCGTCATGCAGGACGTCGACGCGCTCAACCTGCTTCAGCGCACGCTCGGTTCGGAGCGCACGGGATACCAGGAACTCAGCATCAACATCGACACCGGCGGCCTCGCCGCCCGCCGTATCCTCGCCCGCCTGGTCGAGGAGGGCGACAAGCCGGTGGAGAAGGCCCTGTGAGCAGCGGGCTCTTCTCCGACGGGCCGCGCGAGATCTACCGCGTCGACTGGCTGCCGGGCACCGACGTCCTGCACGGCACCTGTCACTGCGGCCGCGAGCACACCGCGCAGGACCCGATCGAGATGTGGGAGTGGATGCTCGCCCACCCGCAGGGACACGAGCCACGAGGGAACCCTTCATGAACGAGGTGTACGAGGCCGAACTCGTCGTCGAACGCGCCGAGTTCGCCGCTGACGGCGTGCTCGCCCTCTCGCTGCGCCACCCGCTCGGCGAGCCGCTCCCGGCCTGGGAGCCCGGCGCCCACGTCGACGTCGTCCTCGGTCCGGGACTGGAGCGCCAGTACTCCCTGTGCGGGGACCCCGCCGACCGCGCCGTCTGGCGGATCGCCGTGCTGCGCGAGCCGGACGGGCGCGGCGGATCGGCGCATGTGCACGAGCAGTTGGGGCAGGGCGACAAGGTGCGCGTGCGCGGGCCCCGCAACCATTTCGCCCTCAGGCCCGCCGCCCGCTATCGCTTCGTCGCGGGGGGCATCGGCATCACTCCGATCCTGCCGATGCTGGCGGCGGCGGAGGCGGCGGGGGCGGACTGGACCCTGCTCTACGGTGGCCGGACACGACAATCCATGGCGTTCACGCAGGAGTTGAGCCGCTACGGCGATCGCGTCACCATCGCTCCCCAGGACGAGACCGGGCTGCTGGACCTGCCCTCGGTGCTCGACTCCGTTCCCGAGGGCACGTTGGTCTACTGCTGTGGTCCCGGGCCGCTGCTCGACGCGGTGGAGGCGCGCTGCCCGGCCGGGTGCCTGCACATGGAGCGGTTCACGCCCAAGGAGCAACAGGGCGTCGAGAACACGGAGTTCGAGGTGGAGCTGGCACGGAGCGGCGCGACCGTGACCGTCGCGGCCGACGTCTCGGTGCTCGACGCCGTGCGCGCCGCTGGGGTGGAGGTGCTGTTCTCCTGCACCGAGGGCACCTGCGGGACCTGTGAGACCGACGTCCTGGACGGCACTCCGGATCACCGGGACTCGGTGCTCACGGACGAGGAGCAGGAGGCCGGGGAGACGATGATGATCTGTGTGTCCCGGTGCCGGGGGCGTCGACTGGTCCTCGACCTGTAGCCGCGGCCCCCGTGGCCATCCGCAGGTCCGCCTCGATCCCGGCGACCGTGTCCAGGAGATGCGGGAGCAGGTCGCGGCGGACGGAGGCCACGGTGTTGCGGCTGGCGTGCACCGGGATGTTCACGGCCGCCACCACTTCGCCGTCCCGGTCGCGCACCGGGGCGGCGACCGAGCGCAGCCCCTCCTCCAGCTCCTGGTCGACGACGGCGTAACCCTGGCCCCGCACCCGGTCGAGTTCGGCGCGCAGCAGCTCGGCGGAGGCGATCGTGCGCGGCGTCAGCGCGCGCAGGTCGGCACGGGAGAGCGCCAACTCCCGCTCTGTCTCAGGAAGATGGGCGAGGATTACGCGGCCCACCGAGGTGACGTGGGCGGGGAAGCGGGTGCCGACCGTGATCGCCGCCGTCATGATGCGGCGTGCGGGCACCCTGGCGACGTACACGATCTCGTCGCCGTCGAGAACGCACAGGGACGACGACTCCCTGGTGCGCTCGACCAGTTGCTCCAGATGCGGTTCGGCGATCTGCGCCAGGGAGAAGCCGGCGAGATAGGAGTAGCCGAGTTCCAGGACGCGCGGGGTGAGCCGGAAGGTGCGGCCGTCGGCGTGGACGTATCCGAGGTCGGCCAGGGTGAGCAGGAAGCGGCGGGCCGCCGCGCGGGTCAGTTCCGAGGCCCGGGCGACCTCGCTGAGCGTCAGTTCCGGATGGTCGGCGTCGAACGCGCGGATGACGGCGAGGCCGCGTTCGAGGGAGCGGACGAAGTGCGGGGCGCGGGTTGCTGCAGGCATGGCCGCCTCCAGACTGTCAACAATATTGTTAGCCAAGGGCATTGACCGCGGCGAGCAAAGACTCTACCTTTCGCGCTGTGCACCAACGTGCGCTCTGCGCACACCTGTCGGAACAACGAAGTCTGCACAGGAGGAGCCATGCGTCGTCTGCTCGCCGCCCTCGCGGCCGGAGCATTCCTGGTCACCGTGTCGGCCTGTGGCTCGTCCGGGGACTCGGACTCGTCGGACAAGGCGTCGTCCGGCGGCACCACCAAGGTCAAGGTCGGGGTCATCCCGATCGTCGATGTCGCCCCGCTCTATCTGGGCCAGAAGAAGGGCTTCTTCAAGAAGCAGGGCCTGGAACTGGAGATGACACTCGCGCAGGGCGGCGCGGCCATCGTGCCCGCCGTCGCCAGCGGTCAGTACCAGTTCGGTTTCTCCAACTCGACCTCGCTGATGATCGCCCAGTCCAACAACGTGCCGGTGAAGGTCGTCACCAACGGCATCGCCTCAACGGGCGTGCAGGGCAAGGACTTCGGCGCACTGGTCGTCAAGGGCGACAGCTCGCTCAAGACGGCCGACCAGCTGGAGGGCAAGAAGGTCGCGATCAACACCCTGAAGAACATCAACGAGACCGCGGTGCGCGAGTCGGTGCGCAAAGCGGGCGGCGATCCGGACAAGGTCAAGTTCGTCGAACTGGCCTTCGACCAGATGCCGGCGGCCCTCGACAGCGGGCAGATCGACGCCGCGATGGTGGTGGAGCCGGCGCTGGCCACGGTGAAGAGCCAGGGCGGCCGGGAGATCGCCTCACCGCTGGTCGACGTCGCCCCGAACCTGACGGTGGCGATGTACTTCACCTCCACCTCGTACGAGACCCAACACCCGGACGTGGTGCAGAAGTTCAAGGCCGCCGCGGCCGAGTCGCTCGCCTACGCGGACGCCCACCCGGACGAGGCCCGCGAGATCGTCACCACGTACACGAAGATCCCGGCGGCCGTACTGGCGAAGGTCACCCTGCCGGCCTGGCCCGCCGACCCCGACCGCGCCTCGCTCGACGCGCTGGCGAAGCTCGGCCGGACCGACGGCCTCTTCAAGACGGCCCCCGACCTGGACAAGCTGCTGCCGTGAAGGGGCAGACCGCCGTCAACGCCGCACTCGGCGCGGCCGGGCTCGTGGTCTTCCTCGCCCTGGGCGAGGCGGTGCCGCGGCTCGGCCTCGTCAAGGAGGCCTACTTCCCGCCCGCCAGCCGTATCGCCGACGCCCTGGCCGACGAGTTCGCCGACGACACCTTCTGGACCGCGCTCGGCGACACCCTCACCGGCTGGGCGCTCGGCCTGCTGATCGCCTCCGGCGCCGGCATCGTGGCGGGCATCCTCATCTCCGTGGTCCCGTATCTGCGTGAGGCGACGGCGTCCACGATCGAGTTCCTGCGCCCGATCCCGTCGGTGGCGCTGATCCCGCTCGCCGTGCTGCTGTACGGCACCGAACTCGAGTCGGTGCTCATCCTCGTCGTGTACGCCTCGTTCTGGCAGGTGCTGGTCCAGGTGCTGTACGGCGTCCAGGACGTCGACCCGGTCGCCGAGGAGACGGCGCGGTCCTACGGTCTCGGCACCTGGGCCCGGGTCCGCCATGTGCTGTGGCCGACCGCGCTGCCGTACGTCATGACCGGGGTGCGGCTCGCGGCGGCCGTGGCGCTGATCCTCGCCGTGACCGCCGAACTCGTCATCGGAGCACCGGGGTTGGGGCAGCGGATCGCGGTCGCGCAGAACTCCCAGGCGGTACCCGAGATGTACGCTCTCGTCGTGGTCACCGGCCTGCTGGGCCTGCTCATCAACGTGGGTGCCCGCGCGGTGGAGCGGCGGGCGCTGGCCTGGCACCAGTCGGTGCGCGGGGAGGTGGCGGTGTGAGGCGCGTCCTGCTGAGAGTGCTCTTCGTGCTCACGCTGCCCGTGCTGCTGGTCGCCGGGTGGTGGGCGGCGTCGGACGGCAGCACGAACGTGTTCTGGCCGCCCCTGCGGACCATCCTGAAGACCTTCCCGGACGTCTGGACGGCCGACCGCCTCAAGGACGACGTCCTGCCCAGCCTGCTGCGCCTGACGGCCGGTTACGCGTGCGCGGCGGTCGTCGGCGTCGCGCTGGGCACGGTCATCGGCTCGTACCGGAAGGTCCGCGCGTTCTGCGAACCGGTCCTGGAGTTCCTGCGGGCGGTACCGCCCCCCGTACTGGTCCCGGTCATCATGCTGTTCGCGGGCATCGGCGACACCATGAAGATCGCCGTGATCGCGAGCGGCTGTGTGTGGCCGGTCCTCCTCAACACGGTGGAGGGCGTGCGCGCGGTGGACCCGGTGATGGCGGAGACGGCGAAGTCGTACGGCATCTCCGGCGTCGCCCGCCTCAAGGACGTGGTGCTGCGCTCGGCGAGCCCGCAGATCTTCGCGGGGCTCAGACAGGCCCTGTCGATCGGCATCATCCTGATGGTCATCAGCGAGATGTTCGCCGCCAGCAACGGCATCGGCTTCACGGTGGTGCAGTTCCAGCGGAGTTTCGCGATCCCCGACATGTGGACCGGCATCCTCGTCCTCGGCCTGCTCGGCTTCGTCCTCTCCGTCGTCTTCCAGGTGGTCGAGCGGCGGATGCTCGGCTGGTACCACGGTCTGCGGGCCTCGGCCCGGCGGTCCCCGTGACCCTCACGAAAGGGCGGTCCATGCACGCACTGGTCGTATCCGGTCTGCGGAAGGTCTACGAGGGGTCGGGGCGCCGGGTGGAGGCGGTCCGTGACCTCACCTTCACCGTCGAGGCGGGCGAACTCGTCTGTCTCGTCGGCCCGTCGGGCTGCGGCAAGACGACCCTGCTGAAGTGCATGGGCGGCCTGCTCGCCCCGACGGCGGGTGAGGTGCGGCTGGCCGGGGAGAAGGTGAGCGGGCCGCCGCCCGGGATGGCGTTCGTCTTCCAGGAGTACGGACGCAGTCTCTTCCCCTGGATGCGGGTCGGCGACAACGTCGAACTTCCTTTGAAGCAGAAGGGCTTGAGCAAGGCGCGGCGCCGGGAGCTGGTCTCCGACGCGCTGGACTCGGTCGGTCTCGCGGACGCCGCCGGGGCGTACCCCTGGCAGCTCTCGGGCGGCATGCAGCAGCGGGTGGCGATCGCCCGCGCCCTGGCGTACGAACCCCAAGTGCTCCTCATGGACGAGCCGTTCGCGGCGGTGGACGCCCAGACCCGGGCCGATCTGGAGGATCTCGTACGGGGACTGTGGCGGGAGCGCGGGATCACGATCCTCTTCGTCACCCATGACATCGACGAGGCCGTGTATCTGGGTCAGCGGGTGATCGTGCTGTCGGCCTCCCCCACGGTGGTGCGGGAACAGCTCAAGGTCGATCTGCCGGACGAGCGCGACCAGTTGCACACCCGGGTGGCCCCGCGCTTCGCCGAACTGCGGACCCATGTGTACGAACAGATCCAGTCGGCCAAGCGCGGGAGCACCGATGCCCCTCCCCCCGGGCAGTCACTCACCTGACCCTCAGACCCGGCTCCCGCCCGCCGTGTCCGCCGACAGCCGCTGGGCGACGTAGATCGGGAGCACCGACAGCAGCACCAGCACCGCCGCGACCACGTTGACCACCGGCGCCTGCTGCGGCCGGGTCATGTTGTCGAAGATCCAGATAGGCAGGGTCTCGACGCCCGGCCCCGCGGTGAACGTGGTCACCACGATCTCGTCGAAGGAGAGCGCGAACGCGAGCAGTCCGCCCGCGAACAGTGCCGAGCGCACCAGTGGGAAGGTGATGTCGGCGAAGGCGCGGAAGGTGTTCGCGCCGAGGTCCATCGCCGCCTCCTCGTACGAGCCGGAGGTGCGCCGCAGCCGGGCGACGACGTTGTTGAAGACGACGACGATGCAGAAGGTGGCGTGTCCGACGACCACGGTGAACAGTCCGAGCCCGACCCCGAGCGGCTCAAGTACGGTGCTGAAGGCCGAGTTGAGCGCGATGCCCGTGACGATGCCGGGCAGCGCGATCGGCAGGACGACCACGAAGGAGATCGCGTTCCGGCCGAAGAACCGGTGCCGGGCGACCGCGAAGGCGATCAGCGTGCCCAGCGCGAGCGCGATGGCGGTCGCGCCGAGCCCCGCCTTCACGGACGTCCAAAGGGCCGCTCGCGCACCGGAGTTGTCCCAGGCCACCGACCACCAGTGAACGGTGAGCCCGGACGGCGGCCAGCTCGCGCTCCGGTCGGGGTTCAGGGAGTTGACGAGGACGAGCAGCAGCGGCACGTAGATCACCACGAAGCCGAACCCGGCGGCGACGCGCAGCGCGATCCGCGCGGAGCGGGACAGTTGCACGGGGGCTCCTCTACAGACTGCTCAGGGCGCCCGTGCGCCGCATCGCCAGCAGATACAGCACGATGACGACGACGGGGACCGTGCCGAGGGCGGCGGCCATGGGCAGGTTGAGTTCGATGTTGGAGTAGACGAGATTGCCGATCAGCTGGGTCTTGCCGCCGACGATCTGCACGGTGATGTAGTCACCGAGGCTCAGGGAGAACGTGAACACCGATCCGGCCGCGACCGACGGCAGCACCATCGGCAGCACGACCGACCGGAAGGTCCTCGGGCCCTTCGCCCCCAAGTCCGCCGAGGCGTCCAACAGGTTCGCCGGCAACTGCTCCAGCGCGGTGTGGATCGGCAGGATCATGTACGGCAGCCAGAGATACGTCAGGGTCAGCACCGCCGCCGTCAGCCCGTACCCCGGCCCGCTCAGCCCGAACGGCCTCAGCATCCAGTCGGCGAGCCCGCCCTCGGAGAGGATGAGCCGCCAGGCGTACACCTTGACCAGGTAACTCGCCCACAGCGGCGTGAGGATGGCGACGACGAGCAGCGGCCGCCACCGGGGCTTCGCAACGCGGGCGGTGCAGAAGGCGAGCGGGAAGGCGATGACCGCGCACAGGGCGGTGACGGCCAGGGCGACTCCGACGCTCCGCAGGATCACCTGCCGGAAGACCGGGACGGTGAACAGCTCATGGAAGTTGTCGGTCGACCAGACCTTCACCACCTCGGAGGTGAAGGAGTTCGTCGTCCAGAACGCGGAGACGAACAGCACGCCCAGCGAGCCGAGATAGAGCACCGCGAGCCACAGCAGCGGGGCGGTCAGCAGGAGGGTGAGCCTGAGGCGGGGGCGCCGGTGCAGCGCCCCCGCGGTCCGGGTGATCAGGGCCATTTGTCAGCCCTTGATCTCGGTCCAGGCCTGGACCCACTTCGCGTACGGCACGCACTTGACGTCGGTGCGGCCGTCCAGGCACTGCTCGATGGGCGTGTTCCAGAAGGCGATGTTCTTCCAGTAGCTCTCGTCGGCGGCGTGGTAGGTCGTGCAGAAGTTCTTGTCGCTGGTCAGCACGCAGGCCTTGGAGTTGGCCGGTGCCTCGCCGAAGTACTCGGCGACCTGGGCGTTGACCTTCGGGGAGACGATCCAGTCCAGCCATTTGTAGGCGCAGTTGGGGTGCTTGGCCTTGGCGGAGACCATCCAGGTGTCGGACCAGCCGGTCGAACCCTCCTTCGGCACGAAGGCCTTGACCTTGGCACCTTCGTCGGCGGTGAGGTTGGCGATGACCTGCCAGGTGGTGCCGACGACGGAGTCACCGCTCTTGAAGGCGGAGATCTCCTTGAGGTAGTCGCTCCAGTACTCGCCGATGTCGGCGTTCTGCCGCTTGAGCAGGTCCACGGCGGCGTCGAACTGCTTCTGGTCCAGGGCGTAGGGGTCCTTGATGCCGAGGTCGGGCTTGGTCGCCTTCAGGTACAGGGCGGCGTCGGCGATGTAGATGGGTGAGTCGTACGCGGTGACGTGGCCCTTGTACTTCGAGGCGTCGTCGAAGACCGCGGACCAGGAGGTCGGGGCCGGGGTGACCTTCTCGGTGTTGTACATCAGCAGGTTGGCGCCGCGGCCGTGCGGGATGCCGTACATCTGCCCGTCGACGGAGTTCCAGGAGCCGTCCTTCAACCCGCTGTAGATGTCCTGGTAGTTGGGGACGAGGGCGGTGTTGACGGGGGCGGCGTCGCCGGAGGCTATGAGGCGCAGCGAGGCGTCGCCGGAGGCGGAGACTGCGTCGTACTGCCCCGTCTTCATCAGTTTGACCATCTCGTCGGAGCTGGCGGCGGTCTTGGCGTTGACCTGGCAGCCGGTCTGCTTCTCGAAGTCGCTGACCCAGTCGACCTTGGGGTCGTTGGAGCCGTCCTCGACGTAGCCGGCCCAGGCGATGAGGTTGACCTGGCCCTCGGTCCTGCCGAGTTTCGAAGGCGCTTTCAGGTCAGGGGGGTTGAGGCCGGTGGCCGAGGAGCCGGTGCCGTCGTCGGAGGATCCGCAGGCGGTGGCGGCGAGGAGCAGTGCGGCGACGGCTGCCGCCGCCTTGAGGGTAGAGCGCACGACGTACTCCATACGTGAGGGGGACGAGCGGGGACGGTCAGTCGGGGACGGGCACGGCCACGGCGTGCCGTCGGTGCCATCGCAGGCGCACCCGGGTGCCTCGGTAGGCGGCGACGTCCTCGGAGGAGGTCTCCAGGTTCTGCTGGAGGGCGGTGAGGCGGCCGCCGTTGTCGAGGTCGACGAGGAAGCGGGTCGCGTCCCCGAGGTAGACGACCTCGGCGACGGTGCCGACGGCGGTGGAGTGCTCGGGCTCGTCGGCCTCGGCGGACTCCTTGAGGACGCGGATCTTCTCCGGCCGGATGCTGTAGGTGCCGGGGCTGCCGACGATCCGGTGGGCGGACTCGCCCTCCAGGAGGTTGGAGGTGCCGACGAAGGAGGCCACGAACGGGGTCGCGGGGCGTTCGTAGACCTCGGCGGGGGTGCCGACCTGTTCGATGCGGCCCTGGTGGAAGACGGCGATGCGGTCGCTCATCGTCAGGGCCTCCTCCTGGTCGTGGGTGACGAAGACGAAGGTGATGCCGACCTCGCGCTGGAGCGCCTTGAGTTCGACCTGCATCTGCTCGCGCAGCTTGAGGTCGAGGGCGCCGAGCGGTTCGTCGAGCAGCAGGACGCGGGGGCGGCCGACGAGGGCGCGGGCGAGGGCGACGCGCTGCCGCTGGCCGCCGGAGAGCTGGGAGGGGCGCCGCTTGCCGAACCCTTCGAGGCGCACCTCGGCCAGCGCCTTGCGCGCCCGGACCAGCCGCTCCGCCTTCGGCACCTTGCGGACCTTGAGCGCGTAGGACACGTTCTGCTCGACGGTCATGTGCGGGAACAGGGCGTAGTCCTGGAAGACGGTGTGCACGTCGCGCTCGAAGGGGGCGAGTCCGGTCACCTCCTGCCCGGCCAGCTCGATCCGGCCGCCGCTCGGGGCCTCGAACCCGGCGATCATGCGGAGCACGGTGGTCTTGCCGGAGCCGGAGGGACCGAGCATCGAGAAGAACTCGCCGTCCCTGATCTCCAGATCGACCCCGGCCACGGCGGTCGTCTCCCCGAAGGACTTCCGCAGGCCTTGCAGCCGGATCGCCATTCCCTCCATGGGCGGGAACCTTCCTGGTGCTCTCGTGCGTTGACCTATTGACCGGAAACATATGAAGTCATAGTTCAAAGCTCAAGGCCCCCTTAGGGTAAAGCTTGAGTCAATGAGCAAGGTGGTGGCCGTGAAGCAGACGCAGATGAACGGCGGCGCCCGGAAAGCCGTCTTCGCCCCGGTCGACAGCCGGGCGAGGGTCGACGCCGTGGTGCGCCGGATCGGCGACGCCATCGAGCTCGGCCTGCTGGCCGACGGCGAGCAGCTGCCCGGCGAGACCGAGCTCGCGGGCCAGCTGGGCGTCTCCACCGTGACGCTGCGGGAAGCACTCATGGCGCTGCGCCAGCAGGGCCTGGTCACCACCCGCCGGGGCCGCGGCGGCGGCTCGTTCGTCTCCCTGCCCGAAGTCCCCGGCGAGGAACGCCTCAAGGTCCGGCTGCGCGGCTGGAGCACCGAGGAACTCCGTGACCTCGGCGACCACTGGGCGGCCCTGTCCGGCACGGCGGCCCGCCTCGCGGCCGAGCGCACCGACCCGGACGACCTGGTCCAACTCCGCCGTACGGCGGAGGAGTTGACGCAGGCCGTCGACGCGGCGGCGCGCAGCCGGGTGTACGGCCGCTTCCACGTCGAACTCGCGGCGGCGTCCCAGTCGGCCCGCCTGACCCGGGAGCAGGTGGCGTTGCAGACCGAAGTGGGGGCACTGCTCTGCCTTGTGCTCGGGGACGACGAATATCGTGAAGAGGTCTCCGAGCGACTCCGATTCGTCATCTCGGCGGTGCAGGATGGGGCCCACGAATTGGCCAGGGAACAGGCCGAGCGGTGCGTCCAGGAGTCGACGTCGCGGCTGATCGCCCGGCGTCTGACGCTGTAACCCACCGCTCGCGAGGTCCCCGTCCGCTGGAGGGCAGCCATGAGCCTCGCCACGGCAACGCGCGACAGGGCACCGGAGGAATCGGTCGCGGCCCGCGTCCGCTCGACGCTGGAGGCCGTGTTCGACGCGGTCGCCGCGACCCGCGCCGACACCGCGGCCCTGCTGGCCCGGGTGGCCGCCACGGGCCGCCGCCCGGCCACCGTGGACCTCGCCGCCCTGCGCCCCGGCCTGCACGGCCGGCTCGCCCGCGTCGAGCTGGTGTCCGGCGTCGGCTTCGTGGCCGCGCCGGGCCTGCTGAGCGACGTACCGGCATGGCTGGAGTGGTGGCAGACGGGCTCCGGCAACGACGTCCGACCCCTGCTCCTCGACCTCGACCCCGAGCACTCGGCGTACGCCGACTACACGCACTGGGACTGGTTCGCGCTCCCCCGCGACACCGGGGAGCGGGCGGTGGCGGGCCCGTACGTGGACTATCTCTGCTCGGACGAGTACAGCCTCACCCTGTCCGCACCCGTGCTGGTCGAGGGCCGGTTCGCCGGGGTGGCCGCCGCGGACGTGTATCTACGGCACTTCGAGGCGGCCGTCATGCCGATGCTCCGCCGACTGCCGGGCCCCGCACGACTGGTGAACGCCCGCGGCCGGGTGGCGGCCTCCACCGACCCGCGCCATCTGGTCGGCTCGCTCGGCAAGGGCCCGGACTTCGGGCGGGTCCTGGCGACGGGCCGGCCGGAACAGGCCGCCGGAGTGCGGCTGGTGCCGTGCGACGGGGTGCCGCTGGTGCTGGTGAGCACGGTTCAAGGGTGACCCGGGACGGCCCCGCGCTCACTCGGCCGCGGGAACCACCCTCAGATGCGCGGTGGACCGACGCGTCCCACGCGCGCGTGCCGGGGCACGGCGGGTCTCGCGCAGGACCAGGGTCAGCCGGGTGTAGCCGAGTTCCCGCAGGGTCTCGGGCGTCTCGTCGACGACCCGGCACTCGGTGGCGCCCCAGCGCGGGTCGGGGTGCAGCAGCGGCCGGACAGCCCCGTCGTGCGCGCAGGCACGCTCGCCGACGGCCCGGATCCAGTGCGGCAGGCCGTGCCGGTAGGCGGCGTCCATGATCGGGTCCTGGGCGATCTCGCGGCGGATCGCCTGGAGTCCGTGGTCATGGCCGTCCCGCTCCACCGCGGCGGCGAAGTGGGCCAGCATCGGCAGACACCAGCTGGACTCGTGCTCACCGAGCACCGATCCGGCGTCCGGGTGGAAGAGCACGAATCTCAGGAAGTTGTCGTCCGGCATCGCGGTCGGATGCGGACCCACTCCGCCGAAAAGTGACGCGAAAGCGGCGTTCGACAGGACGACGTCCCAGCGCCGGTCGAGCACGACGGAAGGGAAGGGAACCGCTTCCAGAAGGGTGGCGTAGTCCTGAAGATACGCTCGGGCCTCGGGACTCTCGGGGGCGGGCCGCGGCTGCGGCCGCTGCCCTCCTGCCTGTTGTGCCATCGGGAGGTCACCCCTCTTGCCTATGCGGCCACGCGCGTGGCGCCCTGATCCTGCTGCCCTGACGCGAGCGGTGTCAACTATCGTGGCATTTCGTGCCTGTTGACGGCTGAAATTGGCCACAGTTGTGGCGAGACCTGGATGTACGTTCGAACAACGGCTACTCTCCCCGGAGTTCACGGCAACCGCTTGTGTTGAGCTGCTTGTGAGAAGCCTGTGAGAGACGTAGGAGATCTGTCGGTGGCGGATGGCTTCGCGAGTCCGGGTGCCCCGGTGACGGCTGCGCTGCCGGCCGTCGTCGCTCGCGTCGCCGCGCTCGCCGACCGGCTGGGCGTGCCGCACGCCGAGGTCTTCCACACCGGCCGTCTGTCGGTGGCCTGCGGCGTCCCCGAGTCCGTGGTCAAGGCCCTGCTGAGCGGCCGTCCGGCGGGCGAACCGGACATCCAGGCGCGTTTCCTTCAGCGCCTGGACCTGCTGCGCCGCACCCGTCTGAAGCCCAACGGGCGCAAGTACACCCAGCAGGAGATCGCCGACGGCGCCGCCATGTCCCGCCAGCAGGCGGGCGCCCTCATCAACGGCGACCGGCGTCCCACCATGGAGCACTGCGACGCCATTCAGCGCTTCTTCCGCGTCCACGCCGGTTTCCTCACGGCCGAGGACCCCGAGGCCCTGGCCGGCGCCCTGCAACGCACCGAACAGGATCTCCTGCAGAAGCTGGCGGACCGCGAGAAGGAAGCGTCATCCACGGCGGGTGACCCACTGGAGCAGCTCCTCCAGGACCATGGCGTCCGCGGAATCGCCTGGCGGGCCGCGCAGCTGCCCACCGACCAGCACCGCGACAAGGTCGCCGAATGGCTGGACATGCTCCTGGAGAGCGTCAAACGGCCCGAGTCGTGAGCCGGGGGTTAACTGTGGGCATCGGTAGGGACATGCGCCGCCTGTGCGGCGAGCTGGTCGCGGAGCTGCCCTTCCCGGCGCCCGCCGCGCATCCCACGGAGCTGTACACGGCCCTCTGCGACGCGATGAGCCGCCGTCGCGGCCGCCCGGTCCACTTCCGTACGGCCGCCTTCCCGGTCGGCACCGCGAGCGGACTGTGGCTGGACATGGCCGACCAGGACCTGGTCGTGGTCGAGGAACGCACCGCCCCCGGCCATCAGTTGGTCATCCTCGGCCATGAGCTCTGGCACATGCAGGCCGGCCACAGCACCCATCATGTCGAGGGCGCCGCCGTGGCGGCCCGGATGCTCAGCGACGACGCGGACCTCAGGGCGGCCGTCCTCAAGGTCGCCGCGCGCAGCCGCTTCGACCAGGCCGACGAGAAGGAGGCCGAGCGCTTCGGCCTCCTCCTGGCCAGCAAGTGCCGCACCTGGCTGGACGGTTCCTCGGTACGGGGTCCGGTGCAGCGGGACCGGCTGGCGGGCCGTATCGAGGCGTCGCTGGGCTATCTGGGCCCGCAGAGCTGAGCACACCTCACGTGGCGCTGCGTTCGCTCGCCTCCCGCAGCTCCCGCCCCACGGCCCGCTCGCGCAGGCCACCCGGCCGCCCTTCCCGCAGCAGTTGCCGCCAGTGCTCCCGGCTCCAGTCCGCCGGCGCGGTGCCTCCGGTGAACTCCTCCACCAGCGCCACGAACCGACCCGGGTCGGCGTGGAACGGGAAGTGCCCGGCGCCCTCGAAGATCTCCAACCGGCTTCCCGGCATGGCCTCATGGGCCCCGAGCGCGTGCCGCACCGGCACCACGCTGTCCCGGTCGCCCCACAGCAGCATGGTCGGCATGCCCTGGGTGAGATAGCACCGGTCCAGCATCGTCACGACCTGCCCGCGCCAGTCCACGACGGCCCGCAGCGTCCGGATGAACGCGTTCCTGGACGTCTCGTCGGGCAACGCGTCGACGAGATGCAGCACATCGGGCGCGTCCTGCCCGAGATCCGTGTCGAGGGCCTTCAGCAGCCGTACGGCGAGCCCCACTTGGAGCCGGGCCGTCGGCAGCCGCAGCGCGGACAGCATCAGATGGGCGCCGGGCAGGGAGACCAGCCGCAGCACGGGATTGACCTCACGTCCCACACCGCCCGCGCTGACCAGGATCAGCCGCTCGGTCCGCTCCGGGAACTGGTAGGCGAACTGCATCGCCACGCCCCCGCCGAGCGAGTGCCCCACCAGGGTCGCCGACTCGATGCCGAGAGTGGTCAGGAGATCCCGCACGCCGTTGGCGTAGGCCGCCACCGAGTAGTCGGCGCGGGGCTTGTCGGAGGCGCCGTGACCGAGCAGGTCGGGGGCGATGACGGTGTGCGTGCGCGCCAGGTCGGGGATCAGTTCGGCCCAGGTGTCCGAGGAGTCCCCGATGCCGTGGATGAGCACGAGGGCCGGGCCCTCGCCGGCCATGCGGAAGGCGCGCCGGTATCCGTGCACCGTCCGGTACTGCAACTCGAGTTCGCCGTCACCCACCGGGCGCAGTCTCACGGTGCGCGCGGGGAGCCGATGCGGGACGTCGACCACGTACATGCCTCCCGTTTCCCCAGCCGCCCGCCCGGCCGGGGTCCGGCCTGGCGGGCGGCTGAAAGCCCTTCCACTCCAGCGTAGGACCCTGTTCCCACCGGCGATTTCGATCAGGTTTCACCTCGGCTAAGCGGGCGAACGGACGTGTAGCGGGACCGGATTGTCAGTGCCGGTTGGCAAGCTGGAGTCGGGCCCTCACTGGCGGGGCCGACCGACGAGCCGACTTGGGGAGAGCCGACCGATGCCCACCGCCGTACTCACCGACCGCGAGCGCACCGCAGTACAGGCCTACCTGCGGCTGCTGCACACCGTCAGGGCCGCGTTCGACGGTCCGCCGGACGGAAGGCGACCACCCGTCGTCCCGCCCTCCGTGCTCGCGGAGGCGGAGCAGGCGCTGGCGGACGCAGGCCTGGCGGGCAACGAGGAGGCCTTCTTCCGGCTGCTCCAGAACTGGTGCCCGCCGGGTCGCTAGCGAGCCGGTGGTCGGGGCGGTGGGGACCGCCCCGACCCGCCCGACCGACACCGGCCGTGCCGCACCCGCGCTCAGGTGTGCGGCACGACCACCGACGTGGCCACCAGCCCGTCCCGGACCGTCCAACGCCCTTCGAGGACATCACGCCGCCGACCGCCCACGACCGGCCCCGGCACGAGCAGTTCGACGCGCAACCGGCCGCGCGAGGCCGCGCCGGGGTCGACGAGGATCTCGATGTCGGCCTCGGCGAAGTCGAGCCAGGAGCCGGTGAGGGGGAACCACGCCTTGTACACGGACTCCTTGGCGCTGAACAGCAGCCGGTCCCAGTGGATGCCGGGATGCGTCCCGGTGAGCAGGCGCAGCCTGTCCCGTTCCCCGGGCAGCGACACACTGGCGAGGACACCGTCCGGGAGCGGCCCGTGCGGTTCGGCGTCGATCCCGAGGGAGGCGAGCTCGGTGCAGCGGACGAGGGCGGCGGCGCAGTAGCCGTCGCAGTGGGTCATGCTGCCGGTGAGTCCTGCGGGCCACCGCGGAGCGCCGCGCTCGCCGGGCAGCACCGGCTGCGGGGGCACACCGAGTTTCTCCATCGCCCGCCGGGCGCACGCCCGTACGAGGGTGAACTCACGGCGGCGCTTGGCGACGGACCGCGCGACGAGGGCGGCCTCCTCGGGGTAGAGCCTGATGTTCTCGGGCTCACCCGGACCGTAGGTCTCCACGGCCACCACCGGGTCCGGCAGCAGATCCTCGATCACCGCGCGCCGACCTCCTCGGGCGCGATCAGGCGCAGCTGCCCCGGTGGCTCCGCCCGCTTGCGCCACTCGCGCGGGTAGCCCACCGACACCTCCTCGAAGCGCACCCCTTCGTGCCAGGTGGTCCGGGGGATGTGCAGATGGCCGTAGACCATGGTGCGGACACGGAAGCGGCGGTGCCAGTCGGCGGTCAGCGTGGTGCCGCACCACATGGCGAACTCGGGGTGCCACAGGACGTCCGTGGGGTGCCGGTCCAGCGGGTAGTGGTTGACCAGGACGGTGGGCAGGTAGTCCGGCAGCGCTTCGAGCCGGCGCTCGGTCTCGGCCACCCGGGCGCGGCACCAGGCCTCGCGGGTCGGGTAGGGGTCGGGGTGCAGCAGGAACTCGTCGTTGCAGACGATGCCCGTGCCGTGCGCGTACTCCAGTCCCTGGTCCTTGGTCGTGCAGCCGGAGGGCAGGAACGAGTAGTCGTAGAGGAGGAGGAGCGGGGCGACGGCGACCGGGCCGCCGGGCCCCTCCCAGAGGGGGTAGGGATCCTCGGGAGTGATGACACCGATCTCGCGGCAGACCTCGACGAGGTGCTCGTAGCGGGCGACTCCGCGCAGGGTGACGGGGTCGCTGGGGTGGGTCCACAGTTCGTGGTTGCCGGGGGCCCAGATCACCTTGCGGAAGCGGCTCGCGAGGGTCTCAAGCGCCCAGCTCACGGCACTGACGGTCTCCGCGACATCACCGGCGACGAGCAGCCAGTCGTCGTCCGACCCGGGGCGCATCCGCTCCACCAGGGCCCGGTTCTCGGGGTGGCCGATGTGGAGATCGCTGATGGCCAGCAGTTGTCCGGCGCCACCGGCCGTCGACGTCACCTTCGCCCCCTCCACGCACCCGGACACGTCCACGACAGCATATTCAGGCGGAGCCGCGGAGAGTAGTTCAAGATCGAAAAATCCGTAACACGCACGTTGCACGCGAGGCCTCCGGCAGGCCGTATGATCGCCCCAACACCACCGCTGTGAACTTCCCTTCTTACAGGGCGGTTTGGTGTCCCCTCTACCACCCTGGCCGGGCACGGCCTGCTTCGCCGTGCCCGAAAACCCCGAAAGGCGGCCTGCATGATCTCTCGCGTACGCGTCTGGCTCAACCGCACGTACGCGGAGAACGTGTTCTTCATGGATCAGCTGCGGAAAAATCCCAGCGATCGCGCCGTCGAGATCCATGCCACGCACGGCGACGCGGACTCCCCCGTACTGGCCGCCGCCGACACGGCGGATCTGGAGCCGGAGGGCCTGTCCCCGGCCGGGTACGTGGAGTACGCGCTCGACCAGTGCCAGCGCCGCGGCATCGATGTCTTCGTGCCCCGGCTGCACCAGTCGGCGATCGTGGCGCACCGGGCCGACTTCGCGGCCGTCGGCACGGCGCTGCTCGCGCCGCCGCCGGAGGCCGTGGCCGTCTTCGAGGACAAGGTCATCGCCTACGAGGCCGTGCAGGCGATCGGGGTGCCCGTGCCGCCGTGGTACCGGGTGCGGTCGGCGGACGAACTCGTCGCGGCGGTCGAGGAGTTGGAGGCGGACGGCCACAAGGCGTGCTTCAAGCCGGCGTCCGGCGCGGGCGGGGTGGGCTTCCGCGTGATCACGCGCGCCCCCTTCTCGCTCTCCCACCTCAACGGCTTCCCGAGCCCGTACGTCCCGCTGGACGTGGTCGTCGAGGCGCTGACGCAGGCCGAGGAGTCGGTGGACTGGCTGGTGATGCCGCGCCTTGAGCAGCCGGAGGTGTCGGTGGACTGCCTCACGGGTCCCGACAACCGGCTGCGCCTGGCGGTGGGGCGGACGAAGAACGGGCGTCGGCGTGGGTTCACGCTGCACGAGCAGTGGCTGGAGCCGGCGCGGTTGATCGCCGAGGGGTTCGGGCTGCACTACCTGTCCAACATCCAGTTCCGGATGTTCGGCGACCGGCCCGTTCTCATGGATGTCAACACGCGTCCTGCTGGGGGTTTGCATCAGCTGTCGCTGTGCGGGGTGAACGCGCCCTGGGCTGCCGTGCAGTTGGCGCTGGGCGAGGACCCGGGGGTGATGGCGCCGCCGTTCCTGGGGCAGGACTACACGGTGGTGTCGGGACCTCGGCCGTTGCGGGCGGTCTCGCTGCCGCAGCAGCGGGAGGTTTCGGAGCCGTTGCCCGCGATGCCGGCGCCTGCGGTGTCCGAGGCCGTTGTGGTGGAGGCTGCGGCTTCTGTACTGCCGCTCTAGGTTTGCGGCCGGGTGCGGGTAGTTCGCGGCTTGTCGCACAGTTCCCCGCCCCCCTGAAGAACCTCAGCCTCACCGGTATGGACCAATTCCGTCAATCTTCTTGACAGGCACATTGGTCCATACCAACTTTGTTGCGCACCCCCTGTACTCCCGAACACCCCCATTTCTTCAGGGAGATCGCGTGCGCAACCCACTCAGCAACACGACAAGGCGTCCCAGACGTCGGCTTCTCGCCCTGTTCGCCACCGCCGGGCTCGCGCTCGGCGGCGCCGTCGCCCTTCCCGGCACCGCTCAGGCGGCGAACATCCTGACCAATCCCGGCTTCGAGTCGGGCGGCGTCTCCCCCTGGTCCTGTACCGGGAACCTCGGCTCGGTCGTCTCCTCCCCCGTGCACGGCGGCTCCAAGGCCCTTGCGGGGGCGGTGAGTTCGAGTGACAACGCCAAGTGCAGCCAGACCGTCGCCGTGAAGCCGAACACGGCGTACACGCTCAGCGGCTGGGTGCGCGGCAGCTACGTCTACCTCGGTGTGGACGGCGGCGCCTCCACCTGGACCACCTCCCCGTCGGCGTACGCCCAGCTCAGCGTCAGCTTCACCACCGGTGCCTCGCAGACCAGCGCCACCATCTACACCCACGGCTGGTACGCCCAGGGCACCTACTACGCCGACGACATCAGCCTCGACGGGCCCGGTGGCAGTTCGGACACCCAGGCTCCGACGGCGCCCGCGAGCCTGCGCTCCACCGGGAAGACCTCGTCGTCCGTGTCGCTCGCGTGGAACGCCTCGACCGACAACGTCGGCGTCACCGCGTACGACATCTACAGCGGCTCCAACCAGGTGCTGAGTGTCTCCGGTACGACGGCCACCGTCAGCGGGCTCTCCGCCAGTACCGCCTACACCTTCACCGTGAAGGCCCGGGACGCGGCCGGGAACTCCTCGGCGGCCTCCAACTCGGTCGGCGTCACGACCGACGCGGGCGGCGGGGGCGGCACCGGCTTCAAGCAGGCCGCGCCCTATCTGTACGAGGGCTGGGGCGACCCGCCGAGCGTGTCGACGGTGATGAGCTCGACCGGCATCAAGTGGTTCACGATGGCGTTCATGCTCGACGGCGGCGGCTGCAACCCCATGTGGGACAGCGCCCGGCCGCTGACCGGCGGCGTCGACCAGACCGTCATCAACCAGATCCGCTCGGCGGGCGGGGACATCGTGCCCTCGTTCGGCGGCTGGCAGGGCAGCAAGCTCGGCGCCAACTGCTCCTCCGCCAGTGCGCTCGCCGCAGCCCTCCAGAAGGTGATCGACGCCTACTCGCTCAAGGCGATCGACATGGACATCGAGAACACGGACGAGTTCGAGAACGAGGCCGTGCAGGCGAGGATCCTCACCGCGCTGAAGACGGTCAAGGCCAACAACCCCGGCCTGAAGACCATCGTCACCTTCGGCACCTCGACCACCGGACCGACCTACTACGGCAACCGGCTGATCGAGCAGGCCAAGTCCATAGGCGCCGACATCGACGTCTTCACCATCATGCCGTTCGACTTCGGCGGCGGCGCGGACATGTACGGCAACACCGTGAACGCGACGGAAGGGCTGAAGGCCAAGCTGAAGTCCACCTTCGGCTGGGACGACGCCACGGCCTACGCCCACATCGGCATCTCCGGCATGAACGGGCTCAGCGACCAGCAGGAACTGACGAGCCCGGCCATCTGGACGCAGATCCGCGACTGGGCGAACTCGCACCACATCGCCCGACTCGCGTTCTGGTCGGTCAACCGTGACCGGCCGTGCGCGGGTGGCGGCGTCGTCAGCAACTGCTCCGGCATCAGCCAGAACAACTGGCAGTTCACCTCGATCACGGCCGGTTTCACCGGCTGACGCTCAACCGGCCCGATACCCCCACGCCCGCGCCAACTCGGCCAGGCGTGGGGGTAGTCCGGTCTCCGCGTCCGCCTCGCGCGCGGGCTGGATGCGGCCCGACCTGATGGTGCTGCTCCAGTCGCCCAGCTGGGGGCGGAAGGAGCCGTGGTCCTGTTCGCCGTAGTCCAGCATGGTGTTCTCCCAGGGCACGCCGAGGTAGTCGCACAGGCCGCGCGTGATCCGCTCCGGCTCGGCGGTCAGTTCCTCGTACGTCAGCACATGGGCGTCCAGGGCCATGCGGGCCTCTTCCAGTTTCTCGGCGTAGTCGAGGACCTCGGCGCGGATCGCCGCGTGGTCGGGATCCGTACGGCGGTCGGTGAGCGAGGTGATCACCGCGCCGGGGTGGCGCAGCAGGACGATGAACTTCGCCTGCGGCCAACATCGGTGCAGTCGGGGCCAGATGAGGGCGTTCGCTGGAGTCTTGTCGACGATGACGTCCTTGCCGCTGCGGGCGAGTTCGAGGTGCAGGACCCGGTCCCACAGCACGTGTTCCAGTTCCCGCCGGTCCAGTTCGAGCGCCTTCATGGCCTCCGCCGTGAAGTCGCGGCTCAACTCCACGTGCAGGGTGCGCAGATGCATCTCGTGCGGGGCGCGGATCCGGCTGTGGCTGTTCAGGAGCACCCGCAGCAGGGTCGAGCCCGAGCGCACGGACGACAGCACGAAGACCGGCGACTCCACGAGGCGCGGGGCGCACGGGGCGGTGTACCGGTCGGCGGTGGGCCCGGGCCGGGGTGCGGGTACGGCGTCCAGGTTCCGGCGCGGCGGGCTCACCGCCTCCTTCATCAGCCTCCCTCGACGCCTCAGTCCCTTGCCGATCGCTGACATACGGGGGTCTCGCACGGGGCCACCTCTCTCTCACGCCGCTGCGTTCCGCATCCCAGGGGTGGCGGGCGACGCGAAGATGTCAGGCAGGGAAACGAGAGAGGTCACGACGGGCCGAAAACCCGCCGTGACCTGGTCACTTACCGCTCTCTTAATTCTTGGTGGGAAACGCGTGACGGGAAACGCGTGACGGGAAACGTGTGGTGGGAGACGCGTGGCGGGAGACGCGGTGATCAGAAGCGGCCGGCGCCCCGGTACAGCTCAAGCTCCCCGTCCAGCTCGACCGCCAGCACCGTGGCGTGCGGGTCGAGGTCGGTCAGCGCGGGCGGGTCGATCCACAGCACCCCCACCGCGTCGTGCAGCCCGCCGACGACCCGATGGCCGAGCTCGGCCCCGGTACCGAGAACGGTCACCTTGCGGACCCCGGTGACGAGACCACGGACGCCGATCTCGGCGCGCGGGATGTCGAAAAGGGTCAGATACAGCGTGCGGCGGTCGGCGGAGAGGGTGCTCGGACCGTAGTGGTGCCCGGCCGGCAGCCCGCGCACCGTGCCGTACACGGCCTCGGCGTGCCTGCCGATCCACTCCCCCAGCCCTTCCAGGCGCTCCACCTGCGGCTGCGGGACGGTGCCGTCCTCCATGGGGCCGACGTCGAGCAGCAGGTTGCCGCCGCCCCCGATGGTCTCGGTGAAGTAGCGGATGAGCTGGGTGAGCGACTTGTGGTTGTGGTCGGCGTGCCGGTAACCCCACGAGTCGTTGATGGTGAGGCACAACTCCCAGGGTCCGGAGGGGGGTTCGATGGGCGCGCCCTGTTCCGGGGTGGCGTAGTCGCCCTCGCTGAGCATGCGCGCGTTGAACACGACGTCGGGCACGTACGACCGTATGAGCGCGGCCAGTTCCGGGATGCGCCACTGTTCCTCGCTGCGGTCCCACTCGCCGTCGAACCACATCAGATCCGGGCGGTAACGGGAGGCCAGTTCGCGGATCTGGCCGTCGCGGTAGGCGAGGAACCTCTCCCAGGCCGCCAGGTCCTCGTCCTGCGCCGCGCACTCGGAGTACGGGTTGTCCTCCTGCTCCGGCGGTCGGCCGGGCTTGCGGGTGCTGGCGTAGTCGGGGTGGTTCCAGTCGGAGTGGGAGTAGTAGAAGCCGACCTTGAGGTCCTTCTCCCGCAGGGCCTCGGCGTAGGGGCCGAGGTAGTCCCTGCCGAGGTTCAGGTCGCCGAACTCCGTGTCCCACAGGGCCACTCCGTCATGGTGACGGGTCGTCAGCACCGCGTACCTCGCGCCCGCGCGGGCGAACAGGTCGGCCCACTCGCGCGGGTCGTACCTGGCGCCGGTGAAGCGGTCCAGCTGGGACATGTACCGGTCGTGCGGCACGATGTCGTCGTAGAACGACCAGGACTCCTGGACGCCGTCGACGGCGTAGATGCCCCAGTGGACGAAGATCCCCAACTTGGCGTCGGTGAACCACGGTTGCATCGCCACGGGTCATCCCCTCCGGAGTCGGAGCGTCAGGATCTGGAAGGGCCGCAGCGCGACGGAGACCGTGCCGTCCGCGACGTTCGCGGCCTCCAGGGGGCGCTCCAGCAGATCGGTGACGTCGGCACCCGTGAGCGGGAAGCCGGTCCGCAGCAGCCCCTGCGCACGGCCGCCCCGCGACTCGTACAGGCGCACCACCACGTCACCGGACCCGTCGTCGGCGAGCTTGACCGCCTCCACGGTGATGCCGTCGCCGTCGACCGAGACGACCGGCTCGGGCGCGCCCGCCGCGTCGGCCACGCGGAGCGGCAGGTTGAGGGCGTAGCCCTCGGCGACCGCGTCCTCGATGCTCGCGCCGGGGAGCAGCGCGTAGGTGAAGCGGTGCTTGCCCTGGTCGGCCTCCGGGTCGGGGATGCGCGGGGCGCGCACCAGGCTGAGGCTGACCTTGGTCGTCGTACCGCCGTCCTCGCGGACCGTGCGGGTGACGTCGTGGCCGTAGGTGGAGTCGTTGATGACGGCGACGCCGTAGCCGGGCTCACCCACGTGCACCCAGCGGTGGCCGGAGACCTCGAAGCGGGCCGCCTCCCAGCTGGTGTTGGTGTGCGTGGGGCGCTGGATGTGGCCGAACTGGATCTCGGCGGAGGAGTGCGCTGCGCGGACGTCCACCGGGAAGCCGGCCTTGAGGATCTTCTCGGCCTCGTGCCAGTCGATCTCGGTCTCGAAGTCGATGCGGGGGCTGCCGGCGCGCAGGGTGATGGTCTGGACGAGCTTGGAGCCCTTGCCGAAGTCGCGTGTGACACGGACCGCAGCCAGCAGCGGGTCGTCCGAGACGACCTCGACCGACGAGGCCTCCAGCAGGTCCGTGTACCGGTTGCGGTAGTGCTTGTCGATGTCCCAGGCGTCCCAGTAGTTCGGGAGGTCGGTGTGCAGCCGCAGCAGGTTGCCCTGGTCCGCGAGGACTTCACGCCGAGCGCGCAGGTCGTACACGGAGGACAG
The DNA here is from genome assembly GCF_044593635.1 of Streptomyces sp. NPDC051913. NCBI lineage: Bacteria > Bacillati > Actinomycetota > Actinomycetes > Kitasatosporales > Streptomycetaceae > Streptomyces > Streptomyces sp. NPDC051913. Next base: position 89,523 of record NZ_JBIUCI010000017.1, on the reverse strand, counting down.
CGTGCCGTCCTCGGCCACCTCCACCCGCACCAGACCGTTGTCGAGGACGCGGCCCTCGACCGTCACGGGGTGCGAAGGCTCGGCGGCCACTGCCGGAGCGCTGCCGTTCGCGGGCACCGACACGTACGCCAGGTCGCCGGCATCCGTGCGGATCACCTCGTTGCGGTCGTACGGGCTGGTGTTGAAGACCCGCCGGCCGCCGCCGCCCAGTGCCGCGACCGCCTCCGCCGTCAGCGCCTCCAGCTCCTCGGCGACGCGGGCGTACTCGGCCTCTGCCTCGCGGTGCACCCAGGCGATGGACGAGCCCGGCAGGATGTCATGGAACTGGTGGAGCAGGACCGTCTTCCACAGGCGGTCGAGCTTGTCGTAGGGGTAGGAGTAGTCCGGGGCGTGCAGCGCGGCCGTCGTCGCCCACAACTCGGCCTCGCGCAGCTTGTGTTCGCTGCGGCGGTTGCCCTGCTTGGTGCGGGCCTGGGAGGTGTAGGTGGCGCGGTGGAGTTCGAGGTAGAGCTCGCCGTGCCAGACGGGGGCGTCCTCGTACTCGGCGCGCGCCTTGGCGAAGAACTCGTCGGGGTGCTCGACGACGACCTTGGGCGAGCCCTCCAGGTCCGCGAGCCTGCGGGCGCGTTCCATGATCTCGCGGGTGGGGCCGCCACCGCCGTCGCCCCAGCCGAAGGGGGCGAGTGAGCGCGTACCGGCGCCCTTCTCGGCGTAGTTGCGGACGGCGCGGTCCATCTCCTCGCCGCTGAAGCGGGCGTTGTAGGTGTCGACGGGCGGGAAGTGGGTGAAGATGCGGGTGCCGTCGATGCCCTCCCACCAGAAGGTGTGGTGGGGGAACTTGTTGGTCTGGTTCCAGGAGATCTTCTGGGTGAGGAACCAGTCGTTGCCGGCCAGCTTGGCGAGCTGCGGGTAGGCGGCGTTGTAGCCGAAGGAGTCCGGCAGCCAGACGCCCTTGGTCTCGACGCCGAAGTGCTCGATGAAGAACCGCTTGCCGTGGATGAGCTGGCGGGCGATGGCCTCGCCGCCGGGCAGGTTGCCGTCGGACTCGACCCACATGCCGCCGACCGGCGCCCACTGGCCCTTCTTCACGGACTCCTGGATGCGGGCCCAGACGTGCGGGTAGTTGTCACGGACCCACTCGTACTGCTGGGCCTGGGAGCAGGCGAAGATGAAGTCGTCGTACTCGTCGGCCAGGGCCGTCACGTTGGAGAAGGTGCGGGACGTCTTGCGCTTGGTCTCGCGGACGGGCCACAGCCAGGCGGAGTCGATGTGGGCGTGGCCGACGCCGGAGACGACGTGGGCGCTGGCGTGGGCGGGCTTGGCCAGGACCGGGGCGAGGATCTCGCGCACGGCCGGCGCGCTGCCGGAGATGTCGTCCAGGTCGAGGGCGTCCATGGCCCGGTCCAGGGCGTGCATGATCTCGTGGCGGCGGGGCTCGTGGTCACCGAGGTGGGTCATGACGCCGAGCAGCACCTGGATGTCCAGGTCGAGGTGGAAGACCTCCTCGTCGAGGACGGCGATGTCGGCGCGCTGGAAGGTGTAGAGCGGCTTGTCGCCCGCCGTCAGCACATCGCCGAGCAGGGTGGGCTCGGAGAAGTTGTTCGCCAGGATGTCGGGGTTGGAGGCGGCCTCGACCAGGTAGTCGATCCGCTCGCCGCCGGTGGCCGGGTGGGCGATCGGGACGTACTGGTTGAGCGGGTTGACCGCCTTCAGGGGACGGCCGTCGGGCAGGTGGACCAGGGCCTCGGCCTGGTTGCCGGGCCAGTCGCCGACGAAGCCGAGGTCGATGACCGCCTCCACGCGCCGCCCGGCGAACGCGGCCGGCACCTCACCGCGCATCCGGAACCAGGTGGTGCCCCACGGCGGGCCCCACGGGGTGCTCATGGCGAAGGGCTCGTAGCGGGCGGCGGCGGCCTCCTCGAAGGAGACCGGCTCCCCGGGCGCCTGCCACGCCTCGACCTCGAAGGGGACGGTGGCCGCGTAGATCGCGGGCTTGATGCGCTGGGTGTGGAGGCGCTCTACGCGCTCCTCGATCCGTCGGCGTTCGTCGTGCATGGAGAGCTCCAGGGAGGAGGAAGAGAAGGGGTCGGCGGAGAAGGCGGGGGAAAGCGCTTACCAGCAGGTGTTCACCTAAGGTACGCCAAGCCCGGATGGACCTCGCGATAGCCCTCCACCAGCCGCCGGGCGACGTTCACGGAGTCCACGAGCGGGTGCAGCGCGAAGGCCTTCACCGCGGTCTCGCGGGAGCCGGACTCGGCCGCGGCGAGCACCTCGCGCTCGACCGCCTTGACCGCGCAGACCAGGCCGGTGGCGTGGTCGGGCAGTGGGGCGACGGTGACAGGGTGGGCGCCGTTGGCGTCCACGAGGCACGGGACCTCGATCACGGCATCGTTGTCGAGCACCGAGAGGGTGCTCCGGTTCCGGACGTTCAGGATCAGGGTGGTGCGCTCGTCGCGGGCGATGGCCCGCATCAGCGCCAGGGCGACCTTCTCGTAGCCGCCGGAGAGGTCGTCGGCGTCGCGCTCGCCGGCGCCGGCGGTCTCCCGGTTCTCGGACATGTAGGTGGCCTCGCGCTCGGCGCGGGTGCGGTCCCAGACGTCCAGCGCCTTCGCACCGGGGGCGCCGACCTCGTCGTAGAAGCGGGCCTGCTGGTCGTGGAGGAAGGCGCCGCGGGTCTTCTCGGCCTGCTGGTAGGCGCGGACGGCCTCGCGGTTGAAGTAGTAGTAGTGCAGGTATTCGTTGGGGATCGCGCCGAGGGACCGGAGCCAGTCGACGCCGAAGAGCTTGCCCTCCTCGAAGGAGCCGAGCAGTTCGGGGTCGGCGAGCAGCCGCGGGAGCTCGTCGCGCCCGGCGATGTGCAGGCCGCGGACCCAGCCGAGGTGGTTGAGGCCGACGTAGTCGATCCAGGCCTCGCGCGGGTTCGCGCCGAGCACGCGCGCGATACGGCGGCCGAGGCCGACCGGCGAGTCGCAGATACCGATGACACGGTCGCCGAGGTGGCGGGACATGGCCTCGGTGACCAGACCGGCCGGGTTGGTGAAGTTGATGACCCAGGCGTCGGGAGCGAGGCGGGCGACGCGTCGGGCGATGTCCACGGCGACGGGAACGGTGCGCAGGCCGTAGGCGATGCCGCCGGCGCCGACCGTCTCCTGGCCGAGGACGCCCTCCGCCAGGGCCACCCGCTCGTCGTCGGCGCGGCCCGCCAGGCCGCCCACCCGGATCGCCGAGAAGACGAAGTCGGCGCCGCGCAGGGCTTCGTCGAGGTCGGTCGTGGCGGTCACCACGGGAGCGTCCTCGACCGCGGCGGCCTGCTCCGCGAGGACCCGGGTCACCGCGGTGAGCCGGCCGGCGTCGAGGTCGTGCAGGACGACCTCGGTCACCCGCCCCTCACCGCGGTCGCCCAGCAGCGCCCCGTACACGAGCGGCACGCGGAATCCGCCGCCGCCCAGAATCGTCAGCTTCACACTTGAGCCTTTCCTGCCAGTGCCACCGTGACGCCCGCCTCCTCCAGGGAGGCCCGCGTCGCCGGGTCCACCGGCGCGTTCGTCACCACCACGTCCAGGTCCTCGGGACCGCAGACCTTCGCCATCCCCGTACCCGGGAACTTCGCCGCGTCGGCGAGCAGTACCACCTTGTCGCTCGCCTTGATCATGGCGCGTTTGACCGGCACCTCGACGACCGTCGTGTCCATCACCTGCCCGCCGGGGCGCACTCCACTGGTGCCGAGGAAGAGCCAGTCGGCGTGCAGCTGGCGCAGGTTGTCCTCGGTGAGGAAGCCGACCAGGGAGCGGTACTCGCGGCGGACCATGCCGCCGAGCAGGACCAGCTCGATGCCCTCGTCGTCGGCGAGCTCCTCGTAGACCACCAGGTTGCTGGTGATCACCGTGAGGCGGCGGCCGTGCAGCTGGCGGGCGAGGCGGTAGGCGGTGGTGCCGATGTCGAGGAGGACCGACTGGCCGTCCTTGACCATGGCCGCCGCGTGCGCCGCTATCGCGTCCTTCTCGGCCACCCGGACCTCGGCGACCTCCGCGAAGGGCTGGTCGCCCTCCTCGGCACGGGCACCGCCGTGGACCCGGGTGAGCAGCCCGTCCTCCTCCAGTTTGACGAGGTCACGCCGGATGGTGGCGGGGCTCACACCGAGCTGCTCGGAGAGGTCGGTCACAGCCGCGGGGCCGCCCGAGCGCAGGGCCCGCAGGATGAGTTGATGTCGTCGTTCCGCCAGCATGCCGTGAACAGTACTCGTCATCTTCAATCATTTCCATGCTCAGTTCTGCTCGGGTATTGACCAATCGTGCGGAGCGGCGCACGATTCCGGTCATCGAAATTGACGAGTTTTGACGAGAGGTGCCGAGTGTGGATGACGACAGGCCCGACGTACTCCTGACCGGGCTGCTCTTCTACGACCTCGTCCTCACGGGGCTCGGAAAGCCGCCGACGCCGGGCGAGGAGATCTGGACCGGCGGCATGGGCTGCGGCCCCGGCGGCATCGCGAACCTCGCGGTGGCGGCCTCCCGGTTCGGTCTGCGCACCTCGCTGGCCACGGTCTTCGGCGACGACTTCTACGGCGAGTACTGCCGGGACGTGCTGTGCGACCAGGAGGACATCGACCTCTCGCTCTCCCGCACCGCGGACGGCTGGCCCACCCCCGTCACCGTCTCGCTGGCCCAGGGCCACGACCGCGCCCTGGTCACCCATGGCTCCGAGCCCCCGTTCTCGCAGGACGTGCTGATGGGCGACCCGCCCGAGGCACGCACCGCCCTCGTGCATCTGGAGGCCGAGCCCCGCGAGTGGATCTCCAAGGCCGCCGCGAACGGCACTCACGTCTACGCCGACGTCGGCTGGGACCCGACCCAGCAGTGGTCCACCGACCTGCTGGACCAGCTGAAGCTGTGCCACGCCTTCCTCCCGAACGAGTCCGAGGCGATGGCCTACACCCGCACCGACAGCGCGACGGCGGCCCTCGGCACCCTCTCCGAGCTGGTGCCGGTGGCCGTGGTCACGCGCGGCGGCGACGGGGCCGTGGCGGTGGACCAGACGACGGGCGAGTACGCCGACGTCCCTGCCCTCGACATCGATGTCCTCGACGCGACCGGCGCCGGCGACGTGTTCGGTGCGAGCTTCGTCGCCGCCTCGCTCGGCGGCTGGCCGCTGGAGGAACGGCTGCGGTTCGCCGTCCTCGCCGCCGGGCTCTCCGTCCAGCGGCCCGGCGGCGCGCTGGCGGCTCCCGGCTGGTACGGCGTCGACCGCTGGTGGCGCTCCCTGACCGACCCCGGCCTGAAGTCGGCGTACGGCTTCCTGGCGGACCGGCTCCCGGACGATCCCGGGCCGCCGGTCGCGTACGCGCCGATCACCCCGCCGGCACGGCAGACCTGATCCCCCCTCCCCCCACGCCCCTTCCCTGCGAAGTTTCGAAAAGATCCGAAAGGCGGTGGGAGCTGTGCGGCTCTCACGAAGAGGCCTGCTCCGCGCGGGCCTGGCCGGTACGGCCGCCACGGCGCTCGGCGGCCTGGCGTCCGGCTGTGCCGTTCCGACCGGCTCGACCGGCCGGAACATGGTCCTGTGGTACTGGAGCGGCGGTCTGAGCGACACCGTCGTGAAGAACGCCAAGGCCCGCTACGACAGTTCGGTGAGCCTGGACGCCATCCAGATCGGCGGCCAGTACCGCTCCAAGCTCATCACCACCATCACGGGCCGCGCCCATATCCCCGACATCGCGGGGCTCAAGGGCGAGGACATGGCCGCCTACCTCCCCAACGCGGACCAGTTCATCGATCTGCGGACGCTGGGCGCGGACAAGTACAAGGACCAGTACCTGTCCTGGAAGTGGGACCAGGGCATCGCCGACGACGGCACGATGGTCGGCTTCCCGATCGACTGCGGGCCGGTCGCGCACTACTACCAGTACGACGTGTTCCGGAAGGCCGGCCTGCCCTACGAGCCGGACGACGTGACGAACGAGCTGAACACCTGGGAGAAGTTCTTCGACGCGGGCGTCCAGCTCGGCAAGCGGATCCCGCACGCCAAGCTCCTCACCGACGTCAACTCCGTCTTCGAGAACGTCGTCCAGCAGGGCGCCCAGCGGTACGTCGACAAGGACCGCCACTTCATCGGCGACCAGGACCATGTGCGCCGGGCGTGGGCGCTGGCCGTGGAGGCCAAGCAGCGCGGGATCGTCTCGGACCTCGTCAGCGGCACCCCCGACCAGCTGTCGGCCATCCAGGACGGCAAGCTGCCGAGCCAACTGAACGCCTCCTGGGCCTCGTTCGACATCAAGAACGGTGTGCCGAAGACCAAGGGCAGATGGCGGGTGGCGCAGATGCCGGTGCGGCCCGCCAACAACGGCGGCTCGTTCCTGTCGATCACCAAGGCGTGCCGGGAGCCCGAGCAGGCGTTCCAGATCATCACCTGGCTCCTCGACGCGAAGAACCAGGCGCAGGGCTACGTCGACGCGGGCCTCTTCCCCTCGACGCCCGCCTCCTACGACCTCAAGCAGATGCGGGAGCCGGACGAGTTCTTCGGCGGCCAGGTCACCACCGACGTCTTCGGACCGGCCGCGCAGAAGATCGTGGTCGCCTACAACAGCCCCTTCGACATCGCCCTCGGGCAGCCCCTCAAGGACGAGATCAAGAACGTCGGCGTCCTCGGCAAGAACCCGAAGGACGCCTGGAGTGACGCCATGAGCAAGTGCCGTCGCATCGCGAAGCACCTGGGGGTGAGCTACTGATGGCCGTTCTGGAGCAGACGCCGCCCGCGGTGGCGCAACCGTCAACGACCAAGCCCGTCAGCGGCTTTCGCAAGTACTGGCATCTCTACGCCGCCATCTCCCCCTTCTACCTGATCTTCCTCGCCTTCGGCCTCTTCCCGGTCGGTTTCTCCCTCTACCTGTCCTTCCACCGCTGGGACGGGCTCGGCTCGATGGAGTGGGCCGGGCTCTCGCAGTACCAGTACCTGCTGAGCGACAGCGACTTCTGGAACTCGATCGGCAACACGGTCATCATCTGGGCCCTGGCCACCTTCCCCATGATCTTCCTGGCGATGGTCACGGCCGTGATGCTCAACTCCGCGGTCCGCTTCAAGGGCCTCTACCGCGTCGCCTACTTCCTGCCGAACGTCACCTCGGTCGTCGCCATCGCGATCGTCTTCGGCTCGATCTTCTCGACCAACGCCGGCATGGTGAACGCCGTCCTGCACGCGGTCGGGATCGACCAGGTGGCCTGGCTGAACACACCCTGGGGCATCAAGGTCACCATCGCCGCGCTGATGACCTGGCAGTGGACCGGTTACAACGCGATCATCTTCCTCGCGGGCCTCCAGACCATCCCCAGCGACCTCTACGAGGCCGCCCGCATGGACGGCGCCGGTCCGATCCAGACCTTCTTCCGGATCACGCTGCCGCTGCTGCGGCCGACCCTGCTCTTCGTCCTGGTCGTCTCGACGGTCACCGGTCTGCAGAGCTTCTCCGAACCGCAGGTGCTGCTCCAGACCTCCTCCAACGACTCCACGTTCGCGGGCGGTCCGGGCCACTCCGGCCAGACGATGGTCCTCTACTTCTTCCAACAGACCTTCGACAACAACGACTTCGGGTACGGCGCCGCCGTGGCGTGGGGCATCTTCCTCGTCGTCGTCCTCTTCTCGATCATCAACTGGCGCCTCGTGCAGCGCCGTGGCGACTAGGAAGGGCGCGCGCATCATGACTTCCATCAAGGGATCTCGCCGCAGAGGGATCGCGCTGCATCTCCCGCTGATCATCGGCACACTGATCTCGGCCTTCCCGTTCTACTGGGCCGTGATCATGTCGACGCACAGCTCGACGGAGATCTTCTCCTACCCGCCCAAGCTGCTGCCGGGCACGCACTTCCTGGAGAACGTCCGCAATCTCTTCGACGCCATCGACTTCTTCGGGTCGATGTGGAACTCGCTGCTGGTCGCGGTGTCGGTGACCTTCCTGGTCCTGCTCTTCGACTCGCTGGCCGCCTTCGTCTTCGCCAAGTTCGAGTTCCCCGGCAAGAACGTGCTGTTCGGGCTGCTCATGGTCATCTTCATGGTGCCGGCGCAGCTGTCGGTCATCCCGCAGTTCGTGATCATGGCGAAGATCGGCTGGATCGGCTCGATGACCTCGCTGATCGTGCCGGCCGCGGCCAACGCCTTCGGCATCTTCTGGATGCGCCAGTACATGAAGAGCGCCATCCACGACGAACTCCTCGACGCCTCCAAGCTGGACGGCGCGAACTTCCTGCGCCAGTACTGGCATGTGGCGCTGCCGGTGGTCCGCCCCGGCCTCGCCTTCCTCGGCATCTTCACCTTCATGGGCCAGTGGAACGACTTCGCCTGGCCCCTGATCGCCCTCACCAACCCCGACAACGTGACACTGCAGGTCGCCCTGTCCCAGCTCAACGGCACCCACGGCACCACGGACTACGGCATCGTGATGACGGGCGCACTGCTCGCCCTCATCCCGCTGCTGATCGTCTTCGCGGTCGGCGCCAAGCAGATCATCGGCGACCTCGCGAAGGGAGCCGTCCGCGGATGAACCACGATCCGCTCATCGCCCTGCGCCCCTGGGAGGCACCCGAGGTGACCTCCTGGGGTCGGCTCCCCATGAACGCCGTCGACCGGCGCTCCGGATCACTCCCCCAGGACGGCGACTGGCGTTTCCGGTTGCTGCCCGTTCCGGACGCGCCGGTCGGCGGTCCCTGGTCGTCCGCCCAGGTCCCCGGCGTCTGGACGATGCAGGGCACGGACGACCTGCCGCAGTACCTGAACATCCGCATGCCGTTCGAGGAGGTCCCGCCTTCGACGCCCGCCGAGAACCCGACGGGCGTCTACGAGCGGGAAGTGGACGTCCCCGCCGACTGGGCCGGACGCCGGATCGTCCTCCAGGTCGGCGCCGCGGAGAGTGTGCTGCTCGTGCACGTGGACGGGCGGCCGATCGGCCTCTCCAAGGACTCCCATCTGGCGGCCGAGTTCGACCTGACGGACGTGGTGCGACCCGGCTCGTCGGCGACCCTGCGCCTCACCGTCGTCAAGTGGTCGGACGCCTCACACATCGAGGACCAGGATCAGTGGTGGCACGGCGGCCTCACCCGCTCGGTGCTGCTGTACGCCACGGACCCGCTGCACCTCGCCGACGTGACCGTACGGGCCGCGTACAGCGGCGAACTGCGCGTCGACTGCCAGGTGCGGGACAGGCGCGGGGCGCTGCCCGAGGGCTGGTACGTCAGCGGGGACCTCGACGGAGTCCCGCTGACGCAGGACGCGGAGTTCGACCGCCTCAACACCGAGGACGAACGCGTCTCCGACTTCCTCGGTGAGGCCCGGATGCGGACCACCGTCGCCGACGTCCGCACCTGGAACGCCGAGACGCCCGAGCTGTACGGCCTGACCGTCCGACTGCACCGCGCGGACGGCACGGTGGCCGACACGTCGTACCACCGGATCGGCTTCCGTGACGTCGAGATCGTCGGCCGGGACCTGCTGGTCAACGGTGAGCGGGTCTACATCCGGGGCGTCAACCGCCATGACTTCCATCCGCTGACCGGGCGGACGGTGTCGTACGACGACATGCGCGCGGACCTGGTCCTGCTCAAGCGCTTCGGCTTCAACGCGATCCGCACCGCCCACTATCCGAACGACCCCGGTCTGTACGACCTCGCCGACGAACTCGGCTTCTACGTCGTCGACGAGGCGGACATCGAGTCCCACGACCACGCCCACGAGATCGCCGACGACCCGCGCTATCTGAACGCCTTCGTGGACCGCGTCTCGCGGATGGTGCTGCGCGACAAGAACCACCCCTCGGTGATCATCTGGTCCCTCGGCAACGAGTCCGACTACGGCGCGGGCCATGACGCGGCGGCCGGCTGGGCGCGCCGGCACGATCCGACGCGGCCGATCCAGTACGAGGGCGCCGCCAAGCAGGGCTGGGCGGATCCGGGGGTGGCCTCCGACATCGCCTGCCCGATGTACGCGCCGCTGGAGGACTGCGTGGCGCACGCGCTGTCCGGCGAGCAGACCAAGCCGCTCATCCAGTGCGAGTACTCGCACGCCATGGGCAACAGCAACGGCACGCTGGCCGACCATTGGGCCGCCATCGAGTCCACCCCGGGTCTTCAGGGCGGGTTCATCTGGGAGTTCTGGGACCACGGAATCCTTCAGCGCGTGAGCGACGGAAGACCGGTCGGGCGTGGGGGCGCCGGGCTCTATGACAACGGTGTCGCCGCGCCCGGACACCGCTGGGCGTACGGCGGCGACTTCGGCGAACGCCTCCATGACGGGGCGTTCATCGCGGACGGCGTGGTGTTCCCGGACCGCACGCCCAAGCCGGTGATGTACGAACACCGGGAGATCGCGGCGCCGGTCCGGATCGAGGCCCACCGGCACGAGGGCATCGTGCTGGGCAACCATCAGCACTTCCGGGGCCTGGACTGGCTGTCCGGCGAGTGGGCGCTGTCGCTCGCCGACGGCCGGGTCCTGACCGCGCCGGCCGACCTGCCCGACCTGCGGCCCGGTGAGACCGCGGCCGTGCCGCTCCCCTTCGCGCTGCCGGTGGACGGTGGGGAGGCGTGGCTGACGCTGCGGGTGACGACCGCGCGGGAGGAGGCGTGGGCGCCCGCGGGGACCGTGCTGTGTCTGCCGCAGGTGCGGTTGCGGGAGGCGACGGTCTCCGCCGTGGAGAACCGTTCCGGCACGGTCCAGGTGGATGACGACGGTCTGCTCGTCCACCCTCTCCTCGCCGCCGCCCCCGCGCTCTCCCTGTGGCGGGCGCCCACCGACAACGACGAGCTGGGCGGCATGGCACTGCGCTGGCGGGCCTGGGGCCTTGACGCCCTGGTCCGCAAGGTCGTCGACGTGCGCCGGGACGGGGACCAGGTCACCGTGCTGGCCGAGTACGCCGCCGAGGTGGGTGTCGTACGGCATGTGCAGGTGTTCACGCCCGTCGAGGGCGGGGTGCGGATCGAGGAGTCGGCCGAACTGCCGGACGCCCTCGCCGATGTGGCGCGGGTGGGCTCCGTCTTCGAGACGGTGCCGGGGCTCGATCTGATGGAGTGGTACGGGCCCGGGCCCTGGGAGTCGTACCCCGACCGCCGTACCGCGCCCGTCGGCCACCACTCGGTGCCGGTGGACGAGTTGTTCACCCCCTATCTGCGGCCTCAGGAGAGCGGCGGCCGCAACGGTGTACGGCACTTCAGGCTGTCGGCGCCGGACGCCACCGGGCTCGCGGTCGCGCTCGACGAGCCGCGCCAGGTGTCGGTGACGCGCCACCGGGCCGCCGACCTGGGCGCGGTGGCCCACCACGACCAGCTGGTCCCGCGCCTCGGGTGCGTCGTGCACCTCGACGCGGCCCACCGGGGTCTCGGCACGGCGTCGTGCGGCCCCGACACCTTCCCGTCCTATCTCGTCGCACCGGGTGTCCACCGCTGGAGCTGGACCCTGAGCGTTCTCTGAACTCCCCTGGTTCTCACCCCCCTTACGGAGCACACGTGTGCACTTTGCCCGAACACGGGTCCGAGCATGCCCAGGCGGGCGCCGGACGGCGCGGCTTCCTGCGGGCGACAGCCCTGTTGGGCGCCGCGGCCACGGCCGGGGTCGCGCTGCCGACCGCGGCCGAGGCCGCCCCCGCATCGGGTGGGCGACCGGACACCGACAGCCGTCGCTTCACCCTCGCCGTCATGCCCGACACCCAGTACCTCTTCGACGGGCCGAGCATCGACAAGGCGCCGGTCGAGGCCTCGCTGCGCTATCTGCTGGAGCACGGGAAGGACGAGAACATCGTCTTCCTGTCCCACCTCGGGGATCTCACCCAGAACGGGTCCTCGGCCGAAGTCGCCGCGATCAGCGAGGCGTTCAAGCTGCTCGACCGGCGCGGTGTCGGCTACAGCGTCCTGGCGGGCAACCACGACGTGAAGTCGTCGACGACCGACCAGCGCGGGGCGACCCCCTACCTGGACGCGTTCGGCCCGGACCGGTTCAAGGGGAAGCCGACGTTCGGCGGGGCGTCCGCCGACGGCTACAACACCTTCCATCTCTTCCGGGCCGCGGGCCGGGAGTGGCTGGTCCTGGCACTGGACTGGCGGTTGTCGGACCAGGGTTACGCGTGGGCGAAAGGGGTGCTGGCCGCACACCCGAAGACGCCGGTCATCCTCACCACGCACGAGCTGGTCGTCGAGGACGACACGCTGTCCACGTACGGGCAGCAGCTGTGGGACCGCCTGGTGGCGGACCACGACCAGATCTTCCTCACTCTCAACGGCCACTACTGGCCGGCAGCCCGGGCAACGCGCAGGAACGCGGCCGGACATGACGTCCATCTGCATCTGACGAACTACCAGAACCGCTATTTCGGCGGGGCCGCGATGATCCGGCTCTACCGCTTCGACCTGGACCGGAACGTGATCGACGTCGAGACGGTCTCGCCGTGGATCCTGGGCCGGGCCGGGAAGGGGCTCAACGAGCTGGAGCGGCAGGAGATCGAACTCAGCGGTGACACCGACCGGTTCACCGTCGACATCGACTTCGCCGACCGCTTCTCCGGCTTCGCGCCGGCTCCCGCCCGTCCGGCCCGTCCGGTGTCACGGATGCTGATAGCGGGCACGGTGGCCTACTGGCGGTTCGACAGCGCGGTGACGGACAAGGTGCGTGACCTGTCCGGGCGCGGCAACGACCTGAGCCTCGTCACGGTCGGCGGCGGCACGCTCGGCTGGTCGTCCGACCACCATCCTGACCAACCCGGCCACGGCAGCCTGGAGTTCCAGGGCTACAAGTCACCGCTGAAGGGCGCGTATCTGCGCACGGTCGACGGCGCCCCGCTCAATTCGGCTATGTTCAAGGCCGGTTACACCATCGAGGCCTTCTACCGCCTCCCCGCCGACTGGGACCCCGGCCACCACGCCTGGTCCGGCATCGTCAGCCGTACCGGCACGGGCGGCGCCGCCGGCAAGACCGCCGACGACCCCGACGAGCCGCTGGCCACGCTGTCCCTCTCCAACGACCGTGAGCCGCAGTGGGCGATGCGCCCGCTGAACCAGGAGGGCATCGCCACCAACTGGGGCCAGGAGACGCCGCTGGAGACCTGGTGGCACCTCGCGATCGTCAACGACGGCCGGCACACCACCCTCTACGTCGAGGGCTGCCCGGTCGTCCGCAACCCCAGGGCGACATCGACCGGCATCACCTCCGTCGGACTCCCCTGGCTGCTCGGCGGCTACGAGTACGGCGGGAAGATCGACCAGATCCTGCACGGACGCCTCGGCGACGTCCGCATCGTCGAACGGGCGCTGCCCGTCACGTCCTTCATGAACCACTGACCTGTCGAGGACCGTCATGACCGAACAGCAGCTGCCCTCCTGGGCCGACCCCTCCGTCTCCCCCGCCGACCTCGACCCGCAGGGCCTGTCGAGGCGCGGGCTCCTGCGCGGCGCCGGTCTGTTCGGCGCGGCCTTCGCCCTCGGCGCGGCGGCGGTGCCCGCCGAGGCCGCCCAACAGCGGCTCGGCGGCGACGACCCGCGGCTCGCCTACCTCGTCGGCGACCACCACATCCACTCCGTCTACAGCCACGACGCCAAGTACACGTTCTCCCAGCAGGCCAGGGCCGCCGCCAAGTACGGCCTGGACTGGATGGTGTTCAACGAGCACTCCAACTTCGGCCACGCCGCGTACGGCGCGAAGCTGGAGCACGCCGAGATCGTCAAGGCCCGAGCCGAGAACCCGCGCCAGCTGATCTTCCAGGGCCTGGAGTGGTACATCCCGGCCGCCGAGCACTGCACGGTCTTCGCGGCCCCCGGCCCCCACGAGACCGATCTGCTCACTCGGTTCGAGCTCGCCTACGACGGCAAGCTGCTCGGCTACACCGAGGGCTCGGCCGGCGCGACCGACACCGCCCGCAACGAGGCGCATGCCGTCAAGGCGATCAAGTGGCTCGCGGAACAACGCCGTTCGGGATACGTCGACGACGTCCTGGTCATCGCCAACCACCCCCTCCGCCTCGGCATCGACTCCCCGCACGAGATGCGCAACTGGCGGGACGCGGCCCCCGAGATCATGATCGGCATGGAGGGCGCACCGGGCGCCCAGGGCGCGGCCCTGCCCGGCTGGCGCGGGGCCACGTCGATCCGCGGCGAGTACGAGAACAAGCCGTCCGCGCAGTCCTGGGCGGGCTATCCGGCCGAGGCGTATGTGACGTACGGCGGCTTCGACTGGGCGACGGCGACCGTCGGCGGCCTGTGGGACGCGATGCTGGCCGAGGGCAGGCTGTTCTCGATCACCACCAACTCCGACAACCACCGGACCGTCTTCGACACCTGGAAGAACGGCGACTGGCCGGCCGGCCAGAACTTCGACAACACCGGCAAGCTGCCCGACCCGGTGAACACCGACACCCCGCAGCCGGGCAGCGACTTCTGGCCGGGCGAGTTCAGCCGCACCCACGTCGGCGTCACCCGCTACGGCTACCGCGCGGTGATGGCGGGCCTGCGCGCGGGCCGCGTCTGGCTGGACCACGGGCATCTGCTCGACGGCCTCGACGTGCGCCTGAAGCGGGACTGCGACTCCGGCCGCGGCGTCACGCTCGGCGGCCGGCTGCGGGTCCGCAAGGGCGAGAAGATCAGCCTGTACGTGACGGTCACGACCGCGTCCCGGCCCAACCCCCAGGGGATCCTGCCGGAGTTGGCGCACGTGGACGTGATCCGGGGCGCGGTGCGCGGTGCCTCCGCCGACCGTGACGCCTGGCTGGCGCCGGACACGAAGGTCGTACAGACAAAGGACGTGAGCGGCCGCAGGGGGACGTACACCCTGCGCATCCCGCTGACCGCGGGGGACGAGTCCTTCTACCTCCGACTGCGCGGCAGCGACGGCAACCGCCATGGTGCGGGCTACCTCGGCGCGTCGATCGACCCGAACGGCCCGATCCCCCACACGCCCGGTGACGGTGACCCGTGGGCGGACACGTGGTTCTATGCGAACCCCGTCTTCGTCGACGTGGCGGGCGCCTGACGAAGTCCTCGTACCACCAGGTCACCAGCTGAATCGGAGGGAGGTACGGTGGCCGCGTGACCACGGAAGAGTCGCTGCGGCCCCAGTCCCTCATGCTCACGTTCCTGGGCGACCAGGTGCTCGGGCGTGACGTCTGCGTGTACTCGGGCAGCGTCATCGACGTGTTCGCCCGTGTCGGCGTCGGCGAACAGGCGACGCGCTCCACCCTCACCCGCATGGTGAACCGCGGCCTGCTGCGCCGGCAGCGCGAGGGTCGCCGCATGTACTTCGGCCTGACCGAGCACTCGGCGGCGGTCCTGCGGGACGGCGAACGCCGCATCTGGCAGACGGGCGCCGTCAACCGCCACTGGGACGGCACCTGGACCCTGCTCGGCTTCTCCCTCCCCGAGTCCTGGCAGCGCCAGCGCCACGACCTGCGCTCCAAACTCACCTGGTCCGGCTTCGGCCCCCTGTTCAGCGGCCTGTGGATCGCCCCCGGCGAGGTCGACGTCGCCGAACTCGTCGCCGAGCTGGGCCTGTCCGCCCACGTCAAGGTCTTCCGCGCGCACGCCGACGCGGGCATGGACATCGGCGCGATGATCGAGGAGACCTGGGAACTGGCCGAACTCGCGGACCGCTACGCGGCGTTCGTCAACCGCTGGCAGCCCTGGCAGACGCGGGCACCGGAAGCCGACGAGGCTCTGGCCCAACGCCTCCTGCTCCAGGCGGAGTGGCTCCGGGTCATCCGGCGCGATCCCCGGCTGCCGGTGAAGCATCTGCCGGACGACTGGCCGGCGGAGCAGGCGGAGAAGACGTTCCGGGCGGTGCACGAGCGACTGACGCCGCTGGCCCGGGAGGCGGCGGGGCGTCTGCTGGACATGGTGGCGGTACGCGGCGCCGTGGACGACGAGGGCTGAGTCGGTCTCATACGAGCGGCGGCTCCAGGTCCTGGTGGATGCGCCTGCCCTCACGCGCACTCACCGTGTGCGGATGTTCTCCGCCCAGCAGCCGCTCGAACTCGACCAGCACGCTCGCCCGCAGCTCATCGGCCTCGGTGATGCGGTTGAGGGCACGCAAGGTGATGGCCAGGTTGGCACGGGCCACGACGGTGTCCGGGTGGCGGCCGCCCAGGACGGAACGGAAGCCGGCGAGGGCCGTCCGCTCCAGTTCCTCGGCCCGGGCCGGCTCGCCCAGCTCCGCCAGGACGTTGGCGAGATTGACCGAGGAGGACAGCGTGTAGGGGTGGTGCTCGCCCAGCACGGTGCGCAGGGCGGCGAGGTTGCGCTCCAGCACCAGCCGGGCCTGACCGGGCTCTCCCGAACCGCCCAGGAAGATGCCGAGGTTGTTGACCGCGGCCAGAGTCGCCGGATGACGTTCGCCGAGCGCCGCGCGGTACTGCCCCACGATGTCCCGTGCCAGGACCAAGGCCCGTCCGCGGGCGCCGGTGGCGTACAGGTCGCAGGCGTGGTTCAGGGTGCAGTCGAGGACGTCCGGCGTGGTCACGGGAGTCTCGCGCAGGCGGTGGTGTTCCTGCGTCTGCTCGGTGAGGACGCGGGCCCCGTCGGCCATGCCCGCCCGGCGCAGGGAGACGGCAAGGCTCTTGGCGGTGCGCAGCGTCTCCGGGTGGTCCTCGCCGAAGAGCTCCCGGTACAACTCGTGACTGCTGCTCAGCTGCGACACCGACTCCTCGTAGTGGCCCGTCTCGCGCAGGTCGCGCCCCAGGTTGGTGAGGGTGAACAGGGTGTGCGGGTGCGCGCTCCCGAGGAGGGTGCGGCGGCGTTCGTAGATCTCCTCGTCGAGGGCGCGGGCCTCGGCGTACCGGCCGAGCAGCCTCATGCACAGGGCGAGGTTGTTGCGCGCGCTGAGGGTGCGCGGATGGTTCTCGCCGAAGAGCTCCTCGAAGCCCGTGTGCGCCTCGCCGGCCAGCTCCAGGGCCTCCTCGAAGCGGCCGAGGCTGCCGAGGTCGGCGGCGAGTGCGGTGGCCGTCATCAGGATGTGCGGATGGCCCGGCCCGAGCAGGGCGCGCTGCCCGGACAGGGTGGCGAAGCCCAGTTCCGCCGCCTCGGTGTACCGGCCCAGGGAGCGCAGTACGTTGCCGGTCTGGGTCTGCAGGCGCAGCAGTTGGGTCTGGAGTGCCACGTCCAGGTTCTCGGACAGCCGGCTCTGCCACCGGGTGCGCAGTTCCTCTGTGAGCGACAGGGCGAGGTTCAGGTCGCCGCGCCGCCACAGATGGCGGACGCGGTCCATGAGCAGTTGCCGGGTCTCCGGTTCGTCGCAGTCGGCGGCGTCCGATGCTTCGAGATGGGGCCAGATCGCCGCGAAGAGGGGCCCGTTCTCGGGGTCGTCGACCGGCTCGTTGCCCGACGGCCTGGCGGCGGCCAGGATGCGGTGCACGGTGTGGCGTGCCTCGGCCTGCTCCTGGGGCGTGAGCTCGGAGCGGATCACTGCCTGCACCAGCCGGTGCACCTGGATCGACTGGGTGGCCGAGTCCACCCGCGCGAGGGCGAACCGGCCGATCTCCCTGATCACCCGACCCACGAACAGCTTCTCGTGGAGCGCGGGGTCCTCCGCGGCCAGGACGCGCACCATCGGGTCGCTGTAGAGCAACTTCATGGAGATGGGTTCGGTACCGAAGAACGCGCACAGCTGGAGCAGCCGCACCGCTGCCGGGGAGCGTTCCTTGAGTCGTTCGATGGAGACGTTCCAGGTGGCGCCGACCGGCTGCGGGTAGTCCGTAGGCGTGTCCAACGACATCACCTGCACGATCTGTTGTTCCAGCTCGGCCAGGTACGTGTCGACCGGGGTGCCGGTCTCGGCGAGCCAGGCGCCCGCCTGGTCCAGGGCGAGAGGAAGATCACCGACGGCCGCGGCGACCAGGTCGGCGTCGTCGAGCCGCAGGTCCGGGGCCCGGCGCAGCAGGCGTTCGACGCTCTCCTCGCGCAGGAAGGGCTCTATCTCCAGCACCTCGACGTGCTGCAGCCAGGCCCGGTTGCGGGAGGTGACCAGCACATGCCCGGTGCCGCCGGGGAAGTAGCGCCTGATCTCATCGGGCTCGTCGGCGTTGTCGAACACCAGGAGCCACCTCAGGCCGGACGCCTGGCGCAGGTGGTCGACGGCTTCTCGGGCGGCCTGAGCGACGTCGTCGCCGGTGCGCAGCCCCAGTCGGCGGGCCAGGTCCGCGAGGGTTTCCACCACGAACTCGTGCTGCTCGGCGCTGATCCACCAGATCACGTCGTAGTCGGCTGCGAACCGGTGTGTGTACTCCAGCGCGATCTGGGTCTTGCCGACTCCCCCCAGCCCGCACAAGGCGTACGGCGACGGAGTCCGGCCGGAGGTGCCGTGGCCCAGGACGTCGCGCAGCCGCTCCAGCACGGCGCTGCGGCCGGTGAACTGGGCGTTGCGGGGTGCGGCGTTCCAGAAGCGGGGCACCGTGCCGGGGAAGCGGGTGTCGGCGTCGGTGACGGCGTCCGCTCCCTCCACCGGCTGGGCCGGGCGGCCGAGGGCGGCGAGCAGAGCGGCAGCCGCGTCCCGCTCGTCACCGGCCGTCAGATCGAGCCACGGCCGCTCGTCGTAGGTGCTCGCCGGGTGCAGCGGGCCGACGCGGACCGCGACGATCTGACGGCGGTCGTCGCCGGTGGCCGCCTGCCACACACGGTGGGCGCGTGCGGAGCGCTGGAAGGCCGGGGACAGTACGAAGACCGTGCGGTCGGCGGGCTGTTCGGCGCCGTCCTCCGAACTGCCGACATACCCCGGCAGCACGCGGAATCCGGCTCGCGTCAGCAGGTCCGTGATCCAGTCGGCCCACAGGCGGTCCTCGGCGGCGTAGCTGAGTCTCAGCTCCGCCGGGAGCGGGATGCGGGCGCGGCTGAACTTCCTCCTGACGCCGTCGCGCACGTCCCCCGGCATGCGGGGCAGCCGGGTCACGGTCTGGTCGCTGATCACGCCGGCAAGGCGTTCGAACGCGGCCAGCAGGGAGGTGGAGACGCCGGGCTCGTCACCGAAGGCGGCCAGGGTCTCCTCGTAGGCGTAGTAGGGGCGGTACGGGATCTCGACGGCCCCCCAGTAGCCGGCGAGTCCGTCCTCGTCCAGGCCGGTCGGGAATCCGTCGAAGCGTGCCCTGGCCAGGGCACGCCCGGCGTCCGCCTTCTCCTTCTCGCCCTCGTCGATGCGCATGGGGACGGGCAGGACGCGGATGCGTCGGCTCTGGAAACGCTCGTGGATGTCGCGGGCGACGACGGCCGCGCCGTCGATGCTCTGGTCGCTGAGGGTGAAGCAGTCCACGAGGACGTCCGGGAGGTGCGCGGTGCAGATGTCGGCGATGTCGGAGAGGCCGGTGCGGCTGTCGATGAGGACGTAGTCGTAGTTCTGCCGCATGTTCTCGCGCAGCGCGTCGAAGAACAGGCCGCCGCCGAGCCGGTCGTAGAAGTTGTCCCAGTCGAAGGTGGCGATCGTGGAGGCGTAGTCACGGTTCTGTCGGCCGGCGAGCACCAGGTCGAGGGTGCCGGGCTCCGGGAACAGCCAGTTCAGGGAGACGGCATGGCGTTGGACGCGGGCGTATTCACGATGCCAGTCGGGGGCTCGTTCCTCGGGGGCAGCGCCGTCGCCGGTGGCTGCCCAGGCGTACTCCAGGAGCAGGTCGACGACTCCGGTGGTGGCGCCGACGGTGCCCGGGTCGAGGAAGGGGTGGAAGAACCGGTGCAGGCCGGGGGCCTCCAGGTCCCAGTCGACGGCGAGGACGCGGTGGCCGTTGGCGGCCAGGATCCAGGCGACGTTGGCGAGGGCCATGGTCCGGCCGGTGCCGCCCTTGTACGAGTAGAACGTCACGATGCGGCCCTGGCTGCCGCCGGGTCCGTCAGGCCCGTTCATCGTGCGCCTCCTTCTCGTCCTCCGGGTGCGCTGTCGGCACCCATCCCCCGGAGGCGCCGAGGCGGAAACGTGGGGCGGCCTGCCCGGCCGGTGTCACGGGCGGGGCACTTCTGAGGTACTGGCCCTCCGCCCAGCGCACTACGCGCGGCAGCACCTCGCGGAAGGACCTCTCGTCGGGCACCCCCCGTACGGCGGCCCGGCAGGCGTCGCGGCCCTGCCGCACCCGGCGCGGGAGAGTGGCGTCCAGCTGCGCGGCCAGCTCGTGTTCCGCCTCGTCGCCGTCGGGGTCGTCGTCGTTCCACGGCACGACCAGACCGGCCGGGGGCCCCTCCCCGGCGTCGTACTCGACGAGCCGGGTGCGGTGTCCGGGGTCGCGCAGCACCCAGCGGTCGAGGAGCAGCACTTCGGGGGCGTCGCAGCGAGCGGACCGCTCGTCGAACTCGCTCACGTCGGCACGGAAGTCGAGGCGGGTGGCGATGCCTGCGGCGACCTGGGCCAGCGGCTGCTCGGACTCCGGGTGGTAGGGGTTCCAGTGCAGGGGTGTGGGGCCGTAGTAATGGGCGCTGCGCCCTTCGGGCAGCCGGCCGAGGCTGCCCGCCGCCACGCTGATCCGCAGCCGCCGCCCGGGCGGCGCGACGGCGGTGGTGGACAGGGTGGCGAAGGCATCCTGTGCGGTGTTCAGGCCGTGCGGTTCCCCGCGTTCGACGACCACGCTCTCACCGACCTCGACGATGCGCCTGGCCAGGTGCAACACCGCTTTCTGGTAGTCGCGGCGGAACGCGTGCAGCTTGGCGAGTCCGTACAGGCCGAAGGTGCGGTAGCGGTCGCCCAGTTCGGGATGCGCGTACTGCACTTCTTTCACGCAGTCGGGGAGCCCGCGGTCCGGCACCGGCGCCCACAGGGCCGGCACGATCGCGCTGGGCCTGCCCCGCGTCTCCGGGTCCCGGTGGCATGCCCGGCGTTCACCGAAGGCGGCCCATTCCCTACCGCACCAGGGGCTGATGAAGTAGCGCGGCGAGTACAGCGGCACGAAGACGCGGCAGCCGCCGAGGGAGTCGGCGAGTTCGTCGCTCCAGATCTGGCCGGCTCGCAGCGAACGGTCCATGAACCCGGGCGCGCCGGGGTGTGCGGTCAGATTGCGGATGTGCTCGCACAGGTCGCGGAAGAGACGGTGCACCCACAGGTCCGGGTCGGGTTCGTCGGGACGGGCCGACGGGATGTGGGCGTAACTCAGAAAGAAGTAGGGAGCGGTGGCGTCCGCCCCCGCAGGCTCCGTCGGCTCCACGCGACCCCCCGATCCCGTCCCCCACACCTCTGAGGGTGAACACTCAGTGTAGGAACTGCGCCGCTCCCTGTGACGATGCTGGAGGAATGTGACGGGGTCTATTTCCGGACAGCCAGCCAGTGGCGAAGTCGACGGCGGGGGCCAGCGGGAACAGCCTGGCGTATGCGGCGCCGACGCGACCGGTACGGACGAGCGGGTCCGGGCCCATGGCTCGGCAGTGCTCGAAGTCGGCTCCCAGGGCGCCGAAGTCGCTGTCGTCCAGGTCCACGTCCTTGAAAGAGGTCCAGCGGCGCGTGCCGTCGCGTCCGACCACACAGCGGTACTCCCGCCGGGGCGGGTCGGGGAGGCGGTATTCGGCGAGGTGGAAGGCGGTGCACACGGTGAAACCGACGCCGAGCAGCAGCACCTGGGCCCCTGCGCGCTCCAGTCGGCCGAGCGGTGAGTCCGGGCCCAGGTGGCATGCCTCGTCGTGATCGGCCGTCAGCTCGACGGCCTGGGGACCGAGCGCGGCGAACGATGTCTGTGGATGGGCGCTGCGCACCGCCCGCGGGCTGAGCCGCACCTTCTCGGCGAGCGCACCCATGTCCTGCGAGGGCGTGCGATGGACGTCGAACGGTGGCATCGCCGCTCGATAGGCGGCCGCTTCACGTTCCGTCATGCCAAGGGTGCACCGGCGGTACGCCGGTGACGTGTCGGAGTTGCCGGCCGTGAAGGTCGGCACGACCAGGGTGCCCTCCGGTCCGAGAGCGCGGAGCAGGGCGGCCAGGACGGCGCCGGGCGAAGTGCCCAGGTTCCGGCACGCGGCGTGCACCAGCAGCACGGTCCCGGCCAGCACGCCGAGGGCCGCCAGCTCCTCGACGAGTTGGGTGGTCACAGTCATAGGCTCCGTCCGATGCCGTCGACGAACCGTCGTCCGAGTGGGGTGAGCGAGGGGGCCGCTGAGAGTACCTCCCACTGCGTCCGCGTGCGGCGGGAATCCGCGGGATCGCGGAGCAGGGGGTCGGTGGCCGCGCGGGCATAGGTGTCGAGGAGCAGGGTGCCGGTGCGGGTGTCCGTTTCCGCGTACAGCGTGCACTGGTCGAGCAGGGCATCGAGCAGTCCGGCACGGAAGCCCCGCACGAGGTCGACGGCGACCCGCACCGGGTCGGCGGTGAGGTGGACGCCCAGGGCGGTGAACCCACCGCCGGGCAACACGCGTTCGGGGGCGGGAGCGGCGAGCGGGGTGATCACGCGAACGCCTCGCGTCATGGCGTGCGCCACGGCCGGAACCGCCGTCCGGACCAGGGCCCAGGCCTGTTCGAGAACCCGCCGTCGGCGCTCCGCCTCGATGTCGTCGGGCCGGTCACAGACGGGGGCGTCGAAGCAGTCGCGGTAGAGGTCGAGGTCGTCCAGTACGACGTGCAGCCCGTCTGTGCGCACGCTGCGCAGCGGCTCCCACTGCGGGCCCACGAGGTCGGCCGCGGTCACTCCGACGGTCGCGCGGGCCGTCCGGACGGCGAGGCGCCCGCGTCCCGGCAGGTGGACGAACCCGTCGCGCACGGGCACGTCGACGGGCGTCTCGCAGGCCGGGGCGAGGGCGGCCATGAGAGAGGCGAGGTGTTCGGGCGGGGCAGCGCCGTCGAGGCAGCGTGCGGCCCAGGTCCGGGTGTAGGGGTGAGCCAGAAGTGGCTCCAGGAGCTCGCCGTCGCGTCGCGCCAGGTCCTGCGCGAGCCGCCATGAGGCGCGCCACAGCGGGTCGGCCTGAGCGGAGCGCTCCTGGCCCACGAGATTGAGCAACTGGTGCGTCAGGCGCCGCCGTCCGGCGGCCAGTTCCCTTACGGCGTCGCCGTCGTCGGTCCCGTCGGCCATCGGATCGAACGCCCCGATCACCCGGTCCTCGTCGGCTGCGGTGCCCCGGTCGATGCCCCGGATGAGGGCCATCAGGTCGGCACAGAAGACGGACGGATTGTGGAACCCGGTGGCACCGCGGTAGCGGTGGGCGAGGAGTCCGCCGCCGCAGGAGTGCACCACGGGGCAGCCCCGGCACTGGGCGCACAGGTCTGCCGGGCCCTGTCCGGGAGCGTTCGTGTCCAGGTGGTCGGCCACCGCGTCGAGGCTGTGCTCGAACACGTTCATCCCGGTGGCGGGCGCGTTGTCATGGGTGGTCTTCAGGGAGTCCGTCTGCTCGTACGTGCCGTCCGTCTCGACGACGACGATGCCCGGTGCCTCAAGACCCAGTCCCTCGGTGTCGCTGGGGCCACCGCGGAGCGTGCTGTCGATCGAGTCGAACAGGCGCACCGGCACGGGATGTCCGAGCGCGCTCCAGCGGTCGTGGACCTTCAAGAGCCAGTCGGCGTACGGGGTGGCGACGCCGTCGGGCCGCGGGGGCGGGGTGTCCCAGGTGGCGTGCGGGAGCAGGAAGTCGATGCGGGGAGGGTCCAGCGCGAGGAGCGCGTCATGGACGGCGACGGGGTCGTTGCGCACGTCGACGGTGCACAGGATCCCTGCGAACAGAGGGCGATATCGGTCCTGGTTCAACAGGGTGACCGCGTCGAGGACCTGGTCGTAGCTGCTGCGCCCGTCGGCGAACCGGCGGTGCCGGTCGTTGGCCTGGCGGTCGCCGTCCAGGGAGATGCCCACTTTGACCCCGAACTCCGCGAACAGGTCGAGGTGATGCTCACGGAGCTGGACACCGTTCGTGTGAATGCGCAGGTCCAAGGCGCACACCCCCTGAAAGGCGGCGGTGAACTCGGCGCACACGGATCGCAGTTGACGGGGGCCGAGCAGGAGCGGCTCTCCTCCGTGCAGAACGACCTGCACGGAGGAGAGCTGATGAGACTTGGCGTGCTCCAGGAGTCGCAGGGCCGTCCAGGAGACCCTGTCCCGCGTGATGCGAAGAGGCTTGGTGTGCCAGCTCTGGTCGGCGTGCTCGTAGACATAGCAGTGATCGCAGGCGAGATCGCATCTGCTGTGCACCTTCAACACGAGCTGCCGAAACGGCCCGTACGAACCGGACATGACGGGAGATCAGGTGATCTCAGATGCTGGACTGGAAGGCCCTCGCGGCCCTGCCCGGTGTCCGCGTGGACGCGAGGGCGCGGCGGACGCCGCGCACGCTGCGCAGGCCGGACGATGTGTCACTCGGCGACAGGAGCCACGGGGAAGGGGTGGCAACCGCTGGCTGGGGCTTGGTGTTTGCTGAATTCGTCACGGCGGTCCCGATGCAGGAAGGAGCGAGTGATGCACTCCCGCACAGTGTCAGGCGGCGGGAAGTGCCGGCACGTTACAACCGATCGGTCCCCGCGCGCAGACCGCACGCTCCAACTGAGTGACCGGGGCACCGAATCCCTGACGGCAAGGACAGCTTATCGCCCCGGACCGCCCCGACGCTCTTTTAGACGTAGAACCGCGACACACTCTGCAACACCGCCGCCGGCTTCCCCCCACCCTCGATCTCGATCACCCCGTCGACGACGATCTGCACCCCGCCCGCCACCTCATCGACCTCCGCCAGCTTCCCCACCAGCCGAATCCGCGAGCCCACCTTCACCGGAGACGGGAAACGGACCTTGTTCAGGCCGTAGTTGACCTTCGTGGTGACGCCCTGGACGTCCAACAGCTCGGTGAACAGGGGGATGAAGAGGGAGAGGGTCAGATAGCCGTGGGCTATCGGGGCGCCGAAGGGGCCCTCGGCCGCGCGCTGCGGGTCGACGTGGATCCACTGGTGGTCGCCCGTGGCGTCGGCGAAGGTGTCGATGCGGGCCTGGGTGACCTCGATCCAGTCGCTGGTGCCCAGGTCGGCGCCGGCCAGCTTCTTGAGTTCGTCGAGGCCGTTGACGGTGATGCTCATGGGGTTCCTTAGCTGTTGCCGTAGCGGGTACGGACGCGGGACTTGAGGAGTTTTCCGGAGGCGGTGCGCGGCAGCTCGGCCGCGAGCACCACCGACTTGGGGATCTTGTATTTGGCGAGGCGGCCGGAGAGGGAGGCCAGCACGTCGCCGGGGTCGAGCGAGGCGCCCTCGCGGGGCACGACGACCGCGCGCGGGACCTCGCCCCACTTGTCGTCCGGTACGCCGATGACCGCGCACTCGACGATGTCGGGGTGGGTGAGGAGCAGGTCCTCGATCTCGGCGGGGTAGATGTTCTCGCCGCCCGAGATGATCATGTCCTTGAGGCGGTCGACGATGAAGACGTAGCCGTCCTCGTCGACGCGGGCGGCGTCCCCGCTGCGGAACCAGCCGTCCGTGAAGGAGGCGGCCGTCTCCTCGGGCAACCCCCAGTAGCCGGGCATGACATGGGGGCCGCGGAGGACGACCTCGCCGGTCTCTCCGACGTCGACCGGTGCCATGTCCGGTCGTACGACCCGTACATCGCTGAAGAAGTGCGGCACGCCCGCCGAACCGGCCTTGGTGACCGCGTGTTCGGCGTCCAGGAAGAGCGTGCCGGGGGAGGCTTCCGTCATGCCGTAGCCCTGGAGGAAGGTCAGGTCCCGCTCCTGGTAGGCGGCGATCATCGAGGTGGGGACGGGTGAGCCGCCGCAGGTGAGGATGCGGAGGGAGGAGAGGTCCGCGTCCGGCCAGCGCGGGTGGCGGGCGATCTGTTCGAACATCGTCGGGACGCCGAACATGAAGGTGATCCGGTGGCGTTCGATCAGGTCGAAGGTGGCCGAAGGGTCGAAGGCTTCCACCAGGATGCAGGTGCCGCCCTTCAGCAGGACCGGCAGCGTCAGCATGTTCAGGCCCGCCGTGTGGAACAACGGGGCCGAGACCAGGGCGCGTTCGTCGGCGATCAGGTCGGTGTCGACGAGGACGTTGAGCGCGTTCCAGGTCAGGTTGGCGTGGGTGAGCATCGCGCCCTTGGGGCGGCCGGTCGTGCCCGAGGTGTACATGATGATGCAGGTGTCGTCGGGGGCGACCGGTTCGTCGATCGGGTCGCCCGTGGCCGCACTCGCCAGTTCCGCCTCGTACTCGGCGCCCACCTCCACGTACGCCCGCACGTCCGTGTCGCCCGGCAGGCCCGCGACCAGGCCCGCGTACTGGGGGCCGTAGACGAGTGCCCTGGTGCCGGAGTCGCTGAGCTGGTAGGCGATCTCCGGTCCCGCGAGGCGGATGTTGAGGGGGACGAAGACCGCGCCGAGGGTGCCCGCCGCGAACAACGTCTCCAGGTAGGAGGGGTGGTTGGGGCCGAGGTAGGCGATCCGGTCGCCGCGCCGCACGCCCCGGGCGCGCAGTGCGTGGGCGAGGCGGGTGGTGCGCTCGTGCAGTTGCGCGTACGTCCATGCCGTGTCGCCGTGCACCAGCGCGGTGCGGTGCGGAGTCTTGCGGGCCCGGCGTGCGGGCCACGACCCCAGTCCCTCGTTGCGCATCTACGGCCCCTTATGGCTTGGTCAGCCCGAGCAGACGGGCGGCGTTCTCCTTGAGGATCCTCGGCCTGACCTCGTCCTTGATCGGCAGCTTCGCGAAGTCGGCGAGCCAGCGGTCGGGGGTGAGGACGGGGAAGTCGGAGCCGAAGAGGACCTTGTCCTTGAGCAGGGTGTTCGCGTACTGGACGAGTTGCGGCGGGAAGTACTTCGGGGACCAGCCGGAGAGGTCGATGTGGACGCCCGGCTTGTGCGTGGCGACCGCCAGGGCCTCGTCCTGCCAGGGGAAGGACGGGTGCGCCAGGATGATCTTCAGGTGGGGGAAGTCTGCCGCCACGTCGTCCACGTGGAGCGGGTTGGAGTACTTCAGGCGGATACCGCCGCCACCCGGGACTCCGGCGCCTATGCCCGTCTGGCCCGTGTGGAAGAGGGCGATGGTGCCGGTCTCCTCGATGACCTCGTACAGGGCGTACGCCACGGAACGGTCGTTGGGGAAGAAGCCCTGGATGCTGGGGTGGAACTTGAAGCCCTTCACCCCGTACTCCTCGACCAGGCGACGGGCCCGCTTGACGCCCGCCTTGCCGCGGAAGGGGTCGATGGAGGCGAAGGGGACGAGGACGTCGGAGTTCGCGGCTGCCGCCTCCGCCACCTCCTCGTTGGGGACGGGTGCGGTGCCGGTCGCCGATTCCGCGTCCACCGTGAAGATGACCGCGGCCATCCTCCGCTCGCGGTAGTAGGCGGCCGTCTCCTCCAGGGTCGGCTTCCGCTTGCCCTCGACCTTGAAGTAGGCGGAGGAGGCGTCGTGCAGGTCGTCGTCGAGCGAGGAGTGGCCCTTCGACGACACCTCCGCGTGGGTGTGTACGTCGATGGCGACAAGAGACTCCAGGTCCATCACGCCTCCGGAAGCTTCGGGGCCGGAATGCCCACGGTCTGGAGCTCGGCGCCCACCGACGCCGGGAAGGCGTCGGCCAGGGTGTCGGGGGTCCAGCCGCCGTCGGCGTACGCCGTGCTGATCTCCTGCGGGTGCGACCAGAGTGCCACCTTGTCACCGCCGATGCCGATGGCCTGGCCCGTAATGCCGCGGGCGGCCTCGGAGGCGAGGAAGGGGACGAGGGCAGCGCAGTCCTCGGGGGTGCCGAAGCCCTCGCCCTTGCGGAGGAAGTCCGGGAGCGGCTCGCCGTTCCTCATGGCCTCGATGTACGGGGCGAAGGCGGGGATCGTCTCGGTCATCGCGGTCGCGGCGACGGGCACGATCGCGTTGACGGTGATGTTCGCGCGGCCCAGCTCCATGGACCAGGTGCGGGCGAAGGCGGCGATGCCGGCCTTGGCGGCGGCGTAGTTGGTCTGGCCGAAGTTGCCGCGCTGGCCGGCCGGGGAGCCGACCAGGATCAGGGAGCCGCCCTCGCCCTGCTCGCGCATCCGGACGGCGGCCGCGCGGGCGCAGGTGAAGGTGCCCTTGAGATGGGTGGTGATCACCGCGTCGAAGTCGTCGTCGGTCATCTTCCACAGCACCTTGTCGCGCAGGATGCCGGCGTTGGTGACGAGGATGTCGAGCCGTCCGAACTCCTCGACCGCGCGGTTCACGAGCCGCTCGGCGGCCTCGGTGGTGCCCACGGGGACGACCTCGGCGACGGCCGTGCCGCCGGCCTCGGTGATGGACTTCACGGCCTGCTCGGCGACGGCCTCGTCGATGTCGTTGACGACCACGCGGGCACCGTGGGCGGCGAGGGCGTGCGCATAGGCGAGGCCGAGGCCCCGGCCGCTGCCGGTGACGACGGCGACCTTGCCGGAGAGATCGATGCTGGGCACGGGAGGGGTCCTTTCAGCATGAGTACCGCTTCGAGATCGAAGCTAAGAGCAATAATTGTTGACGTCAATAGTTGTTGGCGACCGACGGGTACGTCATGCTGGAATCCACCTGCCGATCCGTCTGCCGCACCGACCCGACCCTGGGAGCCCGCCATCACACGCCAGCACGCCACCCCGAAGCCCATCGACGCGGACGAGCCGTGGATGCGCGGGCTGCACGCGGACACCGGCTACCTGCTCTACCGCCTGGGGCTGCGCTCCGGTCAGCTCTTCAACACCTTCCTCCAGGAGTCCGGGCTGCGGCTGCGCCACTACGCGGTGCTGCGCTATCTCGCCGGCTCCGGGGGCGCCCTCCAGCGGGAGCTGAGCACCCGGCTCGGCTACGACCCGAGCGCGATCGTCGGCCTGGTCGACGACCTGGAGAAGCTCGGCCTCACCGAGCGCCGCCCCTCCCCCGACGACCGGCGCGGCAAGATCGTCCTCCTGACCGAGAAGGGCCTCGCCTTCCTCCGCGACACCGACGAGGCGGGGCGACGGGTGACCAACGACCTGCTGGAGCCACTCGGCGCCGGGGAGCGCGACGCGCTGCACGCCCTGCTGCTGAGGATCGCCGACCAGCCATGACCGGCCGGCCGAGAACTCGTTCACGCGGCGCCGCCACCGCGCCCGACCGGCTGCTGTCCGTGCTCGGCGCGTTCGACCACGGGCATCCGGCGCTGAGCCTGACGGACATCAGCCGACGGGCGGGGCTGAGCCTGACCACCGCGCACCGGCTGGTGGGCGCGCTCACCGAGTGGGGCGCCCTGGAGCGGGACGACTCCGGTGTCTATCACGTGGGGCTGCGGCTGTGGGAGGTCGCGGCCCTCGCCCCGCGCGGTCTCGCCCTGCGGCAGATCGCGCTGCCGTACCTGGAGGACCTGTACGAAGCGACGCACGAGAACGTGCAGTTGGCGGTACGGGACGGCACCGACGTCGTGTACATCGAGTGGCTGTCGGGGCGTTCGTCGGTCGGCGTGCACATCAGGATCGGCGCCCGCTGGCCGCTGCACGCCACCGGCGTCGGGCTGGCGCTGCTGGCCCACGACACCCCGGACGCCCAGGAGCGCTACTGCGCGGGCCCCCTCGCCGACTTCACCCCGTACACGATCACGGAACCGGCCCGCCTGCGCCGGATCCTGGCCGAGACGCGGCGCACGGGGGTCGCGGTGAGCGACCGTCAGGTCACCGACGACGCCATCTCGGTGGCGGCCCCCGTACGCGGCCGGGGCGGGGCGGTGCTGGCCGCGGTGTCGATCGTGGTGCCTCAGGTCGACGCACAGGTGCCGGTGTTGATCCCGGCGGTACGGGTCGCGGCGCGCGGGATATCGCGGGCGCTGGGGTGGCGCCCGGAGAAGTGACGCCCCCGGCCACTGGACCCCACGCGTGAACAACCCCGCGGGTCAATACACCTGGCGCCGGGATATCCCTCTCACCGGCGAGGCACCGCACCCGAGCCCCTCGCGATACTGGGACGGCCCCTGCCCCGAGGAGCCGTCGATGTCCGCTCAGTCCTGGTTCGCGCCGCTGGTCGCGCGGGTGCGTACGGCGAATCCGTACGTCGTCGACACCGCGCTCGCCGCGCTCGTGCTGTTCGCCGCCTCGCTCCAGTGGATCTTCCCCGACGAGGGGGACGACCGGCTGACCTGGCAGGGCTGGCTGCTCGGCGCGGCGACCGCGGTCCCGCTGGTGTGGCGGCATCGCGCGCCGTTCGCGATGGCGTGCGCGGTGTCGGCGGCCACGCCCGCCCAGGCGCTGTACCACGCGCCGCCGCCGGACCTGATGTACGGCGGGTTCGTGGTCCTCTACACCATGGCCGCCCGGGGCCTGCCGTGGCAGCGGCGCTTCATGCTGGTCGGCTGGGCGATCGGTGTCTCGCTCGTCATGCTGCACAAGGAGAGCCCGGAGCCCTTCGAGTACGCCTTCCAGCTGATGAGCGTGGCCTGCGCCTACGCGTTCGGGGTGCTCGCCCGCGTCCAGCGCGCCTACACCGCCGAACTGGAGGACCGGGCACGGCGGTTGGAGCGGGAGCGGGCCGCTGACACGGCACGGGCGACGGCCCAGGAGCGCGCCCGCATCGCCCGGGACATGCACGACATCCTGGCCCACGCGGTGAGTCTGATGGTGGTGCAGGCCGAGGCCGGACCGGTCGTCGTACGCAGTGATCCGGCGCGCGCGGAGGCCGCGTTCGACGCGATCGCGGGAGCGGGACGGGACGCCATGGCGCAGCTGCGGCGCATCCTCGGCGTCCTCAAGGAGGAGCAACGCAACGGGACTTCACCGCAGCCCGGCATCAGGGCCCTGCCCGGCCTGGTCCGCCAGGTCGGTGCATCCACGGGCCTGCGAGTGGAGTTGAGCACCACGGGCGAACCTCTCCCCCTCCCGCCGGACACCGACGTCGCGGCCTACCGGGTGACGCAGGAGGCGCTCACCAACACGGTCAAGCACGCGTACGCTTCCTCCGCGACCGTCGAACTCGGGTGGACGGAGGAGGCGTTGACGCTGACGGTGACCGACAACGGGTGCGGGCCCATGACGCCGGGCGGCGGACACGGCCTGATCGGCATCCGGGAGCGGGCCGTGGCCTGCGGTGGTGACGCGCGGGCCGGGCGCGGTCCGGACGGCGGCTTCCAGGTCGTCGTACGGCTTCCGGTCGGCGGACGGCGGGCGGGGCCGGGGTGAGCATCCGGGTGGTCGTCGCCGACGACCAGGAACTCGTGCGCAGCGGCTTCAGCATGATCCTGGAGGCGCAGACGGACATCGAGGTCGTCGCCGAGGCCGGGGACGGCGCGGAGGCGGTCGCCGCGGTGCGCCGGCACGCACCGGACGTGCTGCTCCTCGACATCCGTATGCCGGTGATGGACGGCCTGGAGGCGGCCCGCCGGGTGTGCGGACAGTCCGCGTGCAAGGTCGTCATGCTCACCACGTTCGACCTGGACGAGTACGTCTACGAGGCCCTGTACGCGGGCGCCAGCGGCTTCCTGCTCAAGGACGTGCGCCGGGACGACCTGGTGCACGCCGTGCGGGTCGTCGCCGCCGGGGACTCGCTGCTCGCGCCCGCCGTGACCCGTCGGCTGGTCGCGGACATCGTGCGCCGCCGCCGGGAGGAGGCCACGGCGGAGGTCACCCCGGACCGCCTGGGTGTCCTGACGGCCCGCGAGGTGGAGACGCTGCGGATGCTGGCGCGGGGGCTGTCCAACGCGGAGATCGCCACGACGCTGTTCGTGAGCGAGCACACCGTGAAGACCCATGTCAGCAATGTGCTGGGCAAGTTGGGACTGCGGGACCGGGTGCAGGCGGTGATCTGCGCCTATGAGACAGGTCTGGTGGTGCCGGGGTCGTCCGGCGAGGACGACGGACCGTGATCGCGAGCGGTTCGCCGCGTACGGTCAGGCAGTCGCCTCCCCCGCGCGAGTGAGTCGCCGCCCCCTCTCCCCCGTACGACGGAGCCCCGGAAACCGCTCGCTCCGGCGATCCGGTACCGCCCCCTTCCCCGCGAGCCTGAGGGCATGTCAACCGACGCCTCGCCGGGAGGGACCGTGCTCTCCACACTCGCCCGGACGGCCACACGCCGTCCGCTCACCGTCATCGCCCTGTGGGTGCTCTTCCTGCTGCTCGGCTTCGGGCTCGGTACGGGCGTCTTCGGACGCCTGTCGGACAACGTGCCCGAGGTGCCGGGCACCGAGTCGGAGGCGGCCGCGGAGTATCTCGACCGGGTCGACCCGTCCGGCGACTCGATCACCGCCGTCGTCGAGGGCACCGCCGTCACCGACCCCGCGCTGCGGGCCCAGGTCGAGCGGGCGGTCGCCGACGTACGCGGGGTCGCCGGCGTGGCCGCCGTACCGGACCCGTACACGACCCCCGGTCTGGCCGCCGAGGACGGGCGGGCGCTCCTCATCCCCGTGGCCCTGAAGGGCGGTCTCGGCGACGACGCCGAGGAACGGGCCGTGAACGACGCGGCCGACCGGATCAAGGAGATCGACGCACCCGAAGTCCATGTCAGCGGCGGTCCGTTGCTGGGGCTCCAGATCGGCGAGAAGGCCCAGGAGGACGTGCGCAACGCGGAGTTGATCTCCCTGCCCGTCGTCCTCGCCCTGCTCCTCGTCGTCTTCGGCGGGCTGCGCTCGGCCGCGCTGCCCCTCGTCATCGCGGTGAGCGGCATCGCGGGCGCGTTCCTGGCGCTGTTCCTGTTCAGCTCGGTCACCGACATCTCCGTGTACGCGATCCAGGTGACCACGATGCTGGGGCTCGGACTGGCCGTGGACTACGCCCTGTTGATGCTGGTCCGCTTCCGTGAGGAACGCCGCAGGACCGAGGACGTGGTGGAGGCCGTGCACCGTACGGTCGCCGCCGCCGGACGGACCGTGCTGTTCTCCGGGCTCACGGTGGCGGTCAGTCTGACCGGGCTGCTGGTCTTCCCGAGCGTCTTCCTGCGCAGCATGGGCCTGGCCGTGGCCGCCGTGGTCGTCGTCGACATGCTCGCGGCGGTCACGCTCCTACCCGCGCTGCTCACCCGCTTCGGCGGGAAGATCCCACCGGCGAAGGACCGGCCGGAGAGCGAGGGAGGGCGGGTTTTCGCCCGCCTGGCCCGCTTCTCCGCACGCAACCGCATCGCCGTGCCGGCCGTGATCGTCCCGGCCCTGCTGGTCCTCGCCCTGCCCGTCACCGGCATGCGGATCAACCTCGGCGACGCCCAGCAGCTGCCGTCGAGCACCGAGGCGCGGCTGCTGTACGACACCGTCGGCGCCCACTTCCCGCCGGGCACCGGTGTGGCCACGGTCACCGTCGTCCTCAAGCCCGGCACCGACGCCGCGACCGCCGACCGGATCCGCGCCCTGTCACCGCGCGCCGAGTCCCGGGAGCTGCCGAACGGCACCACGGTCGCGGAGCTGCCGCCCTCCGGCGGTGTGGACGGGGACGCGGCCACCGGCCTGGTGGAGCGGGTCCGTGACCTGCGCGGAACAGCGCCGGTCGAGGTCACGGGACCCGCCGCCCGGCTCGTCGACTTCCGGGCCATGCTCGCCGACCGGGCGCCCTGGTCCGCGCTGACCGTGCTGGCCGGCATCTTCGTCCTGCTCTTCGCCTTCACCGGCTCGGTCCTGATCCCGCTGCGCACCATCGCGACGACCCTGCTCAGCCTCGGTGCCGCGCTCGGCGCGGTGGTGTGGGTGTTCCAGGACGGTCACCTGGCCGGACTCCTGGGCGCCGAGGGCCTCGGGTCGCTGAGCCTGACGGCACCGCCGCTGATCATCGCCATCGCCTTCGGTCTCGCGATGGACTACGAGCTGTTCATCCTGGCCCGGATGCGGGAGGCGCGGCGGGCCGGCGAGGACGACCAGGAGGCCGTCGTGACGGGTCTGCGCCGCTCGGGACGGGTGGTGACCTGCGCCGCGCTGCTCCTCGCGGTCGTGTTCGGCGCCTTCATGACGGGCGGCTTCTCCCCCATCCTCCAGATCGGGCTCGGGCTCACCCTCGCGGTGCTGATCGACGCCACCGTCGTCCGTATGCTGCTCGTCCCGGCGACGATGGCGCTGCTCGGGCGGCGCGCCTGGTGGGCGCCGAGGCCGCTGCGCCGGGTGCACGACCGGTTCGGGCTGAGCGAGGAGGCGCCGGCCGCGCCGCGGGTGCCGACGAACGTCTGACGGCGGCAAGCGGGGCCCGGCTTTCCGGCCGGGTCCCGTTTCCTGTGGGGCGGCTATGGTCTTTTCATGGGTGGGGACACGGGGGAACGGCCCACGCGGCCGTGCGAATGGTGCGGTGTGCCGGTCGAGCAGCCGCGCGGACGGTGGCGTCGGCGGAAGTTCTGCAGCAAGGCCCATCGGCGCAGGAACCGGGTGATGGACGCCGTGTTCGAGTTCCTGGACTTCTGGTAGCGGTCCGCCCCGGGCGGGTCCTCACCGGAATCTCAGCAAGCGGCACGGAGATTCAAAGGATCGCCACATCTGCGCGACGCAGGATGCCCACGCAAAGGCGGATATCTCAGGAAGGCCTGCCGTGGGCGTCTCGCACATATCGAACCGTTCCGACCAGCCGTCGCAGGGGTGGTCGCGGCGCGGAGTGCTCACCGTGCTCGGTGTCGTCCCCGCCGCGGTGCTCACCGGGTGCAGCGGGTCGGCCGACGCCACGGAGGAAGCCAAGGCGACGGCTTCGGTGAAGTCCGCCACGGCGAAGAAGCCGGTCGTCACGGTCAGCCCGGCCGACGGCACCAGGAAGGCCGCGTTCACCAGCCCCGTCGAGGTCACCGTGACCGACGGCACCCTCGCGTCCGTCGAGGTCGGCGGGAACGACGGCTCGACGCTCGACGGCACCTTCGACGACGCGAGGACCACCTGGACGTCGACGGAGAACCCGTATTCGGGGACGAAGTACACGGTGACCGCCCAGGCCGAGGGAGCCGACGCCGAGACCGCGACCTTCACCACCAGGTCGCCGGGCGAGACCTTCGTCGGCTACTTCACCCCCGAGGCCGGTTCGACGTCCGGCGTCGGCATGCCGGTCTCGATCAACTTCACGCACGCCGTCTCCGATCGGGCCGCCGTCGAGAAGGCCATCACGGTGACCGCCGAACCGGCCGTCGAGGTGGTCGGCCACTGGTTCAGCGACACCCGCCTCGACTTCCGGCCCGAGACGTACTGGGCGGCGGGCACCACCATCACCCTCGGTCTGCGCCTGAAGGACGTCGAGGGCACGGACGGGGTCTACGGCGTCCAGTCCAAGGACGTCACCTTCCACATCGGCCGCGAGCAGATCAGCACCGTCGACCTGTCGGCCAAGGAGATGGTGGTCAAGCGGGGCGGGGCGACGTACGCCACCTATCCCGTCTCCGGCGGCGACGCCGACCACACCACCTGGTCCGGGATCATGGTGATCAGCGAGCGGTTCAAGGAGACCCGGATGGAGTCCTCGACCGTCGGGCTCGGCGACGAGTACGACATCTCCGACGTCCCGCACGCCCAGCGCCTGACCACCTCCGGCACCTTCATCCATGGCAACTACTGGGCGTCCACCTCGGTGTTCGGCAGCCAGAACACCAGCCACGGCTGTGTCGGTCTGCACGACGCCAAGGGCGCGAACGACAGCTCGGTGCCGGGCTACAGGTTCTACGACAGCTCGATGCTCGGCGATGTCGTCATCGTCAGGAACTCCGGTGAGAAGACGGTCGATCCGGCGAACGGGCTCAACGGGTGGAACCTGTCGTGGTCGGACTGGAAGGCGGGGAGCGCGCTTAAGGGCAGCGCGCTTTAGGGCGTATGCGCCCTTCATGACCTGAACTTGCCTGGAACGAAAGGACTTTCCTTGCTTTAAGTCTTGACGGCCTCTCTGCCGGAGAGCACATTGGGCCCACTTTGAGAGCGCTCTCAAAGGTTCTCAAAAGGTACCCGCGCACCCATCTCCGTACCCGAGAGGCACCCCCATGAGCGAATCCTCCGGCATACCCAGACGGCGACGGGCCCTCGTCGCCGTCCTCGCCACCCTCGGCCTGGCGGCGGCCGTGGCCTCGGCCGCGACCCTCCCCGCGAACGCCTCCGCGCCCACGCCCCCCTCAGGCTGGACGCAGGTGTTCCTCGACGACTTCAACGGCTCCGCCGGAACCGGCGTCAACACCTCCAACTGGCAGTACGCGACCGGCACTTCCTATCCCGGCGGACCGGCCAACTGGGGCACGGGCGAGGTCGAGACGATGACGTCGAGCACCAGCAACGTCGCGCTCGACGGCAACGGCAATCTGCGCATCACCCCGATCCGCGACTCGGCAGGCAAGTGGACGTCGGGCCGCATCGAGACCAACCGCACCGACTTCCAGCCCCCGTCCGGCGGAAAGCTGCGGGTCGAGGCGCGCATCCAGATGCCGAACGTCACCGGCACGGCGGCCGAGGGCTACTGGCCCGCCTTCTGGATGCTGGGCGCGCCCTACCGCGGCAATTACCAGAACTGGCCCAGCGTCGGCGAGCTGGACATCATGGAGAACGTCCAGGGCATGAACCGCGTGTGGGCCACCGTGCACTGCGGCACCAACCCGGGTGGCCCGTGCAACGAGACGACGGGCATCGGCAACAACGTCGCCTGTCCTGGCTCGACGTGCCAGTCGGCCTTCCACACCTACACCATGGAATGGGACCGCTCGGTGAGCCCCGAGACGATCCGGTTCCTGGTCGACGGCACCCAGTTCCACTCGGTCAACGCGAGCCAGGTGGACGCGACGACCTGGGCCAACGCCACCAACCACGGCTTCTTCGTCATCCTGAACGTGGCGATGGGCGGCGCCTTCCCGGACGCGTTCGGCGGCGGCCTGGACAGCGGCACTCAGTCCGGTGTGCCGATGACCGTGGACTACGTCCAGGTGCTGTCGGCCAGTGGGAGCGGTACCACGCCGCCGCCCTCGGGCAGCCGGGACGCCTACAGCGCCATCCAGGCCGAGTCCTACAACAGCCAGTCGGGCACGATCACCGAGACCACCACCGACACCGGTGGCGGCCAGAACATCGGCGCGCTGGCCAACGGCGACTGGGCGCTCTTCCAGAACGTCAACTTCGGCTCCACCGCGGCCACCCAGTTCGTCGCCCGGGTGGCGAGCGGTGCGGGCAGCGGGGTCAGCGGCCTGGTGGAGGTACGCCTCGACAGCCGCTCCAACGCTCCCATCGGCAGCTTCGCCCTCGCCAACACCGGGGGCTGGCAGTCCTGGCGGACGGTCCCGGCGAACATCTCGTCGGTGACGGGCACGCACGACGTGTATCTGACGTTCACGAGCGGCCAGCCGGCGGACTTCGTGAACGTGAACTGGTTCAACTTCGGCCACTGACGGACCTGTTGGTGAGGGGCCTCGCGGAAGCGGGGCCCCTCGCCTCGCGGTCGTGGGCCGGGGCGCGGCCGACGGCGGGGAACGAGGACGGTACCCGGGTCCGTCCGCCGACCCGGCGCCACCGTCCGGCCCCCCGACCCCGGAACCTGGCTGCGCGCCGTCTGCCCCCGTGCCGCCCGTGACCTCGCCCTCGCCGAAGAGGACCGCTTCCCCCTCGACCGCACGACCCCGTGCACGCCGTCACGGACTCAGCGCAGTTCCGCCCGGAACGCCACCGGCGTCTGTCCCGCGTGGAGCTGGAAGAACTTCGAGAAGTTCGCCGCGTCCGCGAACCCCACCGCCGCCCCCACCCGCCCGATGGGCAGGTCCGTGTGGGCCAACAGGCGCTTCGCCTCCAGGACCACCCGCTTGTCGATGAACCCCTTCGGTGTCTCCCCCGTCGCGGCGCGCACCGCGCGGACGAGCGTCCGGCGGGAGTAGCCGAGGGCGTCGGCGTACGCGCTGACGCTGTGGTTCGCGGCGAAGCCCCGCTCCACGGCGTCCCGGAAGAGGGTGAAGGTCGTGTCCGACTGCCCCCGCGCCGCCTCCTCGGAACTCGCGGCGAGATGGGCCAGACGGAGGAGAAACGCCGTCAGGGAGTGGCGCAGGACGGCCGTGTGCAGGCTCAGCGGGAGGGTCTCCGTGTCCTTGTACTCGCGGCGCAGATGCGCGAGGGACGCCCCCAGGCCCGCCAACTGCGCCGCGTCGGGGTGCAGGAGCGGCGGCAGGTCGTAGCGGTACAGGCCGGTCGCCTCGACCGTCGCCCGGGGCAGAAAGCCCGGTTGCATGGTCAGGACCGTTCCGCGGTACCCGCTGAACTTCGAGAAGCGGTGGACCTGGCCGGGGCGGATCCACAGCACGTCGCCGGCGTACGCCTCGTACTCGGCGAAGTCGATCATGTGGCGGACGGGGCCCTTGTCGAAGAGCATCACGACATGGAAGTCGATGCGGTGGACGCGGTGCAGCGGGGCGT
Source organism: Streptomyces sp. NPDC051913 (assembly GCF_044593635.1). Taxonomy (NCBI): domain Bacteria; kingdom Bacillati; phylum Actinomycetota; class Actinomycetes; order Kitasatosporales; family Streptomycetaceae; genus Streptomyces; species Streptomyces sp. NPDC051913. The sequence continues at coordinate 51,411 of NZ_JBIUCI010000017.1, read as the reverse complement.
CCGCGTGCCAGGTGCGGTGCGGGCCCATCGGACCGACCTGCATGCCGACGCCGCCCTCGCTCAGCTCGACCGGAAAGGGGAACGTTCTGATTCCGTCGCCGTCCCCGCCTTGGGGTGTTCTGTCCGCCATGTCCTTCTCGCGCCGCCCGATCAAGCCGTCCCGTGTCCCACTTTCACCACAGGCTGACACACCTCGACCTTCCCTCGTAAAAGTCAGACTTTTAGAGTCGAACGCGTCTCACCAGGAACGATGCACGAATCCATGAACTCTTGAAGAGGACTGGTCACAGATGAGCACGCAGACACCGGGCGGCGCGGACGGCTTCGCATGGACCGAACTCGACCGGCGTGCCGTCGACACCGCCCGTCTGCTGGCGGCCGACGCCGTGCAGAAGGTCGGGAACGGCCACCCGGGGACGGCCATGAGCCTCGCCCCGGCGGCGTACACGATCTTTCAGAAGCTGATGCGGCACGACCCCGCGGACCCCGAGTGGACCGGACGGGACCGGTTCGTCCTGTCCCCGGGGCACACGTCGCTGACGCTCTACACGCAGCTCTTCCTCGCCGGGTACGAGCTGGAGCTCGATGACCTGAAGGCGTTCCGGACCCAGGGGTCCAAGACGCCCGGTCACCCCGAGTACGGACACACCGCGGGCGTCGAGACCACCACCGGTCCGCTCGGACAGGGCGTCGCCAACGCCGTCGGAATGGCCATGGCCGCCCGTTACGAGCGCGGCCTGTTCGACCCGGAGGCCGCACAGGGCGAGTCCCCGTTCGACCACACCATCTGGGCCATCGTCTCCGACGGTGACCTGGAGGAGGGCGTCTCCGCCGAGGCCTCCTCCCTCGCCGGGCACCAGAAGCTCGGCAACCTGGTCTTCCTCTACGACGACAACCACATCTCCATCGAGGGCGACACCGCCACCGCCTTCTCCGAGGACGTCCTGAGGCGCTACGAGGCCTACGGCTGGCACACCCAGCGCGTCGAGCCCACCGGCGACGGCGACATCGACGTACCGACCCTGTACGCGGCGCTGAAGGCCGCGCGGGACGAGACCGAGCGGCCCTCGATCATCGCGATGCGCACGATCATCGCCTGGCCCGCCCCCAACGCCCGGAACACCGAGGCCTCGCACGGCTCGGCGCTCGGCGCGGACGAGATCGCGGCCACCAAGCGGGTGCTGGGCTTCGACCCGGAGCAGACCTTCGAGGTCGCCGACGAGGTGCTCGCGCACAGCCGCCGCGCCCTCGACCGTGGCGCCGAGGCGCACGCCGCCTGGGACAAGCGGATCGCCGAGTGGCGTGCGGACCAGCCCGAGCGGGCCGCGCTGTTCGACCGGGTGGTCGCCGGTCAGCTGCCCGAGGGCTGGGAGGACGCGCTGCCCGTCTTCGAGGAGGGCAAGTCCGTCGCCACCCGCGCCGCCTCCGGCAAGGTGCTCCAGTCGCTGGGTGCCGTGCTGCCCGAGCTGTGGGGCGGCTCCGCCGACCTCGCCGGCTCGAACAACACCACCATCGACAAGACCTCCTCCTTCCTGCCGCAGGGCAACCCGCTCCCCGAAGCGGACCCTTACGGCCGTACGGTGCACTTCGGCATCCGTGAGTTCTCGATGGCGGCCGAGATGAACGGCATCGCCCTGCACGGCAACACCCGCATCTACGGCGGCACCTTCCTGGTGTTCTCCGACTACATGCGCAACGCCGTCCGCATGGCCGCGCTCATGCAGCTGCCCGTCACCTACGTCTGGACCCATGACTCCATCGGGCTCGGCGAGGACGGCCCCACCCACCAGCCGGTCGAGCACCTCGCGTCGCTGCGCGCCATCCCGGGCCTGAACGTCGTCCGGCCCGCCGACGCCAACGAGACCGCGATCGCCTGGGCCGAGATCCTGAGGCGGCACAGCACCAAGCCCGCCCCGCACGGCCTCGCCCTCACCCGGCAGGGCGTCCCGACGTACGCCCCCAACCCGGACGCGGCGAAGGGCGGTTACGTGCTTCAGGACACCGAGAAGGACACCCCGGACGTCGTGCTCGTCGCGACCGGCTCCGAGGTGCAGCTCGCCGTGGCCGCGCGGGAGCGGCTGGAGGCCGAGGGGATCGGCACCCGGGTGGTGTCGATGCCGTCCGTGGAGTGGTTCGAGGAGCAGTCGCGCGAGTACCGGGACAGCGTCCTTCCGCCGTCCGTGCGAGCCCGCGTCGCAATCGAGGCCGGGATCGGTCTGACGTGGTACCGGTTCACAGGTGACGCAGGACGCATCGTCTCTCTCGAACACTTCGGCGCCTCCGCCGATGCCCAGACCCTTTTCGCCGAGTACGGCTTCACCGCCGAGAACGTCGCCGCCGCAGCCAGGGAATCCCTCGCCGCCGCGCGTGGTTGATCCGACCGCCAGAAAGAAGATGATCACTGTGACCGAAGCAACCGCGACCGCGGGAGCACTCAAGCGCCTGTCCGACGAGGGCGTCTCCATCTGGCTGGACGACCTGTCGCGCAAGCGGATCGAGTCCGGGAACCTCGCCGAACTCGTCGCGAACAAGAACGTCGTCGGCGTCACCACCAACCCCTCCATCTTCCAGGCCGCCATCGGCTCCGGTGAGGGGTACGAGGAGCAGCTCACCGACCTCGCCGTGCGCGGCGTGACGGTCGACGAGGCCGTACGGATGATGACGACCGCCGACGTGCGCGCCGCGGCCGACGTGCTCCGGGGCGTGTACGACGCGACCGACGGCCAGGACGGCCGGGTCTCCATCGAGGTCGACCCGCGCCTCGCCCACGAGACGGCCGCCACCATCGCCGAGGCCAAGCAGCTGGCCTGGCTGGTGGACCGCCCCAACGTCATGATCAAGATCCCGGCGACGAAGGCCGGTCTCCCGGCGATCACCGAGGTCATCGGCCTCGGGATCAGCGTCAACGTCACGCTGATCTTCTCGCTGGAGCGATACCGCGAGGTCATGGACGCCTACCTCGCCGGTCTGGAGAAGGCCGCCGCGAAGGGCATCGACCTCTCCACGATCCACTCCGTGGCCTCCTTCTTCGTCTCCCGCGTCGACGCCGAGATCGACAAGCGGCTGACGGTGCTCGGCTCGGACGCGGCCCTCGCCCTCAAGGGCAAGGCCGCCCTCGCCAACGCGCGGCTCGCCTACGAGGCGTACGAGGAGGTCTTCGGCGGCGAGCGCTGGACCGCCCTCACCGGCGCCCACGCCAACAGGCAGCGTCCGCTGTGGGCCTCGACCGGCGTGAAGGACCCGGCGTACAAGGACACCCTGTACGTGGACGAGCTGGTCGCGCCCGGCACGGTCAACACCATGCCGGAGGCGACCCTGAACGCCACCGCCGACCACGGCGAGATCACCGGCGACACCGTCACCGGCGGTTACGCCCAGGCGCGCGCCGATCTGGCCGCCGTAGAGGCTCTCGGGGTGTCGTACGACGAGGTCGTGCGGCAGCTGGAGGACGAGGGCGTCGCCAAGTTCGAGGTGGCCTGGAACGACCTGCTGGCCACCGTCACGAAGTCGCTGGACAGCAAGGGGGTGGACGCGGAATGACCGACACCACCGCGACCGAGGCGGTCGACTGGGACAACCCCCTGCGCGACCCCCGCGACCGACGGCTCCCCCGCATCGCCGGTCCCTCCGGGCTCGTCATCTTCGGGGTCACCGGTGACCTGTCCCGCAAGAAGCTGATGCCGGCCGTGTACGACCTGGCCAACCGCGGCATGCTGCCGCCGGGCTTCTCGCTCGTCGGGTTCGCCCGGCGGGACTGGGAGGACCAGGACTTCGCGCAGGTCGTGCACGACTCGGTGCGCGAGCACGCGCGGACGGAGTTCCGCGAGGAGGTCTGGCAGCAGCTCGCCGAGGGCATGCGGTTCATCCCGGGCGACTTCGACGACGACCAGGCGTTCAAGCAACTAGCCGAGGCCGTAAAGGAGTTGGATGCCTCTCGGGGCACCAGCGGCAACTACGCCTTCTATCTCTCCGTACCGCCGAAGTTCTTCCCCAAGGTCGTCCAGCAGCTCAAGAAGCACGGGCTGGCGGACGCTCCCGAGGGGTCCTGGCGGCGGGCGGTCATCGAGAAGCCGTTCGGCCACGATCTCGCCAGCGCGCGGGAGCTGAACGCGCTCGTGCACGACGTGTTCGACCCGGAGCAGGTCTTCCGCATCGACCACTACCTCGGCAAGGAGACCGTCCAGAACATCCTGGCGCTCCGCTTCGCCAACCAGATGTACGAGCCGATCTGGAACCGGTCGTACGTCGACCACGTACAGATCACCATGGCCGAGGACATCGGCATCGGCGGTCGGGCCGGGTACTACGACGGCATCGGTGCCGCCCGTGACGTCATCCAGAACCACCTCCTCCAGCTCATGGCGCTCACCGCCATGGAGGAGCCGATCGCCTTCGACGCGGACGCGCTGCTCACCGAGAAGCTGAAGGTGCTGAAGTCGGTGCGGCTGCCGAAGGAGCTCGGCCGGCACACCGTGCGCGGGCAGTACGCGACCGGATGGCAGGGCGGCGCCAAGGTCGCCGGCTATCTGGAGGAGGACGGCATCGACCCCAAGTCGAAGACCGACACCTACGCGGCCATCAAGCTGGAGATCGACAACCGCCGCTGGGCGGGCATCCCCTTCTATCTGCGCACCGGCAAGCGGCTCGGCCGCCGGGTCACCGAGATCGCGGTCGTCTTCAAGCGCGCCCCGCACTCCCCCTTCGACTCCACGGCCACCGAGGAGCTCGGGCAGAACGCCATCGTCATCCGCGTCCAGCCGGACGAGGGCATGACCGTGCGGTTCGGCTCCAAGGTTCCGGGCACCTCGATGGAGATCCGGGACGTGTCGATGGACTTCGCCTACGGCGAGTCGTTCACGGAGTCCTCGCCCGAGGCGTACGAGCGGCTCATCCTGGACGTCCTCCTCGGCGACGCCAACCTGTTCCCCCGCCACCAGGAAGTGGAAGAGTCCTGGAAGATCCTCGACCCGATCGAGGCGTACTGGGCACGGCACGGCAAGCCCGCGCAGTACGCGTCCGGCAGCTGGGGACCGAAGGAAGCCGACGAGATGCTCGCACGAGACGGACGGAGCTGGCGCAGGCCATGAAGATCGACCTGACCGACACCACGGCAAGCAAGATCAACAAGGCGCTGGTACAGGGGCGCCGCGCCATCGGCACCCCGGCCGTGGGCATGGTCCTGACGATGGTGATCGTCACGGACGAGGAGAACGCCTACGACTCGATCAAGGCGGCCGAGGAGGCCTCGCACGAGCACCCCTCGCGCACCCTGGTCGTCATCAAGCGGCACGCCCGCACCCCGCGCGACCGCCAGGCGTCCCGGCTGGACGCCGAGGTCCGGGTGGGCGCCGACGCCGGCACCGGCGAGACGGTGGTGCTGCGCACCTACGGCGAGGTGTCCGACCACGCCGACTCGGTCGTCCTGCCGCTGCTGCTGCCGGACGCGCCCGTCGTCGTGTGGTGGCCGGTGGACGCGCCGCAGAACCCGGCGAAGGACCCGCTGGGCGCGCTGGCCCAGCGCCGGATCACCGATCTGTACGCGGTGGAGAACCCCCTCGACGTCCTGGAGACCCGGGTCCGCTCCTACGCGCCCGGCGACACCGACCTCGCCTGGACCCGGCTCACCCCGTGGCGCTCCATGCTGGCCGCGGCTCTGGACCAGGCCCGCGCGAAGATCGTCTCGGGGGCGGTGGAGGCCGAGGCCGACAACCCGGCCGCCGAACTGCTCGCGCGCTGGCTGGAGGCGCGGCTCAAGGTGAAGATCGACCGGATCGTCACCGCGGGTCCTGTCGTCACCGCCGTGCGCCTGGGCACCGCGGACGGCGAGGTCGTCATCGACCGCCCCGAGGGCCCGCTGGCCACGCTGTCCCTGCCGGGCCAGCCGCCGCGCACCCTCGCGCTGAAGGTCCGCACCACCTCCGAACTCATCGCCGAGGAGCTCAGGCGCCTCGACGCGGACGAGATGTACGCCGTCGCCCTGCGGGGCGAGGGCCGCGCCAAGGAGACCCCCGCCCATGTCTGACTCACCCCTGTTGACCCGTCGCCCCGAGTGGACGGCTCTGGAGGACCACCGCGCCGAAGGGCTCGCGCGGCTGCGGGAGTTGTTCGCCGGCGACCCCGGGCGCGCCGAGCGGTACGTCGTGCGCGTGGGTGATCTGCGCATCGACTACTCCAAGCACCTGATCACCGACGAGACGCTGGCCCTGCTCCAGGAACTGGCCACCGCCACCGATGTGTTCGGCCTGCGGGACGCCATGTTCCGCGGCGAGAAGATCAACCTCACCGAGGGCCGGGCGGTCCTGCACACCGCGCTGCGGGCGGCGCCGGACGCGGTGGTCGAGGTCGACGGCGAGAACGTCGTCCCGCAGGTGCACGCCGTGCTCGACAAGATGAGCGACTTCGCCGACCGGGTCCGCTCGGGCGAGTGGACCGGCCACACCGGCAAGCGCATCCGGAACGTCGTCAACATCGGCATCGGCGGCTCCGACCTCGGTCCGGCGATGGCGTACGAGGCGCTGCGGCCGTACACGGCACGGGACCTGACGCTCCGGTTCGTGTCGAACGTCGACGGCGCCGACCTGCACGAAGCCACCCGAGACCTGGACCCGGCGGAGACGCTGTTCATCGTCGCGTCCAAGACCTTCACCACCATCGAGACGATCACCAACGCGACCTCGGCCCGGTCCTGGCTGCTCCAAGGGCTCGGCGGTGACGACAAGGCGGTCGCCAAGCACTTCGTGGCGCTGTCGACCAACGCCGGTAAGGTCACCGAGTTCGGTATCGACCCGGACAACATGTTCGAATTCTGGGACTGGGTCGGCGGCCGCTACTCCTTCGACTCGGCGATCGGCCTCTCCCTGATGATCGCCATCGGCCCGGACCGCTTCCGGGAGATGCTCGACGGCTTCCGCATCGTCGACGAGCACTTCCGCACCGCCCCCGCCGAGGCCAACGCCCCGCTACTGCTCGGCCTGTTGGGCATCTGGTACGGCAACTTTCTCGGCGCCCAGTCGCACGCGGTGCTGCCGTACAGCCACTACCTGTCCAAGTTCACCGCCTACTTGCAGCAGCTGGACATGGAGTCCAACGGCAAGTCGGTCCAGCGTGACGGCCGGCCCGTGGACTGGCAGACCGGGCCGGTGGTGTGGGGCACGCCCGGCACCAACGGGCAGCACGCCTACTACCAGTTGATCCACCAGGGCACCAAGGTGATCCCGGCGGACTTCATCGGCTTCGCGCGTCCCGTCGGTGAGCTGAGCGACGAACTCAAGGCCCAGCACGACCTGTTGATGGCCAACTTCTTCGCCCAGACGCAGGCCCTCGCCTTCGGCAAGACGCCGGACGAGGTGCGGGGCGAGGGGGTGCCCGAGGAGCTGGTCGTCCACAAGACGTTCAAGGGCAACCACCCGACGACGACGATCCTCGCCCGTGAGCTGACACCGTCCGTGCTCGGCCAGTTGATCGCGCTGTACGAGCACAAGGTGTTCGTGCAGGGCGCCGTCTGGAACATCGACTCCTTCGACCAGTGGGGCGTCGAACTGGGCAAGGTGCTCGCCAAGCGGGTCGAACCCGCGCTGACCGAGGGCGCGGACGTCCCCGGTCTCGATGCCTCGACCGCCGCCCTGGTGGCCGCCTACCGTGAACTGAAGGAAGTGCACTGAAATGCAGCTCGGACTCATCGGCCTCGGCAAGATGGGTGGCAACATGCGCGAGCGGATCCGCCGCGCAGGGCACACCGTCATCGGCTACGACCGCAACCCCGAGGTCTCGGACGTGGCGAGCCTCGCCGAACTGGTCGCCAAGCTCGAAGGCCCGCGCGTGGTCTGGGTGATGGTCCCGGCCGGCGCCCCGACCCAGTCGGTCGTGGACGAACTGGGTGACCTGCTCTCCGCCGGCGACACGGTCGTGGACGGCGGCAACTCCCGCTGGACCGACGACGAGAAGCACGCCGAGGAGCTGGCGGCCAAGGGCATCGGCTTCGTCGACGCGGGCGTCTCGGGTGGTGTGTGGGGTCTGGAGAACGGCTACGCGCTCATGGTCGGCGGCGACGCCGAGCACGTGGCGAAGGTGCAGCCGGTCTTCGACGCCCTCAAGCCCGAGGGTGACTTCGGCTTCGTCCACGCCGGCAAGGTCGGTGCCGGGCACTTCGCGAAGATGGTCCACAACGGCATCGAGTACGCGATGATGCAGGCCTACGCCGAGGGCTGGGAGCTCCTGGAGAAGGTCGACTCCGTCACCGACGTGCGCGAGGTCTTCCGCTCCTGGCAGGAGGGCACGGTCATCCGTTCCTGGCTGCTCGACCTCGCGGTCAACGCCCTGGACGACGACGAGCACCTGGACAAGCTGCGCGGTTACGCACAGGACTCCGGCGAGGGCCGCTGGACCGTCGAGGCGGCCATCGACAACGCCGTGCCGCTGCCCGCGATCACCGCGTCCCTGTTCGCGCGGTTCGCGTCCCGTCAGGACGACTCCCCCCAGATGAAGATGATCGCGGCGCTGCGCAACCAGTTCGGCGGCCACGCGGTCGAGTCGAAGTAGGCGCACCGTGGGGGATCTCCTGCTGGTCCGCCACGGGGAGACGGAGTGGAGCGTGTCGGGACAGCACACCAGCTGGACCGACCTGCCCCTCACCACCCACGGTGAGGAGCAGGCCAAGGCGCTCGCTCCGCTCCTGTCCTCACGGACCTTCTCGCTCGCGCTCACCAGCCCGCTGGGCCGCGCGATACGCACCGCCGAACTCGCTGGTGTCACCGGGGCGTTGCCCTACGACGACCTGCACGAATGGGACTACGGCGGCTACGAGGGTGTCACCACCGTCGACATCCACCGCACCCGTCCCGACTGGTACCTGTGGACGGACGGCGTGCCGCCCGGCCCCGAGGGCCATCCGGGCGAGTCGCCCGCCGAGGTCGGCGCCCGCGCCGACCGGGTGCTGGCCCGCGTGGACACGGCCCTCCCGCAGGGGGACGTGGTCCTCGTGGCACACGCCCACTTCCTGCGGGTCCTCACGGCCCGCCGGCTGGGCCTGGACCCGGCGGACGGACGCCTCTTCCAACTGGCGACCGGCACGGTGAGCCGGCTGTCGACGGAACACGACCGTCCGGTGATCGCCGAGTGGAACACCCGCAGCTGAGAACGCACCGGCGTCATGCGGAGTTGTGGCATTAGAGTCTCGCGTGATGGACCTCAATGATCTGACTCCGGCCGAACTGCGGGTGTGGGAGGCGTTTCCGACCGGCGCTGCCGTGGACTTCCAGGGCAGCGCCGAACGGACCTTGCGGGCCGTGGTGTTGCGGGCGCTGATGCTGAACGGGCCCGTGCAGGACGGAGAGATAGCCGCGTTGAAGGTGGCGGGCGCGAGGATCACCGGTGCGCTCGATGTCCAGCACGGGACGGTGGAGCGGGTCGTACGGCTGAGCAACTGCGAGTTCGACGAGGCACCGCGGCTCTACGGCAGCCAGTTCCGGCAGCTCAACCTCCGCGGCTCCGTGCTGCCGGGCCTGGCGGGCGGGACCATGCGGGTGGAGGGCGTGCTCAGGCTGACGGACTGCCGGTTCCGGGGGCCCGTCACCCTCGGCGGGGTCCAGATCGGCGGAGCCCTGTTCATGGACCGCGCCGTGTTCCGCGCCTCCGACGACTCGGACGAACCCGCCCTGCGCCTCAACCACTCCTCCGTCGGCGAGGACCTCGTGGCCCCCGGTATCCAGGTCCACGGCCGCTTGGTGTGCAACGACGCCTCCGTCGACGCGTCGGTCAACCTCCTGGACGCACGGCTGGAGAACCCCGGCGGCACGGCCGTCGACGCCCAGACCCTGTCCGTGGCGTCCGACGTGCACGCCAGGCGCCTCACCGCCCTCGGCCGGGTCGATCTGCGCGGCGCCCGTGTCACCGGCCGACTCGATCTCGCGCACTCCCGGTTGTCGCACCCCGGCCGCACAGCGCTCCAGGCGAGCAGCGCGGTGATCGGCGAGTTGTGGCTCAACGAGGCCGAACCCCTGAACGGCTCGGTGAACTTTCGGCAGACCCAGACCGACCTCCTGCGTGTGGCACCGGAGACCCTGGCCGGCGACGTGCGGCTCAACGGCCTCAGCTACACCATGCTGTCCCCCCACGTCCCCGCCGAGCGCTGGCTGCCGGTGTTGCGGCGGGACGTCGACGGCTATGTCCCGCAGGCCTATGAGCAGTTGACCGCGTTGTACCAACGCATCGGCGACGACCACGCCGCCCGGCTCGTCCAACTCGCCAAGCAGCGCCGCCTGCGCACCACCCGCGCCTGGTACGGCCGCCTGTGGGGCCACCTCCAGGACGTCACCGTCGGCTACGGCTTCCGCCCCCTGCGCGCGCTCGCCTGGCTGCTCTCGCTCCTCGCCGTCGGCTCGATGGTGTACGCCCTGCACGAGCCGCCGCCGCTCAAGTCGTCCGAACACCCCGATTTCAACCCGGTGTTCTTCACGCTCGACCTGCTGCTGCCGGTGATCAGCTTCGGCCAGGAAGGCGCCTTCGCCCCCAAGGGCGGGTACCAGGCGCTCTCCTACGCCCTGGTGATCACGGGCTGGATCCTCGCCAGCACCGTGATCACCGGCATCACCCGCACGGTCAGCCGCCAGTGACGGCGTGCTGCGCGGCAAGGCGCACCGGCGCGTTCTGGGCGCCGTACCCGCGATAGCCGCCGTCCCGCTGGACGAGTTCGAAGAAGACGCGTCCCACCGTGCGGGTGTAGCAGTGCCTGAACTCCCCGTGCGCGTCCCGGTCGTAGAGGATGCCGAGCTCTCGGTACGTCTCCAACTCGCCGTCCGCGAACTCGAACCGGGCGGCCAGGTCGTCGTAGTAGTTCGCCGGGATCGGCAGCACCCGGCCGCCCGCCGCCCCGAAGCGGCGGACCGCCCTCACCACGTCGTCCGTCGCCAGCGCGATGTGCTGGGCGTGCACGGTGTCGTCGGTCGGGGCCGCGCCCACGGACAGCGCGATCCGCACGCTGCCGTCGGCGTTGGTCACCGCGCGGCTGCGCATGAGGCCGTACGGGTCGGCGACGTCCACGCTCTCCTGGGCGTGCAGCCCGAGCACACTGCGGTGGAAGAGCGCCGCCTCGTCGAACTGGTGCCAGGGCTGGACGAGAGCGAGGTGGTCGATGCCTCGTACGCCCCCCATGTCCTTGGCGTCCGTCACCTCCTCGAAGTCCGCCCGCCAGTTGGGTAGTTCGGGGCGGTCCGTCGCGCAGAAGAACAGCTCCGTGCCGTCCGGCGCCGCCACCGCGTCCAGCGGAGCGTCCTGCGCCGCCCGCCTGCGCGGCAGCACCGGTGCCAGGAGTGCCTCCGCCCGCAGGGCCGCTCCCACCGGGTCCGGTGACTCCAGGCCGATCGCGGCGAGGCCGGTACCGTCCCGGCGCCCGGCCGGTCCCGTGTTGACCAGCAGCCGCGCCTCGCCCTGCTGCCACAGATCGACCGGCTTGCTGCGGTGCCGTGCGGTACGTGCGAAGCCGAGCGCCCCGAGCAGCGCGGCGACCGGTTCGGCGTCCGGCGTGACCAGCTCGGCGAAGGCCACACCGGTGGGCACGACGGGTGCGGGCGGGGTCGTGACGCCGACCGTCTCCTGCAACAGCAGGAGCGACCGGTGCGCGTCCACCGCCGTCGGGCCCGCCTCGGCCTGCCGGTAGACGTCGTTGAAGACCTCCAGCGACAGGGGCCCGGCGTACCCCGTGTGCAGGACGCGGCGGACCAGGTCCGCGACGTCGAAGCCGCCCTGGCCCGGGAAGCAGCGGTAGTGGCGGCTCCACTGCAGGACGTCCATGGCGAGCAGCGGGGCGTCCGCCAGCTGGAGGAAGAAGATCTTCTCGCCGGGGATGTCCTCGATGCCCTTGGGGTCGCTGCCGCGGGACAGGATGTGGAAGCTGTCCAGGCAGGTGCCGAGCGCGGGGTGGTCCGCCGCCTCGACGATGTTCCAGGCGTGGTCGTACGTGCTGACGTGGCGGCCCCAGGCGAGCGCCTCGTAGGCGACGCGGATGCCGGACTCCTGGGCCAGCGCGGCCAGTTCGCGCAGCTGCTCGGCGGCCAGCGCGTCGTCGTCCACGGCCAGCGGATGGACGCTGGAGCAGACGAGGACCGTGTCCGCGCCGAGCCGGCCCATCAGCTCGAACTTGTGCCGGGCCCGGCGCAGGTTCGCGGCGAACACCTCCGCCGGTACCGCCTCCATGTCCCGCATCGGCTGGTAGAGGTCGACGGTCAGCCCGAGGTCGGCGCAGCGCGCCCGGACCTCCTCCGGGGTGAGCGGGCTGGCGAGGAGGTCGTTCTCGAAGATCTCCACCCCGTCGAAGCCGGCCCGGGAGGCGGCGGTGAGCTTCTCGGTGAGCGAACCGCTGAGGGAGACGGTGGCGATGGACGTACGCACGGGCGGTACCTCTTCCTACTTCGGCGCGCTGACGGCACCCGCCAGTTCCCCGATGTCGGCGAGCATGCGCGCCGCGTCGGGTTCCCGGCCGGTGAAGAGACGGAAGGCGTCCACGGCCTGGAAGGCGGCCATGCCGCCGCCGTCCAGGGTGGCGCAGCCGATGGCCCGGGCCGTGCGGAGCAGTTCCGTCTCCAGCGGGCGGTAGACCACTTCCGCGACCCACAGCCTCGGGTGGAGGAGCTGGGCCGGGAAAGGAAGTCCTGGGTGGGCGGCCATTCCGGTGGGGGTGGCGTGGACGATGCCGTCGGCGTCCGCGAGAAGGTCCGGCAGCCGGTCGGGGGTGGCGTGCGCGGCCCGGCCCGCGCCGAAGTGGCGGTTCAGGGCGGCGGCGAGGTCCGCCGCCCGGTCGGCCAGCGCGTCGACGACGGTGACCCGCCCGGCGCCGAGGGTGAGGGTGGCATGCGCGACGGCCGCGCCCGCGCCGCCCGCGCCGAGCTGGACGACCCGCTCCAGCGGTACGTCGGGCAGGCCGCGGGCGAAGGAGGCGGCGAAGCCGGTGACGTCGGTGTTGTGGCCGACGGCCCGGCCGTCCTCGAAGATGACGGTGTTGACCGCGCCGAGCGCCTCGGCCTGCGCGGACAGCGCGTCGAGATGCTCGATGACCAGCTGCTTGCACGGGTGGGTGATGTTGAGCCCGTCGTAGCCCAGGTCGCGGGCGGACCGGACCAGGTCGCCGACCGCCTCCGGCGGGACACCGAGGGTGTCGATGTCGATGAGCCGGTACACATAACGCAGGCCCTGACGGTCGGCCTCCCGCTCGTGCAGTGCCGGGCTGAGGGAGGGGCCGATGCCCGCGCCGATCAGTCCGACGAGATACGAGTCCTTGGCCACGCGGACCTCCTGAGCGGCTCACAATGTACGAACTAGTGAGTTAGTCATAACACCGGGGACCTGCGCTTGGGAAGCCCTCACCCGCCGCACGAGCGCAGCCGCCTTCTAGAATCTGCGGCACGCGGCCCCACAGCCCCGCCCTACGCCCGAAGGAACCCGATGACCAGCGTCGAAGAACCGGCACGACCCAACGGGCGCATCCGTGACGCCGCCCGCACCAAGGCCGAGATCCTCGACGTGGCCACGCGCGAGTTCGCCCGGGTCGGCTTCGCCGGGGCCCGCGTCGACGACATCGCGGCCCTCACCAGCACCACGAAGCGGATGATCTACTACTACTTCGGCGGCAAGGAGCAGCTCTTCACGGCCGTCCTGGAGCGGGCGTACGGCGTGATCCGCGAGGCCGAGCAGGGGCTCGACGTCGAGCATCTGGACCCGGTCGCCGCCATCCGGCGCCTGGCGGAGCTGACCTTCGACCACCATGAGGCGCACCCGGACTTCATCCGCCTGGTGAGCATCGAGAACATCCACGAGGCCGAGCACATCGCCGCCTCCGAGGAGCTCGGCAGGATCGGCTCGCCGGCCCTGGACGTGATCCGCCGGATCCTGAAGTCGGGCCAGGAGTCGGGGCTGTTCACGGCCGACGTGGACGCCGTCGACCTGCACGCGATGATCAGCTCGTTCTGCTTCTTCCGGGTCGCCAACCGGCACACCTTCGGCGCCCTCTTCGGCCGCGACCTGGTCGACCCGGCTCAGCGGGAGCGCTACCGGAACATGCTGGGCGACATGGTGATCGCGTATCTGACGGCGGACCGCGCCGGCGACTGAGCCGGCGACCGGGTTCGGCGGACCCGACCTCTTGACAGCGGGGAAACGCGCGCGCAACATCCCTACCCACCGGGACTAACTATCCAGTGGGTTAATTAGCCGGGGTTCACGAGACCCGGCCCTCTCCCTCCCCGCCGCTCACTCCGCTTACGTTGGAGTCCCCCAAAGGAGCCGCCGTGTCCGTCCCCTCCCCCGCCACCGCGCCGCCCGGCCAGCCGAGGAAGGCCGCGACCGCCGCCTGGATCGGCAGCGCGCTGGAGTACTACGACTTCTTCATCTACGGGTCCGCCGCCGCGCTGATCTTCCCCAAGGTCTTCTTCGACGAGTCCGACCCGGCCACCGCGACCCTGCTGTCGCTGGCCACGTTCGGCGTCGCGTACGCCGCCCGCCCCGTCGGCGCGCTCTTCCTCGGCCACTTCGGCGACAAGCTCGGCCGCAAGAAGATCATGGTCTTCACGCTGATCCTGATGGGCCTGTCGACGTTCCTCATCGGCTGTCTGCCCACCCGCGCCCAGGTCGGCTCGCTCGCGCCGGTCCTGCTGGTGCTGTGCCGTGTCCTCCAGGGCATCTCGGCCGCAGGTGAGCAGGCCAGCGCCAACTCCATGACGCTGGAGCACGCGCCGCCGCACCGGCGCGGCTTCTTCACCAGCTTCACCCTCAGCGGCACCCAGGGCGGTCAGCTCCTGGCCACGCTGGCCTTCATCCCGATCGCCGCGCTGCCCGAGGACCAGCTGCTGTCCTGGGGCTGGCGGATCCCGTTCTTCCTGAGCATCGGCGTGGCGATCGTCGGTTACGTCATCCGCCGCAAGCTGGAGGAGACCCCGGCCTTCGAGCAGCAGACGGCGACCGAGGGCGTCGTCAAGATGCCGCTGGCGATCCTGCTGCGCCACCACTGGGCGGACGTCCTGCGGGTCGTCGCGGGTGCGCTCATCGCCTCGGTCTCGACGATCTTCACGGTCTGGGCGCTGGCGTACGCGACGAGCGACTCGGTCGGCATGAGCCGCTCCTCCATGCTGTGGGTGGGCGCGCTGGCCAACGTGGTCGCGCTGGCCGCGATCCCGCTGTGGGCCACGCTCTCGGACCGCGTCGGCCGCCGCCCCGTCTATCTGATCGGCGCGGTGGGCAGCGCGATCACGATGTTCCTCTACCTCTGGGCGATCTCCACGGGCAACTACCCGCTGATCCTGCTGCTCGGCATCATCGCCTTCGGTGTCGTCTACAGCGCCGCGAACGGGGTGTGGCCGTCGTTCTACGGCGAGATGTTCTCGACCCGTGTCCGACTGTCCGGCATGGCCATCGGTACGCAGATCGGCTTCGCCGTGGCCGGTTTCGCGGTGACCTTCGCCGCGCAGATCGCCGGCCCCGACGGCGACGACTGGTCCTCGGTGGCCCTGTTCACCGCGGCCCTGTGCGTCCCGCCGGTCATCGCCGCCCTGTCGGCCCGCGAGACCCACAAGGTCCCGACGGAACGGCTCGGCGAGCGCACGCCCCGGACGGCGGAGGAGCGGGCCACCGTGACGGCCTGATCCGCCCGCGGAACGCCGGGTCCCCGGACGCCACAAAGGCTCCGGGGACCCGGCGTTCGTGCGTGGGAACGCTCAGGCGTTGGACCAGGCGCGCTCGCACAGCACGAGCCGGTAGCCGTCCGGGTCCTCGATCGTGACGCCCCACTCGTTCCAGTAGGGGTTCGGTGAGGAGACCCGCTTGCCGCCGTGCTGTTCGAGCCGAGTGACCAGGTCCTCGGGGACGGGCCCGTCGACGTAGATCACCAGGAGGTCCTCCTCGGTGGGCCGTGGCGCGACCGGGCGGGCGGGTTCGTGGACGAGTTCCAGATGCCAGTCGGCGTCCGGCCAGCCGAGCATGAGCAGGTCGTGCTCGCCGGGTTCGGTACCGCCCTCGGCACGCCAGACGACGGCGAGGCCGAGCCCGCCCGCCCAGAAGCGCTCGGCCGCGGCGAGATCACGGGACGGGCGGGCGACACGGATGTGGCTGCGGCCGTTGACGGGCATCGTGACCTCTTTCTCCGCTG
Source organism: Streptomyces sp. NPDC051913 (assembly GCF_044593635.1). NCBI lineage: Bacteria > Bacillati > Actinomycetota > Actinomycetes > Kitasatosporales > Streptomycetaceae > Streptomyces > Streptomyces sp. NPDC051913. The sequence continues at coordinate 35,282 of NZ_JBIUCI010000017.1, read as the reverse complement.
CGGTGGGACCATCGGCAGCCTAGGCACGGGAGGTGCGCCGGGCCATCGGTCGTCCGCCCTGCGCCCCGAGGAGTAGGACCTCTTCGGCGCCGCCCCGTTGACAGGGGACGCCCGCGGCAAGACCATCGGCCGGTACGAGCCGTGCGGAACACCGCTGACCAGGCCCTCTCCGCACTCCGTGGCGGAGCGGACGGCCCCCGTGCGTACCGGCCGATTTCAGGGGCGGCCGGTGCGCACGGTGCGGCGGTCGTCCATCGTGGCCCGGCCATCTCCCGCCGGTCGGCGTCCGCAGTGCTTCAACCCTGCCGGCCGGAGCCGGAGATGACTGGTCATCAGCTCGCTCGCCCTTGAACCTGACACCAGTGTCAAGGCGGACGCTCCCCGTATGACGACCACGACCACACCTCCCGAAACCGCCCGAACCCTTCCCCTCCCCGCCCTCCTCGCGCTCGCCACCGCCGTCTTCGTCACCAGCCTCACCGAGACCCTCCCGGCGGGCCTGCTGCCCGCGATGAGCGGGGATCTCGGGGTGAGCGAGTCGGCGGCCGGTCAGGCGGTGACCGTGTACGCGGTCGGCACGGCGCTCACCGCGATCCCGCTGTCCGCGGCGACAGCCACCTGGCGGCGCAAGCGGCTGCTGCTCGCGGCGATGGCGGGCTTCGCCGTGGCCAACACGGTCACGGCCGTCTCGGGGCACTACGCCCTCACCATGGCGGCCCGGTTCGTCGCCGGTGTGGCCGCCGGGCTCGCCTGGGCGCTGCTCGCCGGTTACGCGCGCCGGCTCGTGCCCGGCGCGCTCCAGGGCCGGGCGGTCGCCGTCGTGATGACCGGCGTACCGGTGGCGCTGTCGGTCGGGGTGCCCGCGGGCACGTATCTCGGCGGGGCGCTGGGCTGGCGGTGGGCGTTCGCGCTGATGACCGGCGTCGCCGTGCTGCTGCTGGGCTGGATCGCGCTGGGGGTGCCGGACCGGCCCGGCCAGGAGCGCGCCGGCCGGGTGCCCGTGGCGCGGGTGCTGTCGGTGCCCGGGGTGGTGCCGGTCCTGTTCGTCACGCTGGTCCTCGTGCTGGCGCACACGGTGCTGTACGCGTACATCGCCACGTTCCTCGACGAGTTCGGCCTCGGCGACTCGACCGACCTCGTGCTGCTGGTCTTCGGCGGTGCCTCGCTGCTGAGCATCTGGATCGTGGGCGCGTTCATCGACCGGCGGCTGCGGGCCCTGACGGTCGCGAGCACGGTGCTGGTGGGCGCGGCGGCGGCACTGCTGGCGGTGTTCGCCGACACCCCGGCCCTGGTGTACGTCGCCGCCGCGCTGTGGGGGCTCGGCTGGGGTGGTGCGCCCACCCTGTTGCAGACCGCGGTGGCCGAGGCGGGCGGCGCGCAGGCCGACGCCGCCCAGGCCATGCTCGTCACCCTGTGGAACGCGGCGATGGCGGGCGGCGGCGCGGTCGGCGGCCTCCTGCTCGGCCTGTTCGGCGCGACCGCGTTCCCGTGGAGCGTGCTGGCGCTGCTGGTGCCGGTGGTGGCCGTGGTGGTGGGGGCGCGCACGCACGGGTTCCCGGTCCCGCGGGCCAGGGCGTGACGGACCTCCCGTACCAGAGCCCGCTACCCGCGGTTTGCGCCCTCGGGGATGCCGTACGCCCGCTCCACCCTCAGCCGCAGCACCAGCCGTCGGTCGCGGACCATCGCGGCGCGGTAGTCCGCCCAGTCGGGGTGTTCGCCCTGGACGTCGCGGTAGAGGCGGATGAGCTCCTCCACGGTGTCGTCGTACGGGTCCTTGGCCACGGGCGTGAGTTCGGCCGTACCCTCGGCGACCGTGTAGGCCCGTCGGTCGGGGCTGGTGACGTGGTACGACGCCCGGGGATCGCGGCGCAGATTGCGGGTCTTGGCACGGTCGTCGGTGATCGAGACCCGGATGACGCCCTCGTCCGGGTAGTAGGCGTGGCTGACGTTGGACAGCTGGGGCCGGCCGTCCCGCTTGAGGGTGATCAGCACCCCGCCGTGTCCGGTGCCGAGCAACTGGAGCAGCGCGTTCTGAGTCATGAACGGATCAACCCCATCACCGGTCGCCCCCATTCCGGGTAGACAGTGTCTACATCCTCTTGGTAGACACTGTCCATGCATGAACCCGAGAGCGGGCTGCGAGCCCGGCTGGTCGATGTCGGAGTGGAGCTGGTGGCCCGGGAGGGCGCACAGGCCCTGACCCTGCGGGAGATCGCCCGTCGGGCAGGCGTCTCGCACGGGGCGCCGCGCCGGTATTTCCCGACCCACCTGGAGCTGCTGTCGGCCATCGCGCGCAGCGGCTTCGGTGAGCTCGCCGAGCGGGTGACCGCGGCCGTCGGTGACGGTACGGCGGGGCCGCGCGCCCAGCTGGCCGAACTCGCCCGCACCTACCTGGCGTTCGCGCTGGACAACCCCGGCATGTACGAGCTGATGTTCCGTCACGATCTGCTGGAGAGCGGCCATCTGGGCCTGCGGGACACCAGCCTGCCGCTCTTCGGGCGCCTGGTGGATCTGGTCGGCCGGATCCGCCCCGACGTGGACGCCCGGCTCGTCGCGGGAGCGTTGTGGGCGAACCTGCACGGGATCGCCCAGCTCTGGGGCTGGGGCAGCCTCCAACTGGCCACGGGCGCCACCGACTTCGCACCCCTGCTGCGGTCGGCCCTTGACGCGCACCTCGGTGAGGAGCGCGCGTGAGACCGGGTCTCGCGCTCGCGAGCAGCGTGGTCGGCGCCGTGATCGTCGCCCTCGACGGCACCGTCCTCACCATCGCCCAGCCCACCCTGCAACGGGACTTGGGGGCGTCCTTCGCGCAGGTCCAGTGGACCAGTACCGGCTATCTCATCGCCGTCGCCGGACTGTTGGTCTTCGCCGGGCGGCTCGGGGACCGGTACGGACACCGGCGGCTCTACGCGATCGGCATGCTCGGGTTCGGGGCGGCTTCGGCGGGCATCGGGCTGGCGCCCGGGATCGGGTGGGTGGTCGGACTGCGGGTCGTGCAGGGGGTGTTCGGGGCGCTCCTGCAACCGGCCACGCTCGGCATGCTGCGGGCCGCGTATCCGGCGGACCGGCTGCGGACGCCGATCGCGGTGCGGACCGCCGCCATCGGGGTGTCGGCCGCGGTGGGGCCGCTGGTGGGCGGGGTGCTGGTGGCCGGGCCCGGCTGGCGGGCGGTGTTCTTCCTCAACGTCGCACCGGCGCTGGTGTTCGGGCTTCTCGCGTTGGCCGGCCGGGAACCGGTGCGGGCGGCGGGGCCGCTCTCTGCGGACGGCCGGGAACCGGTGCGGGCGGTGCCGGTGCGGCTGGACGTTCCGGGTGCCCTGCTGCTGGCGGTGACTCTGGGGTGTCTGGTCCATGCGTTGGTGTCCCTGCGGTGGCTCGGGCTGGCCGCCTCCGTGGTCGCCGGTGCGGCCTTTCTGCGCCATGAACGCCGTACCACGAGCCCGCTGCTCCCGCGGGCCGTCGCCGGGCCGGCGCTCGGTGTCCTGGTCGCCGCGTCGGCCGCGTTGTCGGGCACCTTGTTCGTGAGCACGTACACCCTCCAGTACACGCTCGGCCTGGACCCGCTCCAAAGCGCCCTGCGGTGCCTGCCGTTGGCGGTGCTGATGGTGGGCGCGGCTCCGTTGTGCGCGGTCCTGCTGCGCCGGGTGGGGGCCCGGCGTACGGCGGTGACCGCGATGGCGGTCCTCGCGGTGGGGGTGCTGACGCTGGACAGAGCCACCGGCACGTTCGCGCTGTGCGCCGGATTCGCCCTGCTGGGCGCCGGGTTCGGCACCGTGATGGTGGCCGCCACCCATGTCGTCGTACGGCACAGTCCCGTCGAGGCGGCCGGGGTGGCGGGCGGGCTCCAGCAGACGGCGATGAACGTCGGGCCGGTGCTGGGGGTGGCCGTCGCGACCCTGCTGATGGGGCGGGGGGCGTTGGTGGTGCTCGCCGTCGTGGCGGTGGCCGGGGCGGTGGCGAGCGCGGTGCTGCCGGGCCGTCCGGAGTCCGCCGGATCCGCCACATCCGCCGATCATGGCCGGGCGCAGGGACGTTCGCGGGTTGCTGAGCGACGATGAGGTCTGAGGTCGCTGCGGCTGGGTATGCCGGATCGCACCTCGACGAACGTATTCGGAGGAGAGCGATGGCACAGCTGCGGCAAGAGGTGGACCCGGGCGAGGTCGGGCTGGACGCGAAGGCGCTGGACCGCCTCGACCAGCACGTCGCCCACTACGTCGACGAGGGGCGGCTGCCCGGCTTCCTCGTGGCCGTCGCCCGCGGCGGCCGGGTCGCGCACCTCACCGCGCACGGCCGGCGCGACCTGGCGGCCGGGCTGCCCGTCACGCCCGACACCCTGTGGCGGATCTACTCCATGACCAAGCCCGTCACCTCGGTCGCCGCGCTGCTCCTGGTGGAGGAGGAGAAGCTGTCGCTGGACGACCCGGTGGCCCGGTATGTGCCCGCCTTCGCCGACCTGCGGGTCTACGACAGTGGCTCCGGCGCCGACGTCAGGACCCGCCCAGCCGCCGGGCCCGTACTGGTCCGGCATCTGATGACCCACACCGCAGGACTGACCTTCGCCTCGTACCGCTGCCATCCGGTCGACGCCCTCTACCGCGAGGCCGACCTGGAGTCGTCCGTGGTGCCGGGTTCGACGCTCGCCGAGACGGTCGACGTGTACGCGAGCCTGCCGCTCCAGTTCGAGCCGGGCACGCAGTGGAACTACTCGGTCGCCCCCAATGTGCTGGGCCGGGTCATCGAGGTGGTGTCCGGGCAGCCGCTGGACGCGTTCTTCGCCGAGCGGATCTTCCGCCCGCTCGGGATGCCCGACGCCGGATTCCGCGTGAACGACGAACAGGCGGGCAGACTGGCCGAGTTGTACGGGGACACCGAGGACGGCGGCATCGCGCCGATCGCCGGTCTGCCGCTGTTCGGGCGTCCCCGGTTCCTGTCCGGCAGCGGCGGCATGGTGGCCTCCGCGTACGACTACCACCGGTTCATGGAGCTGCTGCGGCGGCGCGGCGAACTCGACGGCGTGCGGCTGCTGTCCCCCGGCACCGTGGACCTGATGACCTCGAACCAGCTGCCGGGCGGCGTCGATCTGCGCGCCTTCGGCAGCCGTCCCGCCCATGACGAGCCCGGCAACGACGGGCTCGGCTTCGGCCTCGGTGTCTCCGTGGTGATCGACCCGGAGCGCACGAAGGCCCCGACGAGCCTCGGCATGTTCGGCTGGAGCGGGGTCGCGACGACGACGTTCTGGGTCGACCCGCGCCGTGATCTGACGGTGCAGTTCATGACGCAGGTCCGGCCCAAGGGCTCGCACACGCTCTACCCCGAGCTGAAGCGGCTGGTGCACGAGGCCGTGACGGACTGATCAGGAGTCCACCCGCAGGGTGAAGTCCATTCCCTCCAGGGCGAGTTCACGCAGCCACTCCTCCGACCGCGTCGCCGTCTCGGCGGCGCGGTTCAGGCCGGACGGCAGGGAGCCGTCCAGGATGTGGCGGACGCCGAGGGCGAGCGTGCGGGAGACACAGCGGGCCATCGCGCTCTCCTCCGCGTCCCCCGTCAGGTCGAGCAGATAGCTGCCCGACCACGCCTGCCCCGCCGGACCGGCCACGTCCAGCGACACGGCGAGGACGACCCGGTCCCGGTCGGCGTCCGTCGTGGGATAGGTGGTCGCCAACTCCTGCGCCAGGGCGGCGATCCGGGCGTCGTCCCCCGCCTTGAGCTCCTCGAACACGGCACCCCAGGCCTCCAGCCAGCCCTCCAGTCGCAGGGTGCCCCGCACGAAGGTCTGCGGTTTCCAGGCGGACGGCAGGCCGTACTGCTCGACGAACGGCACGCTGTCCCGGTTCGGATAGACCTCGAAGGTCTCCCCGTCGACGAGGTGCGGCCGGGTCGCCTCCCAGGGCCGCGCGGCGGTGGTCTCGGCGCCGTCCCGGATGTAACGGGCGGGCGAGCGCAGGGCGTTGAGGACACCGAGGGGCGCCCAGCTGAAGCGGTACCTGAAGTCGTTCGGCACCGCGGGGATGCCGCCGCAGTACGAGGTGAGGCGGTACGAGGCCGCCGTGCCGTCACCGATCGCCTCCCGGCCGCGGGCGACGAGGCTGTGCGCGAAGAGGTGGTCGATGCCCGGGTCGAGGCCCGCCTCGGTGAGGACGACGAGCCCGGCCTCGGCAGCCGCGGGGACCTGTTCGAGGACGGCCTCGGACACATAGCTGGAGCAGGCGAAGTGGGCGCGCGAGGCGACGCAGACCGCGAGGATCCCGGCGTGTTCGGGGGCGGGCAGCATCGACACGACGACGTCCCCGGGCGCCAGGGCCGCCGTCAGCCTGTCCAGGGTGTAGGCGCGGGGCTCGGCGCGACCGGCGAGGCCCAGCCGGTCGAGGGCCTCGGACGCGCGTTCCTCCGTGCGATGCCAGACACGCACCCGGCCGGCGCTCTCGCACAGCTCTGCCAGTCCGCCGCCCGTGGACAGGCCGGTGCCGATCCAGTGGACGGTGCCGCTCGCGGGAACCTGGTCAGTCATGCGGCAACTCCCCTTCTGCGATGCCGTGTTCCCGGCATGCCTGATGGAACCGGTCCAGAGCGCGCCCCCAGGTGCCGGCGGTCCCGAAGTCGAGGAGCAGGGGCAGCAGCGAGGCGGAGAAGTCCTCGCTGGACTCCTTCGGCAGCAGTGACGGCAGGTTGTCGATGGCGATCAGGTCGAGCGGGGGTTCTTTGCGCAGCCGTCGTACCGGGTCGGTCCACTCGGTGGTGCGGTCGTAGACCGGCAGGACGTTGAGCGGCGAGCCGACGTCGCAGGTGACGTCGGAGAGGGTGCGCAGCCGACGGGCGGGGCCGTCCAGGTCCTCCTCACGGAGGAAGGGCGGGATCGGGGTGGTGGCGAGGACGCAGTTCACCATCAGGTCATGGGCGAGGAGGGCCGGGCGGTCCAGGTCCCGGGTCTCGTCCAGGTCCCAGGCGGTGGGCTCGACGCCGGCCGCTCGGAGGGCCACGCGGGCGCCGCGTCCGCTGCGGCCGAGGGCGCCGATCACCAGCGCGGTGAAGTCCGGGTCCCCGGCGGCGGGCCGGAGGGTCTCGTCCAGCTCCTCCTTGGAGGTGGGTGTCAGCGGCGCGGCGAGGCGGCCCCGGTGCTGGAGCACGGCGAGGGCGGCGCCCAGGTATCCGGCCCAGTACCCGAAGGCGGCGAGACGGCGCCCGCTGTCGTCGACCAGGTACTCCAGGTCGAGGAGCTCTCCTCCCCCGGCGGCGAACCGGCGCAGCAGCTCCGCGGCTCCCGGCTGCCCCTTGTAGGCGTGGCCGAAGAAGATGTGCCGGTGCGCCAACCGGCCCGGGGCGTCCGGGAGTTCCTTGAGACCCAGGATCACGGCCGCCGTCGGCGCCGACTCCCACGACCCCGCGGGCGCGACCCGGGCGCCGACCGCCTCGTACTCCTCGACCGGGAAGATCCGCTGCGGGGACTCCTCGACGCTCAGGGTCACCCCGCTCTCGACGAGCCGCCGGGCGTCGGAGGGCACGATGGGGGTGCGTCGCTCGGTGGGACGGACCTCGTGGCGCAGCCACAGATGGAGTTCGGTCATACGCGGTTGGCCTCCGGGCGCGGGGCGTCGGCCGCGAACCGGCCGGCGTTCAACGGGCTGACGTCCACGAAGGGTACGCGGCCCAGGACCAGGTCACGGACCACCTCGCCGACGGCCGGGCCCTGGAGGAAACCATGGCCGGAGAAGCCGGTGGCGTACAGGAAACGAGAGACCGAAGTGGCCTCGCCGATCAGCGCGTTGTGGTCCGGGGTGACCTCGTACAGGCCCGCCCAGCCGCCGGTGCGGCGCAGGTCCAGGAGGGCGGGGGCGCGGTGTTCCATGGCGGCGGCCAACCGGGGGATCCAGCGGTCGTGGGTGTCGGTGGCGAAGCCGGGGCGTTCGTCGGGGTCGGACATGCCGAGAAGGAGACCGGGGCCCTCGCGGTGGAAGTAGAGGGTGGTGCTGAAGTCGATCGTCATGGGCAGGCCAGGCGGCAGGCCGGGGACCGGCTCGGTGACGGCGATCTGGCGGCGCAGCGGCTCCACGGGCAGCTCCACGCCGGCCATCCGGCCGACGGCCCGCGACCAGGGTCCGGCCGCGCAGATCACCGTGTCGGTGGCGATCCGGCCGAGCGTGGTGGACACGGCGGTGATCCGGTCGCCGTGGAGTTCGATGCCGGTGACCTCGGCGCGGCGCAGGACGCGGGCGCCGAGGGCGCGGGCCGCGGAGGCGTAGCCGTGGACCACGGCCTCGGGCGTGCAGTGGCCGTCGTCGGGCGAGTAGGCGGCGGCGAGGAGGCCCTCGGTGCGGATCAGCGGGGAGAGCTTGCGGGCTTCCTTCGGGGTGAGCATGCGGCTGGGCACGCCGAGCGCGTTCTGCAGCCGTACGCCCGCCTCGAAGGAGGCGACGTCCTCGGGGGTCGACAGCAGGAACAGATAGCCGACGCGGTGCAGCCCGATGTCGTACCCGATCTCCTCCCGGAACCGGCCGAACGCGGCCAGGCTGCGCGCCCCGAGTTGCACGTTGAGCTCGTCGGAGAACTGGGCCCGCACCCCGCCCGCCGCCTTCGAGGTGGAACCGGAGGCCAGTTCGTCGCGTTCGACGAGTACGACGTCGCGGACACCGGCGGCGGCGAGGTGGTAGGCGATGCTCGTGCCCATCACTCCGCCGCCGATCACGACGGCTTGTGCCTGCATCCTCACGGGCGATCCTCCCAGGGGTGACGGGATCGGTCGGTCCCCTCTTCCTGTCCGGACGCAGGTCCCCGTAATCAGGACAGGTGGGCCACCGCGTCCAGATGCGGAAGATGGTGGTCCAGGCGCTCCCGCTTGGTGCGCAGGTAGGTGATGTTGCTCTCGCACGGCTGGATCAGCAGCGGCACCGTCTCGGTGACCTCGATGCCGTGCCGTATCAGCGCCTCGCGCTTGTCGGGGTTGTTGGACATCAGGCGGACGCTGTTCACGCCGAGGTCGTGCAGCATGCCGGCGGCGACGCCGTAGTCGCGGGCGTCCACCGGCAGGCCGAGCGCGAGGTTGGCCTCGACGGTGTCCAGGCCCTCCGCCTGGAGGGCCATGGCGCGCAGCTTGGCGAGCAGTCCGATACCGCGGCCCTCGTGGCCCCTCAAGTAGACGACGATGCCGCTGCCTTCGGCGACGACGGCCCGCATGGCCGAGTCGAGCTGCTCGCCGCACTCGCAGTGCCGGGAGCCGAAGGCGTCACCGGTGAGGCACTCGGAGTGCAGCCGCACGAGTACGTCGTCGGTGCCGATCTCGCCGTGGACGAGAGCCACTTGTTCGTCGCCGCGGTCGTGGTCGAGATAGCCGACCGCCCGGAATTGCCCGTACACGGTGGGCAGCGGGGCATTCACTATGCGTTCCACGCCGGTGCGCTGCGGGGACTTCTTGCCGAGGACGCCAATGTTGTCTGTCATGATTCTCGAGTTCCTAAGCAGAGACGAAAGGCCGTGAAAGAATGAGTGATTCGAGGGCGCGGTCGGCGGCATACGGTCCGTTGCCGGCGGACACCACGGAAGACGTACGGACGCGGGGCGCGAATGTCTCACGACAGGTGGCGGTACTGCCCGTGGGGAGCTTCGAACAGCACGGCGCGTACCTGCCGTTGGCGACCGACACCCTCGTCGCCTGTGCCATCGCCCGGGAGATCGCCGCGGCATACCCGGTGCACCTCCTTCCGCCGGTGACGATCTCCTGCTCGCACGAGCACGCGGCCTGGGCGGGGACCGTCAGCATCTCCTCGGTGACCCTTCACTCGGTGATAGGGGACATAGCGGCTTCGCTCCGCCGTTCGGGGGTGGAGGCCCTCGTCGTGGTCAACGGGCACGGCGGAAACTACGTACTGGGCAACGTCGTTCAGGAATCCTCCTCCCGCGGCGAGCACATGGCACTGTTCCCGGCCGCGGAGGACTGGGAGTCGGCGCGCGAGCGGGCGGGGGTGGTCACGTCGCTGCTCACCGACATGCACGCGGGGGAAATCGAGACCTCCATCCTTCTGCACGCTCATCCCGAATTCGTCCGACCCGGCTATGAGACCTCCGATTTCGTCGCGGACGACCGTCGTCATCTGCTCACCCTCGGTATGTCCGCCTATACCGATTCGGGTGTCATCGGCCGTCCCTCGCTGGGTTCGGCGGAAAAGGGCAAAACGCTGCTGGAGAGCCTGGCGGATTCGTTCGGGCCGTATTTCTCGCTGCTCACCTCCGACGACGATTCCGTGGGCTCGGGTGACTCCGTGCGCGGGTAACGGGCGAGCAGGACGAACACCCCCGGCAGGCTGGCCACGAGGCTGAGTACCCCGTACACCACGGCGACGGCCAGCCCGCTGCTCGCCCCGAGGCCGGCCGCGCCGAACGCCCAGGCGGTGACGCCCTCGCGCGGCCCCCAGCCGCCCACGTTGAGCGGCAGGCCCATGGCGACCAGGGCCAGCACGGCGATCGGCAGCAGCGCGGCGACGGAGGCGGCCGACCCGGCGACGCGGGCGGCCAGCACGAACATCCCGACATGCCCGGCGAGAACGACGAGGGACGACAGCGCGACCCCGGGTCCGTTCCGGCGCGAGAGCAGCCCTGCACGGACCTCGTTCAGCGCCCGGCCGCACCGCGCCGGCGCCCGGTTCATCCGCAGGGCGAGGGCGACGGCCAGCGCGCCCACCAGGGCGAACAGCAGCACCGGCGCGAGATCACGGGCCTGGTTCAGCACCGGCGACGGCATGGTCAGCAGCACCCCTGCGCCGACCACCGCCAACGCGAGCTGCCCGGCGACCCGTTCGAGGACGACGGCCCGCACACAGCGTCCGAGGTCCCGGGTGCTCTGCCCGTGCCGCACCGCGCGGTGGACGTCGCCGAGCACACCGCCGGGGAGCGCCGCGTTGAGGAACAGGGCGCGGTAGTAGGAGGCGACGGCGGGCCCGAGCGGCAGCCGGATGTTCAGGCCACGAGCCACCAACTGCCAGCGCCAGGCACTGAACACGGTCGTGACGACCCCGATCCCGAGCGCGGCGACCAGCGATCCGCCGTCGATCCGCCGCAGCCCGTCCAGGAACACGCCGGTACCGAGCCGCCACAGCAGCACGGCGAGGATCAGGACACCGACGGCACTGCCCACGTGGGTGCGTACGGCGGGGGACTTGAGGCGGGCGAGGGCGGTACGCCACCGGGGGGTGGCGGTTTCGGGGCTGGGGGCTGCTTCCGGGCGGGCGGCGGCGACGATCACGCCGATACGGGAGCCGGAGACGGCGACGTCCGGTGGAGGGACGGCCTTGACGGGCGGGACGAGGGCGAGGCCGGCGGTGCGGGGGGCGGTGCCGGTGGGAACGGCAGCGCCCGCCGGCCGGGGATCGACCTCGGCAGAAACGTCCCTTCCCGGTACCTCGACCGGCGCGGCGGATACCCGGGCCCCGGTCCCTCGGTTCTTCCGCTCGCCCGACGGCCTGCGCACCACATACGCCCGTACCGTCTCCACGCTCATGCCGCCCCGCCCGTCGGCCGGGACAGCGCCAGCAGGTCGGTGTGGTGGACGAGGACGGTCAACTCGCCCGCCTCGCAGGCCTCCAGCCGGTCGCGGAGATAGCGGTCGGCCGACTCCTTCAGCTCCGGGCGCTGCTCCACGGCCGCGCCCACCCAGCCGCGCAGCCACTGCGCGGTGAGCGCGGCCTCGGCGGGGCCGAGCCGCCAGGGGCTCGGGTTCAGCCGTACCGTCGCGCCGCGTTCGGAGAAGGCCTCGCAGGCCGCGGTGACCGAGTCCGGGCCGAGGAGGCCGGAGCGTCGCTGGTGCGCGTTGAACGCCTCCATGATCTCCGTGTCCATCGGATGCGACGGGGTGAGCTCTACGCGCCCGGCCACCGACAGGGTGAGCAGCGCCGGGCAGCCGGCCCCGGTGCAGGCCTCGGCGAGGGTGTCGATCTCCTCGCGGGTGAGGACGTCGAGGAGCGCGGAGGCGGTCACCAGGGAGGCGCCGGAGAGGGCGTCCGGGGTGAGCCGGGCGACGTCGCCGCGGCGGGTCTCGACGGTGACCCGGCTGCCGTCGGCGGCGACGCGCGGGGAGGCGACGGCGGCGAAGTGCAGGAGGTAGGGGTCGCGGTCGTGCAGGATCCAGTGCTGGGGTCCGTCGAGGAGCGGGGCGAGCCAGCGGCCCATGGAGCCGGTGCCGCAGCCCAGGTCGTGGATGACCAGACCGGCCTTGCCGGGCAGGTTCGCCAGCCGGATCCGCAGCGGGTCGAGCAGATCGTGGGCCCGCGCGGAGGCGTCGGCCGGCTCGCGCAGCTCCAGCCACTCGGGGGCGTACCGAGGCTGCTCCCCGGGTCCGTCCTCACGCAGCCGCACGGTGGGGCGCTCTCCGGGACGGACGGCGGCGGGGCCCGCGCCGGGGATGACGGAGTCGACGGCGGGGTCCGCGCCGGGGATCACGGAGTCCTCGACCGGCTCCGTCATCAGGGACTCCTCGATGCTTGCGTCGGCCGACGGTAGCGGGGACGCGTCCGCGCCGCCGCCCGTCGCGTCCCGCGGGCCCGGCTGGGCCGGGATCCTGCCGGCACGTTCCGTGGTAGCCGTCTTCCTCATGCCGCCCTCCTGGGTTCGTTCGGCAGTCGGCCCAGTACTCCGGCCAGGCTGCGGGCCGTGGTCGCCCAGCCGTCCAGGGCGGCCCGTCGGCCCCGGGCAGCCGCCTTCAGCCGACGTCGTACGTCCGCCTCGTTGAACCAGCCGCGCAGTTCGGCTGCGAGGGCGGCGGGGTCCTCCGGCGGGACGAGGATGCCGGGCACTCCCCCGTCGGGGGCGCGTCCGACCGCCTCGGGCAGACCGCCGACATCGGTCGCGAGGACCGGGATGCCGCGGGCGAGGGCCTCGGTGACCGCCATGCCGTAGGTCTCGGCGTAGGAGGTGAGGACCATCAGGTCGGCTGCGGCGTAGCTGGCGTCGAGCTGGGCGCCGGCCTGCGGTCCGGCCAGTTCCAGCCGGTGTTCCAGGCCGTACTTCGCGATCAGGGACCGGAGTTGGCCGACGTACTCGGGGTCCTGGGCGAGGCCGCCGACGCAGACGCAGCTCCAGGGCAGGTCCCGTACCGTCGCCAGCGCCTCGATCAGCCGGTGCTGGCCCTTGCGGGGCGTGACCGCGGCGACGCACAACAGGCGTGAGACGCCGTCGGTTCCGGAGGCGAGCGGGGCGATGTCGGCGCCGGGGGCGGCGACATGGACGCGCTCCGGGGCCAGACCATGGTGGGAGACGAGGCGGCGGACCGCCCAGTCGCTGGTGGCGATGACCGCGGGCACAGCCCGCAGTACCGCGCGCTCCTTGGCGTCCAACTCGGCGGCCACCAGGGGCTCCAGGCCGGTCTCGTCGCCGAGCGGAAGGTGGACGAGGACGGCGAGCCGCAGGCGTTCCGCCTCGGGGACGACGATCTCGGGGACCCCGCAGGCGACGATGCCGTCCAGCAGGACGACCGTGCCGTCCGCGAACTCCCTCAGCGTGCGGGCGAGTTCGGCGCGGGCCGCGGCACCGGGGCGGGGCCACTCGCCGTCCACGGCGTGCTTGTGGACCTGCCAGCCGAAGCCGGGCAGATCGAGACTCACCCGCCGGTCATAGGCGTTGCCGCCGCTGGGGGTCGCCGGGTCGTCGACACCGCCCGGCAGGACGAAGTGCACGGAGCGCAGGGACATGGGGATGATGTCGGCGTTCTTGAGGGCGGAGTGCTGGACGGGCACGTAACCGAGCGACGGTGTCGGGGTCTTCTCCAGGGTCACGTCGGTCACAGCGCACGCTCGTAACTCGCCCACGCGACATGCGACTCGTGGAGCGTGACGCCGATGGCGGCGATGCCCCGGGCCCCCTCGCCGAGCGCGCCCTTCTCGATGCGCTCGGCGAGCCGGTCGGCGATGACCTTGGCCAGGAACTCCGTCGAGGTGTTGATCCCCGCGAAGTCGGGCTCGTTGTCGAGGTTTCTGTAGTTCAGCTCGGCGACCACGGCGCCGAGCTCCTGGGTGGCCAGTCCGATGTCGACGACGATGTTGTCGTCGTCCAGCTGTTCCCGGCGGAAGGTGGCGTCCACGAGGAACGTCGCTCCGTGCAGGCGCTGCGCGGGTCCGAAGACCTCGCCGCGGAAGCTGTGGGCGATCATGATGTGATCGCGGACGGTGACACTGAACAACGGACGACCCTCCAGGTGCGGCGCGTCTGAGCCCCTCGGCCTGATCGCCGCCGGGATGCCGTGTAGTACGGCTCCTCGCTTCCCCGTGTTCAGCCCCCTCTCACTCTTTTCTCAGGTCAGGCGCTCTTGTCGTAGCTGATGCGGTGACAAAGGGCCGGAATCTCCCCCGCCGCGAGTCTCGGCATCACAGCCGGCAACTCCTCGAACACGCTTTCCCCCGTGATGAGCGCGTCGAGTGACGGGTCGGCGAGCAGTTCGAGGGCGAGAGCGAGCCGGTCGGCGTAGGTGCGGGTGGCGCGGCGGGCCGGGGAGACGGTGCCGACCTGGCTGGAGCGGATGACGAGGCGACGGGAGTGGAAGGCCTCGCCGAGCGGGAGGCTGACCGGCCGGTCGCCGTACCAGCTCAGTTCGAGGACGGTGCCCTCGGCGGTGAGGAGTTCCAGTGCGCGGGTCAGGCCCTGTTCGGTGGCGCTGGCGTGCACGACGAGGTCGCACTCGCCGAGCGCGTCCGGCGGCAGCGCGAAGTCGACGCCGAGCGCCTCGGCGGTCTTGGCCCGGGCCGGGTCGGCGTCGACCAACTGGACCCTGACGCCGGGGAAGCGGGCGAGCAGCGCGGCCACCGAGCAGCCGATCATCCCGCCGCCGACGACCGCGATCCGGTCCCCCAACAGGGGCGCCGCGTCCCACAGGGCGTTGACGGCGGTCTCCACGGTGCCGGCCAGGATCGCTCGTTCGGCGGGCACGGAGTCCGGTACGACGGTGACGGCGGCGGCCGGGACGACGTACCGCGTCTGGTGCGGATAGAGGCAGAAGACGGTGCGCCCCACCAGCTCGGCCGGGCCCTCCTCCACCTCCCCGACACTGAGGTAGCCGTACTTCACGGGGGCGGGGAACTCACCCTCCTGGAAGGGTGCGCGCATGGCCGCGTGCTGGCTGGCGGGGACGCCGCCGCGGAAGACGAGGGTCTCGGTGCCGCGGCTGACGCCGGACCACAGGGCGCGTACCAGCACCTCGTCCTCGGCGGGGGCCGGAAGGGTGACCTCCCGTATCTCGCCGTCACCGGGGCTGTTGAGCCAGAACGCCCTTGCGGTGCGGTTCATCGGCATCCTCCTGAACGATCGGGAAGCAGTTCACGTACCGAGGTGTGCACAGGTCGCGCACAGTACGCGGCGTTGATCGACTCTGTCACACGGCCGGAGGATGTTCGGTGGCCCTGAACAACACGTACGAAGCAAGGCTGGTCCAGCAGGAGACCGCTGTCGGAGCGGGTGTCCAGATCCTGTTGCTGGCTCTGCTCGGCACCGCGATCGGCATGGGTCCCGCGGGCTGGCTGACCGGCCTCGCCTTCGCCGTGGCCACCTGGGCGGTGCTCTCCCGGGCCCTGCACCGCACCCAGCCCCGCTCCTTCGGCCCCGCCAACCGGGTGACCCTCGGCCGCTCCATCCTGGTGGGCGGGGTCACCGCCCTGGTCGCCGACTCCTTCCAGAGCTCCCCGCCGGTCACGCTGTTCGTCGGTCTCACCGCGGTGGCGCTGATCCTGGACGGCGTGGACGGCAAGGTGGCCCGCCGTACCGGCACGTCCACGCCGCTCGGCGCGCGCTTCGACATGGAGGTCGACGCGTTCCTGATCCTGGTGCTCAGTGTCCACGTCTCGATGTCCCTGGGCCCGTGGGTCCTTCTCATCGGCGCCATGCGCTACGCCTTCGTGGCCGCCGCCCGCGTCTGGACCTGGCTCAACGCCCCGCTCCCGCCGAGCACCGCCCGCAAGACGGTCGCCGCGCTCCAGGGTGTGTTCCTGCTCCTCGCCGCGTCGGGTCTGCTGTCGTACGCCCTGGAGTTCGCGGTCGTCGCGACGGCTTTGGGGACGCTGGTGTGGTCGTTCGGACGGGATGTGCTGTGGCTGTACCGGACCTCGCGGGTCGAGGCGGTCCTGATGGAGGACGTGCGCGAGCTCGTCGCCGGATGAGTCGGGACCAGCGCGCTCACTCGCCCTGCGCCCGGCGTGGCAGCAACCCGATCGCCGCCACCGGTACGGCGGCCAGGACCAGCCAGGGCACGGCCGCGGGCAGCCCGGTGTCGAGGAGAGTGCCCGTCGCCGAGCTGCCGATCAGGACGATGAGGCCGGACACGGAGGACAGCGCCCCGGTGTAGAGGCCGAGCCGGCCGTCCTCGGCGAGGTCGGGGACCCAGGCGCGGGCGACGGGGGCGACGAGCATCTGGCCCAGGGTGAGCAGGACGACGAAACCGGCCGCGGGCAGCAGCCCGGCCGTACCCGTCCGGTCGGCGGGGCGGGCCAGGGCCACCACGGCGAAGCCGGCGGAGATCAGGAGCAGTCCGGCCACCATCGAGCGGCGTGGCTCCAGCCGGTCGCCCACCCAGCGGGTGACGGGCAGCTGGGCGGTCACCACCAGCAGCGACGACAGTGCGAACAGCCAGGCCAGGGGCGCCTGCGAGCCGGCGGCGCGCTCCACCTCCGCCGGGAGGGCGAGGTAGAGCTGGTTGTAGGCGAGGAGGTAGGCGCCGTACGCGCAGCACAGCGCGAGGAAGCGCCGGTTGCGGAACAACAGCCGTAGGCCGCCCTTGAGTCGGACACGCCTGCGGCCGGGGATGTGCTGGGGCAGCAGCCGGGCGTGCCCGGCGAGCACCAGGACGAAGACGCCGGCGCCCGCCAGGCACACCGTCCGGAAGTCCACCGACAGCAGCAGCGCGCCGAGCAACGGCCCCACGAACGCGCCCGCTTGGCCCGCCACCGTGAACAGCGCGAGGACGCGGGTGCGCGAGATGCCGGTGGCTTCCTCGTGGACCACCGCCTGCCGGGCGACCTCGGACTCGACCGCCGGTGAGAACAGCGCGGCGGCGAACCCGATCAGCAGGACGGCACCGATGACCGCCCAGGTCCGCGTCGCGTACCCGAGCCACGCGAACCCGGCGATCCGCAGCGCGCAGCCGGCCAGGACGACGGGCCGGATGCCGTACCGGTCGGCCAGCGCCCCGCCCACCACGAACAGCCCCTGCTGGCTGAAGGTCCGCAGTCCCAGCACGAACCCGACCAGCCAGCCCGCCATCCCGACCGCCTGCCCGAGGTGCTCGGAGAGGAAGGGCAGTACGGCGAAGAAGCCGATGTTGAAGGCGAGTTGGGTGAGGATCAGCAGGCGGAGGAGCGGGGAGAGGCGGGCGGTGCGGTCCGGCGCCCTGCGGACACCGATCGACAGGCCGCTCATCGGACTCCTGCCAGTTCCTTCGATTCCCTTGTACGAGGCTGCTGTTCAGGTACCGCCGCCGGCGTGCGCGGCTTGCGTCGGGGCATTCGCACGCCCCCCGCCGCCGTCACCGCCAGCGCGCCCAGCAGGGCGAGGGCCGCGGCCGGGGCGAGGACGGCCCAGGGAGCACGCTCGGCGTAGGGCTGGTTCTCGGCGAGCAGCAGGCCCCACTCCGGGGTGGGCGGCTGGGCGCCCAGGCCGAGGAAGGCGAGCGAGGCGAGGGCGAGGGCGATGCCGGGCAGCCGCAGCAGGGCGTGGCGGGTGACGGGCGGCAGCACGGCGGGCAGGAGTTCGTGCCGCAGCAGATACCAACGCCCTGCGCCCAGGCCACGGGTGGCGGTGATGTGGAGGGCGGCGCGTTCCTGGCGCAGGAGTGCGGAGGTGTGGGCGGCCAGGGGTGCCCAGGCGACGGCGCCGACGGCGAGGGCGGGGGTGGCGGATCCGCCGCCGACCACGGCGGTGACGAGGAGGGCGACGAGGACCGGGGGCAGGGCGACGATCGTGTCCACGAGGGGCCCCGAGACGCGGGGCAGCAGGCCCAGCAGAACGCCGCTCAGCAGCGCGGCGGCGCTGATCGCGAGGGCGAGCAGCAGGGTGTCGAGGGCGCCGTGGCCGACGCGGGCGAGCAGGTCCCGGCCGAGTCCGTCGGTGCCGAACGGGTGCTGGAGGGACGGGGGTTGGAGGCGCTCGCCGGTGTCGAGGGCGAGCGGGTCGCGGGGCAGGCCGAGGGTGATGACGAGCGCGAGGAGCCCGCCGTACGCGAAGGGCTGGAGGGTGCGGGCCGGGGGCGTCGGGCCGTGCAGGGACGGCAGGGCGCCGTCGCGCAGGGCGGGGCCGACGAGGAGGCGGCCGACGAGGGCGGCGAGGCCCGCCGCGGCGGCCGCGAGCAGGACGAGGGCGAGGGTGCCGGCCTGGAGGACGGGGAGGTCCTGGGCGAGGGCCGCCTGGAGGGTGGTGCGGCCGAGGCCGGGGATGTCGAAGATCTGCTCCACGGCGACCGCGCCACCGGTCAGGCCGACCGCGAACAGGCCGGTGTTGGGCAGGAGTCCGGGCAGACAGCGGCGGACGGCCTGACGGGCGACGGAGCGGCCCGGCACTCCGCGTGCGGCGGCGGCCAGTGCCCAGGGTTCGGCGAAGGCGCCGGGCAGCAGGTCGTCGAGGAGCCGGCCGAGCACCGCGCCCGCGGGCAGGCCGAGGGCGAGGGCGGGGAGGATCGTCCAGCGGGGCCCGTACCAGCCGAGGGCGGGCAGCCAGCCGAGTTGGACGCCTACGACGGTGGCGAGCACGGACGCGGTGAGGAACTCGGGCAGCGCGGCCAGGACCGCGGAGCCGCTGCCACCGGCACGGCGTCCGCCGAGCCGCCGGTGCGCGCCCAGCCACAGCGTGCGCGCGCAGATCAGCGCGACGGTGACGGCGGCGACCAGGAGGGCCACCGCCATCAGCAGCAGCGAGGCGCCCAGTGCCTGGAGCACGGCGGGCGTGACCGCGTCGCCGGAGATCCACGACCGTCCCGCGTCCCCGCGCCACAGCCCGCCCAGCCACTCTCCGAGGAGACGGAACGGACCGGCGTCCAGGCCGAGTTCGTCGCGGATGTCGGCGAGTACCGCGGGGTCGGGATCACGTTCGGCCGAGCGTGCCTTGAGCACGGTCAGTGCCGGGTCGGTGCGGGTCAGCCAGGGCAGCAGGCCGATCGCGCACACCAGGGCGGCGGCGATCCCGGCCCGCCACAGCAGCGCGGCCGCTCGGTTCCGCATGCGTCAGCGCCGGGTGCCGATGCCGACGAGCGTGCGCTCGTAGGGGTCGAGGAGCGCGCCGCGTACGCCGGTGCCGACGCCGGTGATGATCCGCTGGTGGACCAGGGGGACGACGGCGTCGGTGCCCAGGATCCGCGCCTCGGCCGCCATGGCCGCGTCCTGCCGTGCGTCGGTGTCGGCGAGGCTCTCGGCCCTGGCGACGGCCTTGTCCACGCTCCGGTCGCAGAGTTGGGCGATGTTGTAGCCGCCGTCGCAGGTGTGGTCACTGGCGAGCACGGAGACGGGGTCGCCGGTGTCGACGAGGGTGTTGCGGGCGAGGACGAACGCGTCGAACTTCCCGTCCAGCGCGTCGGTTTCGAGCCGTGCGTACGCGCGCACCTCCAGGTCGACGCGGAATCCGGCCTTCTCCAGTTGCTGCTTCAACACCTGGGCGACCTCGGGGAGTTCGGGCCGGTTGTCATAGGTGGCGAGGGTGATCGCGGTCCCGTCGGCGTCGGCGGCCGGCGCACGTCCGCCCGGTGCGGTCCGCTTGCCCTCGGCCCAGGTGACGGCGGGTCCGTAGATGCCGGTGCCGGCGTCCGCGTATCCCTCGTACACGTCCTTGGCGAACACGGCGGTGTCGACGGCCTGACGGGCGGCGGCCCGGCGGCCGGCGTTCTTGAAGGGCCCCGACCCGGTGTTGAGCAGCAGGCTGGTGGTACGGGTCGTCGCGGTCGCCTTGCGCAGGCCCTTGTCGAGGGTGGCGGCCTGGGCGACGGGTATCGCCTCGGCGAGGTCGACCTGGCCGGTGCGCAGGGCGTTGGCGCGGGCGGTGCCGTCGGAGACGAACTTGACGTCGATCCCGGCGGCCTGGGCCCGGCCGCCCCAGTAGTCGGCGAAACGGTCGAGGGTGGCGGCGGTGGCGCCCATGACCTTGGTGAGTTCGAAGGGTCCGGTGGCGTGGCCTACCGGGTCGACGCCGTCCTCCTCGGCGTAGGCCTGCGCGGAGAGGACGGCGAGGCTCGGGCTGGACAGGCGCAGCGGCAGGACGGGGTCGGGGTCCTTCGTGGTGACCCGTACGCCGGTGCTCCCCTCGGCCTTCGCGGTGAGGGTCACGCCCGCGAGGGCGGCCGGGGCCGGCTTGGCCTCGGTGGCGTGGGTGAGGGAGGCGGCGACGGCGGCCGGGGTGACCTCGGTGCCGTCCTGGAAGCCGGCCTCGCGCAGGGTGAAGAGCCAGGTGCGGTCGTTCTCGCGCCGCCAGGACGAGGCGAGCGCGGGGGCCGGGGCGCCGTTGGCGTCGAGGGCGGTCAGGCCCTCGGTGACACCGAGGCGGCTGAGGATCGTGGCGTCGGCGCCGTACGGCGAGAGGTTCTCGGCGGGCGGGAAGGCGAGGGCGACCCGCAGCCGGGAGCCGTCGTCCGTGTCGTCGGCCGAGCCGTCGGCTCCCTCGGAGGCGAAGCAGCCGCTCAGGACCGGGGTGAGGAGGAACGCGCAGAGCAGTCGGAGGCGGCGCATCGGCCGGTCACCGTCCCATCGGAAGTTCGAAGTGCAGAACGCCGTTGCCGCCGTCCGGGTCGTCGCGCTCGTCGTGCACGAGCTTGCCGAGCGACCGCCAGAACGCCTCGGCGCCGGGAACGGACGGATCGGTGTGCAGATATACGGCGCGGTAGGCGCCGTCGGCCGCGGCGAACGCCAGCAGTTCGGCGACCAGCCGTCGGGCGAGGCCGCGTCGGCGGTGCTCGGGGCGGACGTAGATCCGGCGCACCTGGGCGGTCTCCCCGGAGGGGTAACGCTCGGCGACATGGCGGGGGTTCGGCGGGTGGGCCGGGCCGCGCGCGTCGAGGGCGCCGGTGGCGACGACCTCGCCGGCCGGGTCGGTGGCGACGAGGAGGGTGTGCCGCGACGGGGCCAGATAGGCGGCGGCCGGGTCGATGATGTCGCCGTGCCAGCGGGGCACGTACCCGGTGCCGAAGTCGCGGTAGACGGTGTCGAGCATCACGGCCCGCACACCGTCCAGGTCGTCCGGGCCCGCGGCCCTGATGCTGTAGTCATGCACTTGCGCATCATATGCATTAGCGGAAACGCTTGATCACGGGGTGATGTGACAGTGGTCGGGAACACCCCCACAACCTACCGACATGACATCCATTTTCAAAAACGCGGGCGTCCGGCTCCCCCGGCTATCTGGGCCCGGATGGAACCGTCACTGATCTCGCTGTCCGCGGCCAGCAGCATCGCCTTGCTGAGGATCAGCGAGAGACGGTCGTCCTCGAACGGCAGGAATATCCTGGCGGCGGGGGTCCGGGTGCGGGACGGGACGATGCAGAGGTAGGAGTCGTCGGGGTCCATCAGGATGTTGGCCGAGCCGAGGTGGATGCGGTACGTGCGCAGATCGCCTCGGACCACGAGGAAGCGGTCGCGCAGGGTGCAGCGGTCGGCGATCTTGAGGCGGGGCAGGATGCGCGAGAGGGCGTCGCGGCGGGCCTCGGCGGTCTCGGTGAGGTCGGCGAAACCGGCGCGCTCCCAGTAGGCGCGGGCCGGGCCCTGTTCGCTCCAGTCGGGGTCGGCGGCGATGGAGGTGACGCCGACGAAGAGGTCGACGTCGCGCATGGCCTCGCTGAAGACCAGCGGGGGCACCTCGGCCAGCGGGGCTTCGCGCCAACGGCCGCCCACCCGTTGGTCGAAGCGGACCCGGTCCGTCGAGGCCACCGGGTCGTCGTCCGCCCAGTCCACGAAGGCGTGCGAGAAGCGGGCCCGCCAACCGTCCGCGACCAGCGTCCGCGTCGCCTCGTCCCCGTCGCCGCCGTCCCACGGACCGAGCAGACGGCTCGTCCAGCCTCGCGCCCGGAACAGCCCGCGCATCCTGCGGTAGTGGACGAGGTGCGCGGCGAAGCGGTGGGAGTGCAGCCGGGTCTCCTCCTCGGCCGGGGTGAGCCGGTAGATCTCCCGGAACGCCTGCTTGAACGGCTGGCCCAGCTGCCCGTCCACCAGCCGGTCCCGCCACGCCCGTACGGTCTCGGCGTCGGCGCGGATCGGATGCCACAGGCGGACGGAGGCGTCGTCAGGGGCGTCGGGAAGGTCCTCCGTCGCCGGAAGGACGGTCCGCCACGCGCCCGGGGCCGTCTCGATCTCCCAGATCAGTCTCCCCACGACGGGCCGGGCGAGCGGGTGTTCGGCCAGCTCCGTCCGCCACCGGCCGAAGCGGTGGACGGTGTCGACCGGCAGACCGCCCTCCAAGGCCCGTGCCAACGTGGCCAGTTGGAGGTTCACGCGCTTGACCAGGTCCCGCAGCTCCTTCACCAGGTCCCCGTGGTCGCGGCGGACCGGTGCCGGGACGCCGCGCAGCGGACGGCCGTCCTTCCGCCACGTCAGCTCGGCGGCCCCGGTGACCGTGACGACGGCCGTGTATCCGTCGCCCGCCGGTCTGCGCAGGACCCCCTCGTCGTCGAAGCCCAGCCTCGGCAGGCGCAGGGCGACCTCCGTGCGCTGGGCCAGCGCCGCCTCCACCTTCTTGAGCAGCTTGTCGAGCTGCTTGGGCACGCCCGCGTGCCGGGTGAGCGAGCGGGCGGTGCGGATCGCGGTGACCGCTTCCGGGGTGGGGAACTCCTTGGCCGCGCGGACCAGTTCGTACAGGAGCGCCTGCGACGGCACCGTCCTCGCGGGCGTCGGCGCGACCGCGACGCCGGGCAGCAGTCGCCCGTACACGTCCGGCAGCCAGTCCTCGTCCCGCAGCAGTGCCACCCGCGCGGCCTGGCCGAGCACGGCGACCTCCCGGGCCGTGAACGCCTTGTCGGAGCGGTACGGAATCTCGCCGGACCCGATCCCGTCGGCCCGGTCGGCCGCCGCTTCCAGCGCGCGCCGGGCGAAGTCGACGTAGGCCGGAAGGTCGGCCAGCCTCCGCCACACCTCGGGGGTGGACTCCGGCTCGACGTACGTGTTGACCAGGTCGAGCTCGGTCATCACGAGCAGCTCGGCCGGGGTGAACCCGGTGAGCAGGTCGATCTCCGCCCGGGCGACGGGTCCCTCCCCGAGCCGCTCCGCGACCGCGCGCCGAGTGTCGTCGTCACCGAGTCCGGCCACCAGGAAGAGCGCGTACGGGTGCGCGACGCTCTTCCTCTCCAGGAGGCTCTCGGTCAAGGCGCGGGCGGGCCCCGACAGGTCGGGCCAGGGGTCCGCGCAGCGCGCCAGCGCCGCCACGCCCGGCAGGAGGTCGGCCCCGAGGTCGCTGTGCCGGCTCCGCTCGACGAGCGCCTCGAACAGCCGGCGGCAGGCGTCGGGGGTGGCGCACGGTCGCCGTTCGTCGGCCGCGCGGCGGACCGCCAGAGCCACCCGCGAGGTCGCGGGCGTGGCCTCGATGTGGTCCACCCGGTAGGCCACCTGGCGCAGCTCACCGAGCTGTTCGTCGGTGAGCTGCGCCAGGTCGGCGGACCGGACGTCCCGTTCGAAGGCCGCGTCGGTCAACGCCCGCGCCAAGTCGTCGTAGAGCATGCCCCGGATCTTGGCAGGCACCACTGACAACGGCCCTCAGCTCGGCGCGAGCTCGCTCTCGGGCGTCCGGTCGGTGATGTCGCTCCCCTACGCCGCGTTCCGCTCCCTCCCCCGGTGCGCGCGGATGATCTCCGCGTACCGGTGCCCGGAGCCCTTGATCGTGCGGGTCTGGGTGCGGTAGTCGACGTGGACGAGCCCGAAGCGCTTGTCGTAGCCGTAGGCCCACTCGAAGTTGTCGAGCAGGGACCAGGCGAAGTACCCGGCCAGGGGGGCGCCCTTGCGGGCCGCCGAGGCGCAGGCGGCGAGGTGCCGGATCAGGTAGTCCTGCCGCTCGGGGTCGTCGACCGTGCCGTCGGGGCGTACGACGTCCGGGTAGGCGGAGCCGTTCTCGGTGACGTACAGCCGCCGGGCGCCGTACTCCTCGGTGAGGCGCAGGAGCAGGGTCTCGATGCCGCTCGCGTCGATCTCCCAGTCCATGCCGGTGCGCGGGACGCCGGTACGGCGGACGGAACGGACGTGCGGGGCCGGGCCGTCGGGGTCGTCGGCGACGGTCTGCGGGAAGTAGTAGTTCAGGCCGAGCCAGTCGAGCGGGGCGGCGATGGTCTCCAAGTCGGCGGGCTTCAAGGGGAGTTCGACGCCGTACACCTCCTGCATGTCCGCCGGGAAGCCGCGGCCGTGGATCGGGTCCAGCCACCAGCGGTTGGTGTGGCCGTCCATGCGGCGGGCGGCTCGCAGGTCCTCCGGGCGGTCGGTGGCGGGGTGCACGGTGGAGAGGTTGTTGACGATGCCGATCTGGGCTCCGGGGGCTGCCGCGCGGATGGCCTGTACGGCGAGGCCGTGGCCGAGGAGCAGATGGCAGGAGGCCCGGACCGCCGCCGTCAGGTCCGTCCAGCCGGGGGCCATCGTCCCTTCGAGGTGGCCGATCCACGCCGAGCACAGGGGTTCGTTGAGGGTGGTCCAGTGGTGCACCCGGTCGCCCAGCCGCTCGGCCACGACCGAGGCGTACGCGGCGAAGTGCTCGGCGGTGTCGCGTGCGGGCCAGCCGCCGCGGTCCTGGAGGGCCTGGGGCAGGTCCCAGTGGTAGAGGGTGACGGAGGGGGTGATGCCGGCCGCCAGCAGACCGTCGATCAACTCGTCGTAGAAGGCGAGGCCCTTGGGGTTGACCGGGCCGTCACCGCCCGGCACGACCCGCGGCCAGGCGACGGACAACCGGTAGGCGTCGACCCCGAGTCGGCGCATCAGGTCGATGTCCTCGCGCCAGCGGTGGTAATGATCGCAGGCGATGTCGCCGGTGTCGCCGCCCGCCACCTTTCCCGGGGTGTGCGAGAAGGTGTCCCAGATCGACGGCGCACGGCCGTCCTCCGCCACGGCTCCCTCGATCTGGTAGGCGGCTGTGGCCGTGCCCCACAGGAAGTCGTGCGGGAGTGCGGCGAGATCGATGGTCACGTAAGTCCTTTCAGGAATGGTCACTTGACGGCGCCCGCCGTCAGACCGGCGACGAGATAGCGCTGGAGGAGCAGGAAGCCGGCCACCACCGGGACGCTCACGACCAGCGAGGCCGCCATGATCTGGTTCCAGTACACGTCGTAGAGCGTGGAGTAGCCCTGGAGGCCGACGGCGAGGGTGCGGGTGGTGTCGTTGGTCATCACCGACGCGAACAGCACCTCGCCCCAGGCCGTCATGAACGCGTAGACGGTGACGGCGACGATCCCGGGGATCGCGGCGGGCACGACGACCCGGAAGAGCGCGCCGAGCGGCCCGCAACCGTCCACCAGCGCCGCCTCGTCCAGGTCGCGCGGCACCGAGTCGAAGTACCCGATCAACATCCAGATCGAGAACGGCAGCGAGAAGGTGAGGTACGTCAGGATCAGCCCGCCGCGCGAGCCGAACAGGGCGATGCCGGTGGCGTTGCCGATGTTGACGTAGATCAGGAACAGCGGGAGCAGGAAGAGGATGCCGGGGAACATCTGCGTCGACAGGACGGTGACCGTGAAGACGCGCTTGCCACGGAAGTCGTAGCGGCTCACGGCGTAGGCCGAGAAGACGGCGATCACGACCGAGCAGACGGCTGCCGCGCTCGCCACGATCAGGGAGTTCACGAAGTACCGGGCGAGCGGGACCGTCGACCAGATGTCGATGTACGGCTGGAAGGTCACCTCACTCGGAATCCAGCGGAACTTGCCGGTGACGTCCGCCAGCGGCTTCAGCGAGCTGGAGATCATCACGTACACCGGCAGCAGGACGAAGCCCGCCAGCAGGGTGAGGAAGACACGCCGGGTCCACAGGAAGGACTTCGGTGGGGCCATCGGAGAACCGGAACTAGACACGCGACGCCCTCCGTCCGCGCGAGGTGAGAGCGAGGTACACGCCCGTCACGAGGAGCAGGAACAGCAGCAGGAGCACGGACATGGCGGAGCCGGTGCCGAAGTTCCAGGTGACGAAGGAGGCCTGGTAGATGTGGACGGAGATGAGGTCCGCGGCCTCCGGCGCCGACTTGCCGAACAGGACGTACGGCGTGTTGAAGTCGTTGAACGTCCACAGGAACAGCACCAGGATCAGCACCTGGTTGACGGCGCTCAGCGACGGCAGGGTGATGCGGCGGATCTGCTGCCACATCCCGGCGCCGTCGAGGGCCGCCGCCTCGTACAACTCCCGTGGGATGTTCTGGAGTCCGGCCATGACGATGAGGAAGGCGAACGGCCAGCCCTTCCACACGGACACGACGAGCAGGGCGATGAAGCTGTTGTCGCCGATGAGCCAGAAGGACGGCTTGTCGGTGATGCCGAGCTGGTCGTGCAGGACGTGGTTCACCAGGCCGTTGTCGTGCTGGAACATGAACACCCAGGTGATGACGGCCGCGTAGACCGGCAGGGCGTACGGCACCAGGAACAGGGCGCGCAGCAGGCCCCGGCCGCGGAAGGTGTCCTGCATGCAGATCGCGGCGGTCGTGCCGATCAGCCAGCACAGGCCGACCGACAGCAGGGTGAAGGCGATCGTGACGAGGAAGGAGTGCAGCAGGGCTTCGCCGACGGGGGCGTCGAAGTCCACCGACACCCGGAAGTTGTCGAGGCCGGCCCAGGGGGCGGCGCCCCAGTCACGGATGTAGAACTGGGTGAGTTCCTTGAAGCTCATCACGATGCCGATGATCATCGGCACGAGATGGACGAGGAGTTCGAGGATCAGGGCGGGCAGAAGGAGCAGGTAGGGCAGTCCGACGCGGCGGATCCGGCCGGGAGCGCGGCGGCGCGGTCCACGCGCCGCCGTCTCGCCCGACTCCCCCTTGCTCAGCGGGAGTTCGACGGTGCTGGTCATCTGGGTCACGCCGCCGGCATCTGCGCCTGGGCCTTCTCCAGGGCCGCCTTCACCGACTCGGTGGTCACCGCGCGGCCGGCGGCCGCGTCGGCGAACAGGCCCTTGATGGCCGTGCCGACCGCCGTCTCGAACTGGGACTCGTCGGCGACCTGCGGGGCCGCGACCGCGCTGGTGGCGAGGGTGTCCTTGAGGACACCGTTGGCGGCGGTGTTGAACGCCGCGTCGGACTGGGCGCCCTTCACCGGCGGGATGGAGCTGTAGGCGGTGTTGAGGATCTTCTGTTCGGCGTCGCTCGTCATGAACTTCACGAACTTCTTGGCGCCGTCGAGGTTGTCGGAGTTCTTGAAGACGGCGAGGTTGATGCCCATCACCATCGAGTTGACACCGGTACCGGTGCCGGGGGTGCCGGACTGCACGGGCACCGGGGCGATACCGAAGGAGTCCTCGCTCATGCCCTGGGACTTGAGGTTCGCGGACGCCGACTGCCACAGCAGCATCGCGGTCTTGCCCTTGGCGAAGTCGCTCACCGACTGGTTCTGCGCGTACTCGGCGTTGCCCGGGGCGATGACCTTGTCCTTGGCCATCAGATCGACGAACTCCTTGACGCCGGCGACCGCCCCGTCGTTGGTGAAGTCGGGCTTGCCGTCGGCGGTGAAGAAGTCGCCGCCGTGCTGCTTGGCGAAGACGACCGCGTGGTGGATGTTCTCCGACGGGTTGGCGCCCTCCACGCCGAGCGCCCACTTGCCGCCCTTGGACAGCTTCTTGCCGTCTTCGACGAACTCGGCCCAGGTGGCGGGGGGTTGGGCTATGCCCGCGTCGGCGAACATCTTCTTGTTGTAGTAGAGCGCGTACGCCATCGAGTACAGCGGCACCGCGGCCGGGTCCTTGCCCTCGGCACCGGTGGAGCCGAGCGCGGAGTCGACGAAGCGGTCCTTGCCGCCGATCGCCGCGAAGTTCTTCGCGTCCCACGGCAGCAGCGCGCCGGTGGCCTGGAGGGAGGCGCTCCAGGTGTTACCGATGTTGAGGACGTCGGGGCCCTGGCCCGAGGTCGTCGCCGTGAGGATGCGGTTGAGCAGGTCCGACCAGGGCACCACCTCCACCTTCACCTCGATGCCGGTCTGCTTCTTGAACTTGTCGAGTTCCGGCTGGAGGACCTTCTTGTCGATCTCGACGCTCGCCCCCTGGTTGGAGGCCCAGTAGGTGAGCGTCTTGGGCGAGTCGTTGGACCCGCCCTCGGTCGACGAACCGCCTCCGCAGGCCGATGCGGCCAGGGCGAGAGACATGGTGACGGCGCCTACGGCCGCGGCTCGGATGCTGCGCATGGCTCCTGGTGTCCCTTCAGGGAATGCACTCACGGCTTAATTTAGGACGTGAGTTAAACGGGCCGCGTTCGGCGCGTCAAGGGTTTGAACAGCACTTGTTGAACTCGGCGACACCTCTTGACGTCCGCGTTCGAACACTGAAGCATCCCTCGGCGAGAGAGCGCTCCCAACCCTTGCGTCGTTCACTTCCTGAACAAGGACTTCCTGAACAAGGAGCCGCCCATGAGTCCGTCCCCGCTCAGCCGGAGAACCGTCCTCGGCGCCGCGGTCCCCACCGCCCTCGCCCTGTCCGCGTCCCCGTCCTGGGGCCGCCCGAAGGCCCTGCCGGGAGGCGGCGACCTGGGCCCGAACGTCCTGGTCTTCGACCCCGGCACCCCTGACATCCAGGCGAGACTGGACGCGGTGTTCGCCCGGCAGGAGTCGGCCCAGTTCGGCACCGGCCGCTACGCACTGCTCTTCAAGCCCGGCACCTACCACGGACTCAACGCCCAACTCGGCTTCTACACCTCGATCGCGGGCCTCGGCCTCTCCCCCGACGACACGACGATCAACGGGGACGTGACGGTCGACGCGGGCTGGTTCGGCGGCAACGCCACGCAGAACTTCTGGCGTTCGGCGGAGAACCTGGCGCTGGTCCCGGCGAACGGCACCAACCGCTGGGCGGTCGCCCAGGCCGCCCCGTTCCGCCGGATGCACGTCCGCGGCGGCCTCAACCTCTCCCCCACCGGCTACGGTTGGGCCAGCGGCGGTTACATCGCCGACAGCCGTATCGACGGCCAGGTCGGCCCGTACTCCCAGCAGCAGTGGTACACCCGGGACAGTTCGATCGGCAGCTGGCTCAACGGCGTCTGGAACATGGTGTTCTCGGGCGTCGAGGGCGCCCCCGCCCAGAGCTTCCCGAACCCGCCGTACACCACCCTCGACACCACACCCGTCTCCCGTGAGAAGCCGTTCCTCTACCTCAGCGGCAGCGAGTACCGGGTCTTCCTGCCGGCCCCGCGTACCAACGCCCGCGGGGTGACCTGGGGCAACGGCACGCCGCGCGGCACCTCACTGCCCCTGTCGCTCTTCTACGTCGCCAAGCCGGGCGTCTCGGCGGCGACGCTGAACCAGGCCCTCGCCCAGGGACTGCACCTGCTGTTGACGCCGGGCATCTACCACGTCGACCGGCCGATCCAGGTGGACCGCGCCAACACCGTGGTCCTGGGCCTGGGTTACGCCACCCTCGTGCCGGACAACGGCGTCACCGCGCTGAAGGTCGCCGATGTCGACGGCGTGCGGCTGGCCGGCTTCCTGATCGACGCCGGGCCGGTCAACTCCCCCTCCCTGCTGGAGGTCGGCCCGAGCGGCGCGTGGCGGAACCACTCCGCCAACCCCACCACCGTGCAGGACGTGTTCATCCGCATCGGCGGCGCGGGCCCCGGCAAGGCCACGACCTCCATGGTCATCAACAACCGGCACACCATCGTCGACCACACCTGGGTCTGGCGCGCCGACCACGGCGAGGGCGTCGGCTGGGAGACCAACCGCGCGGATTACGGCGTGGTCGTCCACGGCTCGGACGTCCTCGCCACCGGCCTGTTCGTGGAACACTTCAACAAGTACGACGTCCAGTGGTTCGGCGAGCGCGGGCGCACGATCTTCTTCCAGAACGAGAAGGCGTACGACGCCCCGAACCAGGCCGCGATCCAGAACGGCACGGTCAAGGGGTACGCGGCCTACCGGGTCGGCGACGCGGTGACCGCCCACGAGGGCTGGGGCCTGGGCAGTTACTGCTATTACAACGTCGACCCCACGATCGTGCAGCACCACGGGTTCGCCGCCCCGAACCGGCCGGGAGTGCGCTTCCACGACCTGCTCGTCGTCTCGCTCGGGGGCCAGGGCCAGTACGAGCGCGTCATCAACGAGACGGGAGCGGCGACGTCGGGCACCTCGACCGTGCCGTCCACCGTGGTGTCGTATCCCTGACCGATCTTGACGTGCCGTCAGGTGCGGGCGGTCATCACGGCCTCCCGCACCGCCGGAGCGATCTCCTGCGCCCACCGGCCGAGCGTGACGTCGGCCGGGGTGCCGTCGTCCACGCGGAAGTGGACGAACCCGTGGGCGCCGAACTCCAGTACGGCGCCGGTGAGTTCCTCGACCCACTGCGCCACCGAGCCACCCCGCCACACCCCGTCGGTGTCGCGCGGGGCGGCGACGGGGGTGCGGGTGATGACACCGGGGAGGTTGTAGACCGTGACGATGTCGGCGGGATCGCGGCCCGCCGCGAGGGCGGCCTCGTCGATGACGGGCCGGGAGTCACGGTGGCGCGGACTCAGCCAGTCGGCGGCGTGGCCGGGGATCCAGCCGTCGGCCACCCTGCCGGTGGCGGCGAGCGACTTCGGCCCCACCGAGCCGGTCCACACCGGCGGCACCGCGACCGCGGCCGGTTCGAGGCCGTGCACCTGGTAGAACTCCCCCTCGAACGTGACCGGTTCGCCGCCCCCGCCGAGCAGCCGGATGAGGGTGACCGCCTCCTCGAAGGCCCGTACCGCGGCTCCCGGCCCGAGCCGCTCGACCCCCAGCCGGGCGATCTCGTCCCACAGCCCGCCCGCGCCCATGCCCAGCACCAGCCGGCCGCCGGTCAGCGCGGACAGCGAGGTGACCGTGCGCGCCAGCATCGGCGCGGGGCGGCTGGGCAGGTTGCTGACACTGACCAGCGCCGAGACCCGCTCGGTCCGGCCGAGGACCACCCCGACCTGGGCGTACGCGTCGAGCCTGGCCGCGTAGTAGGGGTGGTCGGAGACGGTGACCAGGTCGAGGCCCTGCCGGTCCGCCTGGACGGCGAGCCGCAGCGACTCCTCGATGTCACCGACGGCTGTGCTGATACCGGTACCGAACACCGGCTTGTGCAATGACATGGCGGACTCCGCCCTCTCCCCGTCGACTGCGTGCCCCGTTCCCCGGAGCGCCGTTTCAGTTCGTACCACGAACGTTATTGGTTCGTGGTACGAACTGACAACAGGGCCTTCGGCCTAGGACCGCAGCCCCAGGACTACCCGGCCGTCACCCCGGACGGCGCCGGAGCGTACCCCGTCGGCCGGGCCGTGAACGTGCCGCGGCCCTGGGTCCGGCTGCGCAACCGGGTCGCGTAGCCGAAGAGTTCGGCGAGCGGAACGGTGGCCGTGACGACCACCGAACCCCCGCGCGCCGCCGAGCCCGTGACCCGGCCGCGCCGGGCCGCGAGGTCGCCGAGCACTCCGCCGACCGCGGCGTCCGGCACGGTGACCGTGACCTCGGCCACCGGTTCGAGGAGCACCATGGCACAGGCGCGCAGGGCGTCCCGGAGCCCGAACCGGCCCGCCGTACGGAAGGCCGTGTCGGAGGAGTCCTTCACATGGGTCGCCCCGTCGGTGAGGGTGACGCGGAGCCCGGTCACGGGGTGACCGGCGAGCGGCCCCTCGGCCAGGGCGTCCCGGCAGCCGGCCTCGACCGCCCTGACGTACTCCTGCGGCACCCGTCCGCCGACGACGGCCGAGCGGAACTCGAACCCGGCGTCGCCGTCCCACGGCTCCACGTCGAGGACGACATGCGCGAACTGCCCCGCTCCACCGTCCTGTTTGACGTGCCGGAAGACGAACCCGGACACCCCGCGTCCGACGGTCTCCCGGTGCGCCACCCGCGGCCGCCCGGCGTTGACGTCCAGCCCCTGATCACGCCGTACCTTCTCCAGCGCGACCTCCAGATGCAGTTCGCCCATGCCGGACAGCACGGTCTGTCCGGTCTCCGGGTCGGCCCGCACGACGAGCGACGGGTCCTCCTCGGCCAGCCGGGCGAGCGCCTGGCTCAGCCGGTCGGTGTCGGTGGAGCGTACGGCCTCGACCGCCACCGAGACGACCGGTTCGGCGACGCTCGGCGGTTCGAGGACGAGCGGCGCGTCCGGCGCGCACAGGGTCGACCCGGCGCGGGCCGCCTTCAGCCCGACGACCGCCACGATGTCCCCGGCGACCGCCCGCTCCAGCTGGGCATGCCGGTCGGCCTGGACCCGCAGGATGCGTCCGACGCGCTCGGTACGCCGTACACCCGAGTCCCACACCGCGTCCCCCTTCTCGATGGTTCCGGAGTAGACCCGCAGGTAGGTGAGCCTGCCGGTCGGGGTGGCGTTCACCTTGAACACCAGCGCCGCGAACGGCGCCGCCGGGTCGGCGGGCCGCTCCTGCCCGTCCCCCTCGCCGGTGCCGCGCACGGCGGGTACGTCGAGCGGGGACGGCAGATACGCCACGAGCGCGTCGAGCAGTGGTTCGACACCGCGGTTGCGGTAGGCCGAGCCGCACAGCACGACGACCCCGTCGCCGGAGTGCGTGAGCTCGCGCAGCGCCTCGCCGAGCGTCCGGTTGTCGAGCGCCGAGCGGGCACAGAACTCCTCCAGCGCCGCCGGATGCAGCTCGGCGACGGCCTCCTCCAGCAGCCGACGCCGCCGCGCGGCTTCCTCGGCCAGCGCCTCCGGGATCTCCGCTACGACCATGTCGGCGCCGTCGGCCCAGGTCAGCGCCCGCATCCGGACCAGGTCGACGACCCCGCGGAAGCCGTCCTCCGCCCCGATGGGCAGCTGCACGACCAGCGGTGCCGGGTGCAGCCGCTCCCGGAGGGAGGCGACGGCGGAGTCGAGGTCGGCGCCGGCGCGGTCCATCTTGTTGACGAACGCGATCCGCGGGACGCCGTACCGGTCGGCCTGCCGCCAGACGGACTCGCTCTGCGGTTCCACGCCCGCGACGGCGTCGAACACCGCGACCGCGCCGTCGAGGACGCGCAGCGAGCGCTCCACCTCGTCGGCGAAGTCGACATGGCCCGGGGTGTCGATCAGGTTGACCCGATGACCGTCCCAGGCACAGCTGATCGCCGCCGCGAAGATCGTGATGCCGCGGTCGCGCTCCTGCGGGTCGAAGTCGGTGACGGTGGTGCCGTCGTGGACCTCACCGCGCCGGTGCGTGGTGCCGGTGGCGAACAGGATCCGCTCGGTGACGGTGGTCTTGCCCGCGTCGACATGGGCGAGGATGCCCAGGTTGCGGACGGTGGTGAGAGGGTTGATGCGAGTACGCACGGCCCGAGGCCTTTCGAGGTGTTCCGGGAAAAGGGCAGCGCGATTCCCGTACGAGACACTCGACTTGACGTTGCGTCAGGAGTTCGTGACGGGCATCCGGTACCGGCCGCGCAGCAGGCACCGGGCGGCCGGAGACACGAGGATCACCTCGTAGCGGGCACGGGAAGCGACGGCAGCGGTGCGCTCACACACGGCCGGACTCCCCTCACTCGTCATGGATCTCGTCGTACGGCACACCGGGCCCGGTCACGGGCGGCGTGCGGTTCGTGGTGAGTGTAGGGAGCGGGTGGAGCGGTCGGCACGCGAATATTCGACGGCTCGCAAGGCAACGTAAAACAGCTTGTGCGGGCCGAGGCGAAACCTCGACCCGCACAAGCTGCGGTTACTCTCTGTGTCCGAGGGGGGACTTGAACCCCCACGCCCGATAAAGGGCACTAGCACCTCAAGCTAGCGCGTCTGCCATTCCGCCACCCGGACTAGGTGTCTGCCGCCTGGCCGGAGGTGTTCCCCGCGGCGACATGGACAACAATACCAAGCTTTCGGAGCGCCTTTCACCTGCATATCCGCAGGCCGGGCGGTGGCCACGGCAGGGCGGTGCCAGGGGTGCGGTGAGTGACCGGGCGGTCACTCGGCAGGCGGCTGCTTCGCCCGCTCGTGGTACATCTTCCGCGTGTGCTCGGTGTGGGCCCGCATCGCCTCGGTCGCACCCTGTTCGTCGCGGTCCGCGATGGCCGCGATCAGTTCGCGGTGCTCGATCCAGGACTGCCGGCCGCGCTGTCGGGCCACCGGCGTGTAGTACCAGCGGACCCGCCGGTCGACCTGGGCGGCCAGCTCCGCGAGGACCGCGTTGCCGGCGAGCTCCATGATCTTCGCGTGCAGCCGGGCGTTCATCGCGACGGCGGCGTCCACGTCGTCGTCGGCGACGGCACGCTCGCCCTCCGCGCACATCTCCTCCAGGACGGCGATGGCGGCGGTTGTGGCGTTGGCCGCGGCGAGCCGGGCGGCCTCGGCCTCCAGCAGTGTCCGCACGGTGAGGAGCTGATCGGCCTCCTCCTCGGTGGGCTCGTGCACGAACGCACCCTGCGCGGGCCGCAGATCCACCCACCCCTCGGTACTGAGCCGCTGCAACGCCTCCCGCACCGGCTGCCGCGAGACCCCCAGATGCCCCGCCAGCTCACTCTCGACCAGATGCTGACCAGGCTGCAACGCACGCGTGGTGATGAGTTCGAGGAGCGCCTCGTACACACGGTCACGCAACGGGCCGGGGCGTTCGAGCTTGGGCACCGCACCCTGCGGCAGGCCAGTCGTCGACAACATCACGGCCCCTCCTCGTCAGCATCGTCGCTGTGTGCAGGAGCCAATTATGAATTGGCTTTCGCCTACAGTCTACGGCGCACAAAAGGCCGGGCGGAGGGGAGTTGGGGCGCGGGAACCGGACAGCGGGGTGGCCGAACTCTTGCTGCCCTTCATTCCATCCTGTAGACAATATTTCGTCGACACAGTTCGACGGTTCCGCGGTACACCCTCGACCGAACGGAGCTCCCACCCCATGAAAGTCGCAGTCCTCGGCGCCGGAGCCATCGGCGCCTACGTCGGCGCCGCCCTGCACCGCGCAGGAGCCGACGTCCACCTCATCGCCCGTGGACCCCACCTCGCGGCCATGAGGCAAAACGGCGTCCAGATCCTCTCCCCCCGAGGCGACTTCACCGCCCACACCCACGCCACCGACGACCCCGCCGACATCGGCCCCGTCGACTACGTCTTCCTCGGCCTCAAAGCCACCTCCTACGCGGCGTGCGGGCCCCTCATCGAACCCCTCCTCCACCCCGATACGGCCGTGATCGCCGCCCAGAACGGCATCCCCTGGTGGTACTTCCACGCCCACGGCGGCCCCCACAACGGCCACCGACTCGAAAGCGTCGACCCGGG